>JADLFH010000067.1 GCA_020845705.1 Microthrixaceae bacterium | reverse complement strand
GTCCGCGGAAAGTGCCTCCAGGACTGGGAGGATGACGGTTATCCACATCGTCAAAGCCCCAGATCCGGAAGGCACTTTCTGTGACGACAGTCTCGCGCAACATCGACCGCTACGAAGCGGTCTTCGACGACCCGAAGTTGGTGGGCAACGCCGGGCTGATCCTGGTCGGCACGCTGATCAAGCGGCTGGGCTTGGAGGCGTTGGTCAACGAGCGGGTTCGTCTCGACGGCCGTGAGGGTGGCTCGCTCCCGGGTCGCAAGGTGTTGACGTTGGTGTGCGCGATCATCGCCGGGGGCCACCCACATCGATCACGTCGAGAGCCTGCGCGCTGGAGCAACGCAGCGGGTGTTGCCGTTCCGGGTGATGGCACCGTCCACGATCGGGACGTTCCTGCGGTGCTTCACGTTCGGTCATGTCCGCCAACTCGACGCAGTCGCCGATCGTGTCTTGCAGCGAGCCTGGGCGCTGGGCGCCGGACCTGGGCCGGGTGAGGCGTTGGTGGTCGATGTCGACTCGACGATCGCGGAGGTCCACGGACACCACAAGCAAGGCGCCGCGTACGGCTACCAAACAGCTCGGCTATCACCCGCTGGTGGCCACACGGGCCGGGACCGGCGAGATCCTCCATGCCCGGATGCGCAAAGGGTCCGCCGGGTCCGCCCGCGGTGTCGTGCGGTTCATCGATGAACTCATCGCATCGATTCGCCGGGCCGGGCTCGACGGGCAGATCACGTTGCGAGCCGATTCGGGGTTGTGGTCCTGGAAACTCGTCGACGCTCTCAACAAGAGGCAACGCACGGTCCGTCTCGTCGTGCGCCGCACGCGCCTCTGCGGGCGCCAAGCGCAGTTGTTCCCCGATTGGCGTCACCACGCGTTCATCACCAACACCGAACACGACACCGTCACCGCCGATGCGTTCCACCGCAACCACGCTGTGGTCGAACTCGCGATCCGTGACCTGAAAGAAGGAGCCGGGCTCGAACACTGCCCCTCGGGCAACAACTCGGCGAACGCCGCGTGGCTCGCGTGCGCCGTGCTCGCCCACAACCTGAACCGCTGGACCACCCACCTCGGCGACACCCGACCCGACCGGCGCACATGGAACCACGCCACGATCCGAACCCGGCTGATCGCGCTCGCCGCCACACTCGTGAACCGTTCCGGTCGACCCACCCTGCGACTCCCGCTCCACTGGCCGTGGGCGAAACAGTTCACCACGATGCTCAACACCCTCCGGGCGTTGCCCGCACCCTCAGGCTGAACACCAGCCCGGCGGCCGGCGCACCGCAGCACCCCACCCCACGCGCTCACAACCCGACACCCGCGACGCCAGCTTCGACGCGCCCCGAAGCACACCAGCGCCGTCCCATCACCAGACGACGCCCACCACCAGCGGCCGTCACCCTCGCCCCAGGAACCGAATCGGTGGATTGAGGCTCAGGCGGCGGTCACGAGCCTGACGGGAGTGCCCGGGAGCTGTAGCGACCCGACCGCCGGTTCGGTCACCAGCACCGTCTTTATCGGCGATCCGTCGACCCGCGAGACGCTGAAGCCCCACTCTGAAAGTACGTTGGCCGCATCCGACGCCGACATCCCCACCACGTTGGGGATGGGCTTGGGCTCGGGTCCCTTCGACACCGTGAGCTTCACAGCCGTGTCCCGGGGCAGCTGCTCGCCCGGCTGACGATCGACGCTCAGCACCTCGCCCACCGGTCGGTCGCTGTAGGCGTCGGTCACCTCCGCGACGAGCTGCACCGCACCGAGAGCGGCGCGTGCCGCGTCGGTGGACTGGCCCACGAGGTTCGCCGGAACCGCACGTGGAGCCGGGCCGGCGGAGACTACGAGCGCCACCACAGAGCCCTTGGGTAGCTGGCCGGAGCCGTCGGGCGCCGGTTCGGGCGACGAGGAGATCAGCACCCCCGGGGGAACCTGCTCGTCGTTGGGTCGCGTGACCTCGCCCAACACCAGGCCCGCCGCGGCGATGGCGTCGATGGCCTGCTGTTCGGGGACGGATCCGAGCGCCGGCATCGCAACGAGGGTGTTGCCGAGAGAGACCCGCAGAGTCACACGCTTGCCCTCGGCCAGGTCGGTGCCCGCTCCGGGACGCTGTTCGAGCACCTCGTCCACCTCTGAGCCGTCCTGTCTCAGCAGCTCCGTGGTCACCGTCCAGCCGTGCCCGCCAAGCCGCTGCTCCGCCTGCTCGAAAGAGAGGCCGAGCACCTTCGGAACCGCGGCGGAAGGAGTCCTCAACCCCAGATACGCGCCCAAGGCCGCTCCGGCCGCGACCAGCACCGACACCGCGACCCACAGCGCGCGCCGCCTTCGTCGAGGGGGCGGTGGGGGCGCCTCATCGGTGGGATCGGACGGCTGGTCCGCTTCGAGTTCCACCGGCGGAGTGTGTGAGGGGACCGACGCCACGCTCGTGATGTCGTCGGGAACCTCCGGATCGACTCCAACGATCTCAGCCACCGTGCCCGCACTCGGCACCGCTTCATCCTCCTGGAGCGCGGTGAGATCGGCCGCCTCGGCGGCAGCGTCGGCACTCAGCGCCCCGGTGAGGGGAAGGGGTGCGGGTCGGTCCATGTCCCCCGCCGCTGCGAGCAGTCCGATCTCCAGTTCGCCGGCGTCGGCCCTCTCCTCGCGGTCGAGGCGTCCCGCACGGGCCAACACGGAGCGGAGGCGCCCGAGCTCGGCCGGCACCGGCAGGTCCTCCTCACAGCGGGCCATCAGAGTCCCCGCGGTCGTGTCGCACAGGAAGGGAACCGTTCCCGTCACCACCTCGATGAGCACGAGCGCGAGCGAGTAGACGTCCGCGCGTCCGTCGAGGGCCAGCCCGCGGGCCTGCTCTGGCGCCGCGTAACGGGCGGTTCCCAACAACATGCCCTGCGGTTCGGTCCACGCCGCCTCGGCAATCGCCCGAGCCAGGCCGAAGTCCGCGATGCGGAGCCGGCCGTCCTCACCGAAGAGAAGGTTCGCCGGTTTGATGTCACGGTGGATGAGACCTTGGCGGTGGGCGTAGTCGAGAGCGCGCGCCACGTCGAGGCCCACCAGCAGCGCCTGGGAAGGCGTGAGCCGCTCCCCCGCGTCGAGCATCCCCCGCAGGGATCCCCCGCCCAGGTACTCACACACCAGGTAGGGCAGCCCGCCGTCAGTGCCCGAGTCGTAGACATGCATGATGTTGGGGTGGTTCAGCGCCGCCGCGGAACGGGCCTCGGCGGAGAACCGCTTGAGGAACGCAGCGTCCTCCGCCATCCCCTCGTGCAACACCTTGACGGCCACCCGGCGACGGAGCTGGACGTCGTCGGCCAGATAGACGCGCGCGGATGCCCCCGTGCCCAGCGGGGCGATCAGCCGGTATCTGGCCGCGAGGACGCGACCGACCAGATCCGATGGTTGCGACAGCGCCATCACCGACGAATGCTATCCGTGGTCTCACGACCGCAGAGTGAGGGCATCGGAGCCACCCGGCTTGGTACCGAGGTGGCCGGCGGCGGAGACTTGCCGTGATGCATCCGAACCTGCGGCGCGCCGTCATCGTCGTGATCCTCGGCTTCGTCGGTTACCTGCTGTGGTACGTGAACGGCAACGCGGTTACCGGCGACCAGTCCACGTCGATGTCGAAGCCCTCCTACGTCCTGCGGCTCATCCCCGCCTCGGGCGCGAGCGTGCCGGTTCAGGACCGGGTCGGCATCGACCTTTCCAGCGGTTTTGACGCGTACCTCGACCTCAACGGAATCGAGATCCGCAACGTGGTGGAGGACCCCACCGCTGACGGACTGGTCCGCTCCGGCACCGGAACCATCGGCTATCAGCCGGCGGTGGGGCACCGAGTCGAGCGGCTTGCCTCCGGGGAGAACTGCGTGACCGCGTTCGTCTGGAAGCAGGAGGAGGGGCGAGACACCGCCAAGCCGCTCCGCTGGTGCTTCACCGCAACCTGACCAGTCGCCGAATCTCTTCGACCGCCTCCGACGTGGTGTCGAGCGTGTAGCCGCAGCAAAGCCCCGCGAGCCCGGCGCTACGTGCGCCCACGACGTTGCCTTCGAAGTCGTCGATGAACAACGCTCGAGAGGGCTCGATATCGAGGCGGCGACACGCCAGCTCGAAAATCGCCGGATTGGGCTTGCGGACACCCACCTCCGAGGAGTCGACCACGTCGTCGAACAGTTCGTCGAGCGGCAGTATGGGCCGCCACATCGGGGCGAACTCTGCGACGTTGTTGGTGACGATCCCCGTCTTGAGCCCGGCGTGGCGAAGATCCGCCACGAGCTCCACGACGAATCCCCTGGGACCGTGGCTGGATCCGCTGAGCGAGGAGAGCACGTCGAAGGGATCGACGCCGTGGAGCCCGGCCTCGCGGGCGAGCCCCACGATCTCGGACCGGGCATCCTCCAAGCCCACCTCACCCCGCTCCAGGCGATGCCACGGGTGGTCGTCGTCGCGGTCGTAGGAGCCGAACATGACCGAGCTCAACAGCTCCACGGGCATCCCTAGCCGCGCGGCTCCTTGCTTCATCACGGCGAAGGGCGAATCGATGAACACACCCCCGAAGTCGAACAGCACCGCATCCAAGGGTCGGGTCATGGCAGCTCTCCCGTCTCCAACAGCCTCTCGAACGCCGCCTCGTCCAGCACCGGGATGGCCAACTCCGTTGCCTTCGCCAGCTTCGAGCCCCCGGCGTCGGGACCTGCCACCACCGCCGTGGTCTTCTTCGACACGCTGCCAGGCGACTTGCCGCCCCTCTGCTTGATGGCCGCCTCGGCCTGCTCACGGCTGTAGCCGTCGAGTGTTCCGGTGACCACGATCGACATGCCGCCCAGCACCTGGGCCACGCCGCTGTCGGCGGGTCCCTCGAAGTTCACCCCTGCTTCACGTAGGCGTTCGACCAGGGCCCGGTTCGCGTCGTCGGCGAAGAACGCATGCACCGACGCGGCGATGACGGGGCCGATCCCGTCGATTCCCGCGAGCCGTTCCACATCGGAAGCGAGGATCGCGTCCATACCACCCAGAGCCCTGGCCAACACCTCGGCGCCGGCTGCGCCCAGATGCACGATGTTGAGACCGAACAACAGGTTGGCCAGCGGGCGCTGCTTCGACGCCTCGATGGCGGCGCGGAGGTTCTCGACCGAGCGTTGCCGGTATCCGGGCAGAGCCAAGATCGCCTCGAAGTCGAGCGAGTAGACGTCGGCGACGTCGCTGAGCAGTCCGAGCTCGATGAACTTCGCCACCTGCTTCTCGCCGAGCCCGTCGATGTCCATCGCGCCACGACTCGCGAAGTGGGTGAGGCGCGCCAGCCGCTGGTAGGGGCAGTCGGGGTGCAGGCAGCGGTGCTGGGCCTCTCCCTCGATCCGCACCAGGGGAGAATCCAACGGACAGGGGCAGCGGGCCGGGAACGTCCAGGGCTCCAGCCCCTCGGGGCGCGACGCCGGCACCGGGCCCACCACCTCTGGGATCACGTCACCGGCCTTGCGAACGATGACGACATCGCCGGGCCGCACGTCCTTCAGGCGCACCTGATCCTCGTTGTGCAGCGTGGCGAGACCCACCGTGGAGCCCGCCACCACCACCGGCTCGAGAACTGCGAACGGGGTGACCTTGCCCGTCCGGCCCACCGACACCTGGATGTCGAGGAGCCTGGTGGTCCTCTCCTCGGGTGGGAGCTTGTAGGCGATGGCCCACCGTGGCGCCTTCGACGTGGCGCCCAGCGCCTCCTGCAACGCCAACCGATCGACCTTCACCACGATGCCGTCGATCTCATAGGGCAGGTCGTGGCGATGGTCCACCCAGTGGGCGCAGAAGGCGTACACCTCGTCGAGGTCTGCGAGCAGCGTCGTGTTCGGGTTGACCGGCAGGCCGACCGAGCGGAGCAGATCCAACGACGCCGAGTGCGAGTCGAGGCGTGGGCCACCCACCACCTCGCCGACCTGATAGCTCCACAGGCGAAGACCCCGGCCGGCGGTGACCGCGGGGTCCTTCTGCCGCAGGGAACCGGCGGCGGTGTTGCGCGGGTTCGCGTAGCGGGGCTTGCCCGCCGCTTCCTGAGCGGCGTTGAGCGCGTCGAAGCTCTCGATCGGCATGTACACCTCACCTCGGGCCTCCAACACGTCGGGAGCACCGGGCGGCAGCTGTTTCGGTACGTCGCCAAGGGTGGCGATGTTCGCGGTGACGTCCTCGCCGACACGACCGTTGCCACGGGTGGCCGCCTGCACGAACCGGCCGTGCTCGTAGCGGATGCTCAGCGCCAGACCATCGATCTTCAGCTCGCACACGTAGCGCAGGTCGCCCTCGAGGTCGAGGGAGGCCAAGCGTCGCCGGGTGCGTTGGCCCCACTCGGCCAGCTCGGTGGAGTCCATCGCGTTGTCCAGCGACATCATTGGTACGCGATGGGTGATCTCGGCGAAGAGCGAAGACGGCGCAGCTCCGACCTGTCGAGTAGGGCTGTCGTCGGAACCGAGCTCGGGGTAGGTGTCCTCGATGCTGCGCAGCTCTCGGGCCAACTCGTCATAGGTGCTGTCGGGAACCGTGGGAGCGTCGAGCTCGTAGTACTCGCGGTTGTACTGCCTCAGGAGATTGCGGAGCGCGGCTGCCCGCTCGGAGGGCGCATCCGGAAGGTCATCGAGTGGGCTCGACACGGCGAGCGAGCCTACGACCCGTCTCGAACGGTCGGGGGTTTCGTCGCGGGCAAGAGGGTGAGCTCGGCGTCAGGCGCCGATGGAGAGTCTCACCCCGAGCGTCTGGTGCAACACCCTCGTCGCAAGCTCCTCGGTGAGCGACAGGATGCGCTCGGCCTGGCTGATCCCGAAGTTACCGATGCTCGCCGCCGGCGTGATGATGGATCGCTCACGCAGCAACAACGGGTCGATTCCCCCACTCGACAAGTCACACCACAGCTCCGACAGCCGTCGCCACAGCCGCTCGACCGAAGCCCCCAACGGCTCGTCGACCGGAACCGCGCCCCACGCCATGATCCCACCCGACTCGAGGAACCGGCTCAGCTCCGCCACGGCCGAGTCGAGGTGGGCGGTTATCGGAGCGGCCAGCGCTCCGATCCCGGTGCGGAACAGCATCGACCAGTCGGCCCGGCCATCGACCTGCACGCCCAGGACCACCTCGCCGTCGGCTTCAGCTCCGACTTCATCCACCACGTCCGCTACGAGGTGTTCGATCTCCGCAGCCGCGAGGGGAAAGGTGGGGTGCATGGAGTTGGTGAGTGCCGGTTCCTGCAAGAAGAGCAGCACGGGCGCACCCGGAACGAACACTCCGGCGAGCTCCAAGAGACGCGAGGCGACGGTGGACACGGCCTCGCGGGCAACCCGTGCCGCATCCTCGACTCCCAGGCCGCGGCGCCGCAGGTCGAGGTCCACCGTGACCGGGCCCGTCAGCGACATGACGATGGGATTGTCTCGACCTCGCAACTTGCGAAGGAACGGCACCAGGGTGCCGTCGCGCTCGGCGAGGGACTCGAGCGATGCCGGATCGAGGCGGCCGCCGTCGAGCACGACAGGCGGCGCGCTGGGAAGCATCGGGAGCGAATCCGCAGCGGTGGGGGGACGCGCACCGATCACCGTCGCCAGACCCGCAGGTGCGTCAAGGCGTTGGGACGACCCCCCCATCCGCCTCAGGCTTAGCGATACGCCGTGCGGATACGCAAGTCTGTGGGCGTGCAGGCACACCCAGTCAGTTGGTTCGTACGCGTTCTGTGGCTAGCTCTCCCCTTCACCGTGGGCGACGCGATCGGCCACGCGCTGGCAGACCGTTCATCTCATGTCGCGCTGGTCGCGACCGTCATCGCATGGCTCGGCTGGACGATCGGCGCCCTCGCCCTGGTGACCGCGCTGCCGATCGCGCTGACCGCCGCGCGCATCGTCGGCCCCGCTGCGGCAGGCGTCGCCGCGGCGGCGGCATGGTGGGGTGAGCTGGACGCACTGTCGATCACGGGTTTGGCCCTTGCCGTCGTCGCCGCCGTCCTGAGCTGTTCGGGCTGGGTTGCCGACGACCATGTGGACGGACCCAGCTACGGCGAGGAGCGCCGCTTCTCCCTCCGCGCTCCGGGGCCTCTGCTGCTGGGTGCGATACCGCTCGCGTGGGCGATCACCGTGGCGGGAGCGGTGGCGGGTCCGATGCTCCTCGCTGCGCACCAATGGGCGGTCGGGGCGATCGTCGCGGTGGTCGGGGCGGCACTCGGCGCGGCCGCGGGCCGCTCGCTGCACACTCTGTCGACCCGCTTCGTGGTGTTCGTCCCAGCAGGCATGACCCTGGTCGATCCCTCCAGCATCATCGACGCCGTGCTGTTCCCCCGCACTTCGATCCTCAGCTTCGGCCCGGCGCCGCTCGAAGGCGAACGCTGCGATCTGTCCCAACAGGCCCTCGGCCTTGCCCTCGAAGTGGTGACCCGCGAACCCACACAGCTCACGGTGCGCACGGGACGCCGCGTCGCAGAGGAACGCGCTGCCCGGGCCGTCGTGTTCACCCCCGCTCGTCCCGCAGCAGTCCTGGCCGAAGCGGCAGCAAGGAACATCGCGACCGCCGAGGTGTGAGATCAGCGGGCGATACCGCCACCCATCACCAGGTCGTCGCGGTACACCACCACGCTCTGGCCCGGCGCGACGCGTCGCTGGGGCGAAGCCCACCTCAGCACCTGCCCCTCGACGGTGGCGGGCTGCGCAGAGCCGTGCGCGGAGACCTGCACGCTCGCCGACCCATGGACCGGCTCGGCCGACCACACGAGATCACGAAGTTCCACGGTCTCGGCGCTCAACTGCGCGATGTCGCCGACGGTGACGACCCTGGCGGCCACGTCGACGTCGGTGACGTAGCGGCGAGCCGCGCCGCCGGCCAGCTCCAGGCCCTTTCGCTGACCGATGGTGACCAGTTCGACCGCCGCCACCTCGCCCAGCTCCAACCCGGCGGCGTCCACCACACGCGCCGGGTGCAGCGGGATACGCCGAGCGAGGAAGTTGCCGCGGCCCGCGGCACGGGTGACGAAGCACACGTCCTGGCTGTCGGGCTTGGTAGCGGTGGGCAGGTCCAGCTCCCCAGCCCGCCCGCGCACCTCGGCTTTGGTCAGATCACCGATGGGGAAGACGATGCGTGACAGCTCGTCTTGGGTCAGCGTCGCCAGGACGTAGGACTGATCCTTGTCGCGGTCCGCGCCACGCGCGACGCGCCACCACCCCTGCACGTCCTGCACCCGTCGGGCATGGTGGCCCGTCGCGACCGCGTCGAAGCCCAGCGCGTCCGCGCGGCGGAGCAGCTTGTCGAACTTGAGGTGACGGTTGCACTCGACGCAGGGGTTGGGCGTGCGACCCGCGGCGTGATCGGCGACGTATGGGTCCACGACGTGGCGTTCGAACTCCGCCGAGAAGTCGAACACGTGGTGGTCGATGCCGAGGCGGTGCGCCACACGGCGGGCGTCGTCCACTTCCGAGACCGAGCAACAGCCGGTATCGGACTCGCCTCCCCACAGGCGCATCGTCACGCCGACCACGTCGTGTCCATCCTCCGCCATCACCGCAGCGGCAACCGACGAGTCGACACCGCCTGACATGGCGACGAGCACACGCATGTCAGGATCCCATCGTCCGCAGTCGCGCCACCGCGGCAGGGAGCACGTCGAGCACCCGGTCGACCTCGGCGTCGGTGGTCGAGGGACCGAGGCTGAGGCGCAGCGCCGCGGTCGAGGACCCACCGGCCATGCCCATCGCGGCAAGCACGTGGGATGGCGCAGCGGCACCCGAGGAACAGGCGGCAGCGGCGGACGCGGCGATGCCTGCCTCGTCGAGCAGGTAGAGGAGGGCTTCGCCTTCCACTCCGTCGATGCACAGGTGGAGGTTGCCGGCAACCTTGTGGGCCCGGTCATCGTCGAACACGCCGGTCTCCACTACGCCATCGACGGCGGACAGCAGCCCGTCGGCGAGCCGATCGCGGAGTCGCCGCACCCGGGCAACGATCTCGTCGCGTCGCTCTGCGGCCAACTCCACCGCGACGGCGGCCCCGGCCACGAGCGCCACGGGAACCGTGCCGCTGCGCCTGCCGCGCTCCTGGCCGCCTCCCAGCGCACGAGGTGCCAGCCCCACGCCCGCCCGCAGCCACAGTGCACCGACACCCTGGGGGCCTCCCACCTTGTGCGCGCTGATGGAAACCGCGTCCGCCAGGGCAGCGACAGCCGACAGATCGAGCCACCCGAGGCCCTGCACCGCGTCGACGTGGAGCACCGCCCGCGGTGCCCGGGCTCGAACGATCCCTGCCACCGCCTCGATCGGCTGGATGGTGCCCACCTCGTTGTTGACGGCCATGACCGACACCAGCCGCGTCGCCTCGTCGAGGGATGAGGCGAGCACGTCGAGATCGACCAGGCCCCTGCGGTCCACCGCCGTCGTCGTGCCGCCCAGACGGCGAACCGGTTCCAGCACCGCGGCGTGCTCTATCGCGCTGCACACCAGTGTGGCGCTGGGATCGAGGGCTCCGGCGCCGAACACGGCGAGGTTGTCGGCCTCGGTGCCGCCGCTGGTCCAGATGACGCCGCCCGGCTCCACACCCAACACCTTCGCCACCGTGTCGCGCGCCTCGTCCACCCGGCGCCTTGCCGCTCTTGCCCGTCGGTGGGTCCCCGACGGGTTGGCCGATGCCTCGCCGAGGTGCGCGACCACGGCATCGATCACCTCGGGAAGCGTCGGTGAGGATGCTGCGTGATCGAAGTACGCGACCTGGGGCACCCCAACAGGCTACGTACTGGCGTCTGCGGCACTCAGCGGTTGATCAAGCCACCGACGATCTGGTCGGGACGGGGGATGCCGCCGTTGCGATGCTGATACGCCGAGGCGACGCAGACGAGGAACTGCTCGGGTTCCACGGCGACCGGCGGATCGGGGGCGACCCGCGCCCGCGCGGCTTCAGCCATCTGGACCCCCAACGCCCAGCGCGCCTGGGGGGTCAACTCGCTCACGCGCAGCAGGAAGGTGCGGATCAACCGGTACTGCTCGGGGCGGATCCGCCCCACGTCGAGGGAGTACACGTAGTGCTCCCAGCCCGGGGGCGGCAGGAAGGCGATCGGGTTGGAACTGTGGCCACCGTGACGCTCTACCAGCACGAACGTGCCGGCCATCAGGTCCCCGAACCTCTGGGTACGTCGTGTGACGAGTGCAGGCAGGATCCCGAGACCCAGGTAGACATCGGGCACCTGCGCGATCGCCCGGAGGAACGCGTGGCGCCAGCCGATGGGGCCTCCGTCGAGTGTCACCACCCGCAGACCGAAGATGGCCTTGCCGGGCGTGCGGCCGTTCATCAGCCCTTCGAACACCATCGGAAGGAGGATGAGCACCGACGCGTACCAGATGACGGCGAGGATCTGCGCGAGGCGTATCTCGAATGTTCCGATCATCGCGATGACCAGCGATCCGACGAACCCACCGACCGACGCCAAGACGAGCAAGTCGGCCACCTTGGCGCCGAGACGGGTTGCCACCCCCGCCGCGGGGAGTTCGAGGATGACCGCCTCGGGTGTGACGATCCCACTGGAGGGTGCGTCCGACATGACGCCCTGAACCGTAGTGTTCGACCATCGATATCGACCGGTTCATCGCAGAGAACCAGCCGTCGTGGACCCGCCTCGAACATCTGGCGGGCACCGCGAGGCGCGGGGCGGGGCGTCTCAGCGCCACGGAGTTGGAAGAGTTGGTGACCCTCTACCAGCGGACCTCCGCACATCTCGCGCACGCCCGCACCGCGTTCGACGACGTGGGTCTGGTCACCCGCCTCAGCCGCACCCTCGGGCTCGCCCGCGGGACGATCTACCGGACCCGGACCCGCCCGGGCCTGGCTCTGGGCAGGTTCTTCGGCATCACGTTCCCAGCGGCCGTCTGGACGTGTCGGCGCGCGGTCGCCGTGTCCCTGCTGTTGTTCGTGGCCCCGGCGTTGGCGGTCGGAATCTGGCTCACCAACGACGACGACATCCGTCGGGCGGCCATCCCAGAGCAGCTCCAGGAGTCGATCGCCACGAACGACTTCGAGGCCTACTACTCCTCTGAAGCCGCCGAGGTCTTCCAGACGAACGTGACGGTCAACAACATCCTCGTGTCGTTCCTCGCGTTCTCGACCGGTGTTCTGGCTGGAGTGCCGACTGCCTGGATCCTGGCCCAGAACGGGGCGAACGTGGGGATGATGGCCGCCGTGATGCACAGCCATGATCGGGGAGGGCTCTTCTGGGGCTTGATACTCCCCCACGGCCTCTTGGAGATCTCGGCGATCATCGTCGCCGGCGCGGCTGGACTGATGCTGGCGTGGGCGATCATCTCCCCCGGCGAGCGAACCCGCGCCCGGGCGCTGGCGGAGGAGGGCCTACGCACCGCCACGATCGTCATCGGGTTGGTGGTGTGCTTCGCCGTCGCTGCCTTCGTGGAAGCCTGGGTCACCCCATCGGGGTTGCCCACTTGGACCCGCGTGGGGATCGGCGCGGCTATCGAAGCGGTGTTCGTGGCCTACGTCGTTGGCTTCGGACGCAACGCCGAGGCGGCCGGCTACCGAGGCCATCTCCGCGAGCAGCCCACCTGACTCCCCGACTCGCTCCCCCGGCCCTCCCTGCCTCAATCCCCCGGCCCTCCCTGCCTCAATCCCCCGGCCCTCCCTGCCTCAATCCCATTCATGAGGCAGAGAGGCCCGGTTTCCGACCCTTCATGCCTCATGGGCCGGTTTGAGGCGTGGGGGGCCGCTGGTTTGAGGCAGAGAGGCCCGGTTTCCGACCTTCATGCCTCATGGGCCGGTTTGAGGCGTGGGGGGCCGCCGGTTTGAGGCGTGGGGGGCCGCTGGTTTGAGGCGTGGGGGGCCGGTGTCAGAGGCGGCCGGTGGACTTGATCGCCAGGTAGGCGTCGGCGAGTTGAGGGGCGAGCCTCCCGGGGGGCGCGTCAATCACCGTCGCGCCCACGCCCCGGAGCCGCGCCACCGTGCGGTCACGCTCCACCAACGCCGAGACCGCCGCCGCCTTTCGGTATGCCTCCTCGGCGTCGGCCGGCACCGACGACGCCCATGCAACCACCTCGGGGTCGCGCACGGCACCGATGACCACGACGTGGTGACGCAGGATGAGCGGCAGCGCCGGCAGCAACGTGTCGCCGACGGACTGCTCGGCGAGATCCGACAGGATCACGATCAGTGAACGACGGCGGAACCGGGCCATCATCGCCGTGAAGGCCCCCTGGTAGTCGCTCTCCAACAGGACCGGCTCCAGGGCGTACATCGCCTCGGTCAACTGCGAGGTCTGGTCATGACGACGGGCGGGCGGGACAATCGAACGCACGGCCGCGTCGAAGGTGATCATCCCCGCCTTGTCACCCAGGTGCGTGGCCACGTGGCCGACCATGATCGCCGCGTCCATGGCGTGCTCGATGCGCGGCACTCCCCCTACCTGGGCGGCCATGAGACGGCCGTTGTCCAACAGGAGGATGACCGTCTGGTTCCGCTCGGGACGGTACGTACGCACGATCATGCGGCCCGTCCGAGCGGAGGCCGCCCAGTCGACGCGACGCAGTTCGTCATCGGGTGTGTACTCACGCAGCTGTTCGAACTCGGTGCCCCCACCCACCCCTTTGGCGGAACGCAGGCCCACCTCGAGGATCCGCGCCTTGCGAATGCGCAGTTCGGCTTCGTCACGGCTTCGGAACGGCGGGTACACACGCAACACCGAGGGCATCTGACGCCGGCGCTGGCGCATGCACAGACCCAGGGGGCCTTCCACCCGCACCACCAACTCCGACACCACGAAGCGACCCCTGCGCGACGGGTGGATGACCGTGGACACCTCCGCCCGCGCCCGGGGCTCCAACGTCATCTGGAAGCGCCGGCGGCGAGCGTGCAACGACGGGGCCAACTCGTCGGCGATCCGCACCTTCATCCGACGCGCGCCGCGGTTGACCAGCCGCCACCGCCACTCGGCCTCGGTTCCCATCACCACGACGGGCGGGAACGAACGGGAGATCTCGATGTTCGACGCGGCCGGGGCAACGGCTGCGTCGAGCGCCCCAAGCGCAACCAGGAGGCCGTTGAGGATCCCGAGCGTGCCCCACAACCCGCCCACGAGGTCACCCGGGTAGAACCACAGCGCGACACCGAGGATCGCTGCCAATGCTGCAAGTCGGCGGGTGGGGACCACGGCTCGGCGACAGACTCAGCGGGGCGCGGGAACCGTGGCCAACAGGGAGTCCAACACGCCGTCGGGGGAAGTGCCCTCCAGCTCCAACTCCGGACGAACCAGGATCCGGTGGCGCAGCACCGGCTTGGCGACCGCCTTCACCTCATCCGGTGTCACATACGGCCGCCCTGACAGCCACGCCCAGGCCTTGGAGGCGTGCAGCAACGCCGCCGCCCCACGCGGCGACACCCCCAACTGCACCGACGGGGTGTCGCGGGTGGCCCGGCACAACATCACCATGTACTGCAACACCGTGGGCTCCACCTGGACGGCCGCGACCTCCCGCCGGGCCTGGGCGAGATCGGCGAGGCTTGCCACGGGCCGAACGCCGGCGCCGACTATGTCATGGGGGTCCATGCCCGCCTGATGTCGCGCAAGCACGTCGGTCTCCTGTTCGAAGCTGGGGTATCCGACCAGGAGCTTGAACATGAACCTGTCGAGCTGGGCCTCCGGCAACGGGTAGGTGCCTTCGTACTCGATCGGGTTCTGAGTGGCGATCACCACGAAAGGGTCGGGCAGCGCCCGGGGGTGGCCCTCCACGGTCACCTGGCGTTCCTCCATCGCCTCCAGCAGCGAGGCCTGCGTCTTCGGTGGCGTCCGGTTGATCTCGTCGGCCAACAACAGGTTGGTGAACACCGGGCCCTCGCGGAAGCGGAACGAGCCGTCGCTCTGGTCGAGGATCGACTGGCCGGTCACATCGGAGGGCATCAGATCGGGCGTGAACTGCACCCGGGAGAACTCGGCTCCCAGGGCGGCCGCCATCGTCTTGACCAACAGCGTCTTGGCCACGCCGGGCACGCCCTCCAACAGGACGTGCCCCCGGACGAGGAGGGCCGCGACCAGCCCCGAGAGGGTTCCCTCCTGTCCTACGACGACCTTGGCCACCTCCTCACGGAGCGCCAGGATCGGACCGCGTGCCGAGGGCAGCTGGTGATGATCGGCCATGGAGGACCTCCGTTCGGATGGCTTCGAGATGTGCGGCGACCGCCAAGAGGTCGCCGTCGGTTGAGACCGGGGTCGACGCCAAGGGGCCGAGGACCGCGGCGGGGTCGCGACCCGTGCGTGCGGCGATCAGCTCCGCGACCACGGTGACATCGGTGCCACGGGGCACACCAAGTCGCTCGGCCAGGTCCCTCACGGCCGCGGTACGCAGGAGTGTTGCCGCGTGGCGGGGATCGTGGCGACGCGACATCAGGTTGCCGACCGCGGCGACGAGCTCGGAACCGGCGATGGGCACGGGCTGTGTTTCGGTGACCACCCGTCCGTGACGACGGCCTCGCCACCAGGCGAAGAGAGCGAAGGCGATCACCAGCTGCCAGAGCCCCAACTTCACGCTGGGGCCGATCAGGCTGAGGATCGACTCCTCACCCAACTCGGCGGCGGCAACGCCTGAGGTGATGACCAGCACGCGACCCTGCCCATCGGGCGCGAACAACCTCGCCGCCACCACCACGTTGTCCCGCATGGGGCCTTTCGGGTCGTCCACCTCCTGGTTGCGGGCTCGGAGGGCGTCGTTGATCAACAACCGGGGACTGGCGAGGGTCGTGAGGGTGCCCTCCCCGATCATCTGTTGGACGATCAGGGCAACCTCGCCGTCGCCGTAGCAGCTCCGCTCGCCCGCGGGAACCTCCAGCCGCTGGAAACCGGAAGGGTCGATCGCCTCCAGGTCGGCAAGCTCGTCGATGTCGCAGATCCCCGGCGGCGACCCGACGATCACACCCCCCGAGGGGTCCTCTGTGGGCTGTGGGCCGCCGTCGTCGCGAGGCGTTCCCAACACGAGCCGACCTCCACTGCGGACGAAGTCCTCCCAGCGTCGGGTCTGTTCGTGGGGGATCGCTGTGGCCACCGGCACGTAGACGACGGTCCCGCTGCGTGCCAACCCGACGTCGATCTCCGAGCTGTCCCCCTCGTCGACTTCGGCTCCCAGGCGTTCGAGCACCAGACGAAGGCCCTTGTAGCCGTCGGGTCCCGGGTCGTCGAGGTCATATGGAGTCCCGCGGTCGTTGCCTCCCATCAAGACGAGCCCCGCGACGAACACCATGAGCAGCGCGACGATCAACCAGCCGCGCCCGGATGGACGGGCGGCGCTCAAGCGGAGACCTCCACCGGCACGCGCCGAGACCTGCCGTCTCGACGGCGAGCTCCCTCGGTCTCGGCCAAGATGTGGTCCGTCAGTTGCCGGATCCGACTGTTCTCCTCCGCACCGGTGGGCAGGTCCGCGTACCAGGGCAGCTCGAAGAGCAGGCACGCCTCACTGAACGGATCCGCCATCGGCGGCTCGTGCTCGGCCATGTCGGCTCGAAGCTCACCTGTGGTGCGGCCAGGCACGTCGGGCAACACCCGGCGTTCGGTCAGCTCCGCGACCAGCTCCCGGTAGCGGTCGCGCATCGCGTCCTTCCAGCGGCCCTCGGACTCGGCACGTTCGGCGTCACTGCGCCACTCCGAAGCGGGACGTTCCTCCTCCAAACGCGCCTCGGGGTCCTCGGGTTCCACACGAGCGGACTTCCGCACCCTGGCGCGCACGGCACGCACGATCAGCCAGATCGCCAGAACCACCAACACGGCCAACAGCAGGTACAACAACAGTTCACCCAGCGCGGAACCGCCACCTGGGCGCAGCTCCGGTGGGCTCATCTCGCTCTCGTCGAAAAGGCCCGCGAGCCACTCCATGAACCTCTGCAACAGCGACTTGCGCTGCTGGAACTCGCCTCGGCGGAAGACCTCGGCGGCAGCGTCACGAACCTGGTCTCGGGTGGGTCCCTCAGCGAGCATTCGCCGTCCCCGGGAACAGTCGCTCGGACTCCAAGACGATGTCGAGCCCCTCGGAGCGAACCCTCAGGTCGAGATAGGCCAACGACGCCCAGCCGGCCTGCACCGGGATGAGCAACAGCGCGAAGCCAAGCTCCACCGCACTCATCGCGATCCAACCCCAGGTCGGTCGCTGGAGCACCTGGCTCTCGAGGATGGTGGCGACCAGCATTCCCACGAGACCGAACGCGACCTTCACACACAGGCCACAGACGACGAACCCGACCATCGCCGTGGCGCGCCGCCCCGAGGACAGCTTGAAGCACCGCCCCACCGCGGCGAAGGGTCCGACTGCCTCGTTCGCTACCAACGGGGACAGGACCACGAACATCGACACGGTGAAGAGCACACCCACACCACAGGCCAACACACCCAGCGACTTCGGGATCAGAGCCATCACCCACGCAGCAGCGGCGACTGGCCCGCGCCGCAGGACCAGCTTCATCACATCGCGATAGCCGGGATCCTCTCCGCGAAGCCACGCGGCCACGAGGTGCCCGATTGCCACACCCACCAACGCCAGGGCGAGGCCCCCGCCGAGCTGTTCGAGAGCCCACGTCGCGCCCTCCCCGGGGGTGGCGGGTCCGAAACCGAGGTTGAAGTTCACGCTCGACATGTCCTCGAGCCGGTCCTGCACACGGAGGTTCCGAACGAGCAGGGGGACGCCCATCAGGGGTGCCACCAACGTGACGGTAAGCGCGGCGATCAGCGGGAAGCGGAAGCGCAGAACCTCGAAGCCACCGTCGAGGATCGCTCCGACCCCGCGTGGCTGGAGGCGCTCTACGGGCGAACCGCCCAGCGGCCCGACGGCGCGACGTTGCTTCGCCACGTCGAGACGAACCTGAGGCGAGCGATGGGGTTCTGCCGGCGTATCCGGTGCGATCCAGGGCTGAGCCACCCCCGACATTCTCGACCAGACTGCGGCCATGCGTTGGGATCCCTCCACCGAGGGCGGATCCCCACCCTTGTCTGGGACGGCCGGACCGCTCTCCTCCACGAACTTGGGAGTCGGCGCGGGTCGAAGCCTGTGACACTCGAAACCGCTCGCCTAGCTTGTGGCGATGGCAAGACTCAGGGTCTCGGTACGCCTTGACGCACCACCGTCGGTGGTGTGGGACGACCTCCGCCGGCTGGACTCCCACTCCGAGTGGATGGTCGATGCGGACGTGATCCGCTTCACCTCAGCCACCCGGGAGGGAGTCGGCGCGACCCTCGAATGCGATACCTCTCTGGGCCCCATACATCTCACCGACCGCATGACGGTGACCGAGTGGGTGCCCAAGCGCCGCATCGGCGTCCGCCACGAGGGAGTGGTGAGCGGTCAGGGGACGATCCGCCTCACGCGGCGACCCCGCCAACGCACGAAGCTGACTTGGAGCGAGAAGCTCCGATTCCCGTGGTGGATGGGCGGGCCGATCGGCTCGTGGCTCGCGGCACCGGTGCTGATGGTCATCTGGCGACGCTCCATGCGCCGCCTGGAGCAGCGATTCGCCGGCGGTAGGCGCCTTCAGCCCAGCCCGTAGCGGGACCGCGCGATCTGGATCGCGGCGGCACAGCACACAAGCCCCAACGCCACCACCGCCGCCGCCCTCCCCGCCTGCTCGGAGTTGCGCTGACGCGGCAGGGGGGTTCCCAGCAACAGCGCCGCCGCACCCGCGGACCCTGCCACCAGCCCACCGACGTGGCCTCCGATGGAAATGCCACCGATGGTGAAGGTCAACACGAGGTTCAACATGATTGTGGTGCCCACGTCGGTGCGCAGCGGGTTGACCCCACGACTCAACTCCACCACCGCGTATGCGCCGAAGATGCCGAAGATGGCACCGGATGCGCCCGCGCTCAGCGCGTTCGGCTCGAGGATGATCGAGCCCAGCGATCCGCCCATCAACGCGACGAAGTAGAGGAGCACGAACCGCGCCTGGCCCAACAGTCGTTCCAGGGTCGGGCCGAGGATGTACAGCGCGTACATGTTGAGGCCCAGGTGGATGATCCCGAAGTGAATGAACCCGGCGGTGATCAGCCGCCACCACTCACCAGCCGCAACGGCACGGTCCCACGACCCCCACCGGGCCTCGAAGTCTCCCCCGCCGAAGCCGAGTCCCAGCCGCCGGTCCATGACCGCACCCAGCACGAACACGACGATGTTCATCGCCAGCAGCGTCATGGTGGCCGCGGGCGGTCGATCGAGTTGGCGTCGCTGGGTGGCGACGTCGATGGTCCTCGAATGTCGCGCCCCCGCCTTTGCGCACTCCGGGCACTGGAACCCCACGGATGCGGTGATCATGCAGCTCGGACAGATGGGGCGGTTGCAGCGCTGGCAGGTGACGCCTGCACGACGATCGTGGTGGCGATAGCAGGACGTGGGCTGATGAGGGCTGGGGATGGTCACGAGGCGCTCAGGCTACGGCCAGGAACGTGATGCCCAGAGGCGGCATCGTGACCAGCACGGACTGCGGTTGGCCTTGCCACGGCGATGTCGGGTCCCCGCTGATCGTGCCGTTGACCAGGCCGCTTCCCCCGTAACGCCGATCGTCGGTCGTCAGCACCTCTCGCCACGGGCCCGCCGAGGGCACCCCGATGCGATACCCGTGGCGCGGAACCGGGGTGAGGTTGGCGGCCACGATCACGCACTCCCCGCTGGCAGGATCCCGACGGGCCAGGGTGAACACCGAGTGGTCGGTGTCGCCGGCGTCGAGCCACCACGCGACGTGTTGGCCCTCGTGGCGCTCTACGTCGTCTCCCACCCACAACGCCGGGTGGGTGGCGGCAAGGCAGTTCAGGTCTCCGATGAGTCGGCCAACACCGCCGTGGCCGGGGTCGTCGGAGAGGTGCCATGCCAGCTCACCGTTCTCCGCCCACTCCCACGGCGTGGCGAGCTCGGTGCCCATGAACACCAGCGGCTGTCCGGGCAACGACCACTGCCACGCCAGCAGCGCCCGGAGGTTGGCGAGCTGCTGCCAGCGGTCGCCGGGCATCTTGGACAGCAGCGACCCCTTGCCGTGGACCACCTCGTCGTGGCTCAAGGGCAGCACCCATCGCTCGTCGAAGGCGTACACGAGCGGAAAGGTCATCTGGCCGTGGTGATGGCTGCGATGGATCGGGTCGTGGGCGAGGAACGACAACGTGTCGTGCATCCAACCGAGGTTCCACTTGCGGCCAAACCCGAGCCCACCGTGGTGGGTCGCTGCGGTCACACCGGGCCACGCCGTGGAGTCCTCGGCGGCTACGAGCGCACCGGGGTGGTCCTCGGCGACCGCCTCGTTGAGCTCGCGAAGGAACGTGCATGCCTCGAGGTCTTCTCGGCCACCGTGCTCGTTTGGTATCCACTCCCCCGGTTCCCGGCTGTAGTCGAGGTACAGCATCGACGCGACCGCGTCGACGCGGAGTCCGTCGAGGTGGAACTCTTCGAGCCAGTACAGCGCGTTGGCCACGAGGAAGTTGCGGACCTCGTGGCGGCCGTGGTTGAACACGTAGGTACCCCAGTCGGGGTGCTCGCCGCGCCGAGGGTCCGCGTGCTCGTAGAGGGGCGTGCCGTCGAAACGGGCGAGTGCGCCCTCGTCGCGGGGGAAGTGCGCCGGGACCCAGTCTGCGATCACACCGATGCCGGCCTGGTGGAGCACGTCGATGAGCGCGCGGAGCTCATCGGGGCTCCCATAGCGCGAATCGGGTGCGTAGAACCCCGTGACCTGATAGCCCCACGAGCCCCCGTAGGGGTGCCATGCCAACGGCAGGAACTCGACGTGGGTGAATCCGAGCTCCGAGACATGAGCCGCCAGGGGTTCGGCCAGCTCGCGGTAGCCGAGCGGTCGACCATCGGGGTGGCGGCGCCACGACCCTGCGTGCAGCTCGTAGATCGCGCATCGACCGCTGTTCCGCTCGGCCCTCTCCCTGCGCCAGTCGCCGTCACCCCAGCGGTGCTCGGAGGGAGCCGCGATGACTCCGGCGTTGCGAGGAGGCACCTCGGCCTGTCGGGCAAAGGGGTCGCAGCGGACCAACCCACGGCCTTCCCGGCTGCGGAGCTCGAACTTGTAGGCGTGTCCCGCCGCCGCGGCCGGGATCACGCCGCTCCACACGCCGGAGTTGCCCAACGGAGCGAGCAGGTCCACTCCACCCGCCCACCCGTTCCAGTCGCCGAGCACCTGCGCGCCGGTCGCGTTCGGCGCCCACACCGAGAAGCGGACACCGCCCCCGGGCTGGTGGTGCGCCCCCAGAACCTCCCAGAGACGGCGGTGCCGTCCCTCGTTGAAGAGGTGGAGGTCCAGCTCACCGACTGTCGCGCTGCTCATCGGGCGGGGTCTAGCACCGTGGTGGGCGGCGTCGTGTCGCTCAGCTCTTGTCCACGAGATGGCCGAGGATCGACCCGGCCCCGGATGCCTCGCGCAGGTCGACGACGACGGACCGGCGGGCGAACTCCCACTTCAGCAGGTCCAGGTCGTCGGTCAGTTCGTACAGGGCGAGCACCGCGTCGCGAGCAGTCCGATCCTCGGGCAGGAGCCGGTGGACGCCCGCAGTGGCTGCGTAGCCGGCGACGAAGGCCTTGATCGCCCGTTCCGCCCAGGCGTCCGCCAACAGCGCCAGCTCCCTGTCGCCCTCGCGCTCGACCATGCGCTCGCCCGCCACGTCGAGTCCCGGTAAGGGGGTTCTGGGAGCGACGCTCGACCGTTCGGCCGCGGCCAGAACCGCCGCCTGTCTCAAACCCCGGGTGATCGCGGCCACGTCCCTCAGAGGGGAAGACCTGCGTGTGTCGTGTTCTCCCGGGCGGACGAAGCCGCGAAGGTGCCATTGGCGACGCTCGCGTTCGACGTTCGACAGGTGGAGCTCTCCGTGGACGCGGATGACCACGCCGAGCTCCGCGACATCGTCGAGGCGCTCCAGCGAAGATCCGATCCCCGACAGATCCAACCGACCGGGCGAGCAGCGACGCGCTCGGGCCAGCAGTTCCCGACGCAGCATGCGACCCGTCAGCGATTCGGTCTCGAAGGTCTCGGCGAGCCCCAGGTGAACCTCGGCCACGGCGGCTCCGAGTCGCTCGGCATCGGCGCGGATGTCTGCACGGCAGTCCTGGGGCGGGCAGCGGCGGGCGAACAACTCCGACAACGATCGCCGCGCCACCTCGATCCCGTCGGGGCCGTGTCCCGACTCGCGCCGCAACGCGGCAAGGTCCCAGCCGTGGCGGTGCCAGGTGGCGACCGGCGGGTTGACAGCCGCCACCCCGCGTCGCCCCAGCGCCAAGGGCAGCGCCACGTCGGCTTCGGCTCCGTCGTCGAGATGCCGGTAGACCGTGAGCTCCCAACGGTCGTCGAACGCGACGCTGGAGGTCCTTCCGTCACGCCGACGCCGCGGATCGGGCGCTTCCACCTTGATGTCGGGAGCGACGTGGTGAGCCAGCAACAGCGACCCGGCCGCGTCGCCCAGAGCGTCATAGACGTGTGCGGTTCCCGCGGGCGCAGCCACGACCCCGATGAGCGCCTCGGGCTCCGACGCTGCGGATGCGATCCGATGCAGTGCCAACACGAGCTGGTAGCGGTCTACCGCCCCGGAGGGCGCAGTGACCTCGACCGGACACCACACGAGGGTGGGCCAGCCTTCGGCCAACACCTCCAGCTCGAGGGGCACCACGGCGTCGGGCACCTCGCCCACCGCCCGGAACCAGTGTTGAGTCGGCAACCAGTGGCGTAGCCGCTCTGCGAGAGCACGGACTAGAGCATCGGGTTCGATCCCCGGGGGTTTAGCAAAGCCCGCGCCGCAGTCAGTGGACCCTCTCGCCCGCTACGGCTCTTCAGCGGTTGGCCGGGCGGTAGGCGGTGACGAACGCCGCCCCTCCCAATCCGATGTTGTGCGCCAACCCGACCGTCGCGCCCTCCACCTGGCGGGCATCCGCGTCGCCGCGCATCTGCCAGGTCATCTCGGCGCACTGCGCGAGCCCGGTTGCCCCGAGCGGGTGACCCTTGGAGATCAAGCCACCCGAGGGATTGACCACCCAACGACCCCCGTAGGTCGTGTCGCCCGAATCGACCAGGTGATGGCCTTCGCCTTCGGCGCAAAGGCCCAGGGCTTCGTAGGTGAGCAGTTCGTTGGGCGCGAAGCAGTCGTGAAGCTCGATGACATCGACGTCTTCGGGGCCGATCCCGGCCTGGTCGTAGACCGACCTCGCAGCCGCCGCGCTCATGTCCGCGCCGACCACTGCTCGTGCGGTTCCCGCCTCGAAGGTCGATGCCAAGTCGGTGACCATCGCCTGTCCAACGATCTCCACTGCACGGTCCCCGAGACCATGGGCCTCGACGAAGCTCTCGCCGGCCAACACCGCCGCGGCGGAACCGTCCGACGTCGGCGAGCACATTGGTCGGGTGAGACCCAACGGCTCGTAGACCATCTTCGACTCGCGGATCTCCTCGATGCCGAACGGCTCCTGGAACTGGGCATAGGGGTTGTTCACCGAGTGCCGGTGGTTCTTCTCCGCGATACGCGCGTAGTGCTCCCAAGTTGACCCGTACTGCTCCATGTGCTCCACCCCCGCGGCGCCGAACATCCACGGAGCGACCGGCATCGCGAACTCACGGAACTTCATGAGCTCGGACACGTGCCGCATGAGTGGCTGCTCGCGGTCCGCGAACGCCGCTTGCAACGAACCGGGCTGCATCTTCTCGAACCCAAGAGCGAGGGCGCAGTTGGCGAAGCCGCCTCGGATTGCCCGCGCCGCGAGGAACAGGGCGGTGGTCCCCGTCGAGCAGTTGTTGTTCACGTTCGTGATCGGGACGCCCGTGGTTCCCAGCTCGTAGACCGCCCGCTGGCCGCAGGTGGAGTCGCCGTACACGTAGCCGACGTGCACCTCCTCGATCTGCTCGTAGCGAACGCCGGCGTCCTCCAACGCCTTGGTTCCCGACTCTTTGGCCATCGCGGGGTAGTCCCAGCCCTCACGGCGTCCGGGCTTCTCGAACTTGGTCATGCCGACGCCGACGACGAAGACGCGATTGGTCATCTTGGTGCTCTTTTCTCGCGATGCGGAGCGAAGATCATCGCTCACGCGGCGGGTGCGGGTCGATCGGACTCGATTCGGAACACGTGGGCGACCCTGTGGGCCGGGTCGAGTCGAACGTAGTTGCCACCGTGATGCCAGCGGTAGGTGACGCCGTCGTCGAGCAGGTCGATCACGTCGAACTGCTCGGGCAGGCCCATTGCAGCGGCGTCGATCCACACGGTGGACTCCTGGGGTCCGTGCACGTCGAAGTTCGCGATCACCAGGAGGTCGCCCTTGGACCACGCCAGCATCCGGTCGTTCTCGCTGTGGTGGAACACCACGTCGAGGCTCTCGCAGCCGGGGTGGGCTCGCCGGATCGTGTTCAACGAGGTCAGGAACGGCGCGAGGGAGTCCGGTCGGTCCCAGTCGCGTTCCACGAGCTGGTACTTCTCGGAGTCGGCGAACTCCTCGTTGTCAGGTGACGCAGGCCGGTTCTCGCACAGCTCATAGCCCGAGTAGATGCCGTAGCTGGGCGACAACAGCGCCGCCAGCAGCGCACGAAGCTGGAAGGCCGCGCGATTTCCGTTCCGCAGGACACCCGCCAGGATGTCGGGGGTGGTCGGCCAGAACGTGGGTCGGAAATATCCCCTCGCCGGGCCGTTCGCGAGCTCCTCGACATAGGCGCGCACGTCCCACGGCTCGTGACGCCACGTGAAGTACGTGTAGCTCTGGCTGAACCCGACCTCCGCCAGGCGAGCCATCATCGCGGGTTTGGTGAACGCCTCGGAGAGGAACACGACATCGGGGTGCCGTGAGCGGACCAGTGGGATCAACCACTCCCAGAACACCATCGGCTTCGTGTGGGGGTTGTCGACCCGGAAGATCCGAACGCCCCGGTCGATCCAGAACTCCAGGATCTCGTGGCATGCCGTCCAGAGGTCGATCCGATCCGCTTCCTCCGCGGTCCAGAAGTCGAGGGGATAGATGTCCTGGTAGCGCTTCGGGGGGTTCTCCGCGTAGCGGATGGAACCGTCCCCCCGCCGACGGAACCAGGCCGGATGCTCCCTGACCCACGGATGATCGGGCGAGCACTGCAAGGCGTAGTCGAGTGCCACCTCCAGGCCCCGTTCGGCCGCGGCATCGACGAACGCGTCGAAGTCGGCGAGCGTGCCGATGCTCGGCTCGATCGCGCAGTGCCCCCCTGCCGCTGCGCCGATGGCCCAAGGGCTGCCCACTTCGCCGGGTAGGGCCCTCGGCGAGTTGCCGCGGCCCTTGCGGCCGGTCACCCCGACGGGGTGGATCGGGGGCAGGTAGAGGACGTCGAATCCCATCTCGGCGATTGCGTCGAGGCGGCCGATCGAGGCGCGGAGCCCGCCTTCGGAACGGGGGAACATCTCGTACCACGCGCCAACACCGGCGCGTCGACGCTCGACTTCCACGATGATCGAGGGCGACGACGTTGCGTCCCAGGGGTCCGGTAGGTGGTCCACCAACGCGGCGACGGCGTCGTCCAGCCCGGCGTCGAGGCGCACCCGTTCCGCGCATGTGGTGGTCCTCATCGTCTTGACGGCGGACTCCAGCCGCCCCCGATCCGCGATCGGCACCCCCTCGGCGAGCTCGCTCAACAGGTCGGCGCCCGCGAGCAGCTCGGACGCGATGTCCTCACCCACCGAGAGCCACCGCTGAAGGTCGCGGCGCCAGGTGGCGAAGCGACGAGTCCAGGCGTCGATGACGACCTCGTACCGACCGATCTCCTCGAAGCTCAGCGTGGCCGTCCATCGATCCTCGTATCCCGGAACGAGGGGAAGGACCCCCCAGCAGTCCGAACCCTCACTCCGCCAGCGGACCTGCGCGGCCAACAGCCCATGGCCGTCACGGAAGATCGTTGCGCCGACACCGAGGGCTTCGCCTACCAGAACGCTGGGCGCGAACCCGTTGGGCGTCGATGGCGAGATGTCGTCGATGACGATTCGGCCGGTCATGGCAACTCGAACATTGAGATCCAATCCTCCAAGACGCCCGATCCTCTCAGCGATAGACGGTCAGGTCGATGAGCCCCGTCTTGAACGGCATCGACGAGCTGCGGATCCAGATCCCCCTGAACACGCCGAAGCGGTAGCTCTGCACCAGGATCTGGCCGAACACGAAGACCTCCTCGTCGAAGTCCGCGGCGGGATCCTGGATGCGGATGGTGCCGTTCACATAGAGCGAGTCGGTCGTGGTGAGCAGCTTCAGGTCGAAGGCGCGGCGCTCGTCGCGGTCGTCGAAGGCATGCACCGTCACCACCGCGTCCCGGGGCCGCTGTAGAAGCTGGGGCGCCTGGCTCGATCGGACCACCATGCCGCCGTCATAGCGGATGGGCCCACGCATCTCGATGGTTGCCTTGAGCGGTTTGATCAGCGGGCGATACTCCCGTAGGACCGAACCCGCCTCGGCGCGTCGCGACACCACACCGGTGGTGACGTCGATATCGAGGTAGCCGCCCCCACAGCTCGGCGCCTCCTCGGCACCGAGGCGGCAAGCGGCGTGGGACACCACCGTTCCGTCGAGGCTCCAGCTCAGCGTCGCGCCGGCGAAGGTCGAACGACCCGACAACTTCGCCACGCGCCTGGCGTCGGTCCCATCCGAGCGCATCACCCACAACTCGTTGCACGTCTTGCCGGCGCCATAGGCGATGCGGTTGCCGTCAGGTGAGGGTTGAGGACCACAGATGCGGTCCTGGTCACGCAGCAGCTCGAACTTGGCGTCCACCACGTTGATGCTGACGAGTTGGGACGCTCCCAACTCGATGACCCCGTAGACCTTCGAGCCGTCCGGGGCGAAGGCGGGGTCGGCTGCGTTGAGCGGCGAATCGAACGGACTGTGGTTGAACGGGTCGACCAGGGCTATGGGCAGCGAGAGCCCCGTGTCGGTGCTGCGCGATTGGAGGTAGAGCACCGGATCCAGCGGCGAGAAGCGGAACTCCTCGGGGATCCGTGTGGTCGGATCCGTCAACGGGACGATCTCGCCGCTGGAGGGTCCGTCGTAGAGGGCGACAGCCGCGTGGGGCGCACCGTTGACGCCGGCTGCGAGGTAGGCGACGGCCGTGCTGGTGACGTCGAAACTGAGGATCTTCTCCGACGCCGTCGGCGACACGATGGCGTTGGTAGCGGCGATGATCGGAGGCTCCTCCGCGTCGGTCGATGCCAACACCAAGGCTCCGTCGTCTCGCACGTAGGCGATCCGGTCGCCCACAGGCGACCACGCCAGGGGCGCCAACCCGCTCTGGTTCACGACAGCGCCGGCGCCGACGGTCAGCGGATCCGATCCGTCGGCCGCCGCCACGACAACATCTCCACCGGGCGTCACATACGCGATCCGGCCGGCCGCCGTCAGCGATGGCGCGACGCTCGTCGGCACCTCCCCCAGCGCGACCGTCGACGACGGGCCGAATCCGAGTTGGGCATCGCTTGGGTCTCCGAACCCACCTCCGGTGAGGGTGGCGGCAAGTAGGACCGCCACGACTGCCACGATCGTCACGGCAGCCAGGCCGCTGGGGCGCAGCGGGGGGTGGGGCGTTCGGGGAACTTGCGCGGACACAGTCCGGCCAGGGTACGCGGCATTTCCTTTCCGGCCCCATAGCCTCGACTTCGATGAAGGCCGTCCTAAGCTTCACTGTCCGACCCCACCTTCCCGAGGCACTCCAGGCCCTGGATCGCCTCGCCGGAAACCTCCGGTGGTCGTGGCACCGCCAGACTCGCCACGTCTTCGCCACGATCGACCCGGAGTTGTGGGCGGCCAGCGGTCACGATCCCCGCCTCGTGCTGGCCTCGGTTCCCACGACGCGCCTCGACGAGTTGGCGGCCGACCCCGAGTTCTGCGCGCGGGTGGCGGCGATGGACGCGGATTTGTCCGCCTATCTCAGCCGACCGTCGTGGTATGACGCCGCGGGTTTGGACCTCGGCGGAGGCGTGGCGTACTTCTCGCCCGAGTTCGGCATTGCCGAGGCGGTTCCGCAGTATTCCGGTGGCCTCGGCATCCTCGCCGGCGATCACCTCAAGTCGGCTTCGGACCTGGGGGTTCCGCTGGTTGGGATCGGTCTGTTCTACCGCCACGGCTACTTCCGCCAATCGGTCTCGGTCGACGGCTGGCAGCAGGAGCGGTTCCCCGACCTGGACCCCTATGCCATGTCGATGACCCTCGTCAACGACATCCGGATCCCCATCGAGTTGGGACCCGACACAGTGATCGCCCAGGCATGGCGTGCCGAGGTCGGTTCCACCCCGTTGTACCTGCTCGACACCGACATCTCCGAAAACGCCGACCACCTGCGGGTGATCACCGACCGCCTCTACGGCGGCGACACCGAGCACCGCCTCCGCCAGGAGATCGTCCTGGGGGTCGGCGGAGTCAGGCTGTTAGGGGCGCTGGGCATCGACGCGACGGTGTTCCACACGAACGAGGGCCACGCGGGTTTCCTGGGTTTCGAGCGCATCCGACACCTGATGCGCGAGCACGCCATGAGCTTCGACGAGGCCCTCCAGTTGGCACGTGCCGGATGCGTCTTCACCACCCACACACCCGTACCTGCGGGAATCGACCGCTTCCCCCTCGAGCTGATCCACAAGTACTTCGGGGGCTGGGCCAACGAGGTCGGGCTCAGCCCTGAGGAACTGGTGGGAATCGGCCACCGCCCCACCGACCCGCCCGACGAGCGGTTCAACATGGCGGTGATGGGCATGCGTCTGGCCGAGCGGCGCAACGGGGTGGCCAAGCTCCACGGCGAGGTGAGCCGTGAGATGTTCGGCGACCTGTGGTCCGGAGTGCCGACCGAGGAGGTGCCGGTCGGGTCCGTCACCAACGGCGTCCACCCCACCACATGGATCTCGGCGCCGATGGCCGAGCTGTTCGCCGACGCGATCGGCCCCGACTGGGACCTCTCCGACGACTGGTCGGGCCTCGGGGACGTGGACAGCGCGCAGCTGTGGGACGCGCACCGGGCAGGCACGCGGCGACTCGTCCAATTCACGCGGCGCCGGTTGCGGCAAGCTGGGATCGACCGCGGGCTGTCTCCCAGCGAGCTGACCTGGACCAACGACGCTCTCGATCCCGAGGTCCTCACCATCTGCTTCGCCCGACGCTTCGCCACCTACAAGCGGGCGACGCTGCTGTTGTCCCAGGAGGAGCGGCTGCGTGAGCTGATGATGGACGAGCATCGACCGGTGCAGTTCCTCTTCGCAGGCAAGGCCCATCCGGCCGACAACGGGGGCAAGGAACTGATCCGCCGCATCGTCTCGTTCTCCCATGATCCCGAGGTGCGGCACCGCTTCGTGTTCCTCGACAACTACGACATGCACATCTCCCGCCACCTGTTGCACGGGGCGGACATCTGGCTCAACACCCCGCTTCGCCCGCAGGAGGCCTGCGGCACGTCGGGGATGAAGGCCACGATGAACGGCGCGTTGAACTGCTCGGTGCTCGACGGATGGTGGGCGGAGTGCTTCGATCCCGAGTTGGGCTGGGCGATCTCATCGGCAGAATCGGTCGAGGACGGCGAAAGGCGCGACGAGCTGGAGGCGAACTCGCTCTTCGAGCTGCTCGAACGCCAGATCGTGCCGCGCTTCTACGATCGCCACGACGGGCTGCCCGAGGAGTGGATCGCAACGATGCGTCGATCCGTCATCGGCCTCGGCCCGTTCCTGTCCTCCCTGAGGATGGTGCGCGACTACGTGAGCGGGCTGTACGCGCCGGCCGTGGCCGCGTCGGCTGCTCTGGGTGCCGACGGCCGGCGTGGAGCGCGCGAGCTGGCGGCGTGGCGCGAGCGGGTCATGGCAGCGTGGCCCGAAGTGCACGTCGATGAGGTCCGAGCCGACGAGTCGGTGGCCGATCTGGCCTCCACCCGGGTCGTCACAGCGCGTGTGGCCCTCGGCCCGCTCGGGCCACACGACGTGGAGGTTCAGCTCGTGGCCGGCCTGGTGGGCCAGACCGGCGAGCTCGAAGCCACACGATCCCTTGCGATGTCACCCGTGGGTGACGCCGTCGATGCCCACATGACCTTCCAAGCGGAACTGCCCCTCGACCTGGCGGGCCGGCGTGGCATCACGGTGCGGGTCGTGCCCCGCCATCGGTTGCTGGGCGACCCCTTGGACCTCGGCTGTGTTGCCTGGGCCGGTTGAGCAACACCATCGGGATAGCACAGATCACGGCGTAGGCAGCGACGACCGACCAGAACAGGGTGTCGCTCTGGTCGAGCAGGTAGCGGCCGAGGCCGCGGCCAACCGCAGGCGCGGCGAGCAGGGAGAACAGCACCGAGCGCCCCGGCCGGTACTCGATCCGACCCAGATGTTCGCCCCACCACTCGGCGACCACGGGTACAGGCAGCAGCCACAGCATCCACGCGTCGATGGACGCGGGCCAGTGCAGGCCCGACAGCGAGGCGACCGTGACGGCGAAGCACGCCGGGTAGAACCACAGGCAGCGTCGACACACGTGACGACCTGCGACCGTCGCGCACCGGTCGTAGTCATCGGGGTAGTGGTGGGAGAGCCACAGGGGTGTTCGCCGCTGCACGCTTCTCAATCGGCGGATCGCTCGCCCTTTGGAGCGCTGGGCTCCCCCGCTGCCTCAAACCCCCGGCCCCCGCTGCCTCAAACCCCCGGCCCCCGCTGCCTCAAACCCCCGGCCCCCGCTGCCTCAAACCGATTCTTGAGGCACACCGGTACGGTTTTCGGCCCCTCCTGCCTCATGAACGAGTTTGAGGCACACCGGCCCGGCCCCCGCTGCCTCAAAGCACGTTGTCCCTTCCCGCATTTCTGGCGGGCAACCTCAGCTCGGGAGGACCGACGGCATCCCCATCCGTACTGGCGGTTGAAGCCTGGAGTTCATTGATCGAACACCGCCTTGCCAGGGCCCGACTCGATGAACGACTTCACGCCCACTGTGGCGTCGCTGGTGGCGAAGACCTCCACGAATGCGGCCTGTTCAAGGCGTAACCCGGAATCGAGATCGCCGTCGAGGCCCTCGTCGATCACCCGCTTCGCGATCGCCATCGCCCGAGAAGCGCCGGCCGCGAGCTCCGCCGCCCACGACCGAGCGGCGCCGTCCAGCTCGTCAGGGTCGACGACACGATCGACCAGACCCATCCCAAGGGCTTCGGCTGCGCTCACCTGACGCCCGCTGAAGATCAGGTCCTTCGCCCGAGCGGGGCCCACAAGCCGCGCGAGGCGCTGGGTGCCGCCGCCACCGGGGATGATGCCCAGGAGGATCTCGGGTTGGCCGAACTTGGCGCGCTCGGACGCGATGCGGAAGTCGCACGCGAGCGCGAGCTCGCATCCTCCACCCAACGCGAACCCCGAGACCGCGGCGATCGTCGGTCGGGGAATCGCGGCAACGGCGTTGAGTGCCGTTAGGAACGCTCCGCCGAGCTCACCCACCCGCTCGGGGGAGCCGATGCGGAAGGAGCCGGGGTCGGGATCCTCCGCGAACTGCGTGATCTCCGCTCCAGCGGCGAAGAGCCGTGGGCCGCCAGTGACGATCACAGCACCGGGGGGATCATCGATGAGCTCCTCCGCGACCGCCCGGAGTCGGCCCAACAGCTGGGTCGACAGCGCATTCACCTTGCCGTTGGCAAGCGTCACCACCGCCACGCCGTCGTCGCCCCGTTCCAATTGCACCAGTTCATCGGACATGGACGGCGACCATACCCCCTGCCGACGGGTGGTTCCGTTGTGTGGCCGCTCCCCTACCATCGCCGACATGGAGACCCCCGCCGACGGCACCACCCTCACAGTCCCCACGATCCCCGGCAGGCTCGAAGGTGTCTGGCGCGGGGGCATCGCGCGCTTCGCCGGCATCCCCTTCGCTGCCGACACCGGTGGCGGGAATCGCTTTCGGCCGCCCCTCCCGCACCCGGGCTGGAGCGGGGTTCGTGCCGCACACGACCTCGCGGCGGTCTCCCCGCAGAACACCTCGATCATGGACGCCCTCTTCGGCGGAGAGGCGGAGGCTCAGAGCGAGGAGTGCCTGCACCTCAACATCTGGACCGCCACTCCCGCATCCGACGCGGGGCGACCGGTCATGGTGTGGATCCACGGCGGCGGGTTCGAGATGGGATCCGGATCCTCTCCCCTCTACGACGGCGCAGCGTTCGCATCCGAAGGCGTGGTGTTCGTCTCGATCAACTACCGCCTGGGGTCGGTCGGGTTCTTGGAGCTCGGTCACCTCGACGAGTCCTTCGCCGGTTCGGGCAACCTGGGGTTGTTAGACCAGATCGCCGCGCTCGAATGGGTGCGGGACAACATCGCTGCGTTCGGTGGCGATCCCACCAACGTCACCATCTTCGGTGAATCGGCCGGAGCGATGAGCGTGTCGCTGCTGATGTCGATGCCACGGGCGAAGGGGCTGTTCCACCGCGCGATCGCACAGTCGGGCGCGGCGTCCGCTGCCCGAAGCCTCTCCCAGGCACAGGCCGACGCCGACGAGTTCCTGGCCACAGCGGGTATCGGATCGGTCCAAGAGGCAACCGAGGTGGGCATCGAGAAGCTCCTCGCCGCCCACGCTTCGATCTCGATGAGTCGGATGGGCGATCCCGAGGGCATCATCCGCCGGACCGGCAATCCCCTCGCCTTCCTGGCCTTCCGCCCAGTCGCCGATGACCGGGAGGTCCCCATCGATCCGCTGGCCGTCATTCGGGACGGCTCCGCCGCGGGTGTGCCGCTGATCTGTGGAACAAACGCCGAGGAGTGGCGGCTCTTCGCCCTCATCGCTGGAGGACCGCAGGACGATGAAGCGCTTCGCGCACGTTTCGCGCTCATCGGCGACGATCCCGACCACCTCCTGGCCCTGTACCGGGCGGAACACCCCGGTTTGAGCGCCGCCGTTCTCGAAGGGGCTGCGTTGACCGACCTGGTGTTCCGTGCGCCGGCGAGCCGACTTGTCGATGCGCAGTCGGCCCACGCTCCGACACACCAGTACCTCTTCTCGTGGGCGAGCCCGGCGTGGGGCGGCCAGATAGGTGCCGCCCATGCGGTCGAGATCCCATTCGTGTTCAACGCGACCCGCGATCCGCGCCTGTCGGTACTGATCGGCACCGAGGCCCCCGAAGACCTCGCCGTGGCGATGCATCGCTCATGGGTGCGTTTCGCGTGCGGCCAGGACCCGGGCGGGGCCGACCTGGGCGAATGGCCCGCCAGAACCGAGGGGCCTCGGCCGGTGATGGTTTTCGCGGAGGAGCGTGGCGTGGTGGTGGATCCGCTCGCTGCAACCCTCAACCACTGGCTCGGCCATTAGCCGCCCAGGTACGCGGCTCCCAGCCGTTCGGTGTCGAACTCGCTCGCCGGCCCCGACCACACGATCCGGCCAAGGTCGACCAGTACCACTTGATCAGCCATCTCAAGGGCCCGACCGGCCTGCTCCTCCACCAAAATCAGCGTGGTGCCCAGCTCCTTGAGCTCGGCCATGGCGTCGAAGAGGGTGTCGGCCGCCATAGGCGACAAGCCCAGAGACGGCTCGTCCGCAATGAACAACTTCGGCGGATCCGGCAGCACTGCGGCCATCGCTAGCTGCTGCTGCTCACCACCGGAGAGGAGGTCCGCCTTCTGTGCTCGCCGCTCCGCGAGGATCGGGAATCGTTTCCGCGCCGCTTCACGTTGCTCGTCGCTTCGCAGCCGGATGGCCAGGTTGTCATCGACGGACAGGCCCGGGAAGATCCCCCGAGCCTCGGGTGCCAGGACAATTCCAGCCCGGGCACGGATATGTGGCGGTACAGCGGTCACGTCAGCACCGTCGAAGTGCACACTGCCGGAGCTGGGCGTGAGGGTTCCGGCGATGAGACCACAAAGGGTCGACTTGCCCGCGCCGTTGGCACCGAGCACGGCGACAACCTGGCCCCGACCCACTGCCAGGTCGATGTCGTGCAGGACGGCGACCTCGCCGTAGCCGGCCCGGACCGACGAAAGTGACAAGAGCGCGCCGCTGGGTGTCCCCTCGGCTACGACGTCGTTGTGCTCGGCGGAGGGACGCGATTGGGCCTTGTCGGGCCTGCGGCCGGCGCCCCCGGACCCGAACGCTGCGAGAACACCGTCGGGTTCGCGCGCCAGGGTGATGGCACCCAGCCCGAACAGCATCGACGCGAGGTGCGGTTCCGCTATCAACTCACGTACACCGTCGGGAAGCAGCGACCACGGCGCATCCCAATCGGTTCCGATGCCGTAGAGGACCACCGGAAGGGCCGCGTAGACCAGACCCGCGACCACCGCGCCCCCGGGCCGGCGGATCCCGAAGGTCACCGCGACAGCCAGCCAGACGAGGCCGAGCAACGGGGGCGCGCTGACGTTCGTGATGGGCGAGTTGACCAGAGCGAACCAGGCGCCGGCGAAGCCCGCCAGACCCGCGGACACGGCGAACAAGACCAGCTTCGAGCGCAGTGGATCGATACCCGATGTTGCGGCGGCGACCTCCGACGAGCGCATCGCCAACAAGGCACGACCGGTGGCGGACCGGTTCAAGTTGCCGACCAGCCAGATGCAGCCGAGCACCACGGCGAAGAGCACGAGGAACAGGGTCTGCTCGTCGCCGAGATCGATGGGCCCGAGCGTCGGGCGCGGCAGCGACCATCCCCGGGAGCCGTTCCGCACTCCCTCGAGCTGGAAGATCAGTCGGTCACCGATGAACGCCAGGGCAAGCGTCGCGAGAGCGAGCGTGAGGCCCCCGAGACGCAGGGACGGGAGAGCGACGAGCACACCGACCGCCGCCGCGACCACGACTGCGACGACCAGCGCCGGCCAGAACGTGAGACGGCCGTTGTCCATGAGCACCGGGATCGTCGAGGGCCACTGGTGGTTCACGAGCCATCCGGCAGTGAACCCACCGACGGTGACGAACGCGGCCTGGGCCAGGTTGATCATGCCGCCGATGCCCGTGAGAACCACGAAGGACAGGAAGATCAACCCCAACACGAGCCCCCGGTTCACGACACCCGTCCAGTAGCCGTCGGCTACGAACACGCCGTAGGCCACCAGGCCCGCCGCGCCGAGGATCCACGGAACTCGGCGACGCCATGGGCTTGCTGCGACCGAACCATGGCTCGGCGGAGCGTCCTCGGCTACCGAGCCGGCGCTTCGGCTGCCGCGGCCCTGGACGAAGAACAACAGGACGAACAACAGCATGAACGGAACCGATGCGCGGAACCCCGAGATCTCAGCGAGGAGCTCGGGTGAATACCCGTAGACCAGGTTCTGGACCGCACCGAGCGCGATGCCTGCGGCGAACGCGATCGGCACCGACACCAGCCGCGCGGCGACCGCGGCGGTGAAGGAGGTGAAGACGATCATGTGGAAGGTCAGTGCGGAGAGGTCGAACAGCGGAGCGATGAGCACGCCCGCACAACCGGCCAACAGCGTGGAGAGGGCCCAGACGATCCGCGAGGAACGGTCGGTGTCGATGCCCCGCAGGCGCGCGAGCACAGCTCGGTCGACCCCGGCGCGGGTTTCGAGGCCCAACCGCGTGTGTCGCATCAGGAACCACAGGCCCCCGGCCGCCACCGCTGCCACTGCCACGATCGCGAGCTGGTCGGAGTTCACCGAGATGCCCTTCGCGATCGTCCAGGACCGCGCGGGGCTGGGACCTATGCCCGGCGGGCTCACTCCAGCGTCTCCGTCAACGTCGGGCATCTCGGTCCCGAACGCGACGTTGATCGCGTCAATGAGGAGGAAGGACGCGGCTGGAAGCGCGATCAACACGCCCACGGTCCCCACGAGGCGCGCCGCTATCGGGGCGCGGGCCAGTCGCCGGAACAGAACCAGGTCGAGCACGAAACCCAGCAGCGGCGCGACAACGAGGATCGCTGTCACGGCGGCCGGCAGCATCGGCAAGCCGAGCCCTCCCGCTGCGGTGGGCTGGTTCAGCTGGAAGTAGACCAGGGCGGTGACGAACGCCACCGCGCCGTGCCCCACGTTGAACACCCCGGATGCCTGGTAGGTGAGTACCAGGCCCGAGGCCATGATGGCGTAGAGACCCCCGGAGACGGCCCCTGCCACCAGCAGGCTCAACAACTGCGTCATAGGGCTCCGGCCGCCCCTCAGCCGATGTCGATGTTCTTACCGCAGACGAGCTTCTGGATGGAGTTGAACTCCTTGTTCTCGACCTTGGTCATGACGCTGCACGGAACCGGGATCTCGTGCATCTCGGGCCAACGGGACTCGCCCACGACGCCATCGACCGAGTAGGTGAATCCGCCGTTGAGCGTCTTGAGGAACGACTCCACGGTCAAGTCCTTGCCGGTCGCCTCCAGCGCTTTGACGAACATGTCCGCCGACAGGTATCCGGCGACCAGCGCCAGGCTCATCTTCTGGTCGGGCTTGACCGCATGCACGGCTTCCAACATCTCCACGTTCGCCGGCAGCGTCGGGTCCATGCCGAACTGGGTGTTCACGTGGATCTCGTTGTATCCGGGCACACCCAACAGCAGCGGACTGTAGGACGGTGTGATGATCATCCCCTTGAAACCGCCTTTCTGGAGCCCATCGGCGAGCTTCGCTCCCGCCAGCGACGCCTGGAGGTAGATGAGGTCGGGCGCCGCGCCGTTGTTCGAGGACAACAGGTCGGCCACGAAAGGCGACACGTCTCCGGGTTGTTCGGGCGGCGCCGGCAGCGATGCCTTGGCCGATACCACCTTGAAACCGACGTCTTCCACAGAGGTCTGCAACAACACGAGACCGCCGCGACCGGCGTCGTTGTCCTCTGCGATGAACGCGATGGTCTTGTCGGTATCGCCGTCGAACATCTCCTTGAGGGAGGTGCCGAGTGCGTTCGACCCGACCTTGAGCGAGGGGTTGGTCACGCAACCCGTGATCCCGAACGCGACCGCACCCTCACAGAACGCCGGGTTGATCCCCCAACCAAAGGTCGGGATGTTGTTCTCCACGATGTAGTCGCCGCCACCGAAGCCGCCGGTCATCACCGGCAGCAACGCGAACACCTGATCGCGCTCCACCAGCGATCTCGTCAGGTCAAGGCCCTTGGTGGCGTCGTTGTTGTCCTCCTGGGTGCCGAGGAACTCGATCTTGCGGCCGTGGACTCCACCGGCGTCGTTGGCCTTCTTGATACGTGCCTCGACCCCGAGGCCCGCGTCGCCGAAGTACACGCCGTAGCTGATGCCGCCGACCTTGACCGAGGAGTCGGTGACGCCCCTGGTGGTCCGGGTCGTGGCTTCGGTGGTGGTCGTCGACTCGCCACCTGAGTCCGCGTCGTCCTTGACCGACTTGGAACATGACAAGCTCAACGCAGCGCAGGAGATCGCGATTGCTGCAACAAGCAGCCGGTTCCTTCTCATCTGTCCTCCTTGGATCGGTCTCATCTGGCCTCCTTGGCACATTGCCGGGTTCGTTGCCGGCTTGGTTCGACTTCGAGCTCGGCCATCAGCGCCGCGCTCCGAGATAGGCGTCGAGCACGAGCGGATCCGCCCGCACCTCCTGTGGCGACCCGTCGGCGAGCACCTGACCCAGGTGCAGCACGACAACGCGATGGCAGTGCTCCATGACGAATCCCACGTCGTGTTCAACCAACAGGACTGCCGCATCCCCCGCCGCCACCACCTGTTGCACGATCCCCGCGAATCGTTCCGCCTCGGTTGCGTCGAGTCCCGAGGCGGGCTCGTCGAGCAGCAGCAGCGTCGGATCGCCCATCAACGCACGTCCCAACTCCACCAGACGGGCGGTCCCGATGGGCAGCGAGGCGGCCGAGCGGTCACGGATTTCGTTCAGCCCACAGCGCCGGAGGATCTCCTCGGCCTTCTCGCGACGGTCCCGCTCGCGACGGCGTCGAGTGGGCGATGCCACCAGATCGGCCAGAACACCACCGCCCCCGCCGCGCCACTCGCTCGCGACCAGCAGGTTCTCCTCCACGCTCAACCAACCGAAGACCTGGACTCGCTGGAAGGTGCGACGCAGCCCCGCTCGTGCCCGCCGCTGCGGGCTCCAGCGGGTGATGTCACGCCCGTTCATCAGGATCTTCCCGTCCTGTGGTGTCCGGATCCCGCTGATCACGTCGAACAGCGTCGTCTTGCCTGCACCGTTGGCGCCGATGAGGCCACAGAGCTGACCCGAGGGGATGGTGAGGTCCACGTCACACAGGGCGGAGATCCCCCCGAAGCGGACGCCGATGCCGCCAAGGGCCAGGACTTCGGTCGATGCTGCGTGGTGATGGGGGGCCATGGGGGTTCTCCGGGACACGTCCAGCGGCACGGGGCCTTGTCCCGAAGGACGTGCCGGCGACCGTAGCCCACCGATCACGTCTCGGAGCGGTACCACCGGCTCTCGTCGCCCTCGGCGTCCAGCAGGCCGCGTGCCGCAGACCACAAGTCGAGCTCACCCGCTACGACCTGCGCCACGGTCCGCTCCCAACGGTCGCCTCCACGAACTGCCGCTGTCCGGCGGGCCAACTCGGCCACGACCACCGCCTCGAGCTCGTCGTGGGTGCGGCGCTCACGTCGCCGCGCCAGCTCTCCCGTCTCGATCCCGTGTCGGCGATGTTCGCGTACAGCCGCCCACAGCTCCTCCACTCCGGTCCCCTCGGTGGCGACCGTCGCGACGATCCTCGGAGCCGAATCACCACGCGCCGCCAATGCGAGCATTCGCCGCAGATCGGCTCCGGTTTCGTCCGCTCCCGACCGGTCCGCCTTGTTGATCACGAAGATGTCCGCGATCTCCATGAGACCCGCCTTGTTCGCCTGCACCGCGTCGCCCCACCCGGGGTTGAGCACCACCACCGTGGTGTCGGCTGCCCCTGCTATGTCGATCTCCACCTGGCCGACTCCGACCGTCTCCACCACGACCCAGGGGATCCCCACGGCGCTCAGCACCCGGATGGCGGCGGGAGTTGCCACAGCGAGACCACCGAGTTGTCCCCGAGTGGCCATGGAGCGGATATAGACGCCGTCGTCGCCGGTCTGGTCGCCCATGCGCACCCGGTCCCCGAGGATGGCCCCTCCGCTGTATGGAGAGGAGGGGTCGACCGCCAACACGGCCACCTCGTCGCCACCCTTGCGGATCTCGCTGCACAGAACGTTGGTCAATGTCGACTTACCCGCGCCGGGAGCCCCGGTGATGCCGATCACATGCGCATCCGTCGACAACGCCACCAACCTGCCGAGTGCCTCGGCGGCTGCGCCTCCCCGCTCCACGATCGACAACAGGCGCGCGAGCGACCCCCGGTTGCCCTGTCGCGCCTCGGTGAGAAGCGTCGCGGGATCGACGGCGACCCGACTCACTACCCGCCAGGCTAGGGGACCCAACACCGCCTGGGGCCGACCCCAGCGGCCGTGAGAGACTCATTCGGTGGCAGGCTTGAGCACACTCCTCGCACATCAGGGTGGGTGGGACGAGATGCTCCTGGTCGCGGCCCCGATCGTGGTGATGGGGCTGCTGCTACGCCTCGCCAACCGCCGTGTCGAGCGTCAGCTCGGCACAGCCGACAAGCCCGAGGCTCAGTCGTCGAGCGATTCAACGTCCGCGCCGATGGACACGAGGCGGCCCACGAAGTCCTCATAACCACGGTCGAGGTGCTCGCTGTCGTGTACGAACGTCTCGCCCTCCGCCCGCAGACCCGCCACCACCATGCCCGCTCCCGCACGGATGTCGAACGCCCGGACCGGCGCGCCGGAGAGCCACTCGACCCCCTCCACCACAACGTGGTGGCCCTCCACCTCTATGCGAGCGCCCATGCGCGCGAGCTCACCGAGGTAACGGAATCGCCCGCCGAAGAGGTTCTCGGTGGCGAAGCTGGTGCCATCCGCCACCGCTAGAAGCGGCATCACGAGGGGGAGGTAGTCGGTCGCGACACCCGGATACGGCAGGGTTGCCACCGAGATCGGCTGTAGTCGATCCCGTGCCATCACCCAGAGGCCGTCGCGCTCGGGCGAGATCCGCATCCCCATCTCGCCGAACTTCCGCACGAGCTGCGCCATGTGTTCGTGTCGAGCCCCTTCCACGACCACCTCGCCACCCGCGATGCCCACCGCGGCGATGAACGTCGCCGCCTCGATGCGATCGGGGATCACCTCGTGGCTCGCGGGACGCAGCTCGGCCACCCCCTCCACCCGCACCGTGGGACTGCCGGCTCCGGTGACCTTCGCTCCCATGCGGTTCAGGAAGGCCCCGAGGTCCGCGATCTCCGGTTCGCGCGCCGCGTTCTCGATGGCAGTGACGCCCTCGGCGAGGGTCGCGGCCAACATCACCGTCTCGGTGGCACCGACGCTGGGGTATTCGAGCACGACCCGCCCCCCGACGAGGCGTTCGGCCCGACCGTGGATGGTGCCGTGCGCGAGCTCGAAGGTCGCGCCGAGCACCTCCAGCCCGCTCAGATGAAGGTCGATGGGCCTGGAACCGAAGTCGTCACCGCCGGGCATGGCCACATGGGCTTCGCCACAGCGGGCGAGTAGCGGTCCGATCAACGCCGTCGATGCCCGCATGCGCTCGACCAGCTCATAGGGAGCCTCAGGGGTGATGTCGCCTCCGGCATTCACGGTCAGCTTCCCGCCGCCTTCAGGCGTCACCTCCACTCCCAGGGCGCGCAACACGTCGGCCATCCACTCCACGTCGGAGATCGCAGGCACGTTCCACAACGTCGACGTCCCAGGAGCCAGCACGGTCGCGGCCATCAGCTTCAGCGCGGAGTTCTTGGCGCCTCCGACCCGCACGCGACCGCCCAGGGGCCCCGACGGCCTCACCCTCATCCGACCCACCGGCACCTCCGGAGCGTGACAGCACCGATCATGCCCGACAGTATGACCGGCGGTCGGCCGATCCTGGCCCGCCCTTACAGACCGCCATGCCGACCGTCACCATCCACCACCGCATCGACCGCCTCGACCGCCTCCGTGAGCCGCGCTCGGACCTCGTGGTGGTCGAGCAGCGCACCGATCACTCCGTGGTCGGCGGTCGCGGCGACACCACCACCTTCGCCGCAGTCGACGGGCCCCTGCGCTGTTGGCAGCGGGAGGTGACGGTCCGAGACGACGAAGCGATCGAGACGGTCACCTACCGGATCGGGCTGGGCGTGTGGTCACCGCTTTTCGCTCTCCCGGTACGACACGCGGTGCGCCATCCGCCCCAGCACCGTGGATCCCGCTGGTGGCTGCCACCGGATCGGCTCGATCGTCGAGCCGCCGTCACGCTGTCGTCGGCTTGCGCGCTCGCCGTGCTGGGCGGCTTCCTGGCCAGCCAGCTCACCAACACGTTGACCTTCGCCGCAGAGGAGTTCGGCGCAGACGTCGGCGCCCAGACCCGGGTGCTTCAAGTCATCCGAATCGGGGCGGTCATCACCTTGGCGGGCACCCTGCTGGCCGACCGCCTGGGACGGCGACCGCTGGCCATATCGAGCCTGTTGGTGGCGAGCATCACCGCCGGGCTCACCGCTCTCGCACCGAACATGGCAAGCCTGGCCGCACTCCAGCTCGTGTGCCGTTCCGCCGCGGTCATCGGAGTCCTCCTGTTGCCGGTCATCACCGCCGAAGACCTGCCGGCGGGTTCACGCGCCTTCGCGGTGGGCCTGTTGGCGATGGCGGGGGGGCTGGGGACCGGCGCGGCGATCCTCCTTCTGCGCCTCGCCGACGTCGCGCCGCCCCATTCCTGGCGGGCCGTGTTCGCCGTCGGTTCGCTGGCCTTTCCCCTCGTACTGCTCGCCGGTCGCTACCTTCCCGAAACCCGCCGGTTCGCGTTGCTGCAACGCGGCAGAGGCGCCGACGCGGACGCCGACTGGGACACCCGCGAGCGCGACCGCCGCCGTGTCGCCGTGTGGAGTCGCGGACGCCTTGCCTCCATGGGGCTGGCAGTCATGGCACTGAACGCGTTCGTGACGCCGGTCTCCCAACTCCAAAACGAGTTCCTCAGGACCGCCCGCGGGTTCAGCGGCGGAAGGATCACCCTGTTCCTGTTGCTCACCAACAGCCTTGGTGGACTCGGCATCATCGTCGGCGGCCGCCTTGCCGACCGTCGCGGACGACATCTCGTCGGCACCATCGGCCTGGCGGGCATCGCGGTCGGAAACGCGGCGATGTTCTCGACCCGCGGCTGGCCGATGTGGTTGTGGTCGACGGTGGGTTCCGGTGTCGGAGCGCTGTGCATACCCGCGCTGGGAGTCCTCAACCCCGAGCTGTTCCCCACGGTCCGCCGGGGGACTGCAACGGGGGCCGTGAACGTGGCGGGCGTGGTCGGCGGGGTGGTTGGACTCGCCGTCGCGGGTTCGCTGATAGGGGGCGCCGACTACGGTCCAACCATCACGTTGCTCGCGATCGGCCCGCTCCTGGTAATCGGTGTGCTCAGGTTGCTCCCCGAGACGGCACGGGTCCCTCTCGAGAAACTGAACCCCGGCGACATCGCCACGCCGCCACCTACAGATCCCACGGAGGCTCGCCCAACGTGACCCGACATCGTCTCGCCACGATCATCGCCGCCGGCCTGCTGCTCGTCGGGGCCGTCGCCTGCGGTTCGACCGAACGCGTCACCTACGACAGCAAGAACGACTGGAAACCTCCCCCCACCTCGCCGTCGGACACCACCACGACGATGCCCGATCCCCCCGGCCGGCACTACATCGCCACTGCGCCCACCGCGGACCAGCCGGTTGCGCTCTTCCAGACCGCCGGCGGCGAGGAGTCGCCGATCACGGTCCCCAACCCCAACGAACACGGGGTGATCGCCACGTTCCTCGTGTTGCAGCGGGGCGTTCAGGCCGACGGCGAGGAGTGGTTGGAGGTGGCCCTGCCCGTCCGTCCGAACGGCAGCACGGCCTGGGTGCGTGCATCCGATGTGACGATCTCATTCACCGACCTGGTCGTCACGATCGCGCTGACCGAGCATCGGCTGCGGGTGACCCAGGGAGGCGATGAGGTCATCAAGGACTTCCCCATCGGGGTCGGAACCACCGAGACCCCCACGCCGGGAGGCGTCTTCTTCATCAAGGAGCTGCTGCGGCCCACCAACTCCGACGGCGCCTACGGGCCGTATGCCTTCGGATTGTCCGGCTTCTCGAACGTCATCACCGAGAGCGACCAGTTCGGCGACGGGGTGATCGGCATCCACGGCACGAACCAGCCCGAGACGGTTGGCACCGATGTGAGCCACGGTTGCATCAGGCTGCTCAACGAAGACCTCAGCCAGCTAGTGGGGCTCCTGCCGCTGGGGACGCCGGTCGAGGTCATAGCCTGATCGACTGCACCCACTCGAGGACCCACGTGCAGATCTGCTCGTCATGGACCGGTTTGGGGTCGTGTCCCCCCGACAGCCGGCGGTGGGTCACCTCGGAGGGGATCGACTTGATGGCGTCGGTGAGCTCATCCACCGTGCCGAAGGGGTCGCGATCACCGCTGACGAACAGGCAGGGCACAGCGATGCGGGGCAGATGTTCGGTTCGCATGCGATCGGGTTTGCCCGGTGGGTGCAGCGGATAGGACAACAACACGAGCCCCGCTGCGGGAGTCGACTCGGCGACTGCCAGCGAGCACATGCGGCCACCCATCGAGCGCCCGCCCAGCACGATCCGATCCGGCGTTGTGCCCAACTCATCGCAGAAGTCGGCGAGCTCGTCGCGGATCGCCCCGATCAACACCGGTGCACGATCCGGGGCTTTGCGACCTGCCTTGCGGTAGGGGAAGTCCATGCGCCGCACCGGTAGCGGCGCGAGCGCGGCTTGGAGCGCCACCAGCAGATGATGATCCGCCGATGCCCCTGCCCCCGGTGTCAGCAGGACCCCCTCAACCCCCGAACAGGGCAAGGATTCCAACTGATTCGGTCGCCGCTTTCGCCCGGATCGGGGCTTCATTTGGCAAGGAGGATGCGACGGGCCTCGACCAGCTGGGCGATCCGCTCGGCCGCCTGGCGACCGTCGCCGCCGTGATCCGGGTGCGCGCCTCGGAGCCCGTCCCTGTAGGCCCGCTGCACCAAGTGGCGGGTCGGCACGCCCCGGGCGCGGTCCACGTTGCCCAATGCGAGCACCCCCAGAGCCCAGCGGATCGGGTCACCCACCATCGACACCCCCGCATCCACCCCTCTCCCACCCAGATGGGCCACCAGAGAGGCACCCAGCTCGCCGCGCCAGTGCAGCCCCCGCGCCATGGCGTCGAAGATCGCCGGCCGCTGCGCATCGCCGAGGGTGCCTGCCGCGTAGACGGCGCAGAGGACGTGTTGAGCAGGCGTTCCACGTTCCTCGTCGAGCTCGAAGCGCACCGTCTCGCCTACCCCCACGAGCCGATGACGTGACCGCTGGAGGCCGACGCGGTCGCTTTGGAGTCGGTGGCGAAGCCGTGGTTGGGGAATCCGTCGCCCGGCCCGCAGCTCCGCCGCGAGCCAGGTGACCTCCTCGATCATCTCGTCGTCGAGCTCGCGGGCGAATCGGGCGAGGATGCCACCCAACAGGACGCCACCGAAGCCCGGAGACGGATCCACAGGCAGCGCCATCGACCCCAGGGCGACTCGACGGGTTGGCGCGATCGGTCGCGACAGGAAGGAGTCGAGCGACGCCAGGATCACCGGGCAACGCTATCCCGCGGCGGCGGACCGCCGTCTTCGCCTCACACGTAGTGGCGGACGGTGGTGCGTAACGCCGCCGCCCGCTCCTTGACCTCCTCATCGTCGAGTTGGAGATCGGGATCCTCCTCGGTCAGCGCAGAGTGCAGATGAGCGCCCAGTGCCACCAGGTTCTTCCATGCCGCCGACTCGAACCCGAAGGGCAACGGCAGCCGTTCGAGCTGATCCATCACCTCGGCGACATCCAGGACGGAGTCCGCGTCGCGGGGCTTGCGGGCAAGTTGGCCTGTGGCCACGAAAAGCCGAGACAACAGGTCCTGCACCGTCACATCGTCGTCGGAGGACAACTCCGGGTCATCGGGATCGGGGAGCTGGTCGAAGATCTCCTCCACCCGCTCCTCGTCCTCCGCGTACACCACGAGGTCTCCCTGCCCGTCCCACTCGTAGGGGATGTCGGCCACCACCAGGGATTCGGCCAGGCTCGACTGGAGCGCTGCGGACCATGAGCCCACCTCGTAGGCGACCTTGTCACGGCCTGCCTCGAGCGACGGTGTGGCCGCGGCCATTACCTCGTCGATGACGGCCTCCACGCGTGCCTCCTCGTCGGGTGGCACGCCCAGCACCGTTCCCTGCCAGTAGTGGGCGATCCCCACGCTGGAGAGCATCGCGTCGAGCAACGAGCGCGACTCACCCGACCACTCGGTGCAGTCGAAGGTGAGCCGATCCTCTACCCGATCGGCCAGTGCGCCGAGGTGCTCCACCTCTCCGATGACACCGTCGGGGTCGAGGTCGCCGAAGCCCTCCGTCTCGTCCTCGGCTTCGTCGCTCGCCGCCGCCTCGTCGATGTCCTGCTCGTCAGTCACGACCCGCATGTTGTCACGCCCCGACCCCTCTGGTGGGCGACAAGATTCGGAGGGGCGGCGGATCCCTCGATATCGTCAAGCGGATGGGATCGAAACAGGCACCTGACCGCAACTTGGCGATGGAGCTCGTCCGGGTCACCGAGGCCGCCGCGATGGCGGCCTCTCCCTGGGTGGGCGCCGGCGACAAGCTCGCCGCCGACGGGGCGGCCGTCGATGCCATGCGCCACATGCTCACCTCGGTCGCGATGCGCGGCACCGTGATCATCGGCGAGGGCGAAAAGGACGAGGCACCGATGCTCTACAACGGCGAGGTGGTCGGAGACGGCACCGGCTCCGACTGCGACATCGCAGTGGACCCCATCGACGGCACCACGCTCACCTCCCTGGGACGCGGCAACGCGCTCGCTGTCATCGCTGTCAGCGAGGCGGGCACGATGTTCAACCCGGGCCCTTGCGTGTACATGGACAAGCTTGCGGTCGGGCCCGCGGCACGTGATGTCATCGACATCGACGCACCGGTCGCGCACAACCTCGAACAGGTGGCAAAGGCCAAGGGCGACAAGGTGCAGAACCTCACCGTGGTGATCCTCGACCGTGACCGCCACAGCGAGCTGATCGCCGCAGTCCGTGCAACCGGTGCCCGCATTCGACTCATCCCTGACGGAGACGTGGCCGGCGCCATCTCCACCGCGTGGCCCGGCTCAGGTGCCGACATCATGTTCGGCGTGGGCGGAACCCCCGAGGGCGTGATCGCCGCGGCTGCCCTCAAGTGCATGGGCGGGGGCATCCAGGGCAAGCTCTGGCCGCGCAACGACGAAGAGCGCAACGCTGCCCTGGAGTTGGGTTACGACCTCGACGAGGTCCTGACGACCGATCGCCTCGTGGCCGGAGACAACTGCTTCTTCGCCGCAACGGGCATCACCGACGGAGAGCTGCTCCGCGGCGTTCACTACGAACGGGGAAACGTAACCACAACGCAGTCCCTGGTTATGCGCTCCCGCTCGGGCACCGTCCGCCGCGTCGATTCCCAGCACCAACCCACCAAGCTCGTCGACTGAGCTCGCTGTTCGATCACAGCGGTCGACCGCGGGTCGCCGCTGCGGCGGCTCGACGTATCAGCCCACGTGGCAGCAGGTCGAGCGTCGCGCTGGTGCCCTTGTACACGACACCCGGGACCACCCGGGCCTTGCCCGCGGCGGCGCCGTCGAGTGTCTCGCGGACCACTTCCTCACGGGTGGTCCACATGAACCGAGGGATGCGCTGTTCCATCTCGTCGGTGACATTCGCTCGCTCCTGGAACCCTGTCCTGGTGAAGCCCGGCAAGACCGTTGTGAGCGTCACGCCGGTGCCGGCCAACTCCTCGTGAACGGAGTCGCCGAAGCTGTTGAGGTACGCCTTCGTTGCCGCGTAGGTCGCTGACCCAGGTGTGGGCAGCAGTCCGGCTACCGACGCGACGTTGATGACGGTGCCGGCGCCTCTCGAAACCATCGCCACAAGAGCGGCGTGGGTCAGGTGGACGACGGCCACCACGTTGAGAGCGACCTCCTCATCCTCGCCTTCCAGCGGAAGTTCCCAGAACCGCCCCGAGGTGCCGAACCCGGCGTTGTTGACCAGGAGGTGGATGGGCCGCGAGCTGTCACCCACCCGTTCGGCTACCCGGTCGCGCTCGGCGGGATCGCTCAGATCGGCGACCATGACCTCGATGTCGATGCCGTGGAGGCCTTCCAGTTCGTCACGCAGCGCATCGAGGCGCTGCGCGCTGCGCGCCACCACGACGAGATCGGTTCCTTCGGAGGCCAACTGACGGGCGAAGGCCTCGCCGATGCCGGAAGATGCACCGGTCACCAGCGCCGTCGCCCAACGAAGTGCTGTCATCGGGGCGACGATATCCCGTCCTCATCCCGACGAACGCCGGGGTTCAGGGGTGGGTCGTGCCGCTTTTGGGCTGGCCCGCCACCTCGAGGCGCACCTCGGCGCGCGCGAGGGCCTCTCTGGCGGCTTCGTCATTGGGATCGCCGGCCAGCAGATGGGTTGCCCGGTCCTTCGCAGCCTTGGCCCGCGCCACGTCGATGGTGTCGGACACCTCACAGACATCGGACAGGATCGTCACGCGTGAGTTGCCCTCGGCATCCGTTGGCGAAACCTCCACGAAGCCCTGGTGCACAGCGATCACGTCCTCGTTGTCGTTGTCGTGCAGGACTCGCACCGGCCACGTCTGGAGCACCCCCACGAAGGGCACATGACCGCTCATGAACGCGATGTCGCCGACAGTGGTCCGGGCGATCACCATCTTGGCGTCACCGGAATACGCGATCCGCTCCGGGGAGACGAGCTCGACGTGGAGCGCCATCAGGCGTTCTTCTCGAGCTCGGCTGCCTTGCGCTCGGCGTCCTCGGCACCACCGACGTTGTAGAACGCCTGCTCGGGCAGGTGGTCCAAGTCGCCCTTCACGAGCGCCTCGAACGACGACACCGTGTCTTGGACCGGGGTGAAGATACCGGGCAGACCGGTGAACACCTCGGCCACGAACATGGGCTGGGCGAGGAACTTCTGCACCTTGCGGGCCCGGTCCACGGTGACGCGGTCCTCCTCGGAGAGCTCGTCGAGACCCAGGATGGCGATGATGTCCTGGAGTTCCTTGTAGCGCTGGAGGATCTCCTGCACGCGACGGGCCACGGCGTAGTGACGCTCACCGACCACCTCAGGAGCGAGGATGGTGGATGTGGATGCCAACGGGTCGACGGCGGGGTAGATGCCGAGGGCCGCGATGTCACGGCTCAGCTCGGTGGTTCCGTCGAAATGGGTGAAGGACGTGAACGGCGCCGGGTCGGTGTAGTCATCCGCGGGCACGTAAACGGCCTGAAGCGAGGTGATCGACTTGCCGCCGGTGGAGGTGATCCGCTCCTGGAGCGTGCCCATTTCGTCGGCGAGGGTCGGCTGGTAGCCCACAGCGGAAGGCATTCGACCCAACAGGGTGGACACCTCGGAACCGGCCTGGGTGAAGCGGAAGATGTTGTCGACGAACAACAACACGTCCTGGCCCTGCACGTCACGGAAGTACTCCGCCATCGTCAATGCCGAAAGCGCGACCCGCAGACGCACGCCTGGAGGCTCGTCCATCTGGCCGAAGGTGAGGGCCGCCTTGGTGAGCACCGACTGGTCGGTGCCGCCCATCATGGTCTCGCCCATCTCGATCAACAGGTCGGTGCCCTCGCGGGTCCGCTCGCCCACACCGGCGAACACCGACACACCACCGAACTGCGAGGCCACGCGGTTGATCATCTCGGTGATGAGCACGGTCTTGCCCACACCGGCGCCGCCGAACAGGCCGATCTTGCCGCCGCGCAGGTACGGGGTGAGCAGGTCGATGACCTTGATGCCGGTCTCGAACATCTCGGCCTTCGGCTCGAGCGTGTCGAAGGCGGGCGCAGGACGGTGGATCTCCCACCGTTCCTTCACCTCGATGGTGGAGGGATCAACGTCGAGCGGTTCGCCGATGACGTTGAACACGTGGCCGAGGGTGACATCGCCCACCGGCACCTGGATGCCGTGGCCTAGGTTCTTCACGACGGTTCCCCGTGTGAGTCCGTCGGTGGGCTTGAGAGCGATGGCCCGAACACGGTGGTCGCCGATCTGCTGGGCCACCTCGGCGTTCACCACCACGTCCTTGCCACTCACGCTGAGAGTGAACTCGAGGAGTTGGTTGATCTCGGGAAGAGCGCCCGCGGGGAACTCCACGTCGACCACCGGTCCTGCGATGGCGACGATGTGGCCGGTCTTCAGTTCAGGCTCGGTCATGGTCATGATGGGCTCCGTGAATGGCTGCGATGGTGTGGGATCAGGGCTTGGTGCGGATGTTGGTGAACTGGCGATCGCTCATCAACGCCGGGAACGGATCGGAGAAGAGGTGATCGAGCAGTAGGTCCTCGTCGTCGCCCTGGTCGGCGGCGAGGGCCTCGGCGCCACCGATGATCTCCATGATCTCGGTGGTGATGGCCTCCTGGCGGGCCTGGTTCATCTTGCGGCTGAGCTTGAGGATCAGCTCCTGCGCGTTGTCGGTGGCCGACTTCATGGCACGTTGCCGCGAGGCGAGCTCGGAGGCGGCGGCGTCGAGCAGCGCAGCGAAGAGGCGGCTCTCGACATAGCGCGGCAGGAGCGCGGCAAGCACCGCTGAAGGCGACGGTTCGAACTCGAACTGTGCTTGGGCCGCTTGGGCCCCTGCCGAGGCCGGGTCGACGCCGGTCTCGAGCGGGAGGAAGCGGCGGACCGAAACCTCCTGGGTGCCCATCGACACGAACCGTGTGTATGCGAGACGGACTTCGTCCACCGACTCACCGAACATCGAGGTGATCTCCGCCGCGATCTCGCGGGCGTGTTCGTAGGTGGGCTTCTCGGTGAAGCCGTTGTATGCGGTGTGTACCTGATAGCCGCGGAAGCGGAAGTACGCCTCGGCCTTCTTGCCGACGGTGATCAGCACGTAGCCCTGACCAGCGTCCTTCGCGGCGAGCACTTCGCGCTCGGCCGCGCGGATCACCGAGGAGTTGTACGCACCGGCGAGTCCTCGGTCGGAGCTGAAAACGACCACACCGACTGTGCGCACCTGCTCCGGCTGGGACAGGAGCGGATGGTCACCCGCCGCGCCGGCTGACGCGAGGTCGGTGATCACATGGGTGATGTGCTCGCTGTAGGGGCGCGCGTCGCCGGCTGCCTGGACCGCCTTGACCACCCGCGTGGCGGCGATCAGCTCCATCGCCCGGGTGATCTTCTTCATGTTCTGGAAGGCGCCGATCCGTCGTCGGAGCACCCGTTCCTGTGCGCCAGGCATGGCCTGCTACCTCAGTCCTCGTCCTCGACGATGGTGGTCTCGTCCTCGGGGAGATGCACCGGCGAGGTGACCTTCACAGTGTCGGCATCGACTGCACCGCCCGTGGGCTCCTCGGCTCCCGAAGCGGCTCCATCGACCTGGAAGCCGGCTGCGAAGGCCTTGATGCCCGCGTCGAGCGCATCCTCGTCAACCTTGCCCGTGGACACGATGTCGGCCAGCAGTCCCGAGTGACGAGCGTCGAAGTAGTCGAGGAGCTCCGACTCGAAACGACGGACCTGTGACGCATCGATATTGTCGAGATAGCCACGGGTGCCGGCGAAGAGCGAGACCACCTGACGCTCGACGGGCATGGGCTCGCCTACGCCCTGCTTCAGCAGTTCGGTCAGGCGGTAGCCACGCTCCAGCTGCGCCTTGGAAACGGCATCGAGGTCGGAACCGAACGCCGCGAACGCTTCGAGCTCGCGGAACTGCTGTAGGTCGGACTTCAAGGTGCCCACAGCGGTCTTCATGGCCTTGATCTGAGCCGCGGAACCCACGCGTGACACCGAGATGCCCACGTCGATGGCCGGGCGGACGCCGTTCTTGAACAGATCGTCCTGAAGGAAGATCTGCCCGTCGGTGATCGAGATCACGTTGGTCGGGATGTACGCGGAGACATCGCCTGCCTTCGTCTCGATGATGGGCAGCGCGGTGAGCGACCCGGCGCCGTTGGCGTCGGAGAGCTTGGCGGCGCGCTCCAACAGACGCGAGTGCAGGTAGAACACGTCGCCGGGGTACGCCTCACGGCCCGGTGGGCGTCGCAGCAGCAGCGACACCTGGCGGTAGGCCTCGGCCTGCTTGGAGAGGTCGTCGTAGATGGCCAGGGCGTGGCCCGAGTTCTCCATCCAGTGTTGACCCATGGCACAGCCTGAATATGGGGCGAGGTACTTGAACGGTGCCGGATCCGACGCTGGGGCGACAACCACGACCGTGTAGTCCATGGCGCCCGCCTCGGTGAGGCGGCTCACCGTCTGGGCGACCGTGGAGGCCTTCTGGCCGATCGCCACGTAGATGCAGTTCACACCCAGGCCACGCTGGTTGATGATCGTGTCGATGGCGACGGTGGTCTTGCCGGTCTTGCGGTCGCCGATGATGAGCTCGCGCTGTCCACGACCGATCGGGATGAGCGAGTCGATCGACTTGATGCCGGTCTGCATGGGCTCGTGCACCGGCTTGCGGCCGGTGATGCCGGGCGCCTGGATCTCCATGCGGCGGCGCGTCACGTTGGTGAGCGGACCCTTGCCGTCGATGGGTTCGCCCATCACGTTGACGACCCGACCCAACAGCCCGTCGCCGACGGGGACATCGAGGATCTCGCCCGTGGAGCGGACCGACTGGCCTTCCTGGATCTCGTTGACCTCGCCCAGCACGACCGCGCCGATCGACTCCTCGTCGAGGTTGAGCGCCAGGCCGAGCATGCCGTTCTCGAATTCCAGCAGCTCGTTGACCGCCGCGTCGGGGAGGCCCGACACGCGGGCGATGCCGTCGCCGACCTCGACCACGCGACCGACCTTGGTCAGCTCGAGATCCGGCGTGTAGCCGTCGAGGTTCTTGCGGATCGCTGCGGTGATGTCGCTGGCGTTGAGCGTGAGTTCAGCCATGTCGTCCTCTCAGAAGGCGTCGCGGAGCTGGGTGAGGCGGGTGCGGACCGAGCCGTCTAGCACGGCGTCGCCGATGGTGGTGACGACCCCGCCCAAGACGGCGGGGTCGACGATGTTGCGGACTGTGACCGGCCGCTGGGTGCGGGCGGTAAGTGCGGCGGCCAGGCGGGCCTGTTGGTCATCGGTGAGCGCGACCGCCGAGCGAACCTCGGCGATCTGCTCGCCGCGACTCGACGCCGCAGCGGCGGCCACCTCGTGGGCGATCTTGGCGATGTCGCCGACCCGGCCCGCGCCCACCAACATCGTTATGACCGCCACCGATGCCTTGGTGGCACGGTCGCCCATGAGGTCCTGCACGATCTGTTGGCGCAGCGCGGCAGGGATGTGCGGATCGCCGAGCTTCTCGCGAAGCTCGTCGTGGCCCTCCAGCGCGCCGGCGAAGCGGAACAACTCGTCGGGCACAGCTCCGAGGGCATCCTCGGCTCGGGCGATTGCAAGGACGGCCTCTGCGTATACGGAAGATCGGGTCTCGCTCATGTGTCCTGCCCTCAGTTCGCCGCGCCGACCTGGCTGATGTACTGCTCGATGAGCGCCTGCTGGGAAGCGTCATCGAGGTTGTGGTGCACGACCCTCTCGGCCGCACCAAGGGCCAGCCGGGAGACCTCGGCGGTGAGGTTGGCCAAGGCTTGGCGCTGGGCGGCTTCGATGTCGGCCACCCCACGCTCGCGCAGCGCCACGGCGTCGGCTTCGGCGCGGGCCTCCAACTCCGTGTGAAGCGCGTCGGCGGTCTGGCGCGCATCCTCGACGATGCGTGCCGCCTCGGTGTCGCTGTCGGCGAGGGCGGCCTTGATCCGATCACGTTCGGCCTCGGCCTCTGTCCGCTGCGTAGCCGCGGCGGACATGTGGTCACCGATGCGCTCGGTACGTCCGGCCATGGCCTTCTTCAGAGCGGGTCCGGCCTTCCACCACAGCAGGCCGAATACGATCACGAAGGCGAGGGTCCCCCACAGGACCTCCTTCAGATCGCCCGGCAGCCAGTAGCCGTTCGGGTGGTGTGCGCCTTCCTCGGAGGCGAGGAGTGCGATGGTGCTCAGCATGTGTCTCTCCGCTCAGCGGGCCGCGATGGCCTGGTTGACGTACTCGTCGACGACGGACCGCTGCGCTGCCGCGTCCAATGGCTGTTGCACCACTTGTGACGCCGCCTGGGCGGCGATGCCCGCCACCTCGTCTCGCAAGTCACCCAGTGCAGCCGCCCGCTGCGCCTCCAGCTCGGCCAGAGCCGCCTGGCGCTTTGCAGCAACCTCGGTCTCCACGGCGCCGATCAACTCCCCGCGCCGAACGTCCGCCGCGTGTCGCGCCTCCTCGACGATCCGTGCCGCTTCGGCACGGGCCTCTGCCAAGGTGGCGTCGTAGTCGCGGCGGACCTGTTCGGCCTCGGCGTTGGCGCGCTCTGCGGCCTCCAGATCGGCTTGGACCTGCTCGTCACGCTGGCGCATCGCCTTCTTGATCGGGGGCAGGCACACCGCCCACATGAAGATCAGGAGGAGGACGAAGAAGATGGCCCCATAGACGATCTCGTTCGTGGTCGGGAGGACCGGGTTGACGGTCTCCTTCTTCTCCGCCGCCTCGGCGAGAAGTGCGCTCAGGGTTGCCAACATGGCTGCTCCGGTCGGTAGTTACTTGCGGTCCGTCGGGTGAGGTCAGACGAACTTCAGGAGGATGAAGACCACGAAGCCGATGAGGGCGAGTGCCTCGGTGAAGGCGATGCCGAGGAACATGGTGGTCTGGACCTGGCCGGCGGACTCGGGCTGGCGGGCCATGGCCTGCACTGCCTGTCCGACGAGGTAACCGATGCCGATGCCCGGGCCGATCGCCGCGAGGCCATACGCCATGCCGGCGCCACCGGCACCTGCAACGGCCTTGGCCTCGTCGGCGTTGAGACCGGTGGTCTCGGCCGCTTCGCCGGCCTGCTGGGCAACCGTGTGCACGATGTGGCTGAGGGTGCTCATTGCTGTTGTCTCCTGATTGTCGAGGATTGGGGTGGAGATGGTTTGAGGAAGCTCTGCTGCCGGGATCAGTGCGCCGGGTGGATGGCGCCGCCGATGTAGACACCGGTGAGCAGCGTGAAGATGTAGGCCTGAAGGAAGGCCACCATGAACTCGAATCCGGTGAACGCCACGAGCATCCCGAAGCTGAACGGCGAGATGATGGCAAGGATCCCGCCGCCCACGAGGCTGATGGTGAGAACCGAGAAGGTGATGAGCAGGATGTGTCCGGCCAGCATGTTGGCGAAGAGACGGACTGCGAGCGAGAAGGGCCGCACCAGGAACGTCGAGATGAGCTCGATCGGAGTCACCAGGACGTAGAGCGCCTTGGGCACGCCCGGGGGAAACAGCGCCGAGACGAAGTACTTCGGGCCGTTGTGCTTGAGACCGGCGCCGATGAACACCACGTAGGTGATGAGCGCCAGTACCAAGGGGTTCGCCATCCGGGCGTTGGCGGGCATGTGGGCGGTGGGGATGATCTCGAAGAGGTTGCCTATGAAGATGAACAGGAACATCGACAACAACAAGGGCAGGTAGCCCATGCCGTCGGGACCGATGGTGGGAAGGATGATCTGCTTCTCGACGAAGTCGACGCTGGACTCCACCACGTTCTGGATGCCCTTCGGCACCAGCCGGGTCTTGTACTTCGAGCTGGCGATCAGGAACAGAAGGACCGGCAGGATGAAGGCGATGAATCCCATGAAGGCGATCTTGTTGAACGCCAAGGCCCCGGAGCCGAACCACGTGGGCCACTCGACGATGTTCTCGATAGGTGGGAATTCCACTGCTGCGAACACTGCTGCTCTCCTGCTGTGGGCGCCTTACGCGGCGCTCTCGATCGACGGTGTGGATGGAGTCGCCCGGCCTTTGGGCTTCAGCCCTGGATAGGCGAAGGAACCCGACACGTAGCGGAGCTCCCAGAACAACAACCCGAGGTGGGTGGCGATCAACGTCAGACCAAGGGGCACCAGCGAGACCCACGAGGCGTCGCGGACCAACATCACAGCGAGGAAGATGAGTCCGAGGCGCAGGACGTACCCGAACAGCGCCGCGCCGGCCATGGCGGCGAAGGAGATGCGGCCGGTCACCTGCAACAGCCAGGCTGCCAGCAGGAAGTTCACCACCACGATGCCGAGCGCGTACGCACCCGACAATGCGCCGTCGAGACCCCAGAACGCGGCACAACCGAACAACACCACAGGCAGCGCCCACCCCGATCGCTTCACGAGGTCGAGCGCGATCTCCATGGCGGGGGCAGGACCCTCCAAAGCCACGAGGAGCGCGTTGTCCGCGTCGGTGCCGGCGCTCATTGCATCGGCCCCCGACCGGTCCGCGTCGGCCGTGACGCTGCGAGCTCGGCCATCTTCAGCCGGTATCCGTAGAAGAGCTTGATCGTGGCACCGACAACACCCAGCACCGCCGCGATGACTGTGAACAACGGTGTCGTGTGGAATACCCGCGCGTCGAGAAGGTAACCCACCAACGCCAGGATCACCGGGGACAGCACCAGCTCGAAGGAGCCGTGTCCCTGGTTGAGCTGGCGGTTGAGTTCGCGCTGGTTGGTGGCGTCCACGGATCCCTGTCTGCCGCGCTCACCGAGCCAAGGCGTGGCGAGCTTGTGAAACTATTCGCAATCTAGGAAGGCCGCCCGCGGGCGCGCAAGTTCTTGCGCAAGGGCGGTCAACGCGGACCCGACGCCCGCTCGATGGCATCGACGATGCGATCGGCGTTCGCCCGGCTCTCGAACACCAACCGCACCATCCAGAACCGGAGGTAGCGAGCGAGCGAGTAACGGACGAACAGCGCTGCACCGGCCACCATCAGCGCAATGCCCAGGAACGCTCCCGTGGCCAGATACGCCTGCTGGTCCATCAGCGTCTCGGCATTGACCACCTGCACGCCACCGATGACGGCCAACACGATGCCGGCACCAACCGCGAGGACGCCAAGGAGCAGTAGGCGCTTCTCGCCCTCCGCGCCACCGGCCTTCAGTTTCATGGACTCGATCTCTGCGGTGAACTCCGCTACCCGATCCGGCTGTTCGTTCATTGTGTCCTCGACTTCGGTGAGTACTGGTCGGAGATGGTTGGGGATCAACCGCCCAAGTAGGCGGAGGAGAGCTCTTCTTCGATCTCGTCAGGTGAGCCGATGGCGCGGACCCTGCCGTTCAACATGATGGCCGCGATGTCGGCAACGCCGAGAACCGTTCGGGCGAACTGCTCGATGACGAGAATCGATATGCCGGACTGCGCGATCTGCGCAACGACCCCGTAGAGCTCCTCGACCACCAACGGTGCGAGGCCCATCGAGAGCTCGTCGAGCAGGAGGATCGCAGGGTTCGAGGCCAGCCCGCGGGCCATGGCCAGCATCTGTTGCTCACCGCCCGACATCGTTCCGGCAACCTGTTGGCGGCGCTCCTTCAGACGCGGGAAGCGGCCGTAGGCGACTTCCTCGATATCGGCGAGCTTCTGGCCGCCGTAGGTGGCCACGATGAGGTTCTCGCGGACGGTGAGGTTGGGGAAGACCCCCTTGCCCTCGGGGATCGTCACCAGCCCCCGCCGTGCGAGCTCCTCGGCACGAACGCCGGTCACGTCACGTCCCGCCACCAGAACCTTGCCGGCCTTTGCGGCCATCAACCCGCACGCGACCTTCAGGGTGGTGGACTTGCCCGCGCCGTTGGGACCCAGGAGCGCGACGACGGTCCCTTTGGGCACGTCTAGGTCCACGCCGTGGAGGACGTCGATGTTGCCGTACGCGGCACGGACCCCACGCAACGACAACAGAGGGATCTCCTCTACGACCGGCGCATCGATCGACGGATTCACGAGCCCCCCAGGTATGCGGCCTGCACGACCTCGTTGGCTTGGATCTCCGAAGGGGTTCCGCGTGCGATCACCTGACCGAAGTCCAACACGTTCACCTGAGCGCACACCTTCATCACCAACGGCACGTCATGTTCGACCAACAGGATGGCGAGACCCGAGGCCGCGAGCTGCTGCATCAGCTCACCGAGATGGCCGGTCTCGGTGTCGTCCAGTCCCGAGGCCGGTTCGTCCAGCAGCAGAACCCGCGGTCGGATGGCCAGCGCACGGGCGATCTCGACCAGCCTCGCCTGGCCCGTGGGCAACTCGCCGACCCTGACATCGGCTACCGCCGCAAGGCCAAGTCGCTCGACCAACAGCTCCACCTCTTCGCCCAGCGGCAGCTCCTCTCCGTCTGCGAGGAGCTGAGGAGACACATGGGAGAATCGGGCCCAGGCCTGTCGAATCTCCGCGCCGACCAGCACGTTCTCACGCACCGTCATGGAACCGAAGACCTCGAGTCGTTGGAAGGTGCGCCCGATGCCGAGCCGAGCCCGGTAGTGGGTGCTCAGCGACCCAATCGGTCGACCGTCGAAGATCACACGACCTCCCGTGGCTCCGAGCACGCCACAGATCAGGTTGAAGGTCGTGGTCTTGCCCGCACCGTTGGGGCCGATGAGCCCGGTGACCACGCCCGACTCCACGTCCAGGTCGACCGAGGACACCGCGAGGTGTCCACCGAAGCGCACCGACAGACCGCGGGTCTCCAGCAACGCCATGTCAGACGATCCCCGATGAGGCCTGGGCGAGTTCAGCGGACAAGTAGCTCCTCCTCGCTGAAACCCAGGCCACGTTCGGCCTCGAGCGCGTCGGAACGGTTGAGGGGAGAGGTGATGCCCAGCATGTCGGGCGACGGCGGGCGTTCGTCCTCAGGTGCCTGGAGCAGTCCCGCCACTCCGCCGGCGGCCACGCCGACGAGTACCCCGTAGCCGACGAAGGCGCAAAAACGGACGGCGTTGGACGTGTCCGACAGAGTCGCCCAAGGCAGCGCGAACGCCCCGGCCAACCCCGCAACGACGATGCCTCCGATCACCAGGCTCCGTTGCAGGCCCAGCTCTCCCGCCAACACCACCGCCATGGCCGGGAGCACGGCCAGCACCAGCGCGAGCAACGCCAGGAACGTCCAGCCGTCGATGACGTCCCGGTACGCGAGGAACCAGGCGACCGCAACCGCCACCGGGAACCCGATCGCGGCAACGGGGCTCCGACGAACGGGCTCGAAGCGCTGTGACAGCATCGGACTCAGGCCTGTCGGGTTCCGACCGAGGCTGACACCCATGAGACCGGGCAACACTGCATTCAGCTTCGACACGGGGATCTCGAAGAACTTGAAAAGGCCCACCGCGTTCGTCGCGAACACCTTGTTCATCACCGGAAGCACGCCGAGCATCGATCCACCGATCAACGCGCCGCTGACCACGCCCACCCCACCGACGACGGCGAAAGTCGTCACGGGGAAGTTCGCCTCGAAACGCAGCTGGTCGGTGGTCAGCGTCTTGCCCGAGACGGCCCCGGCGAGCCCGGCGATTCCGGCGGATACGGCGAAGGTCGCAACCTTGGTGCTGGTCAGGCTGAGTCCCAAAGTGGCACAGGCCACGGGGCTGTCCTTCATCGCCGCAAGGCGTCGACCCCATCGCCCTCGCCGCAGGAACACCAACCCGATGGAACACAGGCCGAAGGCGACGGCAAGAAGGACTATCTGGCCGAGGGTGCTCGAAACCTTCATGTCCCCCACACCCACCGGTGGGACCTGCCGGTTGTTCGCCGGCATGACCGAGTCCTGGAGAAAGACCAGTTCGTACATGAGCATCGCCAGTGCGGCCGTGGCAAGAGCGAGGTAGATGCCTTGGAGGCGCAGGGCCGGCAGTGCGGCAAGCCCGCCGAACAGGCCGGTCACCGCGACGGCTACCACCACGCCGAGGGGCTGGAGCTGCGCGCCCACCATCGATGCAACTATTCCCCCGACACCCGCGAAGGTGACCTGGGCCAGTGAGATCTGGCCCGCGTACCCCGTCAGCGGCACCAGCGACAGAGCAACGAGTGCGAAGAAGAGCGCATCGACCAGAAGCAGTTGGTAGGTGGGCGCCAGCAACAAGGCCACGGCGACCACCACGACGACCAACGAAACCGCACCGAGCACCGCGGATTCGACCGACGGCACCTTCCAGTGTTCCCGCTGGCGTTGCTGGCCCACGCTGCGCAGCCGGGCCTGCGGAAGGAAGATGATCGCGATCAACAACACGATCGGCGAGAAGGCTGAACCCAGCTTGTCCAGCTGGAAAGACCCGAGTTTGTCGGACGTGTCGATGTAGCCCTTCAGGTAACTCTCGCCGAGCCCGAGGATGAGTGCACCGAGAAAGGTCAGGGGAAGGCTGCGTAGCCGGCCGACGGCAGCCGCCGCGTAGGCCGTCACGACCATGAGGGTCAAGGTGATCGGCTGGAGGTTGAGTGTCGGGGCGATGAGGATTCCGGCCAGTGCGGCCAGAGAGGATCCCAGCGCCCAGGAGAACATCGAAACCCGCGCCGGGCGTCCGCCGTTGAGCTGGAGCAGCGAGCGATCATCGACCACCGCCCGCATCGTCACGCCGATCCGAGTGCGGTTGAGCAGAAGCCACAGCAGGCCGACCACCAAGACGGCCACCGCCACCATGATCAACCGGTGGATCGCGACTGTGACGCCGAGGATGTTCACACCCTTCACGTCGCTGAAGAACTGAACCACGTTGCGGTTCACCCCCGGTGGCCACACCAGGTTCGCCAAGCCCAACAGGCCGATCATCAGCGACGTGGTGACGACCACGTTGACAACTTCGGAGGCTCCCTCCAGGCCTCGGATCAACACCCGCTCCACCAGCGCCCCGAACAGCGGCGCGATCACGAAGATCACCAGGATCAGAGACGGCAACGCCGGGAGACCCCAGCCGACATGGATCTGCCAATAGGCGAAGGCCGCCAGCATCCCGATCGCACCATGGGCGAAGTTGAAGATCCCCGAGATCGTGTAGGTGACCACCAACCCGGTGGCCGAGATCGCGTAGACCGCAGCGAGAGGGATTCCGGTGATCGTGAGCTGGAGGAACTGATCCATGGTGTCGGTTGCTGCGCCGGATCAGTAGGGAAGGCTCGGATCCACGTTGCCCTTGCCGAGGTCACCCTCGATCTCGACACTCAGCGACTCGTCGCAGTGAAGGCCGTCGTCCTTGTCAGCGTCCTTGGGGAAGCGGCGCACGAACTTCCCGTCCTTGCCGCTGAGCAGCATCGAGCAGGTGGGTTGCTTGATACTGCCGGGGAACGTCCTGGCATGAAGTCCCCCACCGTCCCAGTCCTTGATCTTCTTGGCGGCCTCGATGACGCAGACCCGGCTGATCTCGCCGGACCCGTTCGCCACACAGTCCTTGACCGACTGGGCGAACAGCAGGTTCGCCGAGAAGCCCTGTGCGCCGAGCGATGCGATCGTGACATCAGGCGGGCCGTACTCCTTGAGGGTGTCTAGGAACTGCTGGGTCGCGGGGTACTTGTCCGCCTCCTCGAAGGGGTGGATGACGATGCGGATCAGGGCGTTGTCGGCCACGTCGTTGCCCTTGACGAACAACTTCTGGTCGTATTGGTTCGCATTCGCGAAGGCGGGTCCGTTCCAGCCCTTTGCCTTCAGCTCCGCCAGCAGCGTGGAGAAGTAGACCGGTTCACCCACGAAGGTGAGGGCTGTCGCCCCCGCATCGATCACCTTCTGGGCGATCACGGAGTAGTCCTGGCCGATGAGCTTGTAGGAGATGTCGTCGAGGAACTTCATCTCGGGTACCGCAGCCTTCGCAGTGCCCTTGATCTGGTCGCGGTTGATCGCGATCGAGGTCACGCCCTCGCCGAAGATGGCGACGGTCTTCTTGACCTCTTCGGGGTACAGCTTCGCGATGTCGTGCAGCCAGATCGCGGACTGGCTGTACGCGGAGTTCGGGATGGGCTGGATGACACCGTTCGCTTCGGAGAAGTCGGTCGACACCGCGATGCCGGGGATCGCGATCAGCTTGCACTTGTGGAAGTCGGAGGAGTCCTTGCCCGAGAACATCTGGTTGTCGAACACCAGACCGCCGCCGACCAGGGCGAAGGTCTCGGCGCAAGCAGTGGTCATCGCCGCCTCCACCCTGATGAGCTGACCGTCGATGTCAACCGGCTCCAGCGGAACTCCCGCGACGCCGCCCTGCTCGTTGCACCATGCGACGAACGCCGAGGTCGTATCCCACAACTCCTTGTTCAGGCCCGGTTGTGCGTCGGCGGTGCGGTCGTTGCCGACACCGATATAGAGCTTGTCGGTCCCTCGGCCGGCGTCCTCGGCCTTGATGGTGACGGTCTTGCCCTCAGGCGCCTTCCCGCACGGTGATTCGAGGGTGCCGAAGGATTTCGTGGCCGCCGGAGGCTGGGTGCTTGGCGTGCCGTTGCCCTCCCCGCTGACCACCGAGTTCTCGGAGTGCTTCGCTCCACACGCCGAGGTCACGAGCGCGACAAGAGCAAGGCATGCGACCAGCAACCGCTTCATGGGCATTCCCCCTTGGCCAACGTGGCCGAAAACGTAGATCAGCGGATGGCGAACCGAGCAATGGAGACAGGTCCCCATCGGTCGTCGCCCCGGCGATCTCTGACAGAGCGCCGAAACCTAGCCTGAGGAAGGCAACCGCGCGCAGGTTCACGGTGGCACGATCAATACGGTGAACTGGGATCGATTCGACCTGTGCCGAGATCGCCCTCGAGATCCACGGTCAGATCCTCGTCACAATGGAAACCCCGGTCCTTCGTAACTTCTTCGGGGAAGCGCCTTATGAACTTGCCGTCCTTCCCGCTGATCAGCATCGAGCACGAGGGGGGTTCATTGGCCGCGGGAGAGGTGTCGGCGTGAAGACCGCCCGCATCCCAGTGATCGACCTTCTTCGCCGCGTCGAACACGCAGACCCGACTGATCTCGCCCGATCCACCCTCCACACAGTCCTTCACCGACTGGGCGAACAGCAGGCCGGCCGAGAACGACTGCACCGACAGCGCAGCGACAGTCGGACTCTCGGGACCAAACCGTGAGACGATGTCCAAGAGCTGCTGCATTGCCGGGAACTCGTTGGCCTCTTCGAACATGTGGATGGACGAGCGGATGAGCACGTTGTCGGCCACGTCCTCGCCCTTCAGGAACAGCCGCTGGTCGTACTCGTTCACATTCACGAACGACGGGCCATCCCATCCCTGGTTCTTCAGCTCTGCCAGCAGAGCTGAATAGTTCACCGGGTCGCCGACAAAGGTAAGTGCCGTGGCACCCGAGTCGATCACCTTCTGCGCTATCACGGAGAAGTCCTGGCCGATGAGCTTGTAGGAGATGTCGTCGAGGAACTTCATCTCCGGCACGGCAGCCTTCGCGGTCTCCTTGATCTGGTCACGGTTTATGGCGATCGAGGTCACCCCTTCGCCATAAACGGCCACGGTCTTGGCGACCTCCTCGGGAAACAGCGAAGCAACATCCTGTAGCCAGACCGCGGACTTCCTATGTGCAGGGTTGGGGAGTGGCTGGATGACGCCACTTGCCTCTGCGAAGTCGGTCGACACGGCGAAGCCCGGTACTGCAATGAGCCTGCATTTGTGGAAGTCGGACCCGTCTTTGCCCGAAAACACCTGATTGTCGAACACCAACCCACCGCCGACGAGCGCGAACGTCTCCGAACAGGCGGTGGTCATCGCCTCCTCGACGTGGAAGTACCGACCATCGATGTCAATCGGATCGAGCGGGATACCCGCCACTCCACCCTGCTCGTTGCACCAGGCCACGAACGCGAGTGTCGTGTCCCAGAGTTCCTTGTTCATTCCCGGCTGGGCGTCGGCGGTTCGATCATTTCCAACACCGATGTAGAGCCGGTCGGTCCCACGACCCGCTTCCTCTGCCTTGATGGTGACGGTCTTGCCCTCCGGAGCTTTGCCACACGGAGACTCGAGTGTGCCGAATACCTGGGCGTCGGTCGATCGTCGCGTTGTCGATGTCACAGCTCCGCCACCATCGACTGGCGATTTCTCCGCTACTTGTTCCTTCGAACCGCAAGCCGACGCCACCAACGTGACGATGATCAGACAGATAACGATTGACCGCTTCACAATTCCTCGCTTCGTCGATGTGAGCCAGACCAAGGCTGCCAGGAATCGGGTTACCGCCTGCACCACCGCGCCTCGGTTACGAGCCAAGTACCGGAGTTGTCCATCAGACCCCCCGCCCTTCGTTCTGCGAGTTCTTACCAGAAAGACGATGTGGTGACTCATACCACGGGTCGCCATCCGTCGAGCGTGACGAGAGGTCAACCTCGGGGTCGTCTCCCCGTCGGACCGAGAGGCCGTCGCGTCGTTGGACGCGGGGGCGCAGCATCGTGAAGAGCAGCAGCGCGACCGCGGCCACCCCGATCGGCCACAGACCCGTCCCCCGGCGGGTCAGCACGGGCACCAGTGCGAACAACGACAACAACCCGGTGAATGCCCAAAGGATCAGCACCGCCTGGCGGTGGCCGTGTCCCAACCGCAGGAGCCGGTGGTGCAGGTGGTCCTTGTCGGCGGTCGCGAAGCCGGTGCGTCGGGTGGTTCTTCGCAGGATGGCGAAGGCCATGTCGAAGAGCGGCACTCCGAGGATGACGATCGGCAGCACCAACGGAGCGAAGAAGAACCATGACTGGCCGGTGAACGAGTTGTCCGACTGGCCGCCCACCGCGATGGTCGACGCTGCCATCAACAGACCGAGCAGCAACGCTCCCGAGTCGCCCATGAACACCTTCGCCGGGTGGAAGTTCCACGGCAGGAACCCCACGCAGATACCGACCACTATCAGGGCGACCAGCGGCCCGACGTTCGTCGCTTCCATGGCTCCGGCGTCATCCAGCTTCATGCTGTAGAGGAGGAACGCACCCGCGGCGATGGCGATGATCCCCGCTGCCAGTCCGTCGAGCCCGTCGATGAGGTTCGTTGCGTTCGCCATGACCGCGACCCACAAGATCGACACGACCACTGCCAGGTCGGGCGCCAAGACGGTGAAGCCGACGAAGGGGATCGGAACGTTGATGATCTGTGTTCCCGACATCACCAGCACCGAACCGGCGAGCACCATGGCGGCGAGCTTCGCCGGCGCAGACACCTCCCGCAGATCGTCGACCAACCCGGAGATCCACATGACCGCAGCTGCGCCGACGATCCCCAGGATCGTCGTGCGTGATGCGAAAATCTCGTCGAACGAGCTCCGCATCCCTGCTGCGGCCAGCCCCGCCCCAAGCCCACCGAACATGGCGATACCGCCGAGGGTGGGCGTCGGCTCGGTGTGGACCCGACGGTCCCCTGGCGGCACGACGGCACCCAACCTGCGGGCGATGCCGATGGCCACCGGTGTCAGCACGAACGTCGTGAGCGCCGCTGCCGCGAACACCACGACGAGCGACCACGACGACCTCATCGGTCACCGAACCTAGTTGCCACCCACTTGAGGGAGGGCGGGGTCAGTAGAGGGGGAACTTGGAGCACAGCGAACGGACCTCGTCGCGCACCGCCGCCTGCTCGGCTTCGTTGGCGGGGTCCCGCAACACCCTGGCGACGAAGCGGGCGATGTGGCCCATCTCCACCTCGCCCATCCCCTGGGTGGTCACAGCAGGGGTTCCGATCCGCAGCCCCGAGGTGACGAAAGGCGAGCGCGGGTCGTCGGGCACCGTGTTCTTGTTCAGGGTGATCCCCGCGGCGTCGAGAGCGATCTGGGCATCCTTGCCGGTCAGCTCGGCGTCGAACGCCCGCAGGTCGACGAGCATCAGGTGGTTGTCGGTCCCGCCCGACACCAGGCGGAAACCCGCTTTGGCCAGACCCTCGGCGAGCGCCTGGGAGTTGCGGACGATCTGCGCCGCGTATTCGCGGAAGGACGGGTCCGCCGCCTCACGGAAGGCGACCGCCTTCGCCGCTATGACATGTTCGAGAGGCCCACCCTGGAGGCCGGGAAAGATAGCCTTGTCGATGGCCGCCGCGTGCTCCGATCGGCACAGGATCGTCCCGCCGCGGGGACCTCGCAGCGTCTTGTGGGTGGTGAACGTGACGACATCGGCGTAGGGAACGGGGTTGGGGTGTACACCCCCGGCGATCAGCCCGGCGATGTGTGCCGCGTCGAAGAGGAACAGCGCCCCCACCTCGTCACAGATCTGGCGGATCGGTTCGGGGTCGATGATGCGGGGGTAGGCGGTGGCGCCGGCGACGATCATCTTCGGCCGGTGCTCATGGGCGAGATCCCGTAGCTGATCCAAGTCGATGCGTTCGTCCGAGGCCGTGACCCGGTAGCCGCTGAAGTTGTAGATGCGCCCGGAGATGTTGACGGGCGAACCATGGGTGAGGTGCCCACCGTGGTCGAGGCTCATCCCCAACACGCTGTCGCCGGGTTCCAAGAGGGCCAGGTACACCGCCACGTTGGCGTTGGCCCCGGAGTGGGGCTGCACGTTGGCGTGGTCGGCGCCGAAGAGCTCGCACGCACGCCGACGGGCGAGATCCTCCACCTCGTCGATGATCCGGTTCCCGCCGTAGTAGCGCTTGGAGGGATAGCCCTCGGAGTACTTGTTGGTGAGAACCGAACCGGTGGCCTCCATGACCGCCGGTGAGGTGAAGTTCTCCGATGCGATGAGTTGGAGTCCGGTGTTCTGGCGTTCGACTTCTCTGTCGATGAGCGCGAACAGCTCGTCATCTCGATCGGTGGGCCAGGCCATCGTGTGCTCCTACTGGGTGAGCTGCGCGTCGAGCGCGGTGATCTTGGCGACGCGTTCGACGTGGCGTCCGCCCTCGAAGCCCGCGTCGAGGAACGCGTCGAGTGCGTCTATCGCGACCTGTTCGCCGATGAAGCGGGCACCGAGGCAGACGATGTTGGCGTCGTTGTGCTCGCGGGCAAGGCGAGCGGAGGTGAAGTCGTGGACGGTGGCGGCGCGGATGCCCGCGACCTTGTTGGCGGCGATGGACACCCCCACGCCCGACCCGCACACCAAGACGCCCAACTCGGCGTCGCCGCCGGCGACCGCTCTGGCCACGCTCACGGCGAAGTCGGGATAGTCGACCCGCTCCTCGCTCATGGTTCCGTGGTCGTCCACTTCGTGGCCAAGGACCAGCAGACGGCCTGCCAGAAGTTGCTTCAGACGGAAACCGGCGTGATCGGCGCCGACGGCGATTCGTGACATCGGCGGGAGCCTACCTGGGCCCCGACCAACCCCCCGAACCGGGTGGGCGCGGCGTGCTGCCTATCCTGCCGACCCATGGCGCTCCCCTCGGGCATCGATCCCCGACTCCCAGTCCTCGTCGGTGTCGGACAGCACCTCGACCGCGAAGGCGGCCCAGAGCCCGTCGAGCTGATGGCCCGCGCCGCGGAGGCGGCCGGGGCCGACGCCGGCGATTCCACCCTCCTGGGCGCGGCGGAGGTGATCGCGGTGGCGCCGGTGATGTCGTGGCGCTACTACGACCCGGCGCGCCTTGTGGCGGCGAGGTGGGGAGCAGCACCAACCGAGCGCTGGTACCCGGCGATGGGAGGCAACACACCCCAACAGCTCGTCAACAAGGCCGCCCTCGCGATCGCCGAAGGTCGCTGCGACGTGGCCGTGGTCTGTGGCGGTGAGTCGTACCGGACCCGCCAAGCGCTCCGCCGGAAGAACCGGCGGCCCCGTTGGACCACCCAGGAGCCGACGGAGCTGCCCACATGGGGCGACACGCAGTCACTCGATCTGGGTCATCCGGCCGAACTGGCCCACGGGATCCTCATGCCCACGCAGTGCTATCCCCTCTTCGAGTCCGCGCTTCGCCATGAAGCCGGCCGAAGCGCCGAAGATCACCAACGATTCCTCGGCGAGCTCTGGGCCGGGTTCTCCGCTGTGGCTGCAACCAACCCCTACGCATGGGACCAGCTTCCTCACTCGGCGGAGGAGATCGCCACGGTCGACGAGACGAACCGCTACATCGGCTCGCCGTACACGAAGCGGATGGTGTCCAACCCCGACGTTGACATGGCCTCGGCGCTCATCATGTGCTCGGCGGCCGAGGCGAACCGCCGCGGCATCCCACGCGAGCGATGGGTCTTCATCTGGTCCGGAACCGACGGCGCAGATCCGTTCCTCTCCGAACGCTCCTCGATGATCAGCTCACCCGCCATGCGGGTGGCCGGTGGTGCCGCCCTCGACCTAGCGGGTGTGGGCATCGAGGAGCTCGCCCATCTCGACGTGTACTCCTGTTTCCCCTCCGCTGTGCAGTTGGCATGCAAGGAACTGGACATCCCACTCGACAGACAGCTCAGCGTCGGGGGTGGGTTGTGCTTCGCGGGGGGACCGTGGAACAACCCCGTCGGCCACGCCATCGCCACGATGGTCGACGTGCTGCGCTCGGATCCGCAATCGATCGGTTTGGTGACCGCCAACGGTGGGATCATCCAGAAGCATGCGTTCGGCGTGTACTCCGGCCGGCCTCCACGCTCCGGCGGGTTCCGATACGCCCACCCGCAGTCCGAGATCGATGCCGCCGAGCCCGGGCGATCTGTGATCGAGAGCTATGAAGGACCCGCGACGGTGGAGTCGTTCACCGTGATGCACGAACGTGACGGCGTCGCGTCACGGGCACACGCCAGCGTGTTGACCCCGGAGGGCCACCGGGCTTGGGCGACCACGAGCGACACCGACGCGATGGCCACTCTGTTGGTCGAAGATCTCATCGGTGCCACGACAATCGTTGGGCCGGACTCTGCTCTGCAGATCTGAGGTCCCCCTTCAGGAGTTGGACCTCAGACGGGCGGTGAGCATCGCCATGATCCGCTCCTCGGCCTTGGGCATCTCCGACAGGAGGGTCTTGAACCGCCGAGCGTCGAAACGCAGCACCTTCATCTGTGTCTCAGCGATCACGCTCGCGCTACGTGGGCGGTGATCCACCAACGCCATCTCCCCCACCACGCTGCCCTTCCCCGCGGAGTTCACGTATTCCGAACCGATGTAGACCGCAGCGGTGCCGTCCAGCACGACGAAGCAGTCCAGCCCGGTGTCACCTTGGTCGATGAGGACCGTCCCCGGCTCGATGTCGAGCTCGGTCGACAACTCGATCACCCGCGAACGTTCCTGGGCGCTAAAGCCTTCGAAGAACGCGACGCCGGCCAGCTCGTCGACACCTTCGATTACACGTTTCCACAACCCCATGGGTCGAGGTTATGACGCGACGGTGCCCTCTGGCCGCGGAAAACGGTCTGCTTCGGCTACTACACCGGCAAGCTCTCTCGCCGAGACCGCACCTTCGCGGAGCACCTCGATCTCGTCACCGTCCACACGCACCACAGTGGACGCAGAGGCGACCAGGACACCGCCGTCGAGGACCGCCGCTACCTCGGTGCCGTCGAGGGCCAGCGCGACGTCGGCGGCGGCCGCCGGAGTTGGACGGCCAGAACGATTGGCCGAAGTAGTGGCGAGCGGCCCCATTCGGCGGCACAGCTCGACCACACGATGGTGGGCGGGACAGCGGACACCGACGGTGTCCCCAGCGCCACCCAGGTCTACGTCGAAGCGCTCGGTGCGGGGCAACACGATCGTGAGGGCGCCGGGCCACCACCTGGCAGCGACGGCTTCGGCAAGTGGCGACACTTCCACCAGCTCACGAGCCTGGTTCAGATCTGCGACCAGGACAGCGAGGGGTTTGCCCAACTCCCGGTCTTTCAGCGGGAAGAGGCGGGCAACAACCCCCGGAGCGGCGACCGGCGCCGCGACTCCGTAGATGGTGTCGGTCGGGATGCCGACGATTCGCCCCTCCGCCAGTAGGTCAGCGGCAGCGCGCCACCCATCCTCGTCGTCACGCAGCATCTCCATGGGAGCGCGCAACCTAGTGGGGTGGCGCTGAAGCAGCGAGCGCAGCGAGCGTGCCTGAGGCGAGGAGGCCCGAGGCCATCAAGGACCGCCGAGGGCTCCGTAGCACCCAGCCGAACTTGCGTACGGATTCGTCGCCTGGTGCGGGCGGTGTACGCAGGTTCGTCGGAGGTGGTCAGCGAAGGAGGCCCGAGGCCATCAAGGACCCGACTCAGTTGCGGCGGAGCTGGTCGAAGGGAAGGGTTCGGCTCTCGTCTTCGTCGCGGGGCAGGCCGAGGACCCGTTCCGCGATCATGTTGCGCTGGATGTCGTCGGTACCGCCGCCGACACGGATTCCGGGGGTTATCAGGAACAGGTTCTGCCAGATACCCGGCTCAGCGATCGCCCGCGGGCCCAGGATCGACAACGCCGTGTTGGCTGCGGCGGCGAGCATCCTCGTGAGTGCCAACTTTGCGATCGAGCCCTCGGCCGTGGGGATCTCGCCGTGCGCGAGCTTCGACATGACCCGAGCGTTCAGCAGCTCGAGGCAGCGGTCGTAGATGTAGGTGCGGGCCAACAGGTCACGCTCGTGAGGGCTGACGTCGCCACGACTGTTGGCCAAGCCGATCAGGTCGTCCATGTTGAAGACGCCCATGGAGCCACCTACCGCCATGCGCTCGTGCAGGAGCGTGGTGGTGGCTACTCCCCATCCACCACCGACCTCGCCGACCCGATTGCCGTCGGGGATACGCACGTCGTCGAGGAACACCTCGTTGAAGTGGGTCTTCCCGTTCATCTGCCGCAGCGGTCGCACCGTCACCCCAGGGGTGGTCATGTCGACGAGGAAGAACGTGATCCCCTTGCGCTTGGGCACCGACGAATCGGTGCGTGCCAGCAGGATCCCCCAGTCGGCGAAGTGGGCTGCCGATGACCACACCTTCTGGCCGTTGACCACCCACTCGTCGCCATCACGCTTCGCACTCGTGGCGAGCGCGGGTAGGTCGGAACCTGCGTTGGGCTCGCTGAAGAGCTGGCACCAGATCTCCTCCCCGCTGAGGATCCGAGACAGGTACCGGTCACGCTGCTCGTCGCTGCCGTGCTCGATGATCGCCGGGCCCGCCATGCCGATGCCCACGATGTTGATCGACGAGGGCGTCTTCGCCCGCACACACTCCTGGTTCCAGATGATCTGCTCGACTGGTCCCAGACCTCGCCCGCCGTGGCGTTCCGGCCAGGTGATGGCGGCCCAGCCGTTGTCGAAGAGGGTTCGTTGCCACTTCTTACGTACGGGAATCGATTCTGCCTCGTCGGATTCATCCGACAGGTCGGCGGGCACCTCGTGGACGTGTTGTTCGAGGAACGTGCGGGCTTCGTGGCGGAACGCCGCTTCCGACGGGGAGTCGGACAGATCCATGGAGGGTCCTCCCAGAAAATTGAAACACGTTTCAGTTTCTCGACCATGATGTAAGCACAAACCGGCCGCTAGGGTCCGAAGTCCCTTGCCCGAAAGCAATTCTGGGGCGACCAACCGCGTTCCTTCCACCCCGGAGAGCAACATGAAGCGACAGATCCAACGATGAGCGAGTCCCGCTGGGTCGACGACTTCTCACAAGCCTGGGCGCGCGAGTATCCCGAAGCAGCCGACACGTCGGGCCTGCTGCTGATCTCCCTGTTGGCCCGGCTGAACGTACTGATCGAGGCGTTCGAGCAGGACACGCTCCAGCCGTTCGGTCTCCTCCTCAGCGACTACAACGTGCTGGCTGCGCTGCGCCGTGTGGGCCCCCCCTACGAGTTGGCGCCCAACGAGCTCTACACCTTGTTGGAGACGTCGTCGGGCGGCATGACCAAGATCCTCAAGCGGCTCGAGGCGCTCGGGCTGGTTCGCCGCCTGCCCGACGCAACCGATGGACGTTCCAAGCTCGTCCGCCTCACAGAAGCCGGCATGCGGATCGAGGAGCAGGCCTTCGAAGCCTTCGTCGCCCGCACCCACGACCTGCTCCAGTCGGCGTCACGCTCCGAGATCGAGGAGATCAACGACTCGGTGCGCAAGCTGCTGGCGATCATCGACGCAGGCTTCCGCCGCTGAGAATCCCTCCTGGTTCGCGCGAGCCTGTAGCTTTCCCGATAGCTTGCCAGCTAGCTTTCTGGAACGGAACGAGGAGGAGGAGCGATGACCCTCGAGGACACCTTCGACGTCGTGATCATCGGCGCCGGCCACAACGGCACCAGCACCGCCGCCTACCTGGCGAAATCGGGCCTGAGCGTGTGCGTGCTGGAGGAGCGACCCGAATGCGGCGGCGGCCAGGAGACCGCGGAGCCGATCGCGGGGGTGCGCATCCAACCCCACGCCATCGCCAACTACGGCGGCTCGGCACCGGGCTGGGAGCAGCTCGAGCTGTGGCGCTACGGGTTCCGCATGGACTGGGACCCCCGCGACACCGTGGAGCTGAACACCGACCGCTACATCTTCACGCGTGACGGCCTGTCCAAGGTCACCGAGAAGGACATGATGGGCTGGGCGAAGATCAGCTGCATGCTGGCGGGCAACGACGCCTTCCGCGACCTGATGCGCGCCACGTTCTGGTGCCCCCCGCACCCCGCCGAGGTCGAACTCGACGAATACAACATCCCCTTCATGCAGGTCTACAAGCAGTACGAGCCCGAGGTGTGGACCCGCGAACTGCTCGAGATGACCATGTTCGACCTCATGGACGAGTACCTCGACACCGAGCCGTTCAAGGTCACCCAGGCCTACATCGCGCTCAGCTCCGGCGCCCACGGCCACATGGAGGGCGTCGCCATCCCCGCCATGTGCTCCTCGGCCACGGTCATGCCACCCGCCATCGCCAAGCCGGTCGCGGCGCGCGGCAACATGCACGGCTACTTCCACGCCCTGTTCCGCTGTGCCACCGCGAACGGCGCCGTGTTCCGCACGTGCTGTCCGGTGGAAGAGATCATCATCAGCAACGGCCGCGCCACCGGCGTGCGCCTGCGCGACGACTCCACCTACGGCGCCAAGGTCATCAACGCCCGCAAGGCGGTCATCAGCGCGTCGCACATCAAGCACACCTTCCTCAACATGATCGGGCCCCGCCACCTCGACGCCGGGTTCCTCCAGCGCATCAGCGACCTCAGCCTCAAGGGCGGCAGCCTCTTCATGTCGCACTACCTCACCAAGGAGGAGTTCCGCTACCGCGAGAAGTACCGCCTGCCACCTCCCAACGACCAGTTCACCGGCGCCTTCTTCAACATGGAGTCCCGGGAGATCTACTTCAAGAACGTCGAGAACGTGCTCGGCCGCCAGGAGAACCTCACCCTGTCGCCCGACGAGGCCATGTGGGGAATGGTCGCCGCCTCGCTCTACGACCCCACCAACCCCCAGTGCACCCGCCCCGGCCAACACATCAACGGCCCGCTGTGGATGATGGTGCCCACCCCTGAATACAACGTCGACGGCATGGACGCCATGGACAAGGAGAACGAGAAGCAGCGTTGGGCCGAGTTCATGCGGGCCAGCCTGGCCTGCATCGTCGAGAACCTCGACGACGACAACCTCATCCGCATGTTCACCGACTCGCCCTTCGACCAGGAGATGCGCAACACCGGCATGTTGGGCGGATCGTGGTACGGCATCCGCTGCGACCGTGACCAGTGGTGGAACGAGCGGCCGCTACCGGAGCTGTCCCGCAACCGCGTGCCCGGCATCGAGGGCCTCTACCTGGCCCACCAGTCCTCATCGCACCCCGGCGGCCTCTGCCTGATGGCCGTCGCCTACAACCTGATGCACATCCTGATCGAGGACGAGGTCGCCGAGCCCGGCGACTGGTGGTACGCCTCGCCCTGGTACATCCCCACGCCCGGCAAGCGCTCCGCGCACGGCTGGACCTGAGCGAAGGAGGACACCGCAATGACACAGGAATTCGTCGGCCGGAAACACCCCCAGAGCTTCTTCTCGGAGTTCCCCATCGAGAGCGAGTGGGACGTCATCGTCATCGGCGCCGGACCCAACGGCCTGATGACCGCCGCCTACCTGGCCCGAGCGGGGCTTCGCGTTGCGCTGGTGGAACGCCGCTACGAGATCGGCGGCGGTCTCGCCACCGAGGAGATCCTCTTCCCCGGCTACTACTCCAACATCCACGCCGTCTACCACATGATGGTCGACTTCATGCCGGTGCTGCGCGACTTCGACCTCAAGCAGCACGGCGTGGTGTGGATCAAGCCCAACCAGCAGACCTCGATGGTCTTCGAGGACGGCACGTCGCTTCAGCTCACCCGGATGCTGGAGGACACGGTCGACTCGATCCACAAGTTCTCGACCGAGGACGCCGTGGCCTTCGGCGAGACGATGCGCACCTGGCGCAAGCTGTCCCGCGAGGTGATCGCACCGGCCACCTACATACCGCCGATGCCTCCGCTGGACATGATCGACGCGATGCAGCGCACCGAGTTGGGCGAGAAGATGCTCGAGCTGTCCGAGCAGAGCCCCCTCGAGATCATCACCGACACGTTCGAGAACGACCGGGTGCGGGCGATGATGCTCTACACCACCTGCATGTGGGGCCTCGACCCCAACGAGAGCGGCGTCGGGTTCTTCGTGCCGCTGTTGTTGGACCGTGCCATGAACAAGGCGTACTGCCAGGGCGGATCCCACAAGCTGGCGTCGTCGCTGGCCAAGGAGGTTGTCCGCAACGGCGGTGTCATCCTCGACTCCTCCCAGGTCAACAACATCATCATCGAGGACGGCCATGTCGCGGGCGTCGAGCTGTGGGAGGGCCGCACCCTGCGCAGCAAGGTCGTCGCCTCCAGCCTCGATCCCGAGACAACCTTCCTCGACCTGGTCGGCCCCGAGAACCTGCCCGGCCACCTCAAGGAGGACGTGTCGCGTTGGGAGCTCGACAAGTGGAGCTACACCACCGTGCACGTGGCCACCAACGAGCCGCCGGCCTACATCAGCCGTGACCCCTCGGTCCGCGACAGCTTCATGACCATCGTCGGCATCGAGAGCACCGAACAGCTCTTGGCCCACTGGGCGGCGGTGCAGTCGGGCACCATCGACCTCGACGCCTTCGGTGGACACACCACCTGGCAGACCCAGTACGACCCCCATCTCAGTCGGGTACCCGGCAAGCACGTGTCGTTCTTCCAGATGCACGCCCCCTACGACATCGCCGGCGGCTGGGAGGAACGTCGCGACGGCATCGCCGAGGCGATGATGGAGAAGTGGCGTCGGGTGGCGCCCAACATGGGCGGCGACAACATCCTGATGACCGCGGCCGAGACGCCCGAGGACATCGAGATCCGCATGCCGAACATGCGGCGCGGCTCCATCAAGCACGGCGACTACAACCCGCTCCAGCTCGGGTCGTACCGGCCGAACCAGGACTGCTCGGGCACCGACACCCCCATCGAGGGCCTCTACGTGTGCGGCGCGTCCACCTATCCGGGCGGCCTCGTCATCGGCGGCCCGGGCTATCTCGCCGCGGGCAAGATCGCAGACGACATGGGCGTGGAGCGCTGGTGGAAGCCGACACCCGAGATGGAGAAGTATCAGGCCACCTATCTCGACTGAGGCCCAAGCGCCCGCGGAGGGAACATGCGCGACTTCGACGCCGTCGTCATCGGCGGCGGCATCAACGGGTTGACCACCGCGGCCTACCTGGCCAAGGCGGGTATGTCGGTCGGCGTGTTCGAGGCGCGCGGCCAGTGCGGCGCCCACTGCGACACCGTCGAGCTCGGGCTGCCAGGGTTCCTCCACAACACCCACGCGGCGTGGCTCGTGCCCGCGATGAGCCCGGCGATGGCCGACCTCGGCCTCGAAGAGCTGGGCCTGCACCTGATGGGCACAGACGTGCTGTTCGCCAAGGACTTCTCCTCGGGGCGCAACGTGGTGCAGGCGCTCGACCCCGCTGTCACCTCCGCCAGCCTCGCCGCGGCGAGCGATCACGACGCCAAGGTGCATGCTGTCATCGGCGAGTACTTCGTCGAACATCTGGAGGACACCCTCCACATGACCCGTCGGATGCTCTATGGCCCCCCAACCGCGGAGCTGTTGGACTTCGCCGCGAGCTTCAACGACGGGCTGGTCCGCCGCCTGGGCCTGCCCCTCAGTGGCGACGACGTGATGCGGATGAGCGGACTCGAGCTGTTGGCGATGCTCTTCGAGTCCGAGGAGGTGCGTACCACCCCCGCGGCCCTCGGCGAGTTCACCGGCCAGTGGCCGTCGCACCGTCGCCTCGGCCCTCTGGCCCTCAGCCTCTCGGGACTCCAGCCGATGGCGGTGCACACCGCGGCCGGCGGATCCCACGCGATGACCCACGCCCTGGTGAAGGCGGTGGTCTCCAACGGCGGTGAGATCTGGACCACCTGTCCCGTCGATCGGATCCTGGTCGAGGACGGCCGGGCGTGCGGCATCCGCATCGCGGACGACGCCATCCTCGCGGGCGAGGAGATCCGCGCTGGTGTGGTGATCTCGAACCTGACGTTGGCCCCGACGTTCCTCGACCTCGTCGGCGAAGACGTGATCGGCGTCGAGTGGTCGCGGCTGGTCAAGCGGTTCAACTACGACGACCCCCAGTTGCTCGCCACGTTCTTCGCCCTCGACGGCGACCCGACGTTCGCGTCGGCAGCGCACGACCCGTCGATCCAACGTTCGTGGGTCGGCTACTTCGGCGGCGAGACCCTCGACGAGTTGGGCACGGCGTTCGCGGAGATCGGCCGCGGGATCATCCCCGACGAACTGATGGGCGGGTGGTTCATCCCCACCCGGGCCGATCCGTCCCAAGCGCCTGCCGGATGCCACACCGCCTACGTGTGGGTGAGCGTGCCACCAATGCCGCGGCGCTGGCGCGGCCAGGTCCTCGACGGCTGGGACGCCTGGGCCGACATCGCCGAGCCGCTCGCCGACGCGGTGACCGCCCGTCTCGAGCAGTACGCCCCCGGTTTCAGTGGCCAGATCATCGAACGGCACGTGATGACGCCGCGCCACCAGGAGATGAACAACCCCTCCGCAGTGCGGGGAAACATGATCGGGGGCAGCGCGATCCCCGAGCAGTTCGCCGAGAACCGGCCCCTGCCGGGGATCGTGTCGGGCGGCGCCACCCGCAGCTTCGTCCCCGGCCTCTACCTGTCGAACTCGGTGCACCCCTACGGCGCGACGCATCTGGCGTCGGGCTATCTTGCGGCCGTCGAAGTGGCCGAGGATCTCGGTTGCCGAGACGTGGAGTGGTGGCGGGCCGAACCCCTCGACTGGTTCCTGGAGTCGTTGGGCAGGCTGCCGCTCAACCAGGGGGTCGATCCGCGCTGGTCGACCTGAACGAACCAGAAAGGGGCGCCGTGAGCGAAGAAGCGGTGGCGAAGGTCCTCGACGGGACGGTGTGGGCCGAGTTCTGCGACGCTTTGAAGGAGGCCGGCTCGGTGGTGTTGGCCGCCACGGTTCCCGAGGACCCGCTGGATCGTGCCGAGGGCTGGCGTTATCTCACCCGACTCACCCGGGCTGCGTTGAACTTCTTCATGGAGGTGTCCGACCCCGAGGCCCCGGCGTTCATGCGGGCGGTGGACGAGACCATCAAGATGGGGATGGACAACCCCGACAACGTGTACCTGGCCGCCCCGGTGAAGGGGACGTTGACCTACCGGATACGCGGCAGCCGCGGCAGCGTCCACTACCTCGGCTTCGGCAGCCAGGCGGGCGGCTACGGCAAGACCGGTTCCCTCGACACCACCGGATCCCTCGACGCCGGCGACCTGGTGCTCGACGACGACGGTCGCTTCGAGATGATCGCCTCACAGCATCGGCCCGACGACTGTGCGAACTGGTTGCGGATGGCACCGGAGACCTCGATGATCCAGGTGCGCCAGACGCGGGTGGATCACCGCAACGAGGTGTTGGCGCAGGTGGAGATCGAACGCATCGACGGCTCCCCCACCCCGAGGGCACTCGGCCCCGAGCGAGTCGGCAAGGCCCTCGAGGAGGTCGCCTTCTTCGTCGCCGCTGCTTCTGGGATGTTCGCGTCGTGGGCCGAGGACTTCCGCAAGGTGCCCAACACCCTGCCCCGCTTCGACCCCGACAAGGCGCTTGCCGCCGGCGGTGACCCTAAGATCGCCTATTACCACGGCTGGTTCGAGCTCGCGGATGACGAGGCGCTGGTGGTGGAGGTGACCCCGCCGGCCTGCGACTTCTGGAACTTCCAACTCGCCAACTACTGGCTGGAGAGCCTCGACTACCGCTACCACCAGGTACACCTGAACCAGGGCACCGCGCAGTACCGCCCCGACGGGTCGGTTCAGATGGTGGTATCGGCCACCGACCCGGGCGTGGCGAACTGGCTCGACACCTGCGGCCACGCCCACGGCACGATGTGTGTGCGCTGGGTCGGCGCGACCGAGTTCCCCGAACCCCGGGCCCGGGTGGTGAAGCTGTCGGACCTGCGGCCGTGAGCAGCGACGCGGGTGACCCGCTGGAGTTGGAGTCCATCCTCGACGACGCCCGCGCCAACGCGGGCCTCGACGACTTCGGCGACGAACGTTTCAGGGACGGCCTCTCGGTTCTGCTGGAGACCTACCGCACCAACGGCTACAGCCCCGGCGCGCAACGCCAGCTCCGTGGCCGGATCGTGAGCCTGCTCTCCGAGCGGCTGCGCATCGAGGACGCCTGGCGGCAGCACCCCGAGATCCGCGACGTGGCGATCGTGGCACCTGTGTACCTGACCGGCCTGCCACGCACCGGCACCTCGGCGCTGTTGAACCTCTTGGCGCTCGACCCGGCGATGCGCCCGATGGCGTTGTGGGAGGGGATGCATCCCGCTCCCCTGCCGGGACGGCCCGCCAAAGAGGACGACCCCCGCTACGTCGAGCTGAAGGGGTTCCTCGACCACCTCTACTCGCAGAACCCCGACTTCGGCGCAATCCACCACACCTCGGCCGACACCCCCGAGGAGTGCATCCACCTGTTGAACCACACCTTCGCCGACGTGCAGTTCGGCGTAGAGGTGCTGATGGAGCCGTACGCCTCGTGGTTCCGCGCCCAGGATCACCGTGGCGCCTACCGGTACTACGCGGACATCCTGCGGATGTTGCAGTGGCAGCGTCCCGGCGGCCGGTTCCTGTTGAAGTCGCCCGCGCACCTGTGGGCGCTCGACGTCATCGTCGAGCTGTTCGACGACGCCTCCATCGTCGTCACCCACCGCGATCCCCTCGAATGCGTCGCCTCGTACGCGTCGATGATGGAAGCGGTGATGGTGGGGCGCGAGTTCGACCGTCGCGAGCTGGGTCCGGTGGTGATGGAGTACCTCGCCGCGAAGATGGACCACGCCCTGGCGTGCCGGGAGCGGATCGACCCGACCCGGATCCTCGACGTCGACTACGGCGACTTCGTCGACGATCCCGCGGCGACGGTCGCGTCGATCTACGACCACTTCGGCCTGCCGGCCGGTGACGAGCTGCGCGGCGCGTGGCAGGCCCACGTCGCGGCCCACCCCCAGGGCGAACACGGCGAGCACGACTACACCCTCGAGGAGTTCGGCCTGTCGGCGGCGGCCATCCGCGACCGCTTCGCCGCCTACCTCGCCTCGCGCGGTTGACCGCCGGGGCGTGACCACGACCAGGGCCGCCTCCATCTCACCACGTGGCGAGGGGGAGGTTGTCACGCATCGTTCGGTCGGCGCTCAGCAACACCGAGGCAGACGCGAGCGCATCGCCGGCGATGAACCGGTCGAAGGGGTCGCGGGTCCACTCCAGGGGTGCGGCCGCCGCCACGACCGCGGAGGTGGTGACCGTCGAGGCGCGCAGGCCGATCCGCCACTCCAGGTCGTCGACGATCTCAGCCCCGCCAACCCGGAGCCTTCCGATCTCGTGCAGGAACGTCAGCTCGAGCTGCACCATCGGTGAGATCACCAGCTGATGGCCCTCGATCAGCTCGGCTGCACGGGCGCTGAGCCGTGAACGTTCACCCGTGAAGAGCCAGACGACGACGTGCGTGTCGAGCCGCACCTCACCACGCGGAGCAGCCGTCATCAGTTCTTGTCCGGAGCGAGCTCCGACCACTGTTGGGACCACTCGATCGCGTCAAGATCACCGCTGTCGCCGACGACCGCATGCTGCCGGTCCACGAGCCTGTCGAGCTTGGATGGCGGCGCGTCAGCCACGATGAACAATCGTCGACCTCCGCGTTCGATGACCACCGGCTCGCCTGTCGCGATGACGCGATCGAGGATCCGGTAGATGTCCTGTCGGAGCGAAGACGCCGTCACGACCATGCCCCCATGGTAATACGTACGTGTTGAGTTTCGAGCACGTACGTGGCCCAGGATCTCCGTTGGCTGCATATCGACCCGATCAAGGCTGGCCCTCTTGGCGTTGGTGGCGGGCGCGGTGACATCCCCAGCAGCGTTCCCGTAGCTCCTCGATGATCGTGTGGCCCGAGATCGAATAGTCCGGTTCGTGGTCGTACTCCAACAACGACGTGGCACCACAGTCGACACATCCCTTGTCGCGCTCGTGCACGACCCGCTTCTGACGTTCGCTGGGATGACGCTGACGGCCCGACGCGTTGATCGGCCGGCGTTGCGCATCATGGATGAGGACACGAAGGAACGCTCCGCTGGCTATCCGTTCGACCAGAGAGCCGGCCACCGGTGTCCCGTCATCGAGAGTGCAGCCGTCCCCCCGCACATGCAGGATCACCTCGGTCTGCACGCTCGCACCCTCGCCCTCCACCAAGGCGACAAGACCGTCCGCCCGCTGCTGAGCGACAGACGGCCACCCAACCACGCTGCGTGGCAGTGACGCGTCCGCGGACGCGTCTGGCCCACTACCAGTGACCGGTGTTGCGGCCGGGCGGTTCCGCAGGACCCACGCATCGACTGCGGCCATCAACACGGCGGCAGCCAGAGGTGGGAGCCTCAACATGGCGACGACCATCCCATCAGGGTCGGTTCGCCAACTCAGACTCCGCGCAGCGTGCTGGCGACGCTCGGTCTCGGCAGGATCCTCACGAGCCCCCAACCAACGGGCGATCGCCGCGCCGAGCCGCCCAGCAGGTGTTCGCTCCGCGATCTCCAACAACGCCGCCTCGTTGTCCACAGTCGCGACCCGGGTGAGCTGACGGACCTTCGAGTAGGAGATACGCCCCTCAGAGAACGACGCGTCGATCCGGGCCAGATCTTCGAGGGCGTGGCCGACCCGCAACCACTCACGCGCAGTCGAGACCTCCACATCCAACGCCCCAGCAACCCAATGCGCACACGTCGCCGCGCCGTCCAACGCCCACTCACCGCCACGATCCAGTCGTGCCAGCAGAACGACGAGCCGGTGCTGCGCGCTCGACCAGCTCCGCCCGACCGCAACGACCTCAGCCCGAAGATCGGACCCCTGGCCGACCGAACGCTCCCCCACAATCGACAACAACGACATGACAACCCTTCCCAACGTTCTCTCTATCGGAAGGACTGCCTTCGGAGCAGGCTGTCGAGCTCGCTCGACAGCCTATGGAGGGGGTGTGACGCTAAGGATGCTGGCGAAGCAAAGTCAGCCACCTAGCGTGACGACCACGCGCCCGCGGACGCGCCAACACCACTCAACGTGGCATTTCAGATGTCTCGGCTAGCTGTGGAGGATCACCCCGTCCGCTGGACCGCCGGCGCCGGTGGCCACCATCGCCAACTCAACGCCGTCGAGCTGGTTGGTGGAGGTGCCGCGGATCTGGTGCACGGCCTCGATGACGTTGACACCGTGTGAGAAGCCCTCGCTGAGGAACCCGCCGCCGGTGTTGATCGCCAGTCGTCCACCCACGCGGAGGTTGTCGCCTCCCTCGCAGAACGCTCCCCCCTCGCCCTTGCCACAGAAGCCGAGCGCCTCGATCTGCATCGGCACGTAGGGGGCGTAGCGGTCGTCTAGCTGCGCGACGTGGATGTCGTCGGGGCCGACGCCGGCGACCCGGTACAGCTCGGCTGCCATCAGCTCCATCTCGGGCAGCCCGGCGATGTCGTCGCGGCTGTAGCTGGAGTAGTGCTCGCCGTTGGTGCCGCTGCCCATGGCCACCGCACCCACGTACACCGGCTGCTTCGCCAGATCGGCCGCGAGCTCGGCGCGGCTCAACACGATCGCGATCGCACCGTCGACCTCGGGCGCGATGTCGAGGCGCCGCAGCGGATCGACGACCAGCTCCGACGCCAGATAGTCCTCGATGGTCAGCGGGGCGTTGCGGAAGGCCGCGTGCGGGTTGTTCGACCCGTGCTCGCTGCACACCACCGGCACCCAACCCACCTGCTCTGCACCGACGCCGTAGTCGCGCAGATAGCGGCGGATGCCGATGCCCGCGGAGCCGGCGGGCCCCATCAACCCGAACGGGTGGTGAAGGTCGTAGCGGATCAGGTCGAGCGACTCGTCCTTGGTCTCCTTCGCGGCGCGGAAGTCGGATCCGGCTCGCTTGCCGGAGCCGTTGTTCGCCGAGCGGTAGTACACGACGTGGCTGCAGATGCCCGCGGCCAGCGCCGTGACCGCGTTGATGAGCGGGCTGGTGCCCCAGTGGGAGTCGCTCGAGTACGTGAGCGTCTCCATGCCCAGCGCCTTCTGCACGTACATGGCGTCGATGCCGTCGACGACGTCTTTGACCATGCCGTCGATGTCCTCCAACGGCACTCCCGCGTCGTCAGCCGCGGCCTTGATGACCTCGCACGCCATGGAGTACTCGGTGCGGCCCGAGTCTTCGGAGAACTCGGTGGTCGCGACCCCGACGATCGCGACGGTGTCCTTGATGCTGTTCATCGACGCGTCTCCCTCAGTCTTCCCGGACCTTGAACTTGAACAGGGTGAGGTCGTCGGAGATGTCGTCGAAGACCACCTCGACGGGCAGACCGATGCGCACCTCGTCGGGCTCGATGTCGATCATGTTCGACACGAGCCGTACCCCCTCCTCCATCTCCACCAGAACCACCGAGTACGGCACCTTCATCGCGGGGTACGCCATGCGGTCGGTGGTGTAGGTCACATACGAGTAGATCTCGCCGCGGCCCGGCGACTCCACCCACTCGAGGGTGTCCATCGAGCGGCACTGCGGACACATCGGCCGCGGCGGCTGGAGGTAGCGGTCGCAGTGGCTGCAACGCTGAAGAACGAAGCGGTGCTCATCGACGGCCTCCCAGAACGGTCGGTTGTCGTCGTCGCGTGACGCCTTGAGGATGGGGATGCCCGGTACGTACTCCATGTTCAGCTCACTTCCTCAGGATCATCCCGCTGGTGGGCAGGCCGGGTCCGCCGGTGACGAGGGTCAACTCGGCGCCTTCGACCTGGCTCGTGGACGTGCCCCGCATCTGGCGGACAGCCTCGATGATGAGGTTGTAGCCGTGGATGTAGGCCTCCGACAGCAGGCCGCCGGACGTGTTGATCGGGATCTTCCCGCCGACGCGGATGTTGTCTCCGCCCCGACAGAACGCGGCGCCCTCGCCCCGCTCGCAGAAGCCGAGCTCCTCCAACTGGAGGATGCCGCCGAGGCTGAAGGGGTCGTACAGCTCGGCCACGTCGATGTCCTGGGGTCCCACCCCTGCCACCCGGTACAGCTCCTGGCCCACGTACCACGTGTCGGGCAGGCCCGACATCGGGGTGCGGTTGTAGGAGGTCTGGATCTCCGACTCGGGGGTGGACGCCTGCGCGGCGGCGAGGATGTAGGCGGGCGTCTGCTTGAGGTCCTTGGCCCGCTCGGCGGTGGTCACGATCACCGCTGCGGCACCGTCGGTGTCGACGCAGCAGTCGAAGAGCCGCAGCGGCTCCACGATCATCTGCGACGCCCGGTAGTCGTCGATGGTGATGGGCTTGTCGTAGAAGATCGCATTCGGGTTGCGGTTCGCGTTCTCCCGCAGCACCACCGAGTACCAGCCGATGTCGTCGGGATCGACGTCGAACTCGTGCATCCAGCGCCGGCCGTACATCGACGCCCACGACAGCGGGGTCAGCAGGCCGAAGGGGAAGTAGTAGCCGTAGTGCAGCGTCGGCGCTTCGGAGAGGTAGGTGGCGTACCCGTCGCCGCGGCCGTAGCGGTGCCCCGACGCCTCGTTTAGCGACCGGTAGCACACCACGTAGTTGGCGACGCCGGTGGTAACGGCGGCGGCTGCCTGCATGATGTTGGCGCACGCCGCTCCGCCGCCGTAGCTGATCTCGGAGCTGAACCGCAGGTTCTGGATGCCGAGCGCGCCGACGAGCGTGGGCATCGAGGTGCGCTCCAGGGTGAAGGCTTCGAGGCCGTCGATGTCGGCCATCGTCAGGCCCGCGTCCGCCACTGCGTTGCGGATCGCCTCGCAAGCCATGTCGAGCTCGTCACGCTCGGAGTTGCGGGTGTAGGCGGTCTGGCCGATCCCGACGATCGCCGCGTTGTCGTGGATCGTGTTCGCGGACACCGGCGGACGGCGGTCCGGCCGGAACTTGCGATCGATGTACTCCTGCATCAACTTGACCACTCTCCTCGCGCCGCTCAGGCCGACCGCTCGAACTTGAACAGGGTCAACACGTCGTCCGCGTCCTCGTAGACGACCCGCACCGGCAGGCCGACCTCGAGCTCGTCCGCGTCGATGCCGACCACGTTGCTGATGACCCTCGGCCCCTCGGCGAGATCCACCAGCACCACCGTGTGGGGCGAGTCGAACGCCGGATGAGGGGCCTCGGCGTAGGTGACCCAGCTACAGATGGTGCCTTCGCCCGACACCGCCACCCACTCAGACTCCATCGACTGGCAGTTGGGACACATGGGGCGGGGCGGCATCAGCCAGTTCTGGCAGGACGCGCAGCGCTGCATCTTCAGGTTGCGCTCCTTCGCCGAATCCCACAGCGGTCCGCTGCTGCGATAGAGCACACCCCATCTCGCGGGGTGCGGCACCTTCGCCTGCTCCTGGGTCATCACCTGGCCTCCGCTGCTGTCCGATGCCTCCGAGGGCTCCCCGCGACGATTCTACGATCGAAAGGAGATCCTCACCAAGTGGTAGTAATATATGACCAATTGTCGAGTCAGGCGACTTGTCGTCGCCGACGTGGATTCCGGGGGAAGCAGGCCCATGGCGCTGAAGGTCCAGACCGTGATGATGGCGCCCGACACCGAGCAGTACGCGGGTAGCGGCCAGGCCCGCTTCGACCTCGCGTCGATGGCCGAGGCCGCGCGCCGCGCCGAACGCCTCGGCTTCGACGGGCTCACCGCCCCCGAGGCCGGCCACGACCCGTTCCTCCCCCTGGCGATCGCGGCAGAGCACACCGAGCGGATCGCGCTCGGCACCAACGTTGCAATCGCGTTCCCCCGCAGCCCGATGATCACCGCGCAGCTCGCCTGGGACCTCCAGCACCTCTCGGGCGGGCGGTTCCAGCTCGGCATCGGCACCCAGGTCAAGGCGCACGTCACACGGCGCTACGGATCCGTCTCCACCTGGGGAGGCTCGCCTGGACCTCAGCTGCGCGAATACGTGCAGTGCCTCCACGCCATGTTCGACACGTTCCAGAACGGCACCAAGCCCGCCTTCGAGGGCGACCACTACCGCTTCACGTTGATGAACCCGTTCTTCAACCCCGGTCCCATCGATCACCCCCACGTCCCCATCCACCTGGCCGCGGTGAACCCGTACATGGCGAGGCTCGCCGGCGAGCTCTGCGACGGCCTGCGGCTGCATCCGGTGGCCACGTTCCGCTTCGCGCACGAGGTGGTGCTGCCGGCGGTCGCGGCAGGAGCCGCGATCTCCGGTCGCGACCCCGCCGAGATCGACCTGATCGGCGCCCCGTTCCTCGCGGTCGCCCCCACCGAGGACGGCCTGGCCGCGGCAGCCGAGGACCTCAAGCAGCACATCGCGTTCTACTGCTCCACCCCCACCTATCACGCGGTGTTGGAGCACCACGGCTGGATCGAGGTGGGCGAACAGCTCCACCAGTACTCCCGCGAGGGTCGCTGGAGCGATATGGCCGGCTGCATCAGCGACGAGATGCTGGCCGAGTGGGCCATCGTCGCCACCACCGACCAGCTCGCGGCGAAGATCCGCGAGCGTTGCACGGGCCTGTTCTCCACGGTGCTGTTGGACCTGCCACCGGCGCTCCACCAGGAGCACGACTGGGTGGCTGAGACCGTGGCTGCGATCCGACACGACTGACCGATTCCACCGACCCCGCCACCACCAGGTGGCCCATCACAGGAGAGCGATGACGATGAGCGCCGAAGGCGAGTACCTGTTCGAGGTGGACGAGGGCGTGGGCGTCGTCACGCTCAACCGCCCCGAACGACTCAACTCGATCACCTGGGATCTGTCCCAGGCGTTGGTCGATCTGTTCCGCGAGCTGCGCCAGCGTGACGAGGTCCGGGTGATCGTGCTGACCGGCGCGGGCCGCGGGTTCTGCTCGGGCGGCGACGCCGACTGGCTCAGCGGTTCGGACGAGCGCGGCCTGCCCGGCCTCTCCGACGTGCCCCTGGAGCGCTACCAGCGGAAGACCCCGGCAGGGCCGGTGGCGGAGTTCACCCGCACGATCATCGAGGTGGACAAGCCGGTCATCGCCGCGCTGCACGGCCCGGTCATGGGCGCCGGGTTGTCCTTCGCCCTGGCGTGCGACCGCCGCTTCGCGGATCCGACAACCCGCATGTGCGCGGCGATGGTGCGGCTCGGCTTCGCCCCCGACACCGGCATCACCTGGCTGCTGCCGCGCATCACCCGCCTCTCTACCGCCCTGATGATGGTGGAGACCGGCCGGATCCTGGAGGCCGACGAGTGCCTGCGCGAGGGGCTGATCGACGAGTTGGTGGAGGAGGGCGGCGACCTCGAAGCTGCGATGGCGTATGCGAAGAAGCTGGCCCAGGGCCCCAGCGTGGCCGTGGATCTGGCCCGGCGCTTCGTCTACAAGGCGCTCACCTCCACCCTGGAGGAGATGTTGGACTACGAGGCGGTCGCCGCGGTCCTCTCATCGCACACCGCGGATGCGCGGGAGGGCACCAGCTCGTTCATCGAGAAGCGCAAACCGACCTTCAAGGGCTTCTGAGCACACGTCGCCGTCCTGTCCAACGCCCACTCGCCACCATGGTCCAGTCGCGCAAGCATGACGACGAGCCGGTGCTGCGCGCTCGACCAACTCCGACCGACCGCAACGACCTCGGCCCGAAGACAGGACCCCTGGCCGAAGGAACGCTGCCCCAATCGACAACAAGGATCGACAACAGAGGGGGTGTGACAGCCATCGACGCGGAGAGCCGGAATCGGCCGTGGTCGGTCGCCCCAACTAGACGATCGAGTAGTCGAAGTAGTCCACGAGGAACTCCCCTGAAGCCAGCTCGACGCCGATGGCGATGACATCGGCGCCCGGCGCCCGGGCAGACGCCTCGAAGAACATGACCCCCGTGTGCTCGGACTCGTGGACCGACTCCTCGTCGATCCACAACAACGACTCGTCGAACGCGAGCAGCGGCCACACCCCACCGACCGGATTGCCGAAGCGATCCTGCACGCGTGCCTCGAACCGTGAGCGGAACTTCCAGCCCGCTTGCCCGATCTGGTTGTTGCCGCCGACGATCTCGAGGCTGTGAGGTTCTGCCGCCAGGACGTTGGCGAGCACGGTCAACGGTGCCAACCCATCGACTTCGGCACTGACGACAAACTGGCCGGCAACCGTTCCGGGCCGCCAGGAGATCCTCGCTCGCCCGTCCGCGTCAGTGACCGTCTCGACCGCTGTGGTCGGGGTGGGTGCACCGGGCGTCGTCGGGAACTCGAACCGAACGGTCGTCCCCCTGGCAGGCGCAAGGTTGGAACGCAGCACTCTGACCACACTGGTCACCGTCGAGTCGCTGCCGGCGGCCACCGGGGCTTGTTCCCGCTCGACGAAGTTCTCTATGTGGGCAGGTGGCGGGCCCAACAGGATCTGGGCTGCCTGACCGAATGTCACCATAGGTGTCCACCGACCGCCCTTGCATGAGAGCACGTGGGTCTCGTCCTTTGCGAAACCCTTTCCCGGCCGACATCTCGAACCCGCCTTCACCGTCTGGCAGCCAGTGCCGATCAGCACCACTGTGAGGAGGAGGAACAGGGACGCGACTCGGCGACGAGGCTTCGCGGGGAACATTCCGAGACCGTAACCACCGGCCCCCGAACCGGCGATAGGCAGATCTCCCGTCAGCGACTCCACGACTCTCGAGTCCTCCGAGGTCTACAGTGCGGCCCGAACCGGCACGGGGCTTCGGCCCAGCGAGGGAGGGCGCAATGGCCGAAGAACGGTCCCAGGTCGACCAGCCGGCCTCCGAGTCGGATGGCGCCCCGAAGCCGGCGGGTGACCAGGCTTGCCCACCGCGGCCACGGATCGACCAGCGCAGCCTCACCAGAGCCCTCGGCCTCGGCGCCATCGTCGGGCTGATCTACTGCTCGGTCTCCGGTGGCCCCTACGGACTGGAGGGCGTCATCGGCGAGAGCGGAGCCGGCATGGGCGTCCTGCTCATCGTCCTCACTCCCTTCATCGTCGGGCTCCCCACCGCGCTCGTCGTGGCCGAGCTGGGCACCGCGATGCCGGTCGAAGGCGGCTACTACCACTGGGTCAAGACCGGCCTGGGCCCCTTCGCCGGGTTCCTCGAAGGCTGGTGGAGTTGGGTGGTCGCCTGGGTGGACCTCGCGGTCTACCCGGTGCTGTTCGTCGCGTACGCCGCCTACTTCTTCCCCGACCAACTCGGCGACGGTGCCTCGCCCTTCACACGCTGGATCCTTGCGCTGGTGATCATCTGGGTCTTCGGGTTGGTGAACCTGCGAGGCACGAAGTTGGTCGGCGACTCCTCCAAGGCCTTCACCTACATCCTCATCGCCCCGTTCCTGCTGCTGACGGCCGTCGGCATCGTCAAGCTGTTCGCCGAGGGTGGGAGCAATCCCCTCGAACCCTTCACGAACTCCGGCCAGGGCGTCGGTCCCGCTTTCGGCGCCGGGCTCTGGATCGTGATGTGGAACTACAGCGGATTCGACGGGATCTCGACCGTCGCCGAGGAGATCGACAACCCCCAGCGAAACATCCCACGCTCACTCGCCATCTCGATACCCCTGATGACGGTGGTGTACCTGATCCCGGTGTTGGTGGTCCTGGCCCTGTTGGGCACGTCGGACATCACGTGGGAGGAGGGGGCCTTCACCGACATGGCCGACGCCATCGGCGGAGCGTGGCTCGGCTGGATAGTGGCCGCCGTCGCCCTCATCTCCGCCGTGGCACTGTTCTCGTCGTGGCTGCTCTCCTACAGCCGGCTGCCCTTCGCTCTCGCGGATGACGGGTACCTGCCCAGGTCGCTGACCCGCATCCATCCGACCTGGCACACCCCATGGGCGTCGATCGTGCTGTCGTGCGCGATCTGCAGCGTCTTCGCGTGGAGCGGTTTCGAGAGCCTGATCGTCGTGGACGTGGTCTTGACCGACGCCGCGCTGCTGTTGGAGTTCCTGGCGCTCGTCGCGTTGCGCCGCCGCCACCCCGGCGTGAACCGCCCCTACCGGATCCCCGGCGGTTGGCCGGTCCTGGTCACCGTCGTCGTCGTGCCGAACCTTGTGTTCGCCGTCGGTCTCTACTACCTGGTCGTGGAAGAGGGCTGGGTCCACGGCATCGGCTGGTCTGCCATCGCGATGCTCACCGGTGTGGTCGCATACCCGATCGCCAAGCGGGCCAAGGCACGCAACGGGCGCGACCGAACCTGGTCGGTCACCGACGACGTGATGGTCTGCAGCGACGGCAGACATGTCGGGCCCGACGGGGTGAGCGGACGCCTGGCCGAGGACTTCTGAGATGAACGGTCCCATCAATCCCGAATCGGAGGAGCGACCGACGTGAGCGACCTGCAACGCCCCGACGACTGGGAGCTCCCCGTCGCCCTACCCCAGCTCCAGCCGCCGGCCCGCATCGTGGTCGGCTTCGACGGTAGCCACGCGGCCGAGACCGCACTGAGCTGGGCCGAAGTCCTTGCGAGCGTCTCCGGTGCCGAGATCATCGTCGTCGTGGCATTCGAGGCGCCCCTGACCAAGCGCGGCCGGGGGGCCACCTACGTCGAGACGCTGCGGCGTGAGCTGCGGGCGGAAGCGACCGAGCTGGCCGAGGAGGCCACAACCCTCCTGCTGGGCCGCGGCCGCGACGCCCGCGCGGTGGTCATCCAGGGCGAACCGGCGGCGGCGATCATCGATGTGGTCGAGGACGAGGAGGCGGACCTCGTCGTATTGGGCCGCCGCGGCCTCGCTTCGGAGTTGTCGGGCCTTTCGGGTGCGGTGGAACGACTCCGGGTTCATCTCGGGGGATCCGTCGCCGAACGCATCGCCCAACTCGACGGACTCAACGTCCTGGTCGTCGGCTGACGAGCCGCGGTCGCCGACCTGCGCCGGAGCGTCGGATCCGCCCGAGCGCGAACCTCAGGTGGCTTTGATCAGCTTGGCGAGGTGCAGTCGCACCAGACGTGCTGCCTCGATGCCCGACAGGGCGGCCTGGTGGGTGCCCATGCCCGCAGCGCCCGCATCTGCACCGGAGAGGAACAGACCGCCGATCGACAGCTCCTGCTTGGGCTTCATCGACCCGCACTGGCCGACGATCTGGGCCAGCCCCACGCACTCGCCGCCCTGGCCGGGCATCACCGAGTCACGCGTCAGGTTCGAGATCTCCCTCGGGCCGTTGTACTCCTTGCGCTCGGTGGCATCCCAGATGTCGGGGAACAGCTCCTGCATCTGACGGTCCATGCACTTCCACAGCGCCTCGATCTCGCCCGCCTCGGGGTTGGACGAACACACCGTGCCCGACACCAGAACCTGCTTGCCGGGGGGCGCGGCATGCTCGTCGTAGAACGAGTGGTTCACCATGAACAGGATCACCTCGTCGGGCTCGCCGCCCTCCTTGATGCGGGCGAAGCGCTCGGTGTCGAGCCAGCTGTCGTCGGACCACACCACGTACATGGCGGTGTCCATCACCGGCTTGGACAGGAAGTAGCGCACGCTGGTGAAGGCCCAACCCGGCACCAGGCCCTTCACGTAGTCGACATAGCCCTTGTCGAAGTGCTCCTCGCCCACGAGCTTCAACACTGTGGGGTGGATGCCCGCGGAGCTGACCACAACCGGGGCGTGGAAGGTGCCCTTCTTCGTCTCCACCCCGGTGACCCGGCTGTTCTCGACCAGGATCCGCTCCACCCGGGCACCGGTGATGATGGTGCCGCCGTTGGCCTCGAACTCGCGGGCCATCACCTTGGTGAGCATCGCGAACCCACCCTTGTACTGGCCGCCGCCGCCCTGGAGCATGATCTGCTTCATGATGGTCATCTGCTCGGATGCCGCGACCAGATCGAGCGGTTCGGCGAGCGACGCGTTCGCGTGGAACCCCATGTAGTTGTACAGCGGCACCGGCGTGTCGCGCGCGTCGAGCCACTCCTTCATGGTGATGTCGTCGAGCTTGGCGATCTCCTCGTCGGGCATCGTGGCCATCTCGGCCATGATGGCGATCGTCTTCTCCTTCTCCTCGTCGGTCGCCTGCCACAGACGGAAGAAGGGTTCAGGGTCGGCCATCGCCTGCTTCTGGGTGACGGTGCGGTACTCGTCCCACTCGTGACGCCGGTATGCCAGGGTGATGATGTCGCGTGGGTCATCGGGCTCGAGCGACGGCAGGAACTCGTCAGAGACCCCGAGTTCGGCGAATACGTCCTCGAAGGCCGAGCCACGCATCGGGACCTGGCCGTGAGGGAACAGGTCATAGGCCCACCCGTCCTTCTCGATCGAGATCATCTTGCCGCCGAGCATCGGGTTCTTCTCCACGAGAAGGACCCGGGTGCCACGCTTCTGAAGCAGCGTGGCGCACACGAGGCCGCCCGGCCCGCTCCCGATGACGATCACGTCGTATTCGGTCTCGGTCATCTTCCTTACCCCCTGGATTTGCTAGACGGAGTCTCGCACGTTTCGGCGAACTCAGCGTTTCAGGACCACCGCGGTGCCGTTGCCGCCCAGGCCGAGGGTCTGCGCGAGGCCGACCTTCGCCCCCGGAACCTGGCGGGCTCCCGCCTGACCACGCAGCTGCCAGGTCAGCTCGCACACCTGGAACACGCCCATCGCGGTTGTGGCCTCACCGAAGCAGAGGAACCCACCGCTCGGGTTGATCGGCAGCCGCCCGGTGGGCAGCGTCTCGCCGGCCTCGAGGAGGTGTTCCGCCTCGCCCGGCTGACACAGGCCCCAGTCCTCGGGGAAGGCGAGCTCGTAGTAGACGGTGTTGTCCTGCAACTCGACGAGGTCGAGCTCGGTCGGTGCGACCCCCGCGCGGGAAAGCGCCTGGCTGACCGCCTTGGCCGCCTCGCTGTGATGCGCGGGACCGTCGGGGATGATCCCTGCGAGACCCCGTGGCAGGCCGTCGTCGAAGCGTGCGGTGGCAACTGCACTGCCCGCCACCCACACCGGGTCGGTGGTGAGCTGACGCGCCTTTTCAGCGGAGCAGATGATCGCGGCTGCCGCGCCGTCGCTGACGGGACAGATCTCATAGAGCCGCAGCGGGTCGCTGACCATCGCGGAGCCGAGGACCTGTTCGAGGGTGAACTCCTGACGGAACCGGGCGTACTCGTTGTGCTTGCCCACCTCGTGAGCCTTCACCGCGATCTTGGCGAGCTGCTCCTCGGTGGTGCCGAAGGTGTCCATGCGGTGACGGCACAACAGCGCCCAGAAGGCGGGGCCGGGCATGCCGACGCAACGCTGACGCAGGAACTCGGGGTCGGTGGTCTCCTCCACGCCGGAGGTCTGGATGAACCCCTTCGGCATCTTCTCGCCGCCGACCACCAACACCACGTCGTGCTGGCCACCGGCGACGAGGTTGTAGCCGATGTTGAACGCGTTGCCGCCGGCCGCGCAGCCGGCCGACATGTTGTAGACGGGGATACCGGTTGACCCAAGGTCCTCGACCACGTCGTTGCCGTTGAGGCCCCACCCCTTTCCGCCGGAGAACCGGGAGCTCGCGGCGGCGACGGCGTCGACGTCACGCCAGGTGATGCCGGCGTCACGCAGGGCCTCCACCACCGCGTGGCGGCACAGTTCGGTGACCGAGATGTCGGTGAACTTGCCCCAGGGGTGCATACCGACGCCGAGGACGGCGACATCTCTCATCGTGGTTCACTCCTCATGTCGGCTGGAACATCCAGCTCAGCGCTTCGGATCCGTCTTCCTCGTGGTACAGCGGCGCGATGACCAGCTCGACACGCTGGCCCGCCCGCAGGTTCGCCACGTCGTCAACCAGCATCCGCCCCACCACCCGCAGCCCGTCGTCGAGATCCACCACTCCCAACGCATAGGGGACATACGGCTCGTCGTAGCGTGCCGGGGGTGGCGGCGGGTAGTTCTGCACGGAGTAGCTCCACAGCGTGCCCGCGGGCCCGAAGCCGGCCTCCCCCATGTCGGAGTTGTCGCAGTCGGGGTTGTGGCAGCGCCCGGAGCTGGGGAAGTACGGCGTGGCGCAGGTTGCACAACGCGATCCCAACAGCTTGGCAACGCCACCCTCTTCGCTGAAGAGGCCTTCGATCACGGGTGTGCTTGTCATCGCTGCAACTTCTCCTTCGACGCCCGGATCAGCTCCGGCAGGATCTCGACGCAGTCACCGACGATCCCGTAGCGGGCGTAGCGGAAGATCGCCGCGGTCGGGTCGGTGTTGATCGCCACGATCGTCTTGGCACCCGTGCAGCCCACCATGTGCTGGGTGGCGCCACTGATGCCGGCGGCGAGATACAGCGTGGGGCGGGTGATCTTGCCGGTGAGGCCGACCTGGCGGGACGAGTCGATCCAACCCTCGTCGACGAGGGGCCGCGACGCGGCCGCGATGCCGCCGAGCACCTCGGCGAGCTGTTCGACGAGCTTGAAGTTCTCCTGGGCACCCAGGCCACGTCCACCCGCGACGACGATGTCGGCATCCTCGAGGCGTGGGCCCTCGAAGCTGGCCGCCTGCACGACCCGAATCCGCTCGTCGACGGCGGACAGGTCGACAGCCACGTCGTGGACCGCCGGTTCACCCCCGCCGTCGACGGTCTCGGGCTGGACCACCCCTGCGATCAGCCCGACTACACACGGGGTGTCTTCGGCCACCACGTACACACCGCGGGTGTCGCCGCCGTAGCCGCCGGCGGTCACCTCGAGTCGCCCGCCGCTGTCGCTGACGGCGGCGGCGTTCATGACGACCGCGGCGCCGATCCTTCCCGCCACACGTGCACCCAACGGACGTGTGTCGAAGTCCAGGGGCAAGACCACCACGCCGGGCGCGGTGGCCACGCAGAACTGCGCGACCGCTTCGACGATCGCGTCGGACTTCCCCCTACCAACCTTGGCGTCCGACACCCGGTGGATCGAGGCCACCCCTTGGGCACGAGCCGTGTCCACGGCTGCGTCGGAGCCGCCTCCGAGCACCAACCACTGCAACTCGACACCGCGTTGGGCCGCGATCCTCCGACCGAGGGTCAGCGCTCCGCCGACCTCTTCGGAGGCTTCGGCATGCTGTCCGCTGATCGTGCAGACGACGACTGGTCCACTCATGGCCGCACCACCTTGTCCTCCAAGAGACGTTCGACGAGCCGGTCGGCCTGCTCGGCCGCGCCGCTGCCGTCGATCATCTCGCAGTCGCCGCTGACCACCGGCACGAACAACTTCGACAACACCGCCCGGGGTGCGAGCCCCTCAGTGCCGACGGGCAGGTCGGCCGCCGCGACCGCGGTGGGGGTCACCTTGCGGGCTGCCATCTTCATCGGCATCGTCGGGTAGCGCGGCTCGCCCAGCTCACTGCCGACGGTGATGACCGCGGGCAGGTCGGCTTCGACGATCTCGTCGCCGTCGGGCGTGGCCCGGGTGACCCGGACCACCGAACCCGCCAGCTCGACTCTGCGGGCCACGGTGATGGTCGGCATACCGAGCGCCTCGCCGACCAGCGCCGGCACCACACCCTGGTCGTCGTCGGAGGCCTGGCGGCCGCAGAACACCAGGTCGGCACCGCCGGTGGATTCCAGGTACGACGCCAACAGCGCAGCCACCGTGTGCCAGTCCAGCTCACCCTCTGGCGGAGAGATCGCCACCACCTCATCCGCGCCCAGCGACATGGCGTGCCGCAGGATCGCGGTGAGATCCTCGCCGATGGACACAACCTGGATGGTGCAGTCGGCGCCGCCGTCGCGCAGGCGCAACGCCGCCTCGATGGCCTGCTCGTCATAGGCGTTCATCAGGCGCGGGATGGTCGTCTGGGTGATGGTCCTGCCGTCGTCGCCGACGTTGAGGTTCCCGGCGAGGGCGTAGGCGCCCACGGCGTCGGGATCCAGGACCTCCTTGACGAGCACTACAACTCTCATGGGATCTCCATGTGCATCACGCTCCAACGGGATCTGGTCCGCCGAGCCTATACGAATGGTTGGTCTTCACTACCAGATGGTGGGATTTCCTATATAGATGGTAGGATCATCGGCTCGCGAGCTCAAACCGTCCGAGAGGGGTGCGTCATGTCGTGGACCGACTGGGAGCAGGTCGCCGGCGACGGACTGGACTTCGCCGAGATCGTCTACGAGAAGAAGCACCACGAGGAGCTCGGCGGCGGCTTGGCCCGGGTGACGATAAACAAGCCCGACCAGTACAACACGATGACCCTGGCGACAGTCGACGAGATGTTCCGGGCGTTCTACGACGCCAACCACGACCCGTCCATCGGCATGATCGTCGTCGCGGGAGCGGGTCGGAACTTCGGCGCGGGGGGCAACGTGGACTGGGAGCGGTGGGGGCTTCGTGAGGCCTTCTACAACCGCTATCCCCACAACCGCCTGATCCGCACCTCACGCAAGCCGGTCATGGCGCGGGTGCAGGGCTACTGCATCGGCGGGCACAACCACATGGCCTACTGCTGCGACTTCACGATCGCGTCGGAGGACGCGAAGTTCGGCCAGGCCGGGCCGAAGGTGTCGAGCCCCGCGGACGGGTTCTTCGTGCCGTACCTAGCGAAGGTCATCGGCGCGAAGAGGGCCCGCGAGATGTGGATGCTGTGTCGCCGCTACACCGCGCAGCAGGCGCTGGAGATGGGCCTGGTCAACCAGGTGGTGCCGCTCGAGGAGCTGGACGACGCGATCGACGCGTGGGCCGAGGAGCTGTTGGCGGTGAGCCCCGGTTGCATCGAGATCCTCAAGGCGACCTTCGACCAGGAGATGGACGGCTACGCGGACCTGGGCGTCATCTCCAGCCAGTTTTACCCCGACTGGTTCGACCAGCCCGAGGGCAAGGAAGGCGGCTCGGCCTTCGCCGAGAAGCGGACCCCGCGGTTCTGGGCGCTGCGTGACCGCGAGGCCGGGATGCGCGCCCAGCTCCTCGACGAGTACGAGCAGGACTGACGGCTCCCGCTCACCGCTGCACCTGCGTGACCGTTCGTCCGCATCATGTGTAGCCTCGTGTGTAAGGAGGAGCACATCATGGCCACGAACCTTGCGATCGACCCCGAGCTCCTGGAGCGGGCCCTTGCCATCGGCGGCGAGAAGACCAAGAAGGCGACGGTGACCGTCGCGTTGGAGGAGTACATCGCCCGCCGCGCCCAGGCCGAGATCGTCAAGCACCGCGGCACCCTCGAGTGGGACAAGGACTTCGACTACAAGGAGTCACGTCGCGCTCGCGACCGGAGGCTCGGCTTGATCGACTGATCGTGGTCCTCGTCGACACGAGCGCGTGGTCGCTCTTCTATCGCAACGACATCCCGCCCGAGGACCCAACCGCCGGCGCCGTCGAGGAGCAGCTGGCGACCGGAGCCGTCCTCTCGACCGGGGTGGTCTACCTCGAACTGCTTCGCGGCTTCACCCAACCCGCCGGCCGCGCCAGGATCGAGGCCGACTTCGCATCGATCCCGTTCATCGAGCCGTCCCGCCACGACTACGCCGACGCGGCCGACCTCAGCGTCGCTTGTCGGCGAGCGGGGGTCCAGCTCGAGACCGTCGACGCGCTGATCGCGCAGGTCTGCATCGCCAACGACCTGATCCTGCTCACCGCGGACGCCGACTTCGTCCACGCGGCTCGACATGTTCCGCTGAGCGTCTGGGCCCCGACATGAGCGATGGGGCGACGACCGATGGCGCCGTCCCCCGCCACGAGCCGATCGGGGTCAGCGCAGAGAGCACCGTCGTCGCCGAGCTCGTCCCCGATCCGGCACACGAGGTGGGCTACCAGTCCGAGGCCGATCTCGAACGGGCCTTCATCGCCCTCCTCCGGGAGCAGGCGTGACCTGCGGTCCCACGGGCTCATCCAGACGTACTCAAGGACCAACCGGATCCTTAGCCCTAAGACCCATGGACTCAACGGGTTGAACGAGTACCCGGGTGACGATTCCATCGGCGTCCGCGTCGAGGAGCACTATGTGCTCCTCGGGTTGAATCGGAGGATTCGTCACAACCTTGCTCAAGCGGTCGGCGGAATACGCCCACGCAGTTGATTGGAGGTCGGACCCGTCGCTCAATGAGACAGAGCGGAGTCCCACTACACCAGTCACTGGCCCCTCGATCAGGGTGACAGCGCCCTCAAGCTGCGTTGCAGCGCCGACCTCGCCACCATTCCGAAGATCGAAAAGTTCGACTCGGCCCCTCTCGGAAGCAACGAGTACTCCTGATTCTCGGGTGCAGCCCAGCTGAACGTCGAACGGCGGCTCGGCATACTTCGGCTGGGGAATCTCCCGCCAATCCCCGCTATCCCAGAACTCGAGCCTGACATCGACCATCCGCTGGAACTCGTCGGACGGAGACGCCTCCACGACATAGATACCTGACCTTGCCGCGCACGCCGATCGAAGCCGCTCAAACGAACCGAGCAACGTCGCACTTGAGCCATCAATGGAAACCAACGCGCTCCGAGACGAGGTGTCATCCGAAAGAACGGCCACGACCGATGATCTCGACAGCCACATCTTTCCAGAGACCCGAGGAGCCCCCAGTCCAGTCAAGCCGGACTTCCGCGAGTCGAAGACTGCTTCAGCGGATTCGCCGCCATCGTCGGTTCGCGAGATCTGCACATACTGGTGGCCACTACACCGCTGATCGTCATCAAGGCCTTCCAGGACGCCTTCGCAACGGGTTTCGGCTACCCATACAGCCTCAGTGCTCGCCACCAGCGCTACCCCCAGAGCGGGGTCCCCACTATCGAGCTTGCCCGTCTCGTCGAAGTCCAGACCCACCAGGCGGCCGAGCCTGATATCGCCCCCGGAGTTGACTGCCGCGACGACACGAGTTCCATGCAGAGCGAGCGCTGCATCAGCGGGGACAGCGCCGACGGGCTCAGACAACTCGGGCTGCTCTCCGCAGCCGAGGATCGAAAGCAACAACACTCCTTGCAGCGTCGCCGCGAGCCGTTTCGCCAGCATTCGCGCACCCTGACCTTGCAGTGGCCAAGAAGTCAAGGCGGCTCAAACCCGCGGTCCATAGCGAGAGCGATGCCCCGGAACCCGCGATCATCTACCAGGACTGGTTCGACCAGCCCGAGGGCAAGGAAGGCGGCGCGGCCTTCGCCGAGAAGCGGACCCCGCGGTTCTGGGCGCCGCGTGACCGCGAGGTCGGGATGCGCGCCCAGCTCCTCGACGAAAAAGAAGGCGACTGACCACCCTTCACCCCCCTTGCGCTACGTCTGACCGACCCCCAGCGGCGGATGAGGGAACCACCTGTGGAGATCGAGGGCCGTCGATCCCACGCTGAGGACATGGACTCAATCCCCGCGCAAGTCGACTCGGCCACCCAACCCACCCGGTCCCCCCGGCGCATCTGGCGGGAGGTCCTCCCAGCGGCGCTGGCCGGGTTGGCGCTTGTCGGCGCCGCCGGCTTCTGCTTCATGATGGCAGTCGGCATCTCCCTGTGCAGCCTCTTCGGGGAACAGTGCAGCGACAGCGAACAGCTCCAGATCAACCTCCTGATCTTCCTCGCGATCTCCTTCGCGGTTTCCGCCGTCCCCGTACCCTTCCTCATCTGGCGCCGCCAACGCCGCCGGCACGCGGCGCGTCAGTAGGGCTCGAATCGGGCGCCCAGGCGTCGCATGTCGTCAGGGTCGCTCGTGAGAACGAAGGTGCCGAGCGCCTCCGCGGTCACGGCAAGGTGCGCATCGACGACGTCGGACGTGCTGCTACGAGCCAGCCGCCGGCCGACAACCCGCGCGTCGTCGAGAGCGTGGACGTCGATGAGTTGGGCCAGTCTGGCGAGATTCGCCTGAGCAGCGGGGTCTCGCCACACCTGTGAGAGCACCGGATGGGTGCTGTGGACCTCTTCGCCGCGCTCGGTCGCTCGCTTTACCAGCGCCCACAGCTTCGAGTTGAGGCGCTCACCGTCGACGATCAGCGGTCCGGCGTCGACGATCACCGCTCCACACCCTGGCGGTCGAGCACCTCGTCGGCCCAAGCGATATGCGACGGGTCGATAGGGCCCTCAGCGGCCTCCCACTCGCCGATGAGGTCGAGCAGGGCGCGGCTGCGGCGGCGACGTTTCACCTCCGCCAGCACCGAGCGCTTGATCGCAAGAGTTCTCGTCCCGTCGACCGCTACGAGTTCGGCCAGTGCGGCCAGGGTCTCGTCATCGAGATTGAGCGTCGTCTTGTGTGCCATACGCGTATGGTATCCAAGCCATATCCAGGTTGGCTGGACGAAGTCCGCGGATCCCTCAGAAGGTGAGGCGCTTGTCGGGTTCGGCTGCTGCGTTGCGGCCGGCGAGATGTCCGTAGGTGATGCCCAGGCCGATCGTGGCGCCCGGGCCCCAGTAGCCCTGCCCCGCAGGTGACGCCACACAGTTGCCAGCTCCGTACAGACCGGGGATCGGCTCACCGGCCCCGTCGAGCACCTGCGACTTCGCGTTGATGACAGGACCGCCGTTGGTGTCGAGCATCCCGCAAACCACGATGATGCAGTAGTACGGCCCCTCGGAGGCGAACGGCGCCATCGTCGGGTTCGGCGAGCCCTCCCGGTTCGGCCCGTTCCACGCCCGGCCGATCGGCGCCTGGCCTCGGCCGAAGTCCTCGTCCACACCCGTTGCGGCGAAGCCACCGAACCGCTCGATCGTCGCGGCGAGGTTCGCCTTGAACGCCGGGTCCAGCCGCAGCGCGCCGGTGTGGTCCTCCACCGCCGCCAGCTCGGCGTCGATCTTGGCGATCAGGTCGTCCCAGTCGTCGCCCTTGATGACGAACTCTGCCGACTCGCCGGGTCTCGGCATCGGCTGGCGCATCCCCGCGAAGCTCTCCGATGACGCGACGGTGTCGTCGTAGATCATGAACAGCGCCAGGTTCGGGTACTCCCGCTTGGTCGGGTCGTACACCGCGTGCGCCTTGGAGCGGTCGTGGTAGGGCATCTTCTCGTCGACGACCCGCCGGCCGTACTTGTTGACGTGGATCATGGCGTCGCCCCACGGCAGCCACACGCTCGGCGGCGTCGGTGAACGCAGCGCGGCGGTGAGGGGCACCTGCTTCAACCAGGCGTTGCCCATGTTGCCCAGCTTCGCCCCCGCGTCCGCGCCGAGGCGCACGAAGTCGCCCTGCGCGCCCAACGTCGCGCACGTCCCGAAGATCCGGCCGGGGATGTAGCGCCGCACCAGCTCGGCGTTGTGGGCGAAGCCTCCCGAAGCGAAGATCACGCCCTTGCGGGCACGGGCCAACTCGGCGATGTGGCCGTAGCGGACCTCCAGGCCGACCACCTCCCCGTCGTCGTTGCGCAGGATGCCGGTGACCTGGCGTCCCATGGCGATCTCCACGCCCTTGGCCCGCGCCCCCGCCTCGAACTGGTCGACCATGCCCGGCTTGCCGGGCGTCGGGAACACGTGGCGGCCCGTGGGCAGGCGTTCCTCGGGGATCTCCGCCCCGTAGTCGGGAAAACCCGCCAGCAGGTTGCCCGAGGGCATCTGGGTGGGGTTCTCGAAATCCAGCGGTCGGGTGTCGGCCATCACGTCCAACACACCCGCCTCCACGAGATAGTCGATCGCCTTGTAGCCGTTGTCGTAGAAGTTGGCGATCAGCTCGTAGTAGTCCTCCGGCAGGCCGAGGGTGGGATGTCCAGGGCAGTAGTACTGCGGGAACGACAGCCGGCACATGTAGGCGATCGCGTCGTCGCGGGGGTCCTCCTTGCCCTGGGCTCGCAGCGATGCGTTGTTGGGGATCCACGCGGTGCCGCCGGACGCGCCCGTGGTGCCCCCGATGTGGTCGTTGCGCTCGAACATGACCACCGAGGCGCCTTCGATCGCCGCTGTAGCCGCGGCGGCGAAACCGGCGCCGCCGGTGCCGACCACCAGCACGTCGGCCTCGAAGTCGAACATGTCATCTGCCACAGCAAGCTCCGTTCAATCCCTGCAGGCTCCAACGCCCGCCCTTCGGTCTTCTCATTGGTCCGCTGCTCCCCCACCCGCGAGGAGCGCCGCGATCTCGGCGGTCTGATAGCCCAGCTCCGCGAGCACCTCGGCGGTGTGCTGGCCTTTCATGGGCGGCGCACACCGCACCGACCCCGGAGTTCCCCGGAAGTGGATCGGCACACCGGTCACGTCCACGGGGCCCAACTTGTCGTGTTGGGTGGTGACCACCATCCCGTTGTGGCGCACCTGGGGATCCGCTACCACCTCGGCCACGCCCTGGATGGGCGCCACCAACACGTCGGCCGCCACACAGCGCTGCACCACGTCGTCCGCGTCGAGTTGGCGGCTTCGGCTGTCGATCGCGGCGTCCAGCGCGTCCTGGTTGGCCATGCGCGCCTCGATCGTCGCGAACCGTTCGTCGGCCACCCAGTCGACTTCCAGCGCGTCGCAGAGTTTCTCGAAGAACTTCTGCGACGGACACGTGATGACGACCTGTCGGCCGTCACGGGTTCCGTAGATGCCTGACGGCGCGAAGTAGAGGCTCCGGTTGCCGGTGCGTGGCGTCTCCTCGCCGGTGACGAGATAGCTGCCGAGGCCGGCCGCCTGCGCGTGCACGAGTGCGTCGAGCAGCGAGATGTCGATCTGTTGGCCCTGGCCGGTGGCAGTGCGGGAGTGGAGCGCGGCGAGC
>JADLFH010000142.1 GCA_020845705.1 Microthrixaceae bacterium | reverse complement strand
TTCGCCGCCTCCGCCACCGTCTTCGCCCAGGCCCGCTGCCAGGCGCCGTGGACCCTGCCGTCGCACATGTCTCTGTTCACTTCGCGCCTGCCGTCCCACTGCCGCGTCGAGGACATTGGCCAGTGCCTGCCTGCGGACATCCCGACCCTCGCCGAACAGTTGGCCGGCGCCGGGTATGTGACCGCGGCCGTGGTCAATGATGCCCAGATGAAAGCGCACTGGGGCTTCTCCCGCGGCTTCGCACACTGGCGCGAGTTCGCCGCCGACACCCCCGCCGGCGCGTGCGACAACCTGACGCGCGAAGCCGTCTCCTGGCTCGCGGCTGCGCCGCAGAAGTCGCCGTTCTTCCTCTTTCTGCATTACTATGACGCGCACGATCCCTATGAGGCGCCGGAAGCCTTCCGTCGCCAGTTCGGCGTGACGCTTAGCGGCGAGCAGACGCGGCAACTGCTCTGGCACAACCGTTTCCCCGGCACCGATCTGAAGAACCCGGAGCTGCTGGCCCGGTTGATCGCGGCCTACGACGCCGAACTGGCCTGGCTCGACAGCGAGGTCGGCAAGCTCCTGGCGGCGGTGCCGCCGAACACCCTGGTTGTGATCTTCTCCGACCACGGCGAGGCGTTTGACGAGCACGGCTGGATGACCCATGGCGCCAGCCTGTATGACGAGGAGATCCGGGTACTTCTGGTGATGCGGCCGCCGGAGGCCCGCCCCGCCCAGATCGCCACGCCGGTGATGTTGCTCGATGTGGCACCCACCATCCTGCAGCAGTGCGGTCTGCAGCCGCCCGCTGCGTGGGAGGGGCGCGATCTGAGTCCGGCCCTGGCCGGTTGCGAACTCGCTGCACGCCCCCAGTACGCCGAGACCACGCGCGTGCTGGAGGGCCTCGTCCTGCGCGGTGTCGTCATGCCGCCGCTGAAGGCCGTTCACGCGCTGCCGACGGGGGAGACCACGGTCCTGTCGCTGCCTGCGGAGTCCGCAACCGCACCCGCAACCGCACCACCCGCCCTGGCCGCCGCCCTGCGCGCGTTCGTCGACGAGAGCGACTACTGGGCTGTCTACGTGGCCGGTGGTGATGGCCGTACCCGTGTCGCCGTGGTGACCGCGTCCCGCCTCGCCGTCGCCGTCCCCTTCGGCCTGGAGCCGGAGACGGACGAACTGGTTCTGGCCGAGACTGGCACCGGTGTTGTGGTCGAGTGCGGTGCCGCCCCGACACTCAAGGGGCTTTACTGGCAGACGGCCGCGCCGCACGACGCGATTACGCTGACGGCAACCCGAGGCGGGGTGCCGTTGCCCGTCCAGGTGCAGGACGCGTCCGGTGCGTGGCGCGCCGTGGCCGACAGTCCCTTCCGCGCGGAGGCCAGCACCCGGTTCGCCGCGCTGCCCGAGGGCCCATTCCGGCCACCCACCGCCGGCGTCTTCGTCGTCCGCCACCCTGGCCGTCGCGCCGTTCCGGTGGCCACCCCCGCGGCGCTGGACCCGGCGACCCTGCGGCAGCTCCGTTCCCTCGGCTACGTGCGGTAACCGGACACCTATTCCACGCGCCGTCGACGCCACGTCCATGTGTGGCCCCGTCCCCGGCGCTCTCGCGGTACGAGCGTCGGTTGAGGTGGGTGCATTGGCGACGGAGAGCCGACGCAGCGA
>JADLFH010000141.1 GCA_020845705.1 Microthrixaceae bacterium | reverse complement strand
CGTGGGTGTGGAGGCCCCGACGGTCATCCCGTCGACCGTCCGGGTGACCTTGGACAAGGTCGACGGGCGTTGGCTGGTCTCGGGTTTCGATCCGGTCTGAGCGCCGTGTCGCCTGCATGGCCCCGGCGTGCTACTTTTCTCCCGTGGTTCAGATCGGCATGACCAGCAGCCTGGTCACCAGCGGCGCGTGTTGTTGTCGCGTGTTCCGCTGCGCCTGATCAGCCTCATTTCCTGACGTTGCCGGCGCGGCTTCCAGCCCCCGCCCCGACGTTTCCCGAGGATTGCCATGCGCGCTACCCCTGGCATCAACAGCATCCGCAACGCTGATCGGCCCCGGTCCATGCGGCCCGCCGGCGTTCTGGCCACAGCGGTGCTCAACAAAGTCGTCCCGCCCACCCTGGCCAAGCCGGAAGCCGCCGCGGCCGTGGTGTTCGCCTCGATCCGCCATCGCGGTCCGGTGGCCCGGGATGCGATCACCGCCGCCACCGGCTTGTCCATCGCCACGGTGAACCGCCAGGTCAGCGCCCTGCTCGACGCGAACCTGATCCGCGAACGCCCCGATCTCGCGGTCCCGGGCGCCATCGGCCGGCCCCGCATCCCGGTGGAGATCAACCACGAGCCATACCTCGCCCTCGGAGTGCACGTCGGTGCACGGAAGACCAGCATCGTGGCCAGTGACCTGCTCGGTCGAACCCTCGACGCGGTCGAGACGCCGACCGCGCCGGGGTCGCAGGAGGCGGGCCTGGCCGCCCTCGCCGACAGTCTTCTGCGTTACTGCAGCCGCTGGCATCGGCGGCGCGCGCTGTGGATCGGTGTGGCGATCGGTGGGGTGGTGGACCGGCTCACCGGGCATGTCGACCATCCCCGGCTCGGCTGGGCCGCCGCGCCGGTGGGCCCGGTGCTGGCCAGAGCGCTGGAGTTGCCGGTGTCGGTGGCCTCGCACGTGGACGCGATGGCCGGCGCGGAGTTGCTGCTCGGCGGCGGGCCGCACAGTGATGCCACCAGCAGTCTCTACGTCTACGCCCGGGAGACGGTCGGCTTCGCCCAGGTGATCGACGGCCGGGTGCTGACCCCGGTGGGCGGGCCGGGAGCGATCGCCGGGCTGCCGGTGTCCTCCGAAATGCTCGGCGGCAGTGGACAACTGGAGTCCACCGTGAGCGATGAAGCGGTGCTCACGGCGGCCAGCAAGGTCGGAATCCTGCCGTCCTCGGGCCCGAAGTCGACGATGGCGGCAGTGCTGACGATCGCCCGCGGAGCGGATGGACAGGCACAGCTTGCGCGGGAACTCCTCGCGGAGCGGGCGAGGGTCCTCGGCGGGGCGGCCGCCCTGCTTCGCGACATGCTCAACCCGGAGGACGTCATCGTCGGCGGGCAGGCGTTCACCGACTACCCGGAGTCATTCCGGCAGGTGCGGGCCGCATTCGCGGAGCGTTTGCTGCTCCCCGTGCGGGAAATCCGGCCGACCCGGTTCGGTGGGCGCGTGCAGGAGGCGGGTGCGGGGATCGTGTCCCTGAGCGCCCTCTACGCAGACCCTCTCGGAGCGCTGCGGAAGGCTCACGGCCGTCGGCCCGACGTGTCCG
>JADLFH010000066.1 GCA_020845705.1 Microthrixaceae bacterium | reverse complement strand
GTCACGTCGGTCGCGCCACGACGATCCAACTCGGCCAACACCGAACCCTCGGCAACATCGAGCAAGGCCCGGACCCGTTCGATCGCCACCGCCGCCTCGAACAGATCCCGATCCGAACCCACCCCCGAATCCAAAGCAGCGACCTTGCCCGCCAGCTCCTCCAACTCCCGCCAATCGAACATGTAACCAACCCTATTCAGAGGGTGTGACAATGAAGGAGGTGGCTCAAGATGAGTCGGATGCACCCAGCGCCGGGAGGGCGAGCTGACCTTCGGTGAGGTCTATGACATCCTCCGCCGCATCCGGGCCACCCGCCTCGTCGGTGAGGTCGGCGAAACGCAGCTTCGCCCTGTCCGCCGCCATCTCTCCGGAGGCGAACCCGGCCGCATCCCATCCCCCGCGAATCCTCGAGTTGACAAGATCGCTGAAACGCTCGTCGAACACGGCGTCCACCTCACCAACCCGATCGGCCAGCACCGGAAGGAAGCTCTCGCCCAACTCGGCGGTGGCGGCGTCGGTGACCAGGCGGTTCGACTCCTTGAGCCGTTCCCCGATGCGGTTCGCGTACGCCAAGTAGAACGCGGATCGGAACGACTGGCTCCGCGTTCGTGTGCCGGGCGGAGCGGAGCGGGCCGCCGAGTTCAACGCCGCCTGCGCCTGGACCAGCAGCGAAGTGAACATGAGCTGCACCGCGGCGAGGTCGTCCGCGAAGCCGACCACCGTCGACAGGTCGACACGGCTGTGGAACACGGACCGACACCGCGACTCACCGGCGATGATCTGCAAGAGCAGCGACTTCGCATCGGCATAGGGGGCATCGACGAACACCCGAGCCGCGACCGGCGCCTCGCCACGGTCGCCAGGATTGCCCTCACCGAGCGCCGCCTGGTCGATGGCGTGGCGGGTCATCAGCTCCTGCGCCTTCGCGGTGAAGGCCATGGCCTCGGCTTCGAAGTCGGTGGACTCGGCCTTCGCCAGCAGGTTGCGCACCCTTTCGATGATCGGGTCAGGCTCGTTGTCGGCGGCCACGTAGCCGTTGGTGGGCGGCCATGTGACATCGGATGCCGCGCCGGGCGGAGGGATGAGCGGGTCGAGCGGGGGGATGAGAGTGAGGCACCACATCGCGTCGGCGAAGGCGGCGACATGCCCGTCGCGCTCGGACAGCTCCGCCAAGGCGGGCTCGGCCCAACCCCGGGCCCGGGCGGGCTGGGGCAGATCGAGCACATCGAGCTGCGCGCGCCAGCGGGGGTCGAGGATGGCTTCGTCGACATCGAGGTGGAACGCCGAGATTGCCAGTTCGATCAGCGTCCGTGCGGCCTTCGACGAAGTGGCGCGCCTCGCCTGGCGGGCCAGCTCGGCGGGCTGCCAGCCGTATCTGAACGCTACGGCGACCTGATCAGCGAGCAGGCGTTCCGCATGGCGGTCGACCAACAGCTCCGGCAACTCCACCAACGCCCCCAGCAGTCTGTCGATGGGTTCGGACCGAACCGCGGCCGATGCCACCTCGCCCCAGAGGATCTCCACCAGCTCTCGCTGCGAGTAGCTCGGCTCATCCGCCCGACCCCAATCGTCATCGAGCCGCCACCTCGGCGGGCTCCCACCCCGTCGCTGATGGCGGGCCTTCGCCTTGGCCGCACGTCGAGCTTTGTTGTTCTTCCCCATGAGGCCGACACCCTACGGGCGGGCTGTGACGCTCAGAACCCTCGCCGACCCAGGTTCGGGCGACAAGAGGCCGCGCGGTTTGGTGGGAGGGGCCGTTTGGCCAGCAATTCCGGGGATCTGAGGGGTCTGGTGGTGACCGTCCACCGGTGGAGCGCTCTGACCGATCTTGATGTCGGGTGCGCCAAAGGACCACACCGAGTGGAAGGTCACCCTCCATCATGCGCGCGTTGGACCCCGAAGTCGGCGATGTTGTCTGGGCTGGGACGCCCATCTCGTGGACGCGATGGCGCAGCACCGCGCGGCGATCTTCGAGGAACAGGTGGTCGGTGACCTCGTCGCAGACCTCAGGCGAACACGCTGAGGCGCAGCGGTGCGGTTTCAGGGCCACGCTGCCTAAAACCCCCGGTCCCTCCTGCCTCAATACCCCGGCCCCTCCTGCCTCAAACCCCCGGCCCCTCCTGCCTGAAACCCCCGGTCCCTCCTGCCTCAAACTGCTTCATGAGGCGCAGCGGTGCGGTTTCCGGGCCACGCTGCCTCATGAATTGGTTTGAGGCAGTTCGGCCCGGGCCGCGCTGCCTCAAACATGCCCCCTGAGACCAGGCCGGCCGTGACGCCGGGCACCGACGCGGCTCTACTGGGGCCATGGAATCGCGCACGACCGACGGCGAGGGCGTGGCCAAGGTCGTCATGGAGGTGGCGAACGCGACCGCCACTTCGCGCGAACGCATCCGCCTCCAGCTCGCGACGCCGCTGTACCGGTTCCGGTTCGTGCTCGTTGTCGCGGCGGCGCTCAGCCCTGGCATCCTCGCGGCGGTCGCGCACCTGCCAGTCGGTCCCACCGCTGCGGTCGGTGTCGCCGTGCTGGTCACCTGTTCGATCCCATATCTCGACCCGACGATCCGCGCCACCACCTCCTTCCGGCTGTTCGACGACGGCGGCATCGAACTGGCCCGCACCGGCCAGCGACGGATCGGGAACCTCGCCGCGATCCGTGATCACGTGACGCTGAGCGGTATAGGCACGATGTTTCGGGCCGGCAACCTGGTGGTGGTCGTGCCCGAGCGAGCCACCACAGCGGCCCAGCGCTCCGAGCTGACAGCCTGGATCCGCAGGGGCGAGGAGGTCCGCGACGCCGGTGGTCAACCGCGTTGGGGTGTCATGCGGTGGGGATCGCCGACCACGACCCTCCCGCACCGGCCTTCCAGCCGCCCGGCACTGCGGGCCGGGTTCCTGCTCCTGTTGGCCCTCGGCCTCGCGACCTACGCCTACGTGGCCACATGGCGTTCGGTCAACGACGAGTTGATCGCATCGATCGCCCTCGCCGCAGCGGTGCCGCTCGCCGTCGGGATCGGTCTCGTCGTCGCCGAGTTGGTCCGTCAACGCGGCGCACCGGCGACCCAGTGCTGCGAGATCCTCGAGGACGTGTTCCGGGTGGCGACCCACACGGATGCGACGGAGATGACCGGTGACCAGTTGATGAGCGTCACACGCACATCCGGCGGGATAGACGTTCGATACCGCAATGGCCTGTTGTGCCTGCCGCGGGCCGCGTTCAGCGACCGTGCCCACCGCGACCGCTTCGCGACCGCGCTACGCGAGCTTCGCGACAGGTACCGCTGACACAACAGGCCTCCACCACGGCTCAGCCTCGCAGCTCCCGATCTGCCTCTGCGGGCTTCGCTCCCTCGAAGAAGTCCAGCCGGTCGACCCACCGGGCAACTCCCCCACGAGTCGGTCCCGCCCTTGCGCAACTCGGCGCACCACGCTTCGTACAACGGCGGCGCCGTAGGCGGCGGGATTGTCCACCACCAGCTGTCTCGGGGAACGCATCCGCGCCAACACCGCCACGCTCGCGTCCGCCAAGACATCGACGCCCGAGCTCACGCCGCCATCACCGCTACGTCACCCACCGAAACGGTGCCCGGCTCGATGACCTTCACGTAGAGCCCCAGGTGATTCGCGTGCAGTTCTTCGAGGGCCCCGTACATCGCTGGTTGACCGTCGAGGCCGGGTTGGGCCCGCAACGGCATCGCACAGCGCACCGCCGGCTGCATGACCTCCAACGCCGCGGTGCCCACTTGGATGCGACGCCCCACCCACGAGTCCTCGGCGAAAGGCTCGTGTCCTTCGACATCGAGCAACATGTTCGGCCGGAAGCGGCGCAGGTCCCAGTCCAGCTCCGGCCGCGCCTGCGCGCACCAGGCCAACGTCTGGCTCACCAAGAGATGCAGCGGCGCGAGGTCGACGAAGGATCCCACCGGCGCCGGAATCGCGACCATCTCGGCGTCGTCGTTGGGCGGATCGAAGGTCATCTCGTAGCTGACCTCGGTCGCGGGGGTGACGGCCTGCAACGAGACCTCCACGCCCAACCAGGCGCTCATCGCAGCATTCAGCTCCGGGTCAACCGATCCCGCCGCGGGGAGCCGGAACCGTTCCGAATCCGGCCACCACAGCTCCAGCCCGTCGGTTTCGCCCTGGAGCATCAGCCGGTGGCGCTTGGCGGTGAGGACCTGTGTGCCATCGCTGCCGACCACCCCCCACTGCCTGTCCCCTTCAACCCCGCCGAGCCCGAGCTCCACTGACTGCTCGACCAACCCCTGGAAGGACTTGACCGGGAAACGCCACAGGCCATCAACACGCATCGACCCATCCTTGCAGCACCTGGTCAACCCACGCTGAGGAAGAGGATCCACCACCGGCACCCGCGACGCTGCGAAGCTGTTTGGTTGGCGTTGGGGAGTTCGTCCCATGGGCCCCGAAAGCCGCAACCGCCTACCCTACGGGCGTGGCAGGGGCATCTCGTTCCCGCGTCGCGGCCATGGTCGCGGCATCCTTGACACTGACTGTGCTGGCGCGCGTCCCGGCAGGAGCCCAGGCAAACGGGACAACTTCCACAACCACATCGTCGACCTCGACGACCGTCGAGCAGTCCTCGACCACCTCCACCACCTCGACCATCCCCTCGTCCACCACCACGTCGCTACTGCCGCCCGAGGAGCAGCCGGCCGTAGAGCCACCGGCGGGACCGCCGCCAGAGATCTCAACGGTCGGAGCGGGTGGCGCCAACGCGACGGTCAACCCTGCCGATCTGGCCGCACTGCCGGCGGTGGGCGACAACACCCCGACCTCGGGTGGCGCACCCAAGGGCCTGGTCGCCAGCCTGGCGGGATCAAGACCACTCGAGCACCGCCTGACCGCGGCGATGATCGTCCATGACGCGACCGGCGCCAACCTCCGATCCGCGACCACGTCGCTCGTGCAGCGCGCTCTCGTCGAGTTCGATGCCATGGCAAGGCTCGACGAGGTCAGCGGCGAGCAGCGACAGATCGCGAACCGTGCAGCAGCGGCAAAGGCGAGGTTGCGGCGCCTCGCCGCGAGCGCGATCTCGTCGAGCGGTTCAGAGCTGTCCGCAGTCTTCGGGGCCAACTCACCCGCGGAGGCTCGGGAGCGGCTCACCTCGATCCAGAGCATCAGTCATTCCGCAGCCGAAGCCGCCCGCGAATGGGAGGCTTCCGCTCGACAGCTCGACGGTGACACCACAGCGGCCGCCAACGAGGCGGCAGCGGCGACCAACGAGCGTGAGCTGGCCGTCGGGGCAGCAGCCGAAGCCGTCCGTCGACACAACGAAGCAGCCGCGGAATTGGAGTCGGCCCGAGTTGCCGCCGGTATCGGCCCACGGACTGTTCCCGACATCCCGAACCGTGTCCTGGTGGCCTACCTTCGCGCCGCACAATGGAGCGCCAAGGTGGCGCCGGAGTGCCGAATGACGTGGTGGGCGCTCGCGGCGATCGGCCGTGTGGAGTCGGGCCACGCCCGATCGGCGGCGGTCGCCGAGGACGGTTCTACCTACCCGCACATCGTGGGGATCCCGTTGAACGGCTCCCGCGGAACCGCGGTGATCGGCGACTCCGACGGCGGCACCTTCGATGACGACCCTGACTACGACCGGGCGGTGGGCCCGATGCAGTTCATTCCCACCACCTGGGCGTCATCGGGCGTCGATGCCTCGGGCGACGGGGTCGCGGATCCACACAACATCTACGACGCAGCGTTCGCCGCCGCCCGCTACCTCTGCGCCGGAGCGAGGGGCATGCCAGTCGACACCGAGGCCGGGTTCAGGGCCGCCGCGTTCAGCTACAACCACTCGGCGGCATATGTGAGCACGGTGTGGGACGGCTCGGCCGCGTACCGGGCCTTGGCTGCCGCCGCCTGAGCCCGGGCAGCTCTGCTGTGTCAGGGCAGCTCTGCTGTGTCAGGGCAGCTCTGCTGTGTCAGGGCAGCTCTGCTGTGTCAGGGCAGCTCTGCTGTGGCCTCGGTCCCGATGCCGCCGCGTACGTTCTGGACCACCACCACGCGGGTTCTGTGTGGTTCAACCGCGCGGTGGACCTCGGCTGCGATCTCCGCCGCCAGCGCCTCGGCGAAGATCGCCCGGTCCCGGAAAGACCACAGGTACAGCTTGAGCGACTTCGACTCGATGCAACGGGCGTCGGGCTCGTAGTCGATCTCCACACGTGAGAAGTCGGGTTGTCCCGTCACCGGGCACACCGAGGTGACCTCGTCTGTGGTGAAGCGCACCCTGGTGCATGTGGGCGGGGCGTCGAACCATTCGACGTGATCCACGGGCCCCCGTGAGTCGCTCCCCAGCAGCGTGAACTCACCCGCAGGTCTCTCCGACATGGGGCAATCCTACGGCTCAGCCGCCTCCTCCCTCGCAGGCTGCGTATGGAACCGACCGTCGAGGACGGATTCCTACGCAAGTTCGACGTTCAGCCATGGGGCATCCTGTAGTCGGTGCCGACTACCTCCACCCCAGAACCACCCCGACCCGCTGTCGTGCTGCTCAGCGGCGGACTCGACTCCGCCACCACCGCCGCCATCGCAGCACGCGACCGATATTCGATCCACGCCCTCAGCTTCGACTACGGCCAGCGGCACCGTGCCGAGCTCGACGCTGCGAACCGACTGGCCGATCACCTCGAGGTGGTCGAGCACCGAGTCGTCACCATCGACCTGCGCGCTTTCGGTGGCTCTGCGCTCACCGGAGACATCGAGGTACCCAAGGACCGACCCAGCGCGGAGCTCGGCCACGACATCCCCGTCACCTACGTACCGGCGCGAAACACCGTGTTCCTCGCCTTCGCTCTCGCCTGGGCGGAGGTGTTGGGCTCGACCGATCTGTTCATCGGGGTCAACGCCTTGGACTACTCCGGATACCCCGACTGCCGCCCCGAGTTCATCGCCGCGTTCGAGACCATGGCGCGCCTGGCCACCCGAGCGGGCGTCGAGGGCGGCGAGTTGCGCGTTCACGCACCCCTCCAGCACCTGAGCAAAGCCCAGATCATCACGACTGCAACAGACCTGGGGGTGGACCTCTCGCTCACGGTGAGCTGCTACGACCCCGGCGACGACGGTGCCGCCTGCGGCGGATGTGACGCGTGCACCCTGCGACGCGAGGGGTTCGCTGCGGCCGGCATCGCGGATCCGACCCGCTACCGGGACGTGTCGTGACCTACCGCGTCAAGGAGATCTTCGCCACGCTCCAAGGCGAGGGAGCCCAGGCGGGCCGGGCGGCGGTGTTCTGCCGCTTCAGTGGATGCAACCTCTGGACCGGCCGGGAGGAACACCGCACGAACGCGGTGTGCAGGTTCTGCGACACCGACTTCGTGGGCACCGATGGCCCGGGGGGAGGACGCTTCACCACGGCTGAACTGCTGGCGGCTGCGATCGAGCGGTCCTGGCCGTCGTCGGGAAAGGTCGGCCGGTTCGTGGTCTGCACCGGCGGTGAGCCCCTCCTCCAGCTCGACGCCGAGCTGATCGGCGCGCTCCATGTGGCCGGCTTCGAGGTTGCCGTCGAGACGAACGGCACCCGCCCGCTGCCGGCGGGCATCGACTGGGTATGCGTGAGCCCCAAGGCCGGAGCCGAGTTGGTGGTGGACCGGGCCGACGAGGTGAAGCTCGTGGTCCGCCAGGAGGGCATCTCGCCGGCCGATGTCGACCACATCGACTCGACGTACTGGTTCCTCCAACCCATGGACGGCCCGGACCTGACAGAACACACCAACTGGGCCATCGACTACTGCCTCAGCCATCCGAAATGGCGACTCAGCGCACAAACCCACAAGATGCTGGGCATCCCCTGACCCGACAGCCATGACACAGCCCACCGAGATCTTCACCGAGTTGACCTTCGAGGCGGCACATCGGCTCCCTCACGTACCCGAGGGCCACAAGTGCGCGCGCCTACACGGCCACTCGTTCCGTGTCGGGGTACACGTCAGCGGGGAGCCGGTCGAGCCCCAGGGATGGGTGATGGACTTCGCTGAGATCCGTGCCGCAGCCGCATCGGTGATCGATCAACTCGACCACCGCTATCTCAACGAACTCCAGGGACTGGAGAACCCAACCAGCGAACTGCTCGCCGCTTGGATCTGGGACCGCCTCGCCCCTCAGCTCCGAGGACTGACCCAGGTGGTGGTTCGCGAGACCTGCACCTCGGGGTGCATCTACCGAGGCTGATCCAGCCAGGCGAGCTGGAGCGCGCAGTACCGAAGTGCCTCGGCGGCTCCCGTCTCCACCTCGATCACGCGGCCGGTCGACGGGTCGATCCAACCGAGATCCACACATTCCCCGCCGTCGTCCAGGCGGAACCCGTAGAGGCGCTCACCCTCGTCGCCCCTCCATTGCATGCAGGCGACGATGCCATGACCCCGATGCCGCCCGGCCGGCAGGATCCGCTTCCACCCCGGGACAGGAGGATCGGCGGATGCATCGGGTACGAAATGCGGAAGAAGCTGATGCAGCACCCCTTCGGCAGCCGGGCGAGCGTCCACGATGCTGCGGGTGCGCAGATCGATGATCCCGCCGTGGGTGCCCTCCTCGTCGAGGACATGGAATCGATCGCCCTCCGCGTCGGTGACACGCCGCAGGAACACAACCGGCTCCTCCGGGGGCCGGGGTGTCCGACGCTCAACTTGTGGGGCCGGATCATCAGCCGGGCCGCGATCCGCTGCATCGCGGGGGCTGACGCGGAGGCGGCTCCCGAGAGCCGTGTCAGCCCAGTCCACATGAAGTGGTCCGAGCTGTGGCTCGAAGCTCTCCATGAAGTCGGTGAGCCAGGCGGCATCGACCGCATGGGCGCCGCCGACACCTACCCAGCCACCCACCTGGGCTTCGCCGGCCAAACACATCACCGCGTAGACCGGAACCGTCCATTCGGCTCCTGTCCACGAATCGAGCAGCTCCGATATGCGCCTTGCAGCCTCGACGAGTCGACCGATCTCGCCGGTGCGGGCGGCTCCGTTCAGGTGCAGGGCACCGCCAACGACATCCACTCGACCGTTCCAGCCCACCGCCCCGATTACGAACACACCCGATTCGACCACGACCAGCAGCGGCACCGGCAGCCCGTCAGGGAACTCGCGTCGTTGCATCGATCGTGCGTGCTGCGCAAGCCAGGAGCCCACAAGGCCATCCACGATCCCAATTGGTGAGTCGCCATCCCCACCCGGGCGCGCCGACGCCCCCGTTGGCGCTGCCGCATCTCGCGCGTGATCACTCGGCACGACTACCCCTTCCGCCTGGAGCATGCTGTCGGTTGAGTCTCACACCTTTCGGGGTGTCGAGGCGACTCGACCTGCACCACACCACACCACAGGAGCCAACAGATGAACCGGATCGAGCACTGGATCGCCGGCGCAAGCTCCAGCGGAGGGTCGCAACGCAGCGCTGCGGTCTTCAACCCGGCCAACGGCAACCAGTCGGCGGAGGTGGTCCTGGCGGACCGAACCGATGTCGATGCGGCCGTGGCGTCGGCGGCAGCCGCGGCCGACGGGTGGCGAGCGACGTCTCTCGCACGCCGAGCGGAGATCCTCTTCGCCGCACGCGAACTGCTTCACCAACGCCGCCGGGAGCTTGCAGCCGCTGTTACAGCCGAGCACGGCAAGGTCCTTTCGGACGCCGCCGGGGAGGTTGCCCGCGGGATCGAGAACGTGGAGTTCGCGTGTGGCGTCCCTCACCTGTTGAAGGGCAGCTACAGCGAGCAGGCCTCAACCGGCGTCGACGTGTTCTCCATCCACCAGCCACTCGGCGTGGTGGCTGGTATCACCCCCTTCAACTTCCCCGCGATGGTGCCCATGTGGATGCTCGCCAACGCCATCGCGTGCGGCAATGCGTTCATCCTCAAACCCTCGGAGAAGGATCCTTCGGCGTCGTTGCTGATCGCGAAGGCGCTGGCCGACGCGGGGCTCCCCCCGGGGGTACTCACGGTGTTGCAGGGTGATCGGGAGGCGGTGGACGGACTGTTGGAACATCCCGGTGTCGCCGCGATCAGCTTCGTGGGCTCCACTCCCATCGCCCGCTCCATCTACGAGCGCGGCACTGCAGCGGGCAAGCGGGTCCAGGCCCTCGGAGGCGCGAAGAACCACATGGTGGTGCTCCCCGACGCAGACCTCGACCTCGCCGCCGACGCTGCCATCTCCGCGGCGTACGGATCCGCGGGCGAACGCTGCATGGCGATCTCGGTGGTCGTGGCCGTCGGAGACGCGGGCGACGCGCTAGTGGACGCCATCGAGTCCCGCCTGGATCGGGTCAAGATCGGACCCGGTACCGACCCCACCTCCGAGATGGGGCCCCTGGTCACCCGCGAGCACCGCGACAAGGTCGCCTCCTACCTCGACATCGCCGCCGAAGAGGGCGCCGACATCCGGAGGGACGGACGCGAACAGCACTTCGAGGGCGACGGGTTCTTCCTGGGCTTGTCGCTCGTCGATCACGTGACGCCCTGGTCACGTCTGCACACCGAGGAGATATTCGGTCCGGTTCTGTCGGTCATCCGTGTCGGGACATACGACGAGGCCGTGGCCCTGATAAACGACCACGAGTACGGCAACGGCTGCGCGATCTACACCCGGGACGGCGGAGCCACGCGGCGATTCCAGTTCGACGTCCAGTGCGGAATGGTGGGCGTGAACGTTCCCATTCCGGTGCCGGTCGCCTACTACAGCTTCGGGGGGTGGAAGGCCTCGCTGTTCGGAGACTCCCACATGTACGGCCCCGAGGGCGTTCACTTCTACACCCGCACGAAGGTGGTCACCCAGCGCTGGCCGGATCCCTCGACCAGCACCATCGACCTCGGCTTCCCCCAGACTCGCTGAGCGGACCGGCTCAGGCACAAAGCCGCTCGAACTCCGCTGGGTCGTGCGCGCTGAAGATGCCGATCTCCCCGCCCGCCCGGGCGTGCAGTTCGGCCAGACGCCGGTGGTTGTCACGAACGCGTGCCCGATCGAGCGCAACCGCGTTCTCGAACAGGCGGAGCATCGGCCCCGCGGGGGCGCGGGAGGAGTCGACGGTCGACTCGTGGAAGTAGGCGTCGCCGCAGTGCAGGAGCCAGCCCCGATCAGACTCGACCGCGACCGCGCTGTGGCCTCGGGAGTGACCCGGAAGCGGGATCGCCAGGATCTGCGGCGGCAGACCAACCAGGTCACGCACCGCCGGGAACCCGTACCACTCCTCGCCGCCCGAGCCGAAGGTGGCCCAGTTCGGACCGTGGGCCCACTGGTTGGCGCGGTAGCGGCTTCGTTCGCGCAGCAAAGGTCGTCGCGACGCCGCCAGTTCGTCGCCGTGTACATGGACGGTGGCGTCGGGGAAGTCGCCCAATCCGCCCGCGTGGTCGAGATCGAGGTGAGTGACGATGATGTGGCGGACATCGGCGGGGTCGAAACCCAGCGAGCGCACCTGTTCCACAGCGGTTCGGGCGCGGTCTGTGCCGGGTCGAACGATCGTGGTGAATGCGCGACCCAACCTGCGTGGCGCGTCTGAGACATCGTCGAGGCCGAGGCCGGTCTCGACCAGGACGAGACCGGCGGATGGGGCCTCCACCAGGAGGCAGTGCGCGACCATCCGACGCGACTCGTTGAGCCATCGGGCCCCCACTGGACACATCGTGGCGCAGTCGAGGTGATGTACGGCGAGGCCCATGGCCGACGACCCTAGCGACCGCCCCGACGTTGGAACGCCAGGGCGGCAGCGAGGGTCAGCCGATGGTCGTGGTGGCGAAGACCGGGCTCGGGTTCACGTAGCAGTTCGTGGGAACCGACAGCCCGAACAGCACGATCTTCACGGTGAAGGTGATGCCGGGGTTGGCGTAGCTCGTGCCCGCCAGGATCACATTGAGTGCCGTGCCGGGCGAACCCGTGGCCTGCGCGTTCACCAAGACGGTCGGCAGGACCGCGGTGGTTCCCGCTGCGAGCGGACCTGGAATCGTCAAGGTCACGATCCCGGCCGAATGGGTGACCGTCGGCGTGCCCGACCCGAGGTTGCTGCCGCCGACCAGGCCGGCAGAGACGAAGGAGGCACCGGCAGGGACGGGCACCTTGATCTTCACGTTCGTCAGGTTCTGGATGGTCTGACCGCCCCCGGAGGTGGGGATCGGCATCGGATCCGGAGTCAGCGACAACTGGAACGTGCTGCCCTGGGCGGCGGTGTCGGGGGCGACCGACGTGATTCCGGAGTCCATCGTGGAGGTTGACGTCTGGCCGAGCGCGGTGCCCTGGCATTGGGCCTGGAAGGGCGTGTACTTGGTCACGTTCTGCGGGGGAACGGTGGTGGTGGTCGTCGAGGTCGACGTGGTGGTCGATGTGGTCGTGGTCGACGTAGAGGTGGTGGTGGTCGAGGTGGATGTCGAGGTGGTGGAGGTCGATGTGGAGGTGGTCGACGTGGAGGTGGTCGTCGACGTGGGCGGCGCGGTGGTGGTGGTGCCTCCGCCGGAGCCCGGACCGGGCACGCACGCCGCGACCAGGACCCCTGCCGCGCCAACCAGGACCGCCGCGCGAACACGACGCGTACGAACGAGTGACTTCATCTCTCTCCCCTCGCGCACTGGAGTGCTCCAGCGACACCTCGACAGTAGTGCATCGCCTTCCGGCGGTCGTCAACAACCGTCAGATCACGAGGACGCCGCGACCGACGATGTCGTTGAGCGCCCACAACGACGTCTCCAGCGGCAGGCCACTGTCGCCACGCAACTCGGCGCGCACTATCGCCCAACCCATCTCGAAGAGCACCGCGGCGGTGGTGGGTGGATTCAGGTCGCGACGAATCGTGCCGTCGACTTGACCCTCGGCGATGACGTCGCGGAGCAGAGCCCGGATGCGGTCCCGCTGGATCTGTGCCGCCATCTCGGCCACCTGGCCGGCCACCAGGTCGTCGTGGCCGAACAGCGATGCCCGCAGGAGCTCGTCCTCGCCGTAGTGGTTGGCGGTGGCCTCCACCAGAGCCGCGAGCCGGCGGGGGACGGTGTCGTGGCCGGCGAGCACCTCGGTGGCCCGAGCCACGAACCGCTCCAACGACTCGGTCACCACCGCCAGGTACACGTCCTGCTTCGACTCGAAGTGCAGGTACAGGCTTCCCTTGCCCGTGCCCGCCTCCGCGGTGATGTCGTCCACGGTGGTGCGCCGGTAGCCGAAGCGCCGGAACTGGGCCTCGGCCGAGCGGATCAGTCGGGCACGCGGCTCGGGTACGGCGGTGGCGGGCGAGCTGGCAGCCATGCCGCCGAATCTAGCGGCTTGGCAAGCCACTGACCATCCAACTAGTTTGGTCAGTCGTCAGACCAAGGGGGCCGAACAGATGGCGCAGACCGTGGTCAAGGCCGTCGACACGAAGTGGCTTGCATTGCGGGCGTTGTCCCGCGGCACGGCGCCCAGATACCTGGCCGCGGCCATCGTCGTGTTGGCAACGGCACGGGCCTGGGTCGGGGGGTTCGGCTGGGTGGATCCGGCCGTGGTCGGTTTCCTGGTGGTGGTTCAGCCGTTCGTCGAGTGGCTGATCCACGTGCATGTGCTGCACGCCCGCCCCCGGAGCGTGGCGGGCCTGCGTCTCGACCCCGGCCGTGACCACCGCGCCCACCACCGCAATCCCCACGACCTGACGATCCTGTTCTTCCCGCTGTCGAGCCTTGTCGCCGGCCAGCTCGCCTTCGCCCTGGCATTCACCCTGACCCTTGGCCGCCTGCCGCTCGTGCTCACCGGGCTGACCACGGTCAGCGCGCTCAGCCTCTACTACGAGTGGATCCACCTACTCGCCCACACCGCCTACCGGCCACGAATCGCCTACTTCCGCAACATCTGGCGGGCGCATCGGCTGCACCACTACAGGAACGAGAACTACTGGTTCGGCATCACCAACACCATCGCCGACCGCGTGTTGCGCACCTTCCCCGACCCCAAGGCCGTGCCCACATCGCCCACCGCTCAGAACATCCTGGGCGAGGTCGCTGGGACCGACTGAGATCACACCTTCCATCCCCGTTGACGAGGACTGACCAGATTCCTAGTATGGTCACTCATGGGGTATCCGAGGCAGCCTTCGGCCCATCTGAGCGCCGAGCACGATGAGTTCCGGGCGAGCGTCCGCTCCTTCGTGGAACGGGAGATCCGACCGAACGCGACCGCGTGGGAAGAGGCGGGCGAGGTGCCCCGCGAGCTGTACCGCAAGGCGGCGGACGCCGGGTTGTTGGGGTTGCGCTACGACCCACGCTGGGGCGGATCGGGCCAGGACTTCCGAGCCACAGTGGTCTTGTGTGAGGAGCTGGCAAAGGGCGACTCGATCGGCGCTGCGGTGGCGCTGATGGCCCAGTCCGAGTTCGCACTCTCCGCGCTCTCGGACGAGGCTTCCGAGCATCTCAAGGAGAGCTGGCTTGCCCCGGCGATTCGCGGCGAGCTGATCGGCGCGATCGGGGTGTCGGAGCCCGCGGCGGGATCCGACGTTGCAGCGATCTCCACCAAAGCGGTTCGTGACGGCGACGAGTACGTCATCTCGGGGCAGAAGACCTTCATCTCCAACGGCACCCGGGCGGACTTCATCACTTTGGCGGTGCGCACAGGGGGACCCGGTGCGCACGGGATCTCCCTGTGCGTGTTCCCGACCAAGACCGCCGGCTTCGAGGTGGGCAGGCGCCTCGACAAGTTGGGGGCACGGGCATCGGACACCGGCGAGCTGTTCTTCGACGCCTGTCGCATCCCCGTCTCCAACCTGATAGGCGAAGAGGGCCGGGGGATCCACTACGTACTGTCGCACTTCGCCGGGGAGCGGCTGGTGATCGCCGCGTTCTCGGTGGGGGTGATGGAACACCTCATCGAGCTCGGCCTGGCATACGCCGGAGACCGCCACACATTCGGCAGGTCACTCGTCGGCTTCCAAACATGGCGCCACCGCTTCGCGGAGATGGCCACGCGTCTCGAGTCGACTCGCCAGCTCACCTACCACGCCGCGGACCTGTTGAGCCGCCGGGAGCCGACAGCCGAGATCGGGGTGTCGATGGCGAAGCTGGCCGCGGCCGACCACGTCCAGTTCGTCGCGCGCGAGGTCCTCCAGTTGCACGGAGGATTCGGGCAGATGGAGGACTCGCCGATCCCCCGCTACTACCGCGACGTGGCGGGGTTCTCGATCGGGGCGGGGACCTCGGAGATCATGCGGGAGATCATCTCCCGCCAACTCACTCCGGCATGAAGGAGATGCGATGGCTACGCGAGTAGGAGCGGTGGACGCCTGGATGACGATCGTGGCGCCGGGAACCGCCGACCGCTGGCCCGAACCGTTCTGGCACATCTTCCGCAAGTACGGGGTGGAGGACCGTTTCCGTACGGGCTTCACCCTCGATCAGGTGCTCTCGGAGATGGACGAGGCCGGCGTGGAGATCGGGGTGGCCTCCTCGTTCAAGTTCCTCGACACCTGGGTGGTCGACAACGACGAGACCGCAGCGTTCGTCGCCGAGGCACCCGACCGCTTCATCGGCAGCTTCACCGTCGACATCCGCGACCCCATGCCGGCGATCGGCGAGATGCGTCGCTGCGTGGAGGAGCTGGGCATGCGTGTGCTGCGCCTCGAGCCGTACCAGTACGGCGACGGCCGCACCACCGCGCCGCCTCCCACCGACCGCATGTACTGGCCGTTCTACGTGGCGTGCTGCGAGTACGACATCCCCGTTGCCTTGCAGGTGGGCCACACCGGTCCGCTGCTGCCCTCGGAGTGCGGACGGCCGATCTACCTCGACGAGGTGGCGCTCACCTTCCCCGATCTCAAGATCCTCGGCACCCACGTCGGGGACCCGTGGGCGGAGGAGATGATGATCCTGGCCTGGAAGCACCCCAACGTCTATGTGGAGACCTCGGCACGACCTGCCCGGCGCTGGTCCGAGGGGCTGCGGGCCTTCGCCGGTGGCTACGGCCAGGACAAGGTCATCTGGGGCACCGACTACCCCCTCTTGCCCTTCGATCGCACCGTGGAGGACGTCTACGACTGCGGCTTCTCCGACGAGGCAACCGCGAAGGTGCTGCGCGGAAACGCCCTGCGGGTCTTCGGGATCGACCGGTGACGACCCAAGGCGATCGTGCGGCGCGACACGCCGAGAAGCGAACACAACGATTCGAGGGCAACAGATGGACGTCTACCTGACAGCCGAACAGCTTCAACTGCGCGCCGAGGTGAGGGCGTATCTCGACGAGGTGTGGCCGCCCGAACGGGTGGCCACCATGGAGCGCGACGAGATCTACCCCGACGACTTCTACCGGGACTGCGCCCGCAACGGCTGGACCGCCATCGCCGTGCCCACTGCATTCGGCGGTCGCGGCGGCAACGTCGTGGACCTGTGCGTGCTGGTCGAGGAACTGGGCAAGACCTCAATCTCCCTCGCCACCCTCTACATCACCGGCACCATCTTTGGATCCCACGCCCTGGAGATCTGCGGCTCCGACGCGCAACGCAGCCGCTACCTCCCCGCCGTGGTCAGCGGCGACGCCCGCTTCGCTCTCGCCATGTCCGAACCGGGCGCAGGTTCGGACTTCGCAGCCATGGCCTCCCGAGCCACGCGGACCAGCGGAGGCGCTTGGCGCATCGACGGCGTCAAGGGGCCGATCTGTGGAGCCGAGCGCGCCGAGGTCATCATCTGCGCGGCCCGCAGCTCCGCCGATGCGGGCTCACGCCGTCGAGGCATCAGCCTGTTCCTCCTCGACGCCGACACGCCCGGGGTCCGCTTCGAGCGACGCAGGTTCCCTGCCATGCGAGGCCTCATGGTCGACGACGTGATCCTCGACGGCGTCGAGGTCGACGACGACGCCATGTTGGGCGCAGAGGGCGAAGGCTGGATGAACCTCGCCCGGCTCATGGACCCCGAGAGGCTGGCCAACGCGGCGCAGGCCGTTGGGGTGGCCCAGGCCGCGGTCGACCTGGCGGTGGCCTATGCGAAGCGACGGGAGCAGTACGGGCAACCGATCGGTCGGTTCCAGGCTGTGTCCCATCCCCTCGCCGAGTCCCACGCCGAGATCGCCGCGGCCCGCCTGTTGGTCTACGCCGCCGCACACAAGCGTGACCTCGAAGGTCCCTGCCCCGTCGAGGCCTCGATGGCCAAGACGTTCGCGAACAACGTCGCCATGCGAGCCGCCGAGCGGGCATTGCAGACCGGCGGTGCAGCCGGATACGAATCGGAGTCGCCGTTCATGCGTCGATTCCTCGAGGCCCGGGGATGCGAGCTGGGCGGAGGCACCAGCCAGATCCAACGCAACATCATCGCCCACCACCTGGGCCTGCGATGAAAGCGCTCTGCTACCGAGGACCCGGCGTCATCGAGCCGGCGGAGGTACCCGACCCGACACCGGGGCCGGGCGAAGTGCTCGTCGAGGTTGTAGCGGCAGGGGTGTGCGGCACAGACCACCACCTGGTTGCCGGCGAGCTCGGCGTCCCCGAGGGCTCGATCCCCGGCCACGAGACCGCCGGGCGCGTTCTCGCCCTCGGCGCGGATGTCGCGGGTTGGGCCACCGGCGACGGGGTCGTGTGCTACGGCCAGGTGGTCTGCGGGGCCTGCCCCGCCTGTGGGTCCGGACACGAGAACCGTTGCCTCCGACCCGTTGGGTTCGGCATGGCACGCCCCGGTGGGTTCGCCGAGTACGTCGCGGTTCCCGCCACATGCCTGCTCCCCTTGCCGCGGGGGGTCGATCCGGCGATAGGGGCCATTGCGACCGATGCCATCGCCACGCCCTACCACGCCCTCACGGCCGTGGGGCGGCTGGAACCGGGCGAAAAGGTCGGGATCATCGGAGCCGGTGGACTGGGCCTGCACGCAATCGCCCTTGCACGACTGCTGGGCGCGAAGCGGATCGTCGCTGTCGACCCCTCCCCGGCAGCCCGGGACCTCGCCCTCGACGTGGGCGCCGACGACGTGTTCGACCCCTCCTCACACGAGCGACCCGGGGGCGAGCTCCGCAGGATCATCGACGGGGCCGACGCCGTGTTCGAGTTCGTCGGCCGCTCCCAGAGCGTCGAGACGGGACTCGAAGCTCTCGCTCCGGGCGGTCGGCTGGTGGTGGTGGGAGTCGGCCACGACCGGCCCCGGCTGCCGCCCGTGATCCGCCTGGTGGGCATGGAGTTGGCCGTGGCGGGGTCCTTCGGCTCGACCCGGGACGACATCGCCACTGTCCTGGGTCTCGTCGAACGCGGCGAACTCGACACCTCGCAGTCGGTCTCCCGTCGGATCGGCCTCGACGAGGCCCCATCCCTGTTCGGGACACCGGCGGGCCCCGCCCGCAGCGTCATCGAACCCGCCCTATCGCGACCAACCCCGACCGGAGCAGACGATGACTGAACCAGACGTGCTCCTCGACGTGCTCGACGCTGTGGCCACCGTGACGCTCAACCGACCCGACCGGCTCAACACCCTGGCCATCGACACCGTCGAGCACCTCCTCGACGCGCTCGCCGCGGCAGCGGCATCCCCGGCCAGGGTTGTCGTGTTGGCGGGAGCAGGCAGGACCTTCTGCGCGGGGGCGGATCAGGCCGAGATGGTGCCCCGCAGCGCAGCCGAATGGGAACGCATCGTGCGTCGCTACCTCGATCCCGTGCGGGCCATCGTGACGATGGACAAGCCCGTGATCGCCGCCCTACACGGCGACACCGTCGGCGGTGGGCTCGGTCTCGCGATGGCCGCCGACATACGCATCGCGGCCGAACCCATCCGCCTCGGCGCACCCTTCACTCCGATCGGCCTCGCAGGCTGTGACATGGCGGCGGGCTGGTTCCTGCCCCGCCTCGTCGGCCTCGGTGCCGCCACCGAGCTGATGCTCACCGGACGGCTCGTCCGAGCGGAGGAGGCCCTGGCGCTCGGACTGGTCCACCGCGTCGTCGCCTCCGAGGCCTTCGACGACGAGGTGGCAAAATGGACCACGCGCTTCGCAGCGGGACCGCCCGGCGCCTACCGGTGGACCAGACGTGCCATCCACCACTCCCTCGGCACCGACATGGACGGCGAGTTCGAGTTCGAGATACTCGCCCAGGTCCAGTGCCTCCAGTCCTCCGATCACGCCGAGGGTGTCGCCGCTTTCCAACACAAGCGCGCCCCGGAGTTCACCGGTGATTGAGCTGAGCGACACCCAGGCGCAATTCGCCGCCGAGGTCGCCCGATTCGCGGCGGAGGAGATCGCCCCCCACGCGACGGAGTGGGACACCGAGGATCGCTACCCCGTCGAGCTGTTCGGACGGTTGGGTCGGCTGGGCTGGTTGGGCGTTGGCTTCGACGAGGTGGTCGGCGGATCAGGCGGCGGTCCGGTGGAGCGGTGCTTGTTGATCGAAGGCCTGGCCCACGCCTCGGCGGGCGTGGCCCTGGGCGTCTACGTGCACACCGCCCTCGCTGCGGGAGCCCTGGCCGAGATCGCCGCGCCCGAGCTGCGCGACAAGTTCCTCCCGGGCCTGCTGGCGGGAGAGATCACCGGCGCCTGGGCATACGCCGAGCCCGACGCCGGCGCGGACGTGACGCGGGCGCGCCTCACCGCCCGGCGCGACGGCGACCACTTCGTCCTCGACGGGGTGAAGACCTACATCACCAACGGCACGTTCGCCGACCTGATCCTCGTGGTCGCCCGAACGGGCCTCGAACCCGGTCGCCTCCGTGGTCTGTCCGTCATCGCGGTCGACGGGGAGACCCCCGGCCTCACCCGCAGATCGATGGCCAAGGTCGGCATGCACCCCTCCGAGTTGGCCGAGCTCCACTTGGATGCGGTGCGGGTACCTGTCGGCCGGGTTCTGGGCGACGAGGAGACCGGGTTCCGACAGTGCCTGGCGGTGCTGTCCAAAGGGCGGGTCTTCGGTGGCGCCCTCGCGCTCGGGCTCGGCGGCGCCGCGCTCGACGCGGCCGTTGACCCCGTCGTCAACCGAGAGCAGTTCGTGGGCCCCCTCACCCAGCGGCAAGCCGTGCGGTTCAACCTCGCGGCCATGGCCGCGCGCCTCCGCGCCGCGCGCGGCCTC
>JADLFH010000065.1 GCA_020845705.1 Microthrixaceae bacterium | reverse complement strand
TCACCAAGACGACAAGCTGAGCACCACCAGCGACAACCCCATGACCGATAGCGACACCGTCAGCACCACTCATCCTCAGCGAGCGTGTCGCCGTCGTCCTGAACCTTCGTGTCGGTCAACAGTCACGCACCTGCGTCAACCGGCCAGCGGTGTAGCCGTACTCGGCATAGCGGCCATCATCCAACGTCACCCGGCTGATACGAGTCCCGGACCCGTCCCACGTGACCGTCATCGTCCGGCCGGCAGCCGACACCGATGACAACAAGCCCGCCGTGTACGTGAGCGACGGGCCTTGCCCGTTGCGGTCGGCGATCGACAAGAGCTTGCCGGCCGAATCGAAGGTGTACACGACCTGATCCGGCCTGGTGATCTGGAAACCCGATCCGGACGCGACGAGCTTGTCCTTCACCCCTGGGTCCGAGTCCCACCCGCCTCCGCTCAGAGAGAACGTGCGCTTGCGTCCATCCGCCGTCCACCATGCCGCCGTCGAACCGGACACATCCAGCCGGGACGCGTACGAGAACCACCAACCAGGCCCGAAACCGGCCGACACCGGATCATTGGACCGGTACACCCGATCCCACGCCAACCCGATGCCCGTCGCCGGGAGCACCGCGTCGGTCGTGCGGGTGACGAACGCCCCCGTCAGCGTGTTGACAGGATCGCCATCCTCGTTCTCGCCCTGACCCGACTCCGGGTCCGGGATCCGGCACGTGTACTGGCCCGGGATCGAGCCGCCCGTCACCGTCACCAGCAACGTGTAGGCCACGATGTTGTCCGAAGCGCCGTTCTTCTTGATCCTCAACAACGCATCGCGCGCTGTCGTCGTGGTCTTCGACCAGTAGATCTCCTCTGTAGCCGGTTGCGTGTAGGTGCCGATCACCCACCAGGCCCCGGAGATGACCGCGCCGCTCGTCTCGTGGAGCCCCACGCCGAACACCGCGTCGCCACGACCAGTCGTGCTCCAATCGTTGGTGACCCAACCCCAGATCTCGAACTTGGCGTTCGTCGGCAAATACAACTGGTACTCGTCATACAGAGTGGAACTCCCACCCGGCAGCGAACCCTGGATCCACTTGCCGCTGCACACCCGCACCGGTTCACCCGACGCCGCCGCAGCTCTGCCGACATCCAGACCCGGCACCGAACCCGACACCCAGGCCACCATCGACGCCAACAACGACACGACAACCGTCAGCACCGCCACCGACCGCCCACCGAGACGTGACGCATTGCCCGACATCGGCCCCCCGTTCGATCCCAAGTCCATCCGCCTTCTGCGCACCGGCCGGCAGACCAGATTCCTACGGGATCCCCCACACATCGTCAAGACCCGAGCACCCATCCCACCGAGGTCACCGCCAGTTCACATCCACCAACGACCAAGCATCCATCCGAGCCGGCATCTCGCTCGGCGCGACGCGCACACGGCCATCGTGCCAGGACCTCCCGAGACATGCCCACCCGCGGGTCGAGACACTCCCCGCGGGGTCAGGTTGTCGCGGTGATGCTCTCGGCCACGGTGAGGACCTCGCCCAGGTCGAGCCCGTTGGTCTCCAACAAGCACAGCACACCGTCGACCGGCGAGAAGTACAGGTTCACCAACAGGCCGTCATCGCCGAGGTCGATCACCGACATCGACGCCGGCCGGCCTTGGACCGCCACCACCTCCGACGGGCCGAACAACCGCTGGCCGACCTCCACCGGATCCTCCGCCGACGCCCGTACCGTCAAGGTCACCGTCGCCGTGTCGCTGCCGTAGTAGCGGACATAGCCCTCCACCGTCTCGTTCGCCCCCGATGCGTCCCACACCCGCAACGCGTCGTCCCGCCACCCCACCACCCCCTCAGGCAGATACGTCGGCGCCAACACCGGCACCCCCAGCACCGCCGTCCCCAAGTCGAGCGGCGCGGGCATCGCCCCCTCCGGCGAAGACCCCGACCCGGCACCACCAGACATGGTCCCGTCGACGGTCACGCCGGGTTCAGACGTCAACGCCACCGGGTCGGCGTCGTCACCGCGCGCCATCGTCACCACGAACCCACCCGCGGTGACCACACCCCCCACCACCAAGGCACGCACCGTCCGCCGCGCGTACCAGCGCCCATAGGCACGAACACGACTCGGGCGAACCGGGGGAGGAGACGGCAACACGCTTACAGGATCGGCGCACGACCACCCGCACCTGAGAAAGCCTGAAGACGCCGCTCAGGAGGGGCCGCTCCGCCGAGATGGCATCGGCCTGTCAACTGCGGCCGGGCGTGCCGGCGTCGCGACGGGATGGGCAGCCTCGACGACCAGACCGATGTAGCGAGCCACGGAGACGTCCAACGCGGTGGCAGCCGCTCGTACCTGGGCCCATGCCTCGTCGTCGGGAACGGCCAGCCGCGTCTGGAGCTGCGCCCGGCGGCCGGCACCCGCCGAGCCCCGCCGGCCATAACGCTGCAGCAACTCCAAGGTTCGTCCACCGCCGCGCCCAGCTACGGAGACAACAAGGGACCCCACGTACTCGCCCAGGGTCATCGCGGCCAGCAGTGCGGCCTGCTTGGCGCGGCGCCACGCCGCAGGGTCGACATCGACCCGCGCCGAACGTTGCGACGCCCGAGCACGCTCCCGAGCGGGCCAATACGTCCCAGCCGCCTTCTGGGACTCGACAACAGCGCGGCGTTCCAACGTCCGGCGGTCGCGCTCGAGGTGCAGCGCGGTGCGCCGCTCGTCCCGCAGCCCCCGCTCGACTGCCCGCGCCAGGCGGCGCTGCGCCCGACGCGACACCAACTGGGCCTCGACGTCGGCCGACCACCGGTACGTCTCGCTCACCGACACGGTATGCAGTGGTGGCGCCGGCACACAGTCCAGCGCGCGGTCCAGCAACGACCTCGGACCGTGCGCGGCGTCTTCGTCGTGTCTTCCGCCGGTTCCGCCCAGCGGAACCGGCAAGTCTGTGCCGGTCATGTCAACGCTGTTGGACGGTGCGACCGTTGAGGACGCATCGACCGAGAGAGGAATGCGGCGCGGCCGTTGCGGTGTCATGCGCGCTCGCTGTTGAGATCGTGCGGGGCGGCGCCGAGAAGGTGCTC
>JADLFH010000064.1 GCA_020845705.1 Microthrixaceae bacterium | reverse complement strand
GGTGACGATCGCCGCCACGTCGGTGAGCCCGCACAGGTAGCCCATGGTCGCCGCGTCGGTGGTCACGGGGATGGTCATGGGAACGGCGCCCAGAGACATCACCGCCGCGAAGGACGCCAGCCACTCGACCCGATTCGGCATGACGATCAGGACAAGATCACCGGCCTTGACCCCCAGGCCGCTCAGCTCCACAGCGAGCTTCGATCCGGCCGCCACGAGCCCGGAGTGGGTCAGCTCCACACCTCGATCATCGGCCACGGCCAACGCATCGGGGCGAGCGGCGGCATGTGCCGTGTAGCGCTCCCAGAGCGCCTCGTCGGTCCACCAGCCCCGTTCTCGGTAGTGCTCGGTCTTCACCGATCCCCCTGTTTCGTGCCTCTCCATTCTCGATCCTCACGATCCGTCCGTCAAGAGAGTGATGTCGCTTTTTTTATTAGTCCGTCTCGTCTACCCGCGGTGGCGTTAGCGTTTGGGGCCATGCCCGCTGTGCCGACCACCCCCAAGGGCCTCCGCACACGGCAACAACTCCTCGACGCCGCACGGGTCGTCTTCGCGCGGGATGGATATGTCAACGCGCGTATGGCGGACATCGCGGAACAGGCCGATCTCTCCATGGGGGCCCTCTACCGCTATTTCGAGAACAAGGACAGTGTCTTCGAGAGCCTCGTCACCGACATCCACGAGGAGCTGTTCACCTCGAGCCGCGCCGAGAACCTCGATTTCGCGGCCGACCCCTTCGCGGCACTGCGCGAGGCCAACCGGGGCTTTCTCCGCCACTACTACGACCACCGCGATGTCATGCGGACTCTGGTTGAGGCAGCCGCGGTCGACGTGCACTTCCGTGAGATCTGGTGGCGCATGCGATCCCGACACGCCGAACGTTTCACCCACGCGTTGCGAGCCCATTTCGATGTCGGTGATCTCGACGGACTGGACGTGGAGGTCGCGACCGACGCGATGACCTGCATGGTCGAGCAGGTGGCCTATGTGTGGTACGGCCACGAGGCGATGCACGGCCGCGAGGTCGCCATCGACGATGCGGCCGATGTGACCACCCGTGCGTGGTTCCGCCTGTTCTTCGCGCCGGCGGCCTGGGACGACCTCTCGGGCGTGAAGCCGCGCTCCCGAGCGTTGCCGGGTCATCCGTAGGTGTAGAAACCCTGTCCGCTCTTGCGACCCAGCAGTCCGGCCTCCACCATCCGCACCAGCAATGGCGGCGGGGCGTTCAGCGGCTCCTTGAACTCGGTGTAGAGCGACTCTGCCACTGCCTTGGTGGTGTCCAGGCCGATCAGATCGCACAGGGCGAGCGGACCGAGCGGGTGCGCGCAGCCCTCCACCATGCCCGCATCGATGTCCTCGGCCGTCGCGAAGCCCGACTCGAGCATGCGGATGGCGGAGAGGATGTAGGGGATCAACAGCGCGTTGACTATGAAGCCGGCCCGGTCCTTGGAGTGGATCACCCGCTTGCCGAGAACATCCGCGGCGAAGACCTCCGCGCGATCGCGGGTATCGGCGCCTGTGAGCAACGACGTGACCAGCTCGACGAGCCGGAGAACGGGCACCGGGTTGAAGAAGTGGATGCCGATGACCTTGTCAGGCCTCTTGGTCGCCATCGCGAGCTTGATGATGGGAATCGACGACGTGTTCGATGCCAGGATCGCGTCGGGGTTCGTCACCACTTCGTCGAGGCGGGAGAACATCTCCCGCTTCGCCGCCTCCTCTTCGACGATCGCCTCCACCACGAGGTCGCAGTGCGCGATGTCGTTGAGGTCCGCTGTTGCCCGCAGCCGCCCCATCGCGGCCTCGAAGTGGGCATCGGAGAGCTTGCCCTTGTCCAGGGCACGGGCCATCGACTTGGAAACCCGGGTGAGGGCACGGTCCGCCGCATCCGCGGAGACCTCGCCGACGACCACGTCCATCCCGGCACGGGCGCACACCTCGGCGATCCCCGACCCCATCAGGCCACCACCTATCACCGCAACCGAGTTGATCGTGGGCACCTTCGACGTCATTGGCTTGTCCTCCGTTCAGGTCGCGTACTCCGGCGCGACGGTGCAAACAGGTCGATCGCTGCTCAGCAGTCCGCCGATCTCCAAGAGCTCCGCGTCGGCGCCGCGCTCGCCGAGCACCTGAACTCCGACCGGCAACCCGGCTTCGAAGCCGACGGGCATCGCCAGAACGGGGTGACCGGTGAAGTTCGCGAACCCGGTGTTGCGGCACATCGCGGTGTCCCGATCCTCCTTGGCCGAACCGACCTCGACGACGGTTGCGCCCAGGCGCGGCGCCGCAAAAGGGACACCGGGCAGGATCAGGATGTCCGCGTCGGCCAGCATCGAATCGACCGCACTGCGGTACGTGGCAATCGAACGACGAGCCAGTTCGTAATCCACGGCTGACGTCGCGGCGGCCGCATCGAGCCGCTCCCGCACGTAGGGGCTGTAGAGATCCCGCTTCGACGCCCACTGTCGGTGGTAGATGGCCGCCTCCACCCCGAGGATCGTGAAGTTGACCATCACGGACTGGTCGAAGCCCCCGAAGCTCACCGGCGACGTTCGACCGATGCGCGAGGCGGTTTCGATCGTCTCGTCGTACGCCCTGGCCACACCCACCGACATGGGTCCGGGGTTGTCCAGGTACGCGAACCGCAGCGACTTCGCAGCCGCCTTCCGACCCAGCCTGCTCGGACCGCTCCGCCGGTTCGAATAGCGGCTACCACCGAGCGACTCCATGGCCACGGCGAGATCCCGCGGCCGGTGCCCCATCGGGCCGACCACGTCGAGGGACGGAGCCAGGGGTATCACGCCCTTGGTGGCCACCATCGCATTGGTCGGCTTCAGGCCGTAGACACCGCACAGGTTCGCCGGGATCCGCACCGATCCGGCGGTGTCGGTGCCTACCGCGAGTGGCGCGAGACCCGCAGCGAGCGCGGCTGCGGGACCACCCGATGAGCCGCCCACGAGCCGACCACGATCCCACGGATTCACTGTTGGCTCGGTGGTGCCGCCGTACGCGAACTCATGTGTGTTGGCCTTGCCCAACAACACCGCTCCCCCACGTTGAAGGCGACTCCACACCACCGAGGAGCTCTTCGCGACGTTGTCATGCAATACAGCGCTGCCTGCGGTGGTGCGGACGCCACGCACGTCGATCAGGTCTTTCAACACCACCGGCACCCCGAGCAAAGGACTCGGATCTCCCTGCGCGATCCGCTCCGCGGCGCGGACCGCGCCTCTACGAGCGATCTCGGGCGTGAGGGTCACCATGGAGCGCACTGCGCCATCGATGCCGGCGATGCGTTCGAGCAGCATCTCGACGACATCGAGGGGCGACAACGGTGAACGCCGCCGCCGGTAGCCGGCAGCCAACCGTTCGACCGACAGGATCTCGTCGAGGCCGGTCACGGTGTTCCCAGTCCGATGAGGGCCCTTTGCAGTTCAGGGTCCGAAGCCAACTCCTCCGCAGTGCCGTCGAAGGCCACTTCGCCCTTCACCAACACCGTGGCTTGGTCGGCGATGGACAGAGCGAACGTCAGGTTCTGCTCCACCAGGACAATCGCCGGCGCGTCGGGCTCCCGGCAGAGCCGCTTGATCATCGCTCCGATCTCGTCGACGATCGACGGAGCGAGACCCTCTGTCGGCTCGTCCAGAAGGAGCAGCGACGGGTTGGTCGTCAAGGCCCTGGCGATGACGAGCAGTTGCTGTTCCCCGCCGCTGAGCTGGGATCCACGCGCCGAGGAGCGGCGGCCCAGCACGGGGAAGAGCTCCACGAGCCGATCGATCGGCCAGGCGTTGCGTCCCCCCTTTCCGTTGCGTGCCGCGATCTTGAGGTGCTCCGTGACCGAGAGCGAGGGAAACACCTGGCGGGCTTCGGGTACGAAGCCAATGCCGAGCTGCGCCCGCTTGTGGATCGGCATACCGCACAGTTCGCGCCCATCGAATCGGATCGACCCCGAAGTGGCCTTCACCAGGCCCACGATCGAACGGATCGTGGTGGTCTTGCCCATCCCGTTTCGACCCAGCAGCGCAGTGATCGCACCGTCGCGAGCCGACAGGGTGACGCCCCGCAGGACCGGAGTGTTGTCGTACCCGGCATGGAGATCACTCACCTCCAGCATCGGGCACCTCCGACTTGCTGCCGAGGTACACCTCGTTCACGACCGTGTTTGCCATTAGCTCCTCCGGTGTGCCGTCCGCGATCAACTCCCCGAAGTGCATGGCGAGGACACGGTGGGACCAGCCGAGCACCATCTCCATGTCATGAGCGACGAAAATCACAGTCACGTCGCTCGCGATCTTCTGCACCTTGCCGAGGAGCTGATCACACTCGGCGCTCGTCAACCCCACGTTCGGTTCGTCCAACAGCAGCAGGCGGGGTGCAGACGCGATGGCCAGGGCCAGCTCCAGTCGACGCTGCTCCCCGTAGGAGAGCTCGTCGGGCCGGGTGTCGTCGGAGACATGCGCCAGGTCCCAGGTGTCGAGGGCTGCTGCTACCTCGTCGAGCAGCCGCTCGTCTCCGTGTGCCGAGCGGAAGAGGCTCCTGCGACCGCTTCTGCGCAACGCGATCGCGAGGTGGTCGACCACGCTGAGCCCTTGGAACAGGCTCGTGATCTGGAAGGACCGACCGATACCCAGGTGGAACCGCTGGTGCGGCGTCTTGGAGGTGATGTCGGTCCCGGCGAACTTGATCACTCCGTTGGAGGGTCTGAGCTGGCCTCCCAGGAGGTTGAACAAGGTGCTCTTGCCTGCCCCGTTGGGACCGATGATGCCCATCCACTGCCCGGCGGGGACCCCGAAGGACACGTCGTTGACCGCTGCCACACCGTCGAAGCGCTTGATGAGGCCTTTGGCTTCAAGCAGATCCACGGGCCTGCCTCCATCGTCGATGTTGGGTCGCGACCGCTCCTGCGACCCCGCCCCGCAGGGCGAGGGCCGTCACTATGTAGATCGCGCCGATCACCAACGGGGCTCGAGCCTCGGACCATTCGCCGGCGTAGAACTGTGCGGCGGTGACGACCATCCCTCCGATGAGCGGCCCGTAGATGGAACCGCTCCCACCAAGGATCACCATGAGCACCAGAACACCGGATGCAGCGATGCCGATGTTGCTCGGCGTGATGATCCCGCTGTGATAGGCGAACAGCGCCCCAGCGAGACCTGCGAAGGCGCCGGAGATCACGATCGACGCGAGCCGGTACGCCCACGCGTGATAACCGAGAGCCTCCATGCGCTCGGCGTTGTCGCGGACGCCCCGGAGGCTCTGCCCGAAAGGTGACCCGAGGATCCGCCTGATGCAGAGAAAGGCGATCACTACCACTACGAGAACCGCTCTGAGGATGGTCGTGGAATCCCAGTAGTCGACCCAGTTGTCGATGAAGCCGAACGACGGCCACCCGATGCCCACGATTGCTTCAACACCTGGGGACTTCAGCGCCTTCCACTGAAGGGCCAGGTTCGAAAGCATCTGGCCAAGGGTGAAGGTTGCGAGGATGAAGTAGATCCCCTTCGCCCGCAGGGCCAGCAGACCGAAGATCAGCGAAACGAGCGCCGAGACCACCACGGCGACGAGGATCCCCAGGAAGAACGAGTCGATCTCGTGCTTCACCATCATGATGCCCACGCTGTAGCCACCCACCCCGGCAAGAGCCGAGTGTCCCAGCGATGCGAGCCCACCGTGGCCGTAGGCGATGTCGAGGCTCGCGGCCATCAACCCGAAGATGAGGGCCCTCGTCAGCAGGCTCTGCTGGGGCATGTCGAGCACTGCCGGCGAGAGGGCCACTGCGAGAACCGCCACCGCGAAGGCGATGGTCGACGGTCGAGGGACGGCGAGCTTCACCGCGCTGCCCGCCCGCTGAGGCCAGTGGGGCGAACGACGAGCACCAACGCCATCAGCGCGTACAGCACGACCGAGGACATCTCCGGCAACCAGGAGCGTGAGTACGCGTCCAACACGCCGATGAGGATCGCGGCGCTGAAGGTCCCCACGACGGAACCCACACCGCCGACCACGACCACGATGAGAGCGAGGAGCAACACGTCGATGGCCTGGGCCGAGCTGGCACCGAGGACGAGTCCGCCCATGACCCCCGCGATACCGGCTACCGCCGAGCCGAGTACGAAGACACCGGCGACCACCAGATCGAGGTTGATGCCAAGTGCGCGAACCATGCTCGGATCATCCATGCCGGCCCGAACGATGGCACCCACCCGGGTGCGGTCCTGCACGAACCACAACAGGGCGGCGACGAGGAACCCGACCACCGCGATCGCCAGGCGGGCCACGGGGATCGACGCTGAGCCGACCTTGACCGAGCCGGCAAGCCAAGAGACCTGGAACGGGGACTTCGCCACCGCTCCCCAGATCCACTGGCTGAGGTTGACGAGCACCTCGACCAGGCCGAACGACAGGAGGATCTGTTGGTCGGCCTGGCCACCTATGAGATGGAAGAGACGCTCGAACAGCACTCCGATGAGGGCGGTGCCCACCCCGGCGCCTATCACGGCGACGGGGAGGGGCAGCCCGTTGTCGACACAGATCGTCCATCCGAGGTAAGCGCCCGCCATGTAGACGGCCCCGTGGGCGAGGTTGAGCACCCCCATCGACCCGATGAGCAGCGACAGACCCGCTGCCATCAGAAAGAGGACGGCGCCGATGGAGACGCCGTTGGCGACTATCTGCACGTCAGCTCACTTCGGTGCGCCGATGCCTTCGTACGTCTTGACAGGTTCCCAGACGTAGCGGCCGTCGGCGCCCTTGGCGGCTTTGACGACCGTGCGGTTCGAGCTGGCGATGCCATCGGCGTTGTAGCTCGCTGGACCGATCACGGTGTCGAGCTCCAGCCCGTCGAGGGCCTTGCGCAGGGCCTCCAACGATGCTTCGCCGTCGGACTTCTCGAGCCCTGAGACGATGGCGTTGGTCACCGTGTAGGCGAAGGCCGTGGTCTGGTTCGGGATGCCGTCGAACTCGTCGCCGTATGCGGCCACGAAGTCGTTGTTGGCGGCGTTGTCGAGATCGGGGTTGTACTCGTTGAGACCGATCTCCCCGACGAGCTGCTCACCGACTTCCTGGAAGGTGGGGTCGAAGACGCCCTGGAACATGAGCAGGGGCACCTTGATGCCGAGGTTGCGGTACTCACGGACGAACGCAGCTGCGTCGGTTGGCACCAACCACATCAGCAGGGCATCGACGGAGGTGTCCATGGCGGTCGCATACTGGAGCATGTCGGTCGTGCCGAGGGGAACCCACTGCTGCTGGGCGACCTTTCCACCGGCGGCCTCGAACTCCTTGACGGCGCCGTCCATCGTGTCGTGGCCATAGGCGTAGTCCGGCGCCAGGGTCGCGATCTTCTTGTATCCGAGCTCTTCGGCTGCATAGGTGCCCAACGGCCCGGCGGTCAGCGAGTCGGCACCGGGCCAGATGAAGGCGGATCCCTTGGTGGCCAGGTCCTTGCCGGCGCCGAGGAAGCTGAACCAGGGCAGGCCGCGACCGGAGAGGTAAGGGGCGACTGCCTGCTGCGTGGAGCCGAAGACGGGTCCGAGCACGATCTCCGCTCCGTCGGTCTCGACCATCTTCTTGACCCGCTCGAGGGTCTTGGATGCGTCGAGGACATCCTCGTCGGCCGTAACGATCTTGATCTTCACCGACGAGTCCTTGCCCAGCTTGGCGAGAGCCATGTCGATGCCTTGTTGGGCTTCGGGCCCGTAGTTCGCGGCGAACCCGGTCTGCGGCGCTACGAGGCCGACGACGGTCTCGTCTCCGCCGCCGTCCGCGGAGCCCCCGCCTTTGTCATCTCCACAAGCCGTGGCACCGAGCATCACCACGGCGCAGAGCATCAGAAGCAGTTTCTTCACGACGGACAACCCCCTCTAGGTGGTCGAGCGCGGCGCCCGACATCGTCATTGACGATTCTCGTCATCCGCCCGAGACAAGTCAAGAGAGTGATGTCACCTTTTCTTTTTCGCCATAACCCCCGCGCGGCGGACCCTCCTGCCTCAATCGAATTCCCGATCCCGGGCGGGGATCGATTCTCAAGGGCTTACCGCGTCGTACCGATCCTCTTGGGACCTCGACGCCAAGGTCGTCGACATCACATGTGGGAGCACCGATGGACCAGCTCGAGCTCAAGAAGGGCGCTTCGACCGCCACCGACCCGACCGTCGCCGCGGACGAGCTCTTCGAGCAGATCTATGACCCCGAGGCGGCGCTCACGATCATCTACTGCGCCTCGACCTACGACCTCGACGCACTGGGCAGCGCCCTGCACGCCCGCTTCGGGGACAGCCCGATGATCGGAGCCACCACCGCAGGCGAGATAACACCGCTGGGCTACATAGACGGGTCACTCACCGGGGTGTCGATCAAGGGCGCGGGCCTCAGGTCGGCATCGGTCAGAATCGACGACCTCGGGTCCTTCCAGCTCACCGACGGCGACTGCGCGGCGCGCAGGGCGCTGGCGGAGCTCGGAGTCGATCCCGCCGAAGACGGCTCCTCCATGTTCGGTTTCCTCTTGGTCGACGGCCTCGCGATGCAAGAGGAGATGTTGGTCAGCTCGCTGTATCGCAACCTCGGCGAGACCCAGCTCTTCGGTGGATCCGCGGGCGACGGTACGACCTTCGGGAGCACCTGGATCTATCACGAAGGTCGCTTCAGGACCGACAGCGCCGTGTTCACACTCGTGCACTCCGACTACCCGTTCCGGGTGTTCAAGACCGAGCACTTCGTCCCGGCCGGCGAGAAGATGCTCGTCACCGACGGGATCCCCGCGAAGCGAATCGTCACAGAGATCAACGGAGAGCCGGCCGCCCACGAGTATGCCCGAGCCATCGGCATCGGGGTGGACGAGCTGACCCCCACCGTGTTCTCCACACACCCCGTCGTGGTGCGGGTCGGCGGGAAGAACTACGTGCGGTCGATCTACAAGGCCGACGATGACGGAAGCCTCACGTCCTTCTGCGCGATCGACATCGGCATCGTGCTGACACTGGCCGAGGGGGTCGACATCGTGGAGAATCTCCGAGAGGCATTCGCCGCCTTGCGCAGCGAGATCGGCCGGCCAGGGCTCGTCCTGGGCTGCGACTGCATCCTCCGCAATCTCGAGCTCAAGGAGCACGGGCTGATCGACGAGGTCAGCGAGGTGATGATCGAGAACAACGTGATCGGGTTCTCGACCTACGGCGAGCAGTTCAACGGCATGCACGTCAACCAGACGTTCACAGGTGTCGCCATCGGGATGGGCAGTGCCGCCTGAGGAGTCCCCCGAGACCGAACGGGCGTTGCCCGACGAGGTGGCCCTGCTGCGGCGGGAGGTAGCGCGCCTCTCCAAGGTGAACCAGGTGCTGATGACGCGCGTCGAGCAGAGCACGAACCTCCAAGACGGGGCGTTCTCGTTGTTCCAGACAGCAATCAACCTCGAGGAGCAGGTCAGGGACCGCACCGAGAAGCTCCAGCGCGCGCTTCGCCATCTCGAGACCTCCAACCTCGAGCTCCGCTCCGCCAAGGAAAGGGCGGACGCCGCCTCGAAGATCAAGTCGGAGTTCCTCGCGAACGTGAGCCACGAGATCCGCACGCCCATGAACGGCGTGCTCGGGATGATCGAGCTGCTCCAAGACACCGACCTCGACTCGGACCAGACCGAGATCGTGGGAACCATCGAGCGTTCCGCTACGTCGTTGTTGAAAGTCATCAACGACGTGTTGGACTTCTCCAAGGTCGAGGCGGGCCGACTCGAACTCGAGTCGATCGACTTCGACCTGCGAGATCTCGTGGAGGACGTGGTCGAACTGCTGTCCCGCAGCCGCCAGGCACGGGGTCTGGAGCTGGTCTGCGACATCGCTCCCCACTCTCCGATGTGGCTCAACGGCGACCCGGGACGCGTTCGCCAGATCCTGCTCAACCTCGTGGGCAACTCGGTGAAGTTCACCGAAGAGGGCGGGGTGGTCGTGCGGGTTCGAACCAACGTCATCGCCCCCGAACAGGTGCGGGTGTCGGTGGAGGTCACCGACACGGGAATCGGGATTCCGCCCGACGTTCTGCCGCGCCTGTTCAACTCCTTCACACAGGCCGACGGCTCTACATCACGGCGCTTCGGGGGAACGGGCCTGGGCTTGGCCATCGTCCGCCAGCTCTGCGAGCTGATGAACGGTCATGTGACGGTCGAAACGGAGCTGGGCCGCGGATCCACATTCCGCTTCGACATCGTGGCGGGCTTGGCCGAGGAGCCAACCCGGGCATCGGCTGGGCCGATTCTCGAACGGAGTCGGCATGAGGCGAAGGGCCTCCGGGGAGACGGGCGCCCCGAGTTGCACCTGTCGGTGCTCCTCGCCGAGGACAACGAGATCAACCAACAGGTTGCACTCGGCATGCTCCGCAAGCTGGGTTGCACCGCCACCGTCGTGTCGAACGGCCAGGAGGTGGTCGAGCAGTTCCAACAGCGGTCGTTCGATCTTGTCCTCATGGACTGCCAGATGCCGATCATGGACGGCTTCGCGGCGACCAGGGCGATCCGCGCGCTGGAGGTCGACGCAGGCTCTGCGCGCACGCCCATCATCGCTCTGACCGCAACCGCGCTCGCCGAGGATCGCGAACTGTGCATCGGCGCCGGCATGGACGACTTCCTCTCCAAGCCGTTCCCTTCCGAGGCGTTGCGCTCAACACTCACACGCTGGGGCGGCGAGATCTCCGCGATCGGGTCCAAGCCGCTGTCGACCCGAGGTGAGGAGATGGCGGGCCAGACCGCCGACATCGATCTCGAACTCGACGGGGAGGCCATCGCGAAGATCCGCGCGATCCAACCACCGGGGGAGCCCGACCTTGTCACAACCCTCGTCGAGGTGTTCACACGGCAATCGCCCGGTGACCTGCTCGCGCTCGAAGTGGCCATCGGGGAGCACGACGCCGAGACGGCACGACGGATCGTCCACACGCTGAAGTCGACCAGCGCCACGCTCGGAGCGACGGTACTGGCCGACCTCCTCGCGTCCGTGGAGCAGGACATCCGACAGAGCGGATCGGTCGAGGGCGCAGCGGCGTCGTTGGCCAGGCTCCGCCGGTGCCACGACGCAGCAGTTGCGGCGATGGCAAGGCTCGACGACTCGTGCCGGAACACCGACACCTCCGCGAACGCAGCGGCCCCATGACCGCTGGACCTCGCGTTCTGGTGATCGACGACGATCTGTCGGTCCGGATCCTCGTCCGCGCCGCCCTCGGGGGTGCCGGCTTCGAGGTGACCGACTGCCCAAGCGCCGAGGCGGGAATCGAGAGCTACTCGCTGGAACGACCCGACGCCGTGCTCATGGACGTGGTGATGCCGGGGATGGACGGCTACGGCGCTTGTCGTGCCATCCGCTCACTGCCAGGGGGCGCTTCGCTGCCGATCGTGATGATGACCGGACTCGACGACATCGACTCCATCCAGTCCGCCTACGAGGCCGGCGCCACGGACTTCACCACAAAGCCCATCAACGGACTGTTGCTCCCCTACAGGCTTCGCTACCTGATCCGCGCCGCGACCGACGCCCGGCACGCCCGGGAGAACGCCGACCGTCTCACCCAGGCACAACGCCTCGCACTGCTCGCGCAGTGGGAGTACCTCCCGACCGAGGGGCGGTTCTCCTGGTCCGCCGAAGCCACCGACGTGCTGGGGATCCCGTTCTCCGCGGGCAACTCCATCGAACAGCTCCTCAACTGTGTCCACGTCGATGATCGGCCACGAGTGCGCCGAGTCCTCGAATCGGAATCGACCGAGGAGATCGAATACCGGATCGTCGTGGACGGAACGGAGCGGAACATCCACCAGTCGGTGAACCGCTCCACCGACCCGGCATCGGGCGAACCGCGCCTGGTCGGAGCGGTGCAGGACGTGACCCGGCGGCGCCAGGCCGAGCGGCGAGCCGCTCGGCTCGCGTACCACGACAGCCTCACCGGCCTGCCGAACCGCGCGCTGCTCAACGACTACGTGGAGCAGGTGATCGACGGTGCCCGTCGGCAGAGCAAGCGGGTCGCGCTGTTGGCGGTCGACCTCGACATGTTCAAACGGGTAAACGACATCCACGGGCACGCCGCGGGCGACGCCCTCCTCGTCGAAGCCGCAGACCGGCTCACACGCTGCCTTCGGACCGGCGACCAGACCTTCCGGAAGAGCGACAACCCCGACCACGGGTTAGAGCTCGGCAAGTCGCTGGCGGCTCGGCTCGGCGGCGACGAGTTCGTCGTCGTCCTGCCCAACATCGGTTCTGCCCAAGAAGCGTCGATCGTGGCCCAGCGACTCGTCGGAGCACTCGGATCGCCCTACCGACTCGGCTCGGCCGACATGTTCGTCTCGGCCAGCGTGGGTATCTCGGTGTTCCCCGACCACGGCGGCACCAGCGACGAGATCTTCCGGGCTGCCGACGCCGCCCTGTACCAGGCAAAGCGACAGGGCCGGAACAACTTCCAGTTCTTCACCGAGCGGATGCACCACGAGTACCGACGACGTTCCAGCATCGAGCAGGGGCTACGCGCAGGCCTCGCCCGGATAGAGGAAGCCTCCGCCGCCGGCGTGGTACGCGAGACCGACGTGGACTCGGGCTTCTGCCTGCACTTCCAGCCCAAGCTCGCCCTCCCGAGCGAGCGGGTGGCAGGACTCGAGGCCCTCACCCGCTGGAACTCACCAGAGCTGGGCACCGTCGCGCCATCGGAGTTCATCCCGGTGGCCGAGGACAGTGGACTCATCGTGTCATTGGGCAACTGGGTCCTTCGCGAGACATGTGCCACGATTCGGCGTTGGATGACCGAGGGCTGCGCGCTGCCCGTCGCGGTCAACATCTCCTCGCACCAGTTCCGCGACCCCGGCTTCGCGAAGCTCGTCGCCGGGGTTCTGGAGAGCTCCGGTGTGCCCGGGGCCCTGATCGAGTTGGAGTTGACCGAGGGGACCGTCATGGAGGACACGGTCCAGTCCCAGCGGATACTCGAGAGCCTCAAGCGCCTCGGTGTGCGGGTGGCCATCGACGACTTCGGCACCGGCTACTCGTCGCTCAGCTACCTGACCCGCTTCCCCATCGACACCCTGAAGATCGACCGGTCCTTCGTGAACCTGATCGGCGAGGAGCGCAACGACGCCATCATCTCCGCAATCGTCGCCCTGTCGCGAAGCCTGGGGCTTCACCTGGTGGCGGAAGGGGTCGAGGAACAGGGACAGCTCGACTTCCTCCAGACCTTCGAGCCGCTCGACATCCAGGGCTACTACTTCGCTCACCCAATGGATGTCGCCACGGTGGGCAGGTGGTTGTCGGAGTACACGGGGACGGCCGCCAAGGTGGCCTAGCACCACCCTCGACTCAGTCCGAGGGCGCCGAGGACACCTCCCCCTGGAACTTGCGTACGAATCCGGCGGTAGAGGGCGAATCCGTACGCAGGTTCGGGGTGGGGTTGAGCGAGACTCGCATTTCTTCTAGCGGACTATAGAATATTTCGAGCGGACAGGTCGCCTCACCGGACGCCTGCACCCACCTCCCACAAGGAGCCAGCCCATGCCGCTCACCGACGACCCGATCGAAGCGATCTCGAACGCCCTGCGACAGGTCTACGACCCCGAGTTGGGACTCGACATCGTGAGCATGGGCCTCATCTATCGCCTGGAGGAGGTGGACGGCCGGATCAAGATCGACATGACCCTGACCACTCCCGGCTGCCCCGTCTCCGAGACGCTGCCGGAGATGGCGCGGCAGGCCGCCATCGACGCTCTCGGCCCCGATGGTGAGGACCGCCTCGACTTCCAGATCGTGTGGGATCCGCCGTGGAGCCCCGACCTCATCGCGCCCGGGGCCCTCGAAGCGTTGGGACTGTGATGAAACCCGTCGTCCTCGTCACCGACACCGCACGCGCCAAGATCCTCGAGCTCCTCGCCGGCGAGGAGGACCAAGGCGCTCCCATGGGGCTGCGGATCGAGGTCAACGGCGAAAGCGGGCCCGAGTACCGATACGACCTCTCCTTCGACGCCATCGACGCCGCCGAAGCCGACGCCTCCGTCGTCGACTGGCTGGGCCTGACGGTGATCGTGCCCCCCGACTCCATCGACAAGCTCCGAGGCGCTCAGCTCGACGTCCCCGCCGACAACGGATCCGGCCTCGTACTGCGAAACCCGAACCGACCCGATCCCCTCGCCGGAATGGACGTGGAGTTGACCGGCGACGTGACCGAGCGAATCACCACCCTGCTCGACAAGGTGATCAACCCCGGACTCGCACAACACGGCGGCTATGCCGAGTTGCGCGCCTGGGAGGAGCCCAGGGCGTACATCTTGATGGGCGGCGGCTGCCACGGCTGCGCCGTCTCCTCGATAACGCTGCGCTCCGGTATCGAACGAACCTTGAAGGACAAGATCCCCGAGATCCTCGAGGTGGTCGACGTCACCGACCACGCCTCGGGAACGAACCCCTACTACCAACCGTCCCCGGAGTAGCGGGCGGGGCGCCGCTACCCGAGCCGCTACCCGATCAGAAACGCCACGGTGGCGGCAACGATGACCCCGGGGGCGACGAAGCGAAGCGCGAGCCGGAGGCCGACCAGAGGCCAACCACCCAGGTCGAGCTCGGCGCCCAGGACACGGGCCGGCAGCACCCACGCGCAGAAGACCGCCAGCACAAGGCCGCCCAGGGGGAGAAGAAGCCGGCTGGTGACCTCGTCGAGCAGGTCGAAGATCGTGGCATCCACGTAGCGGCCGACCATCGCCAGCGGATGCACATCCGCCCAGCGGTTGAACGACAGCACCGAGGCCAGACCTACTACGAAGCACACACACGCTGCCGCCACCACAGCACGCCGGCGGCCCCACCCGACACGACGGCCGACCACGGCGACGACGGCTTCGAGCATCGATATGGCGGATCCGAGTGCGGCGATCGCGAGCATGGCGAAGAACGTCGCCGCCGCCCACCTGCCTCCGGGCATCGCGTCGAAGGCGAGGGGGAGAGAGACGAACGCCAGGCCCGGGCCGCTGCCCGGATCGATGCCATTTGCGAACACCACCGGGAACACCGCCAGCCCGGCAAGAAGCGAGATCGCGGTGTCCGTCGCCACCGACACGACCGCTGCCGATCGGAGGCCCACGGCCGGCGGACTGTACGCGGCGTAGGTGAGCAGGATGCCGAGGCCCACACCGATGGAGAAGAAGCCCAGACCCAACGCGTCGAGCACGGCCCGCCCGTCGAGGTCGTCGATGGTGGGGACGAAGAGGAACCGCAATGCCTCCCCGGCATCGCCCGTGCTCATCGAGTAGCCCGCAAGCGCCACCAGGAGGACCGCCAGCAGGGGCATCAGCACCCGCATGCTCCTCTCGATCCCCCGTTGCACTCCACGGTTCACCACGAGTGCGACCGCCGCGAGGAACAGCGCCTGGAAGAGCACCATCCGCGCCGGGGACCCGAGGAAGTGGTCGAAGCGGTCGGTGACTGCGACCGACCCCGAAGGTAGGCCTTTGCGAAGCACATCGACGGTGTAGGCGAGCGTCCATCCGCCGATGACCGCGTAGAAGCTGAGGATCAGGAAGGCTGTGGTGGCACCGAGGACGCCGACGACGGCCCACCTCGGGGACCTGCCCTCCGCTCGTGCCACGGCTTCGATGCTGGTCGCGGCGTCAGCGCGACCACGCCTCCCCAAGGCGAATTCGGCCAGCATGAGCGGCACCACCACCAGGGCGAGGCCTGCCACGTAGACGACCACGAACGCCCCGCCGCCGTTGGCACCGACCTCGTAGGGGAACTTCCAGATGCTGCCGATGCCGACCGCCGAGCCAACGGTCGCGAGCACGAATCCCGACCGGCTGCGCCAGCCGACCTCGTCGGGGGGAGGGGAGGTCGCTACGTCGGCCATCCCCGCATTCTGAACGGAATGACGCCGAGGCCGCGCTACATCAGCCTGCGGCCGGCAGGCGCACCACGAGGCGTGCCCCCTCGGTGTGGTCGGGATCGACCTCGACGGTGCCGCCGTGGCCGTGTGCGACCTCCCAAACGATGGCCAATCCCAGACCCACTCCCCCCGAGTCGGCCGAGCGTGCTCCGTCCAGGCGAGCGAAACGCTCGAACACACGCGTGCGATCCGCTGGGGCGATTCCTGGGCCGTCGTCGGAAACGGCCAACTCCACCGATCCGCCCTCCTCGCGCAGTGACACGCCGACTCTGGAACGGGCGTGGCGGGCCGCGTTCTCCACGAGGTTGGCCACGAGGCGCTCGAGCTGTCGCCGGTCGCCACGTACCTGCCCCGCCGACACATTGGATGTGTCGATCCGGTCCTTCACGGATCCTCGACGGGCCACGACCTCGAACACGATGTCGTCGAGGTCGACTGGGGTTTCGAGGCGGGGGGCGGACCCGTCGTCGAAGCGGGCGAGGTCCAACAGGTCGTCGACGAGCCGCCGCAGGTGTTCGACCTCCTCGATGACCTCGGGCGGCGACGCGTCGGAGGCGTCGAGCTCCGCGCGCAGTCGGGCGAGCGGTCCTCGCAGCTCGTGGGAGGCGTCGGCCACGAACCCACGCCGGCGCGCTGCGCCTGTCTCGAGCCGCTCCAGCAGCCGGTTCAGGGTGCGAGCGAGTCGGTACACCTCGTCGCGCGACGTCGGCACCGCAACCCGCCCGCGAGGGTCCGCCAGATCTTCGACATCGCGTCGGAGCCGCTCGATGGGCCGCAGGGTTCTGCCTACCAACACCCACACCACCACGGCGAGCGCGACAACGACGACGGGCGCGGTCCGCACCCACCTCTCGCGCACCGCAGTCGCTGCCTCCGCGGCGGGATCGGCGCTCGCGCCCACATGGAGGCGTGCCGTCGTCCCGTCGGCCAGTACCACCGCGCGGGTCAACACCCGGAACACGTCGTCGTCGAGGGGGAACCCGCGGACGCTGCCGAACACGTCACGCGAGGTCGACCCTCCAGCCGCTGTCCGCTCAGGCGGCACGAACGCCGCGTCACCGGCCACGTTCGCCGAGGACGACAGGACCGATCCGCCGTCGCCGACCACCTGGAACCATCCGACCTCCCCGTCGCGGTTCGCACCCGGTGACAGCGAGCCCGAGTCGAGTTGCACCTCGATCTGATCCGCGCGAAGCCGCAGCGTGTGATCGAGGTTGTCGATCAGCACGTCTTCCACAGCGACGAGACTGACCCCGACGCCCACTAGAACAACCACGACCGCCACGGCGGCAGCGGCGGTGACTCGGAGACGTACCGACGAGGCTGCACGGCGAGCCCATCTGGCCTTCACCGAGGGTCGTCTCCGTCGAGCACGTACCCGGCGCCGCGCACGGTGCGCAGGAGAGACGACGCGAACGGCTCGTCGATCTTTCGACGGAGTCGCCGCACGTACACCTCGACGATGTTGGGGTCTCCGTAGAAGTCGTCCTCCCACACTCCGGCGAGGATGTCGCGCTTGGACACCACGGCGCCCGCCGCCCGAGCGAGGTGCCACAACAGGTCGAACTCCCTGGCGGTCAACTCGATCGGTGTTCCGCCACGCTCCACGCGCCGCGCGGACGGATCGACACGAAGATCGTCGATCACGATCACGGGCAGTCCGCCCACCGGAGAGCGGCGCATCAGGGCACGGATGCGAGCCGTGAGCACCTCGTGTGCGAAAGGCTTGGTCAGGTAGTCGTCCGCCCCGGTGTCGAGACCTTCCGCCTCGTCGAGGTGCCCGTCCTTCGCGGTGAGCATGAGGATCGGGGTCCTGTCGCCGCGGGCACGGATGTCCGCGCAGACCTGGAACCCGTTGCGGAGCGGGAGCATCAGGTCGAGCAGGATCACGTCGTAGCGACTGGTCTCGACCTTCCACAGACCCTCGACGCCGTCGTGGGCAAGTTCCACGACGACCCCGTCGGCCTCCAGCCGGCGACGCACCGCGTCGCAGAGCCTGCGGTCGTCGTCGATCATCAACAGCTTCACCGCGCTCCTCCCCCCACAACGAAGCGCAACGGAGCTGAACACGAGCTGAACATGGGTTCGTCGGATCGACCACGGTTCAGCGTCGCGTCAGCTGCG
>JADLFH010000140.1 GCA_020845705.1 Microthrixaceae bacterium | reverse complement strand
GGCCGGGCTCGCCGACGGGCTCCGCGTCGAACGCTTCCACCCCAGGGCTGCGCCGCCCAGCATCGACCTCCGTGCCCCCGGCGGTCACGGAACGCACACCAGGGCGGTGGCCCGGTTCACCCGGTCCTCGCTGAGCACCGAGGTGGAGGGCGGCACGGTGCTCGAGGCCGCCGAATCGGTCGGGCTGTGCCCTCCCACCGGCTGCCGGCAGGGGATCTGCCACACGTGCACCACGAGGCTGGTCGCCGGCGAGGTCATCGACCGTGACCACGGCGTGCGCTCCGGAGCGGGTGAGCACATCCGTCTCTGCGTCTCGCTTCCCCTCGGCGACGTGGAGGTGGATCTGTGAGCACCGCCGCGATCGCGCCCCTTCCCGCTCCGCCGTCCAGCGAGGTCGAGCCGTCGACCGATCCCGACGCGGCGCTCGCAGCCGACCTCGACGCCCTACGCGCCGAGATCGTCGCCTCCCTCGGCAGCGCCGACGCCGCGTACATCCGCCGAGTCGTCACCACCCAACGCCGGTTCGAGCTGGCCGGCCGCGCGCTGCTGTTGGGGGGCGTCCTCCCACCCGCGTGGCTGGCGGGAACCGCGCTGCTGTCCCTCGCCAAGATCCTCGAGAACATGGAGATCGGCCACAACGTCATGCACGGCCAGTGGGACTGGATGCGTGACCCCGAACTGCACTCGTCCACCTGGGAGTGGGACAACGTCTGCCCGTCGCGCCAGTGGCGCAAGACCCACAACTTCGAGCACCACACGTGGACCAACGTCAGGGGCCTCGACCGAGACATCGGCTACGGCATCCTCCGGGTCGAACCCGAGCAGGCCTGGCGGCCCGAGCACCTGGCCCAGCCGGCGATCTTCGTGCTCCTCGCCCTGTTGTTCGAGTACGGCGTCGCGCTGCACGACCTGCGCTTCGACCCGCGCAACCCACCGAAGTGGGCGGAGGTCGCCCCGACCCTGACCGAGACGAGTCGCAAGGTCCGGCGGCAGTTGACAAAGGACTACGTGGTCTGGCCGGCCATGGCGCTGCCCCTCGGCGTGCCATCCGCGCTGGCCGCGGCGTCCGGGGCGCTGGTCGCCAACGTCGTGCGCAACCTCTGGTCGTTCACGGTCATCTTCTGCGGCCACTTCCCCGACGGGGTCCGCTTCATCGACCAGGCGGAGGTGGAGGGCGAGTCGCGGGGCGGCTGGTACCGCCGCCAGATCGAGGGGTCCGCCAACTTCACGGGTGGGCCGCTGGTCCACCTGCTCAGCGGAAACCTCGACCACCAGATCGAGCACCACCTCTTTCCCGACCTGCCCTCCAACCGGTATGCGGAGATCGCGCCGAGGGTGCGGGAGATCTGCGAGCGGCACGGTCTGCCCTACAACACCGGGTCGCTGCCCCGTCAGTTCGCGACGGTGGTCCGAAAGGTGCTGCGCTTCAGCCTCCCCTGGACGTAGGAGGTGCGCCGATAGGCGGCACCTCCCCATGTGATCGCGGTGCGTGGCGGCGCAGCCGCCACGATCTGCTC
>JADLFH010000139.1 GCA_020845705.1 Microthrixaceae bacterium | reverse complement strand
TTCGACGCGGGCGGTCGGCCGGAGCTGCGCAAGCAACCGATGGCGGCGTGGGATGACCGCGCGTTCGCCACCGAGGCTCACGAGATGACCGGGACGACGTTCCTCGCGCACGTCCGGTACGCGACGACCGGCGTCCTGGACGTGGCCAACACCCACCCGTTCCTGCAGGACCGCCGGATGTTCGCGCACAACGGTGTGGTGGAAGGGCTGGATCTGCTCGATGACCGGCTGAAGGCCGAGGGGGTTTCCGAACTCGTTGGCGGACAGACCGATTCGGAACGGATCGTCGCCTTGATCACCGCCGCCGCGCGACGCAACGGGGGTGACGTCACCGCGGCGATCCGGGAGGCGGTCGGCTGGGTGGCGGACAACGTACCGGTGTACGCCCTCAACATCCTGCTGAGCACCGCCACCGACCTCTGGGCGCTGCGCTACCCGGAATCCCACGAGTTGTATCTTCTGGACCGTCCCCGGGACGGGGCCCTGGAAATGCGCACCCGCCGGATCCGCGCACATTCTGAACACCTCGCAGAGATACCGTCGGTGGTCGTGGCCAGCGAGCCGATGGACGACGATCCGGCGTGGCGGCTGCTGGATCCCGGGGAACTGGTGCACGTCGACGCCGATCTGAACATCACCCGCCGACTGGAATTCCCCGACCCGCCGAAGCATCTGCTTCGCCACGAGGACCTGGCCCCGCAGGCGCAGGCGGCCCAACACTCCCAGCGCCAGTTCATCCGCCGTTGATCTCCCGGGCCCGGATGGCGAGCAGCAACTGGGCGCGGGTGTCGGCGGATTCCAGGCTGCAGCCGAGCAGTTCGGTGATGCGGCCCAACCTGTTTCGCATCGTGTGGCGATGCACCCCCAGCGCCGCTGCGGCGTTCTCCAGGTGACCGTTGTTCTGCAGGAATTCGGTCAACGTGGGCACCAGATCATGGCCCTCCAACGGCCGCAGCACGTCGCAGAGCACGGTGAGCTCGTCAGGTGTGCGGTCGCCCAGGATCGCCTCGAAGACACCGAGTTCGTCGTAGTGGCGTACCGGCTCACCCGACGGTGCCCGCGCGGCGTTCCGGGCCTGGCTCGTCATCAGCCCGACGTCGGCGAGGTGCCCCGGACCGCTGATCCCTCCGACGACCGGCAGCCCCAGCCGGGTCCGCAACTCGTCCACCAGGAGCGGAATCCGGTCCATCTCGGTGGCCGGGATCACGACGACGATGTCCTCCCGCGACGAGGACATCAGGAACGGTGCCGCATCACGATGCAGCACCTGTTGGATCTGCGACTCAGCCGCCAGAGCCGGACCCACACCGGCCAGCACGACGGCCAGTACGTCCGCCTCCGGTTCGAACCCGAAGTAACGGAGCACCGTGGGTTCGGCCGGTCCTGGCCGGGAGATCAGCGCCTGCGTCACGGCGGTGCGCAGCCGTTGCTCGGCGTCGAGCACCCGGCTGGGTTTCTCGAGTTCGATACTGATCAACGACACGGCGTGCGCCACCAGCAGACGCTCGGGATTCGACAACGGCCACTCGGAGCGGACGGCCAGGAAGCCCCGGGCGACGGAAGCTGCGCGCAGCGCCTGCAGCGTGCAGTAGCCCTCGCCGTCGGCGACCACCCGGCTTGCGGGCTCCGCCCGGCCTCGTTTGGCCCCGATCAGTCCGGCGGCCAGTCCGGCGACCCGATCGGTGTCCGGTCCTGCACCGGCGAGCAGGCGGCCGTCGGTGGACAACGCGATCGTCGTCGCGCCCAGCGCCTTGCTCAGCGCGTCGACAAGGGCGGGGATCCCGCCCCGCAGGGTCTCCCGGGCCAACCGCTGCTGCAGTTCGACGGTGTGCTGAACGGACCTCAGTTGATCGGCGTTGATCGCGTCGATGACGGCCCTGGTGATGGCGATGAACGGGGTCGAGGCCGGCACCCGCAGCACCGGCAGACCGAGTGCATCGGCGGCGGCGAGGATTCCGTCGGGCACCTGCCGGAAACTGGTGCCGGTATCGAAGGCGAGGGCGGCCGCCTCGGCGGCCACCAGGCGGGACACGTATTCGGACTGCGCCGCTTTCGTCTTGCCGACGTTGATGCCGGTCGTCATCACCAGTTCGCCACCGGACAGATAGGGGACCGGGTCGGCGAGTTCAATCGCGTGTGCCCACAGGATGTTCCGATCGGTGTGCTGGGCGCCCGCCACCACTGTGAGTCCGAGGTCGGTCTGACGGGCCAACCAGTCGACGGTGACCACTATCCGGACCGGCAGGTGCTCTGGTAGGCGGCGGTGTCGATCACCTGCAGGGCGGCGCCGGGTTCGGCCAGGGCCGTCAATGCGGTGCTGGTGAACCGGATCATCATTTCCCTGGTCGCGCCGGCGATCGTAACGGTGCCCGTCATCAATCGGCGTCCTCTTTCATCGCCGGTGGGGCCAGACGGTAGGTGACGGGCGTGGCGGAGAGATCC
>JADLFH010000063.1 GCA_020845705.1 Microthrixaceae bacterium | reverse complement strand
CCTCCCCTCGGGCCGCTATCGAGTCCGCATCGTCACCCCCGACGGCCGACGCCTCAGCCTCGGCACCCACGCCACCAAGCGCGCCGCCGAGGCGACCTACGCCCGGTCGGTCACCGACCAGGCCGACGGCAAGCCCGCCACCCCGTCGGCCGTCACCACGCCCACGCTCGCCGACTACGCGCCGAGCTGGATCGACACCCGGCTCACCAAGCGAGGCGATGCACCATCAAGGGCGCAACCTCGTCGAGCAACTCCCCGAGCGGATGCGATGCGTCGCCCTCCGCGCAGCATTCGTCGGCCTCCGCCGAGGGGAGGTCCTCGGACTGCGGTGCAGCGACGTCGACCTCGACCGCTGCGAGATCGCGATCATCCGCCAGCGGCAGCTCGATCGACACGACAACCACCTCGTCGGCCCACCCAAGTCCGACGCCGGCCGGCGGGTCCTCGCCTTCCCGGCGGCACTCGTGCCCGACCTACGCGACCGCCTCGACGCCTTCGCACAGCACGGCGACGACGGTTACGTCTTCACGGGCCAGAAGGGCGGTCCGCTCGCGCCGCCCGTCTGGCAGGACGCCTGGGAGAAGGCCCGCCACCCAGGTCGACATCCCCGAGATCCACCTCCACGACCTCCGACACCTCGCTGGAACCCTGGCAGCGAGCACCGGCGCCAGCACCAAGGAGGTCATGTACCACCTCGGCCACGCCACCCACCAAGCCGCCCTCCGTTACTAACACGCCACCGGGCAGCGGGACCGATCGATTGCGGACGCCCTCGACGATCTGATCTCTGATCGTCGTCGCTCGACCTCCACGCGCTGAGGTCGGGAGTCGGCTCGCCTCTATCCTCGTCGTTCGCAGCGCTACCCGTGGCGATCGCTTCCCAGCAAGCCGCCGTACTTCGCGCTTGGCGTCCTGGTCTTTGCGGAGACCCACCTGCATCGACGACTCGGCGCTTCGCATCAACTCCGCATCGAGCGGTGTCAGCTGGAGGAAGCCGGACAGGTCGGACTTGTAGAGGGTGAGCTGGTCGTCCACCTCCCAGCACAGCTCCTCGCTCTGGTTGAAGCCCGAGGGCGCTGGGATCCCGATGAGCGTCACCCGGACACCGCGGTCCTGCGCCGCCTTCACTCCTTCCCGAAGGTCCTCGTCGCCACTCAGGAGGTAGGCGTAGGTGATCGCCCGTTCGGCCGCCAGCGTGATGAGGTCGCGGTAGATCAGAGCATCGACGCCCTTCTGCTGGCCGGCGCCGTTCACGCGACCCAGCCGCAGCTTGACCCCTGGGCGGGCAGCGATGCTCTTCTGCGACTCGGTGGGGATCCCGCTCCGAGCCCCGTCGTACCAGTAAGTCCGCAAGACCTCGACCTTCGAATGGGCCTGCGCCTCGCGGCACAGCCACGACAGGAGCTGAACCTCATCGAGGGCCAACTCCCCGCGCTTCCGGGTGTTGTGGCACAGCAGTCCGTCGTAGGGGAACAGGTAGCCAGCGTCGACGAAGTCGGCACAGCGGTCCACGGCTACTACTCAGAAACAGAAGAGGGGCCCTTGCGGGCCCCTCGGCCCCTCAGCGGAGGAGCCATCAGAAGAGAGAACCCTCGCTCGGGAGCGTAAAGAGCTGCGAACTGCGATGCAAGAACGCTTCGCCTGCACGGTGCTCCGAACGAAGGGCGGACGGCATACCTGGCGATGACGCTGTGTCCCCAGCAGGTATCGGCCGATCCGTAGGGTCACGCTAGGGTCACGCCGGCCGGGCCTCGCGTACTCAGCGTGCCGCGCTGCGTGTCGCGGCGGCCAGCGCGTGAGCGTGTCCGGCGACGTAGAGCAGGTCCTTGTCGTCGAGGTCCGCCACGTCGGCGTGGGCGCTGGTCGGTGACGGCGTCGAGGTCGGCGGTCGCTCGCACGGCTCGACCCAGGCGGACGGTGACGGCGACGCCGCCGATCACGGCGAACGGCGGGATGTCCTCGGCTTCGAGCGCGGCCGCCGCTCGCACGAGCGGCACCATGGCCGGGCCGGTGAGGATGACGGTGGGGACGTCAGCGCTCATGCCACACGGCCTCGCCGTCGGGTTGCCACTCGGCGAGCACTTGGAGGGATCGTGCGTCGCCCAGTGCTGCCAGGTCGAGGGCGGCGGCCACCGGGTGGACCAGGAGCCAGCCGCGGTGGCGCCGTTCACCCGATGCCGGATCGGGGGGCGCGGTCACCTGGTGGACGGCCGGGACGGCGACGGAGGCGGCTGCCGCCAGGGGATCGGAGGATCCGTAGCGTCGGACGGCGATCGACAGCAGCACGGGACCGGGGGCGTAGAGGTCGATCGGCCCGTCCGCAGCGGTGACGATCGGTGCGCCGAGTTCGATCGCGGCCTGGGCGCCCCCGAGCCGCCAGGTCGGTTCGGTCGGGTCGTGCGCTCGATCCCAGTCCTTTGGGTCGGGGATGGCGGCGAGCCATCGTCGGTCCGTCGGCGCCCATTCGCGGGCGAGGGCCCAGAACAGCTCGGGCAGCACCGGTTCCCCGTCCTCGGTGAGCAGCCCTGCGCCGATGAGGGCCCGTCGGGCGTCGCTGGTGGAGGATCGGGCGAGGTCGAACTGGTCGGCCGAGGTCGTGGTCAGGACGGGGCGGGGATCTCGGTCGTACGCCCGCCGAAGCATCTCGTAGGCCAGGACTCGTCCGGCCCGCCCGACGACCCCGACAGGCTTCGGCCGCTCGCCTGGCTCCACGGCATCCACGGTGGTGTCGATCCGGATGCCGCGAGCACGCAGGAACAACCTCCCCGTCGCGAGGTCGAGGTAGCCCCAACCCGCTTCCCTGAGTGCAACCTGGGCCGGCTGGTTGATCCGGTCGGCGACGACCAGTACCGACCGGTCGCCTGCTGGAAGGCCCTTTCGCTTGAGTGCCTCGACGCGGTCGACGGTCGCGTAGGCCATTGTCTTCAGCTGGATGGTCACCCGGTGACCATCCAGCTCGATCTCGAGGTCAGCGGTGGAGTCGCGCCCGACCTGCACGTCTCCCACAGCCTCGACGAGCGCAGCCACCGCCTGCTCGCGCAGGCTCCGATCGAGAACGTCGGTCGATCGCCGGCCCATGCAGAGGAGTATGACCGGCCTCCGGTATCCGGGTATACCCGGATACCGGAGCCGCTGAGACTTGGATTGCAGCGCCGTGACTCCCAGTTTCGGCGGCGAGACTTGGAATCCTCCGAAGAGCCCGATGCAAGCCACGGCCAGCCGTGGGCGGTTGGGGATACCGTCGGGCCGATGGATCTCACCACGGTCATCGAGACCCGCCCGGGTGTGCGCAGCGGCAAGCCGTGCTTCATCGGCACGCGCATGGCTGTCTACGACGTCCTCGACTACCTGGCGTCGGGCATGACCACCGAGGAGATCGTCGCCGACTTCGCTGAGCTCACGTCCGACCACGTGCGGGCCGCCCTCGAGTTCGCAGCCCTCCGGGAGCGCCGGCTCGCCACGGCGTGAAACTCAGGCTCACGGTGACGCCGGCGCTGAACTGAACTTGGATTTCGACGCTGCGATTCCAATTTCGGGATTGAGGCTCGGAATCCGTGGATCAAGGCGTCGTGCACCGTCACCGCTGCGGGGGTCGAACCCCTTGGCCTGGTTCCGGTAGGCGACAACGGAGAGCGAGGCAGCCGGCGCGAGGCCGACCGCCCGAGGATCGAGCGGCGGCATGTCAGACGGTCACGCCCGCCGCCAACGCAAGCAGCAGGTCGACGACGCGCTGATACTGCCCGGCCGTGATGAGGTCGAGGGGCTTCTCATAGCCGAGGTCGGGGTTCGGCGAACGCATCCAGAACCGGGCGGCGTCGTCGCGCATGACGCGCCGAGCGAGGTCGACGACCGCGCGGAGCTCGAGCAGGCGGTCCTCGGCGTCACGCCGTGGGGTCGCGGCCCCGGCCTTCCACCGGGCCACGCTTCGGGGGTTGGTGTCACTCACCCGCGCCAGGTCGGCCGTGTCGACGATGTCACCCTCGTAGAGGTGGTCCAACAGAGAGGTAAGAGTCGTCATGGTCTCCTCGTCGCCCTAACATGTATCGATACGTCGAGTGTATGTCATACGATGCGTCGAGTGCTCCCCAGGAGACGATCCGGTGGACCGCTGCGTAGGACCGACGGACCTGACTCTGCGTCCTCAGCAGGTATCGGCCGATCCGTAGGGTCACGTTTGGGTCATGCCGCCGATCTCAGGCTCTGCGCGACGAAGGCCCAGACCACCGGATCCACCGGCTGACCTGGGCCTTCATGCTGGAGCGGGTGACGAGAATCGAACTCGCGTATTCAGCTTGGGAAGCTGATGTTCTGCCATTGAACTACACCCGCGGGTCGGCTGACTGTACCGAGGTGCCCGTCTCCGTCGCCACCGTTGCTGCCGACGACACCAAAGCCCCGCGGTACAACAGGCGCGCCGCGAACGTCGCACGGAGCTGGGTGGTGGAGTCGTCGGTGAGACCTTGGCGGAAGGTCGGATCGGCCACCGAGTACACGCCGAAGTAGAAGCCCGAGAACGTCGCGAGGAAGCCGGCGACGCGGATGTGCTCCTCGGTGAAGATCAGCGGTCGGCCGCTGAGGCGGAGTGTGAGATACACGTGCGGTTCGTGGCCGACCCAACTGCCGATCAGCTCCGCGTCCGCGGTCAGCGTCCCCAATACCAAGAAGAACACGCCGATCACCGTCGCCACCATCACGGCCAGGATCACCTGGCTTGCAACCGCCACCAGTAGAACGTTTCGACGCTCCCGCTTCGACAACGGAGCTTGACTCGGCCCGCCCTCGGCCGGGACTCCCAAGACACCTGCGGGAGTGTCGCGAGCTTCGGCGAGGACTTCGTCCCAGGACACGAAGTGCTCCAACGCCTCCATGTCGGGGCGGAGCCGGGCGCTGACGAACGCGATGCCGACGCCCAGGAACAGCAACAGCGTCAAGCCATAGGGGAGGCCTTCGAGTCGAGCGAAGGTCTGCCAGGTCTCGGCGGTGAAGAAGAAGAACGTGACGAACAGCAGCAGGAAGGGCAACGCCCGGACCGCTGCCGCACGCAGGTCCGACAGCGACCGCAACAGCCGCTCGGCCATCCAGCCGGTGAGTGGGACGATCCCGTAGGCCACCACCTCGTAGGTGCAGGCCAGCACGACCAACCCGCCGGCGGCTGCGACGACCGCCGCGAGCCAGTCACGCTCGATCGCGTGCGACAGCGCTGGTCCGACCACGAATGCTGACAGCTCGATCCATCCCACCTGAGTGGGACGGGAGAAGGCCGGACGACGGTCGGCGAGGTTGCCCACCGCCCACGCTGCGATCAACACGACAACTGCGATAGCCCACTCGATTGCCGCGTCGAGCGGCCGATCAGCGGAGATCGGTGCGCTGAGGAGGAGGTAGGCCACGGCCAGGAACGGCACGGCACGCGTCCAGATGCGCGTGTCGGCGTCGTAGTCGGCGATGAACAGCGGGATTCCTCGCCGGAGGAACCACGACTCGCACTCGCGGATGTCGTCGCTGTCCGCCATGTGGTCAGTCTGGCCGCGCTACGGTCACCGCCCGATGATCCTGTCGGACCGCACGATCAACGAGGCCATCGCATCGGGCCGCATCGTCATCGACCCGTTCGATCCCGCGAAGGTGCAACCCTCGTCCGTCGACCTCACTCTCGACCGCTTCTTCCGGGTGTTCCGTAACCACACCCGCGCTGTCATCGACGTGAAGGAGCGGATGGACGATCTCACCGAGGAGGTCGAGATCGCACCGGATGGGGTGTTCCTCCTGCATCCGGGAGAGTTCGTGCTCGGGTCAACCGCGGAACGGGTCGGCCTGCCCGATGATCTTGTGGGCAGGATCGAGGGTAAGAGCTCCCTGGGCCGCCTCGGTCTACTCATCCACACGACGGCAGGTTTCGTAGATGCCGGCTTCGAGGGGTACCTGACCCTCGAATTGTCGAACGTGGCCACGCTGCCCATCACGCTGTACCCAGGTATGAAGATCGGCCAGATCTCCTTCCTCCAGATGACCACCCCGGCCGACCGACCCTACGGTTCCGGGGAACTCGGCTCGAAGTACCGCGGACAACAGGGTCCTACCCCGAGCCAGTACTGGCGCAACTTCGACTAGGACGACGCAATGGCCCCTCCGGGACTCCTGCGGATGGCATGGGAGGTCGCTGAAGCGAACTCCTCGGAGCTCGGCTCACCCACTTCGAGCAAGAACACCGCGAGCTGAGTGGAGCGCTGGTGACCCACACCTTCGACACGGACACCTTCTACCTGCTCGTCGCGCACATCGAGGCGGAGGAGAACGAGCTGTTTCCGTCAGCTGTGTGCGCCTTTGACGACGGAGGTTGGGACGCACTTGAGATGGCTCATCGTGCGGTCGTCGAGGATGCGGCCGGCTGAGCCGACTCGTTCAACCCACTCGACCCATCGGGTTGGCATCGTTTGTTTCGGCGTTGCCATCGCCACGCGAGTCGAACGCATGGGTCACCGAGTTCTTGAGTTGATCGATCCTTTCCCTGCGATAGGGCGCTCGCTCGCTCTCGGGCCGGGCAAGCATCGCGGCAAGGTGCTCCAGCAGCTCCTCGGAACGGTACGGTCGTGCCAGGATCGCGTCGGCTCCGGCTTGGAGAGAGAAGATCTGCTGGCGCGGCTGATCGGAGATCAACAGAACCCGCAGTCCGTTGACCGTCGATTCCGGATGGGTGCGGAGTGAGTCGAGCAGCCGGAGGCTCGCTCGAGTTCCGGTTGTGGTGAAGCTGGCCACCACAGCGTCCACGGGGTGGGTCTCCGCGGTGAGCAAGGTGACAGCGGCGTGGTGATCGCAGATCTCGGCCACTTCGTAGCCTTCTCCACGGATCAGTTTCGCCAGAAGTCGTGCCGCATCAGGGTGGTCATCGACGACGAGCACCCGCGCGCTCGGATGTCTCACGGAGACGAGATGGGGGCTGGTATCAGCTTTGTTGGCTCGTTTCAGCACTTTGGGAACTCACCGAGGTCGTGGGCGTCTTGGCCTGATCGAGGGCCTCGAGCAGGTGGATGGCGATGTCCGCCACCTTCACCTGATCGTCCTCCACACCCTCGCCCTTAACCCCGTCGTCGATCATGATGTAGCAGAACGGGCATGCGGTCGCGATCCGGGTGGCGCCTGTGGCCAGCAGTTCCTGGCTCCGCTCCACGTTGATCTGCTTGCCGATGTGTTCCTCCATGAACATGCGCGCACCGCCCGCGCCACAGCACATGCTCTTGGTGCCGTTGCGCGGTGCCTCGACGATGTCGATGCCTTGGAGCCGGCCGACAACCTTGCGAGGTGCCTCGTACACGTCATTGTGGCGTCCCAGGTAGCAGGCGTCGTGGTAGACGAGCCGCTCGTCGAGACGGGCGTCGGTGAGATCGAGCCGGCCGCTCTCGGTGAGGTCCTCGAGGAGCTGACTGTGGTGGATCACCTCGTAGTGGCCGCCGAGCTGGGGGTACTCGTTGCCCAGCGTGTTGAAGCAGTGGGGGCACTGGGTGATGATCTTGCGAACCCCCATGGAGTCGAGCGTCTCGATGTTCTGCATGGCGAGCATCTGGAAGATGTACTCGTTGCCCGAACGCCTGGCGGGATCACCCGTGCAGTTCTCCGACGGGCCGAGGATCGCGAAGTCGACATCGGCTCGCTGCAACAGCTTGGCCATCGCCTGGGTGACCTTCTTGTTCTTGTCGTCGAAGCTGCCGGCGCATCCAACCCAGTACAGGTACTCCGCGGTGACGGGGTCGCCGTCGCCAAGGATGTCGACGCCCTCCAGGCCCTTGGCCCAGTCCGCTCGTTCGGTGTTGGACATGCCCCAGGGGTTGCCCGAGTTCTCCATGCCTCGGTAAGCGCTGCCCAACTCGGTGGGGAAGTTCGACTCCATCAGCGACAGGTAGCGGCGCATGTCGAGGATCTTGTCGAGAATCTCGATGTTGACCGGGCAGTTCTCGTCACATGCGCGGCAGGTGGTGCAGGACCACACCTCCTCGGAGGTGATGCGCTCGAAGAGCGAGTTCGCGGTGACCGTGATCTCCTTGTCGACCCCGATGGGAGGCGACACCACCGGTGAACCGGTGGCCGCCATGACCTCGCCGGTCTTGAGGACGATCTCGCGGGGGTCGAGCGGTTTGCCTGTGGCGTGCGCGGGGCACACCGAGGTGCAGCGGCCACACATCGTGCAGCTGTCGGTGTCGAGCAGTTGCTTCCAGGTGAACTCTTCGACGGTGGAGGCGCCGAAGCTCTCCAGCTCCGTCTCCATGAGGTTCGGCATGGCACGCATCGCGCCCTTCGGCCGGTCACGATCACGCAGGTACATGTTCATCGGCGCAGTGAAGATGTGCCGCAGCATCGTCGTGGGCAGGAGGACGAGGAAGCCGATGAATGTGAGGATGTGGAGCACCCACGAGATGCGGTGTGCACCCGATGCCCAGGAGACGTCACCGAACGCCTTCGCCAGCGGCCATCCCACGATCGACCACTTCTCGATCTCGGGGAACCCGGTGACGATGATTCGGAACACCTCCGCCGCGAAGCCGGTGACGCCGATGGCGAACATGACCCCGAGGATCATTGCGTGCTCTGGTTTGGACTTGATGCGGATCCGGTAGGGCCGCTGGATGTAGCGACGCACGATCGCCCACCCCAGACCAATGAGGTAGACGACCCCTGCAACGTCGGCGACGAAGGCGAACGCCTGGTAGTTGCGGCCGTGGAGGAACTTCAGCTCATAGGGCACCTGGAGGTTGATCTCGCCCATCGTGGTGATGCCGAGAAGAACCAGGAAGCTGAAGTAGATGAGCGAGTGCATGATTCCGGCTTCGGGGTCGCGCATCAGGGTCTGCATGTAGAGACCCGCGCGAAGGTCGGTGGCACGACGCTTGAAGTTCTTGGCGTTGGTCGCCCGACGGTCGGGGCCACCTCGTTCCCAGTTGCGCATCCGCTGCGAAAACGCCCACGCTCCCCAGAGGATCGACGTGATGACGGTCAGGTAGAACGCGAGGCGGAGCGAGCCTGGGATGTTGACGAAGAACTCACGGGTGTCGGTTGTCTCGTCGTGGAAGTTGAGAGTCAACTCCGCTGCGTACGACAGTGCCGTGATAGCTGCGAAGGACCCACCGATGATCAGTGGAATGTGGCGCGGCTTGAAGCCGGCGGCCTCCGTCGCGGTGGCGTCGTCGGTGGCTGTGGCGGTCATGCCCTTGAACGTAGTGGAGGGCCGGCTGGAGAACGGAACCCGAGCGCCTCGCTCGCGGGACTCGATTCCACCTCGTTCGATCAGGCGTGCGGCGCGAGTTGCTCGTCGAGATCGCGAATCATGCCGGCGAGCGACGACAGGATTTTTCGTGCCAGCCCGGGCACCTCGTCCAGGAGGCCGAAGAAGGCCCGTTGGGACAAAACGATCACTGTCATGTCCGTGGTCGCGGTCACGGTTGCGGTCCGAGTGCCGCCGTCGAGGAGGGCGAGCTCCCCGACGTGGTCGCCCGGACCCAACTCGGCCACGGTGACCCCGCCGACATCCACCGAAGCCTGCCCATCGACGATGACGAAGGCCTCTCGCCCGGTTCGACCCTGGTTCATGAGCACCTTGCCCTTGGGCAACGACAACTCGTCGCTCGCCCGGGCGATCTTGGCCAGCTCCTTGGAGTTGCAGGAGCTGAAAAGGCGGACCTGTGCGAGATGATCGAGGTAATCCGTGCTGGGCATGGGACGTGAACCTAGCGCTGCTGGTTCGATTTGTCGCCGGATCTTGTGGCCGGGACGTGCCCTGAAACGGGGACGAGACCCCGCTGACGAATCTCTTGGAGAGATATATGGGATCTGTGGGCTTGACAGATAGCCGGTCTCGGTAGAAAGTGACTCGTGTCGCTGAGCAACACAGCGGCGAGACGACACAGGCCAGAGATCGCCACGTCAGTCGGCCACGAAAGCGGACCTTCGGATGCAGCGTGATCGTCCCCACCAGCGATCACAACTGACACCGGGTTCGCCCGCACGCAGGGCCGGCGGGCGTGGCGGTTTCGCGTCAGCGGGTTCCAATCATCGCCGGCCCATCTCATAGATCGTCACATCTCGATCCGACGCCACCGTCTCCAGATCGAAGGTATGTTGCAAGTCGCTGAGCGGATGCTGATAGGTGGGGGTTTCGAGGACCTCTGGGCTGATCCAGACCAGACAACTCATCTCTCCCGCATCGACCCTCTCCCTCGCCTCGCGCAACTCGGGAACGAGGTCGGAACTGGCGAACTTGCGGATACGGGGGCTGCGCTGCGCCTCGATGCCGGCCAGGTAGGTGGCCTCGGGGAAGTTCGAGTACAGGTGGTCGCACTCGGGCGGGATCCGCTCGAACATCGGGCTTGACAACGCTCGACGCCATTGGGGTGCCGCGTATCCGAGGGCGTCGTCGTCCCAGTAGCTCGCCGATGCACGTGCCAGGCCGACACAAACCTGGACGACCACCAAGGCAACGACGCCAAAGCTCAGTAGGCGGTCGAGGCCGCCTCCGTCGCCATCGGACGCGGGACTTCCGGTGCGGACAAGTGCAAGGCACGCCAAGAGCGCGGGGACGAACATCGGCGCGAGGTATCGGGTGTTGACCGGATCGAAGGCGATCGTCGATGCGCTGTAGATCATGTAGGCCCAGTGAGCTCCGGCGTAGATGCTCAGCAAACCCACGGGGTGTCCGGCGAGGGCCGATATGCCCTGAGCCGGCGCGCTGGACATTGCCTTCCGCCGGCGGGCCCGACCCAACAGGACGAACGCGAGCACTCCGCAGGCCGCCAACAGGAGGAGGGAGGCGATGCGCAGGATTCCTGTGAATGGTGCGTAGCGGGATACCCCGTGGATGAACTGGCCCACCGAGGTGGTGGCGTCGACCGTGTTCGACTTGTAGGTGGCGGTTGGTGTGTCGCGAGGACCGAATGCGGAGGCGATATCGCCTTTCACCACGATGTTTCGAACCAGCCAGGCCCCCGGGACCACCGAGGAGCCGAGGACGAACAGGATGCCGTTGCGCCATCGCTCGGCGACCCGGTCGGTGCCTCGTTCCAGCAGCAGCCACATGCCACCCGCCCCGATGGCCACGATTCCGACGTAGCGGTCCATGAAGGCTGCCCACTGCAACACCGCCGCGCCCGCCAGCCAGCTCGGTCGACGTGTGTCGGAGAAGCGGATGAGCGCGATGAACGTCCCGAGTACCAGCGCGACAAACGTCGTCTCGGTCTGCACCATGTAGGTCTGCGACAGCGTGGCCGGTCCAAGTGCGGCGATGAGCGTCGCGGCCAGGACGAGCTTGCGATCCTGGAGGATCCTCCATCCCAGCGACCACGTCTCCAATGCGATCACGACCACTGCCACGCAGTTGACGGCGAGCGCAGTGATCTGTGGAGTGATTCCGAGAAGCCACTCGCCGAACGCGAGCACCGCGGGCCAACCGGGAGGCCAGAGCGCGAGTTGCGGTTCGAGGAAGTAGCCGAGCTCGCCGTGTTTCGCGATTCGGTCCGCGATAGCCACGTAGCTCGTCGCGTCGTTGCCCAGGCCGGGTAGGCCACCTTTCGCTGCGAAGACGGTGACTGCGGCCGCAACCAGTCCGATCGTCAGTGGAACGCCCGGCCCTTGCCGTGGCGTCTGTGAGGTCATGGATGGCGATGATACGGAGGCGCACCGCATCCTCGGCGCCACCCGCTTCCTTCGAGGATGCGTGTGTCTTCGCGTTAGCGCCCTGGCTGGGGGAGGATGCGGAGGTAGGGCTTGGGGGCCTGCCAGCCCTCCGGGAACAGCTCCTTCGCCTCCTCGTCGGTCACGCTGCCGCCGATGATGACGTCGTCACCGTCCTTCCAGTCGGCCGGCGTCGCCACTTTGTAGTTGGCGGTGAGCTGAAGGCTGTCGATGACACGCAGCAGTTCGTCGAAGTTGCGGCCGGTGGACGCGGGGTAGGTGAGGGTGAGTTTGACCTTGTCATCCGGGCCGATCACATAGACCGACCGAACCGTGAGCGTGTCGAGGGCATTGGGATGGATCATGTCGTAGAGGTCTGAGACGGTTCGGTCCTCGTCGCCGATGAGCGGGAAGTTCAGCGCCGTTCCCTGGGTGTCCTCGATGTCGCTCGCCCACTCGTGATGGCTCGCCACGCTGTCCACGGACAGTCCGATGACTTTCACGTTGCGCTTGTCGAACTCGGGCTTGAGGCGTGCGACGGTACCGAGCTCGGTGGTGCAGACCGGTGTGAAGTCCTTGGGGTGGGAGAAGAGGACCGCCCACGATCCCCGCTTCCAGTCGAGGAAGTCGATCGTGCCATCGGTCGTCTCTGCGGTGAAGTTGGGGGCGTTGTCGCCGAGTCTTACTGTCATGTCGGGGCCCTTTCAGCGGTCTCGGAACCAATTCCCGACCAATCTAGTCAGGTATCCGGGAAGTGCAAAGGCGCTCCCACGAAGAGTTGTGAGGTGACGCGAGTCACGCTGCCTTCTGCAAGCAGACGGTTGACCTTCGCGAAGTTGCTTGCTACAGTTAGCAAACCGCAAGCAACACGCCGGTCACCTGTTTGGTCGGCAGTAATGCCAAATGGAGGCAACATCATGACTGTCGTGCTCGACAAGCTGACCGACGTTCAGGCGAACGTCGTTGACACTCTCGCGTCGGTGAAGGAGCCCGTCGTCAAGGGCGTCACCACCGTCGTCGACTTCGTCATCGACCGCCTGCCCGAGATCCCGGCGATCCCCTTCGCCGAGCAGATCCCGACCCCGGTCGAGCTGGTGAACAACCAGTACAAGTTCGCGAAGTCCATCATCGACACGAACAAGGACCTCGCTCTCGCAGTGGCGAAGGCCGTGGCTCCGCTCACCGATCCGGCGCTCGACCGCAAGCCGGCCAAGCCTGCTGCCAAGAAGGCGACCACCAAGTAGGACCCAGTCCAAGTCTGATCCACTCAGGATCGTGGGCGGCGGGAGGACGGCTCGGGCGGGAGCCTCCACTCCTCCGTCCCTCATATCTCGCTCGACGGGTTCCCCCCCCTTACCTGTCTGAGCGAATCGCCAACGGACCCCCCTTCGTTGAGCGATGGAGCCGGACCCCTCCCCCCTTGGGGTCCGGCTCCAGTCTTTTCTTGTTCACACCTCGGGTCTCCCTCGCTCCGGTTCGGTCGCGGGGAGCGTCCTGGCGTCAGGGGTGGAGGCGCCGGGCAATGTGCTCACCGATCGCAAGTGACGCGGTCGCCGCGGGTGAAGGGGCGTTCAGCACATGCAGGACCCGACCGTGCTCAGCGAACGCGAAATCATCGACGAGGGTGCCATCGGCAAGCAGGGCCTGGGCTCTGACTCCGGTGGGCGCGGCTTGGAGGTCCTCGCCTGTGACATCGGGGACCAGTCTGCGGAGCGCCGAAACGAACGCCCGGCGTGACAGCGAACGTCGTACCTCGCCGAGACCGGTTCGCCAGTAGCGGCGGGCGAGCCGCCACAGCCCTGGGTCCTTCAGCATCTCGGCCATGTCGTGTCGGTTTGCGACGCGCCACGAGTAGCCCTCGCGGGCGAGCGCGAGGACCGCGTTCGGTCCGGCATGGACGCCACCGTGTATCGAGCGGGTGAAATGCACTCCCAGGAAGGGGAACGCGGGATCAGGCACCGGGTAGATCAGGTTGCGGACAAGGCCGCGGGCGGCTGGTAGCAGCTCGTAGTACTCGCCACGGAACGGTGTGATCCTCACATCGACGGGTCCCGTCGATCGGGCGACGCGATCGGCGTGGAGGCCGGCGCAGTTCACCACACGGTCAGCCTTCCAGGTGTTCCGGTCGCCCTGAACGATCACAGCGCTCTGCTCGAGGCGAAGTGACTCGACCGTGGCGCTGAGGATGACCTGTCCGCCGAGGCGCTCCACTTGGGAAGCCAGGACCGCCGCGACCTCGGCGTAGTCGATGATCCCGGTGCCCGGAAGGTGGAGGGCCCCGATGCCCGTGGCGTGAGGCTCAAGCTCCCCCAGCCCCTCGGCGTCGAGACGGCGTGTCTGGATCCCGTGAGCGGTGGCGAGCTCGTCGAGTCGCGAGAGGCGCGCAAGTTCCGGCACGCTCGTGGCGACGATCACCTTCCCGCAGTAGTCGCGGGCGATCCCGTGCTCGGAGCAGAACTCCTCCAGAAGTCCCCGTCCTCGGGCCACCAGCTCGGCCTTTGCGGAGCCCGGCCGGTAGTAGATGCCCGAGTGGATCACCCCCGAGTTCCGCCCGCTCTGGTGTGTCGCCGTCGCCGACTCCTTCTCGACGAGCGCCACAGATGACCCGGGCCGACGCAGCAGAACGGCGCGGGCGGTTGCAAGCCCCACGATGCCGCCGCCGACAACCACGACGTCGACCGATGGTGTGCTCACACGTCGAGTGCCGCCGGGTCGATCAGATCGGAGTTGTCCAGCAGGAACTGGCGTCGCCTTGCCACGTCGGAACCCATGAGGGTGTCGAACGTCTCAGCGGCGTGGTGAGCTGCCATGGCGTCCTCCATGGTGATGCGCCGCAGGATCCGGGTCTCGGGATCGAGGCAGGTGACGGCGAGTTCCTCGACGTCCATCTCGCCGAGGCCCTTGAAGCGCACCCACTGGAGGTTCTCGGCCTTTCGGTTGGTTCCCCGGCACAACTCGTCGGTGAGCCGCTCCTTGTCGGCGTCGCTGAACGCGTGGTGGATGTCGTCGCCGACCTTCACCGTGTACAACGGTGGCTGGGCAGCGAAGACCATGCCGTGCTCCAGCAACGGACGCATGTGGTGGTAGATGAGCGTCAGCAGGAGGCAGCGGATGTGGCTGCCATCGACATCTGCGTCACACAGGATGATGATCCGCCCGTAGCGGGCGTCGTCGAGCTTGAAGTCACGACCCGATCCCGCCCCGATGGCGGTGAAGAGCGCCTGGGCCTCGGCGTTCTCGATGACCTGCTTCAAGGTGGACTTGCCGGCGTTGACCACCTTGCCCCGAAGAGGCAGGACCGCCATGTACTCGGAGTTCCGGCCGGCCTTGGCCGGACCTGCCGCAGAGTCGCCCTCGACGATCAGCAACTCGGCCTCAGGGCCGTGGGTCCGGCAGTCGGCAAGCTTGTCCGGCATGCCACCGGAGCCCAGCGACGCCAGCTTCCTTTTCGCTTCGAGGGTCTGTTTCGTAGCGACCCGGTTGAGCACCGCTTGGGTCAACTTCTCGCGTACCGCATTGATGTGGGTCTTGCGGCCACCGCCTGAGAACCACGACGCCAGTCCGTCCTTGACCACGTCGTAGACGATGGACTGCACCGCCGGTGTGCCCAACTCTCCCTTGGTCTGGCCGCGGAACTGCGGCTCGGGGAAGGTCACCTTGATCGCCGCGACCAGGCCTTCCTGCACGTCGGCCTTCTCAGCGCGGTCCTTGCCCGACTTGGCCAGGCGGGCGAGCTTCTTGGCACCCGACAGCAGCGTGTCGTTGACGGCCTTGTTCATGCCCCGCTCCAAGCCGGTGACGTGCGTGCCGCCGTCGGTGGTGGGGATTGTGTTGACGAAGCTGACTATGGAGGTGTCGTAGCCCTTGACCCACCGGAGCGCGATGTCCACCGTGCAGGTTCGCTCGACATCGGTCATCTTTCCGCCCACTGGGACCTTCTCCACGAAGGTGTCGCTTCCGTAGATGGTGATGACTTCGCAGACGGGTTCTCCGATCGACAGGTATTCGACGAAGTCGGCCAAGCCGCCTTTCGCCACGAACTCCTCGGGCTCACGCGGCGACTCGCCGCGCTTGTCGGTGAGGCGGACCTTGAGCCCCGGCACCAGGAAGCAAACCTGTGCCACATGGTCGCGAACGCGGTCGTATTCGATGGTTGCACCCGGGTCGAAGATGTCGAAGTCAGGCCAGAAGCGGACCCGCGTGCCGGTGCGCTTGGCGGGAACTTTTCGTACGATCTCAAGGGTCGATGTGGCGGAGAACTTCCCGCTGGCGAGGAACTTTCCCGGGGCCCGGTCCTGGAAGGACAGCCGATGTGTCTGTCCGTCGCGATCGACTTCGGCCACGAGCTTCGACGACAGTGCGTTGACCACCGAGGCGCCCACGCCGTGCAGACCCCCCGATGCGCCGTAGGCGCCCGAGCCGAACTTGCCGCCGGCGTGAAGTTCGGTGAAGACGTACTCGAGCGCGGTGCGCTTTCCGTCCTTCTTGCCGACGGGGATACCGCGGCCGTTGTCGGTCACTTCGACGGAACGGTCCCTGTGCAGTGTGACCTCGACGAGGTTGCAGAAGCCCGCCGCGGCCTCATCGACGGCGTTGTCGATCAGCTCCCAGACCAGGTGGTGCAGGCCGTCGGATCCAGTGCCGCCGATGTACATGCCCGGGCGTTTCCGCACCGCGTCGAGCCCCTCGAGGACTTGGATCGACTTCTCGTCGTATCGCTGGGTGCGGTTCTCGGTGCCGGCCATCGTGGCAACAAGTACATCACGAGGGTGCGACACCCGCGCGCAATGCCGGGCGGTGTTGCAGCGGGTGTCGGGCCTTGGACAGGATGAGGAGTCCGAACTTGACCGCTGGGTCAAGTTAGTCGTCGTCCGAGGGGGACCCGCACTGATGTCCGACGCAGTTGTCGATGAGCTGACCGACTTCCTGGAGACCAACTGGGACCCGGATCTGACCGTTGCGGAGTGGTGGCAACGCCTTGGAACCAGCGGGTGGGCAGCACCGGGTTGGCCGGTGGAGTGGTTCGGCAAGGGTCTGTCGCGCGACGACACCGTGCGAGCGCAGCAGGCGATATCCGACTTCGGCGCGCTGGGCGCGCCGGGAGGTCTGGGCCTGCTGCTCGCAGGGCCCACGATCGTCACCCACGGCACCGACGAGCAGAGATGCCACTACCTGCGTGACATCGTCACAGGGCAGAAGGGATGGTGCCAGCTCTTCTCCGAACCGGGCGCAGGTTCCGACCTCGCAGGTCTGCAATGCCGCGCGGTTCGGGACGGCGACGAGTTCATCGTCAACGGACAGAAGGTGTGGACCTCGGGTGGACAGGTGGCCGACCTGGCGATGCTCATCGCGAGGACCGACTCCGAGCTCCCCAAACACCAGGGCATCACCTACTTCGCGCTCGACATGCACCAGCCGGGCGTCGAGATCCGGCCGCTCAAGGAGATGACCGGGCGGGCCCTGTTCAACGAGGTCTTCCTCACCGACGCGCGGGTGCCCGCCGACGCACTGATCGGCGATCTGAACCAGGGTTGGGCCGTGGCGAACACCACGCTGGCGAACGAGCGATCCGGGCTCGGCGCGGGCGGCGGCCATGCGGCGGCGTCGGCGGCGATACCCGGCACCGTGTTCGGCCACCTGGAGCGACGCGCCGGTGACTTCGCCCCGGCCGGCGGGAAGAAGAAGCGGAGCGGCGGCGGTGGTGGGCCGGCCGCGTTGTTCGGCGCTGCCGAGCAGATGCTGATCGGCCTCGCGCAGGGCAACGGGACGATCAAGGACCCGACACTTCGCCAGGACCTGATGCGCCTGCACACGCTCAACGAGATCGCCCGTTTCACGAACCTGCGGATGAAGGCCGCGAAGGAGGCAGGCAAGTCGCTCGGGCCTGTGGGGAACACCTCGAAGCTGTCCATGAGCCAGATCGTCCGCATGTCGCGGGACCTGGGGCTGAGGATCCTCGGGGCGCAGGGAATGCTTCACGAGTACGACGACGAGCGGCGCGCGCGGCTCACCGAGGCCATAGGCAATCCCTTCGCCCCGATGGTCACCGAGCTCGCCCTGTTCTCACCGGCACCCTCGATCTACGGCGGGACGGACGAGATCCAGCGCAACATCATCGGCGAGCGGGTGCTCGGCCTCCCGAAGGAACCGAGCAACGACAAGACCACGCCATTCAAGGATCTACCGCGCAATACGTGACCGTTTCACCAGAGCACGCCAGTTCAGCCAATAACACGTTGATGTCCAGTATTGACATCGACAAGTGCTGTTCCTGCGTTGATGGATTCCCAGGAGGCGCTCGCCGCAATCCATGTGCTTGACCTCGGTGGCGGGGCAGAGGCGCTTGATCCGTGGGCGCATTGCCCGCTGGAATCATCGCTGCTGTGTTGGCAATCGGTGCCGCTGCAATCGGATGGTGCAGCTCAAATGGTACGGGACTCGAAATCCGCAAGGCATACTGCGGCGCATGGTGCACGAACCAGTAGGTCAGGTCAGCTCGACCAGGGTGTCTCGATCCAGACAACGTCAGACTCCGATGCTCGTTCTGCTCGCCGCCCTGGCAGTCAATGCATTGATCGTGGCGTTGAGTAACGATCCGACTGCCCGCAAGGGCGGTGCCCTGCTCCTGGCGACGGTCGCGGTGGCCACCCTCGTGATTCTCGTGCGCAGCATCGGCCCGATAGGTGGAACGAGGACCGGGCGACCGTCGGAGTAGGGGTGGGTGGGTGCCGGCTCAGCGCGGTGTGATGTTCTGGAGACGCACCTGGCCGGTGGCGACGAGGCGGCCGTCCGCGCTGCGGGTTATCTCCACCTGCCACAGCTGCTGGGTGCGTCCCTGAGTGATCGGCGTGGCCACCACGTCCACACGACCCTCGCTCATCGACGCCAGGAAGTTGGTCGAGTTGTGCACGCCGACTGCCAGCAGACCCCGATCCATGACCGAGGTGGCAGCGCCGATGCTTGCTGTCGCCTCTATCGCCGCGCACCAGACCCCGCCGTGCACTATCCCCATCGGCTGGTGATGTTGTGGGCCGATCTCGATCCATCCGACCACCCTCGTGCCGCCCACCTCGGTGAGTCGCAGGCCGACGGTTTGGGCGAAGTCGCTCATCCCCTCCAAGTGGTCGAGGGTGAGGGGATCGGGGTTGTCAGCCATTCGGGCACGCTAGGGCGCGAGTCTCCGAAAGGGGCAATCACTACCAGCGACCGAAGCCGACCGAGAGGATGCGTCGGGGGATCGTGCGTGAGATCAGGTCGCGGCCGGTGTGGGGGATCGTGAGCGGCTCCGGGCTGTTGTCGGGCTTGGTGGGCGACTCGAGGGTGCCGACGATCAGCGACACCCCGGCTTCTGGTCCCACGTAGGCCAGCTCGATCCGCTTCTCGTCGCGGAACTTGGTGATGCGCACGCCGCCGGTGCCCCGCCCTTTCGGGGCGATCTCGGCGGCGTCGGTGACCTTTGCGGTCTGCTTGTCGGTCATGGTCAACACGATGGTGTCATCGTCGCTGCCCACCGGCCCGGCCCCCACGACCGTGGCGCCCTCGGCGACCTTCACACCCGCCACCCCACCCGCGCCGCGGCCCTGAATCGACACCGACATCGTGTCGGTGCGCAACGCCTGGGCGTTCGAAGTGACGGCGATCAACTCGGCTCCGTCGGCGGCCGAGAACGCGGCTACGAGGGAGTCGCCCGGCTTGAGGTTGATGATCGTCT
>JADLFH010000062.1 GCA_020845705.1 Microthrixaceae bacterium | reverse complement strand
CGTTGGTGAGCCCGTCGTTCATGTCGTTCGAGGCAGCGTGGGCCGACGACTCCACGCAGGCGACGTTCCACATCACCCGCTGCTTCGCCCACGACGGGGTCGAATCGCTCGGCGTGCTCGAGCAGTACCGCTGCGGGATCTACCCGCGGCTGTACGGATGGCTCGACACGCTCGGCGTCGCGTTCGAGGTGCAACCCGCCGCCAGCGGATGCGTGTGGGCCGCCGACGGCTGCCACCGCACGCTCACCTTCCTCTTCCCCTAGCCCCCGCCAGCCCAAGTCGGCGGTGAGGCGGCGCCCGGGCCGGTGTCAGCGCCGAATTGAGTGGAGGGCGGCGATCACCTCGGCGTCGCTGGTCTCTGAGAAGTCGGCGTAGAACTGGCCGACGGCTTGGAACTGTTCGGGCGTGGCGACACACACGCACTCGTCGGCCGCGTCGCCCATCTGCTCCGTCCACTCGGGCGGGGCGACGGGCACCGCCAGCACCACCCGCGCCGCGCCCTGGGCGCGGGCGATGAGGCACGCGGCGCGGGCGGTGGCACCGGTGGCGACGCCGTCATCGACCACGACCGCCACATGCCCGGTGAGCGCCAGTCGCTGACGCTCACCGCGGAACGCATTGGCCCGCCGCTCGAGCTCGGCCCGCTCGCGCGCTTCAACCTCGGCCAACTGGCGATCGGACACAGCCGCCATGCGCACGACCTCCGCGTTGAGCACGCGTACGCCGTCCTCGCCGATGGCTCCCATCGCCACCTCCGGCTGGACCGGCACACCCAACTTGCGCACCACGATCACGTCGAGCGGCGCGTCGAGCGCGGTGGCCACCTGCGCGGCCACGGGAACACCGCCGCGCGGCAGGCCGAGCACCACCAGCGGCTGGCCGCGCAGGTGTTCTAGCCGCACGGCCAGCATCTGCCCCGCCTGCACCCGATCAGCGAACATCGACGGCCACCTCCTCACGCGACCACTCTCACGCGACCACTCTCACGCGACCACTCTCACGGTCACTCCTCACGCGACCACTCTCACGCGGTCACTCTCACATCTGCACTCAGAGCAACGCGGCGTAGACCAGCGATTTCAACTGGCCACGGAAGTTGAACGTGCCCGAGGGCAACAGCTGCGTCATGAACACCACCACCAACTCCTCGGCCGGGTCGACCCAGAACGTGGTCGACGCGGCTCCGCCCCACATGAACTCGCCTACCGAGCCGACCGCACCGCTGGCCTGTGGTCCCTTCGACACCGCAACCGTCAGCCCGAAGCCGTTGCCGGCAAAGCCCACCTCGCCGTAGCCCATCGGCAGCGCGAGGTCGGCCATCTCCGCGTCGCCGGGCAGGTGATTGCAGGTCATCAGCTCGATCGTCTTGCGCCCCAATACCCGCTGCCCGGCCAACTCACCGCCGGCGGCGAGCATGGTGCAGAAGCGCGCATAGTCGGCGGTGGTGCCCACCAACCCGCCGCCGCCGTTGAGCAGCTTGGGGCGGTGCAGGTGGCTGCTCGTCGTCGGGTCGTCGATCAGCACCAGCTGCTTACGGCTGTCGCGCGCGTAGCACGCGGCAAATCGCTCGACCTTGTCGGCGGGCACGAAGAAGTCGGTGTCGGTCATCGCCAGCGGCGCGAACAGCTCGCGTCGCAGGTACTCGTCGTAGGGCAGACCGGACATGATCTCCACCAGCCGCGCGGCCACGTCCATGCCGTGTGAGTACAACCAGTGGGTGCCGGGCTGGAAGCGCAGCGGCCACTGCCCGAAGGCCGCGGCAAGCGAGGCGAGGTCATGCCCGAGGGCGTGGTCATGAGTGTCGAGGTCGAGGTCGCGGTTCTCCGCTCCGTAGCCGATACCCGAAGTGTGGGTGAGGATGTCGCGGATGGTGGGCGGACGGTGGGCGGGCCCGATTCGCCGGCCGCCGTTGGGATCGGGTTCGGCGACGGTCATGTTCTTCCACTCGGGGATCCAGCGCTCGACCGCGTCGTCGAGTTGGAAGTGGCCGCGCTCGTAGAGGCGCATCAAGGCCACGCCGGTGATCGGCTTGGTCATCGAGGCCAGGCGCCAGATGGTGTCGGCCGTAACCGGCAGGGAGCGCTCGCGGTCGCGCCAGCCGAAGCTCTCGAACCAGCCGAGCACGCCTCCGCGCACGATGGCGATCTGCGCGCCGGCGATCTTGCCCGGGTCGAGGTAGCGGGCGCGCAGGTGCTCGCCGATCCAGCCGAGGCGCTCGGGGTCGAGCCCCGCCCGGGTCGGGTCGACGGCCTGCGTGTTGTCGAAGTCGATGTTGTTGCCGCGGGCAGCGTTGCCAGCGCGAGTAGCGTTGCCGGCGCGAGCGGCGTGGGCGGAGTTGGTCACCCGCTAACGATGCACTCCAGGACGACCATGTAGCAAAGCCAAGGCAGGATGCACCACGGCACCAGCCAGCACAGCTTGCGGCGCACGATGGACCATGAGTAGCCGTGCGACAGGTGCCACCAGCCGGTGATCACCACGAACACGATGGGGAACCACCACGCCCACCATGGGGTGAGCCATTGCACCCACCACACCAGCCACCCGGCATGGGCGAGGAACAGCAGGTACATCCACGGCTGCCACCACGGTTGGCGCCGCGCTCGATACCACACGTAGAGCGCGGCCCACGGCAGCCAGAACACGCCGAACAGCAGGCCCCACTCGGGGTCGCCGACGACGTAGATGGCCACCCCAAGGATCACCAGGTAGCCGCACGTCGCGATCCACATCCACGGCCGCCACCAGCGGCGTCGCCGCGCCCACCAGTAGGCGCCCGCGGGCACGAACACCGCCCACGGCAGCAGCGCCCACGCCCACCAGTTGGGGCGGAAGAACCACAGCCCGGCGAGCAGGAACGGCACCCACACGAACACGACCACGAACCACAGCAGCCACCACGTGAACCACTCTTCTTCGCGGATGCGCGTGCACACCGCGCACAACAGCGACAGGCACAGGTACAGGCCGATCACCAGGCACCACCACTCGTCCCACAGCGGTATCCACCAGGCGAAGAAGGGCAGCAGCG
>JADLFH010000061.1 GCA_020845705.1 Microthrixaceae bacterium | reverse complement strand
CGTGCCATCGGCCAGCTCGCCATCACCAACTTCGCCAACCCCGAGGGCATGGAGAAGGCGGGCGGGTCCACCAACTACCGGGCGACGGTGAACTCGGGTCTGCCGCAGATGGGAGAGCCCGGCGAAGGCGGACGGGGTTTCGTGTCGGGTGGCGCGCTCGAGATGTCGAATGTGGATCTCGCTCAGGAGTTCACCAACCTGATCATCGCCCAGCGCGGCTTCCAGGCGAACTCGCGGGTGGTGACCACCTCCGACGAGATGTTGCAGGAAGTGGTGAACCTCAAGCGCTAGCCCCCGTGACACCTCGGGGTCTTGGGGTGGTCCATCCGGCCCATGTTCCCGACCAACCCTCAGCCCGGCTCGCGCCGAGCCGAACATCTGTGGGCAGCACGGATGCTGACGGCGACACCAGGAGGGTGCCGCCGGTCGTCGTGGGCTCGGTGAGCTCCGGCGCGGACACGATCGACCCAACGGAATGGATGCCAGATGATCCTGCTTCGTCGACTCAACGGCACGGAGCTCGGAGTGAACGCCGATCTCATCGAACGGGTCGAGTCGACCCCCGACACGATCCTGACGCTGGTCGACGGCACGAAGTACGTCGTCGCGGAACCGGCAGAGGAGGTGGTGGCACGGATCGTGGACTTCCGGGCACGCATCCTCGCCACAGCCGAGACCTTCGCCTCCGACGACCGGCCCGGCGCCCAGCCCGTGCCGCTGAGGCTCGTGCAGAGCGACACCGATGGCGAGGAGCGCTGAGTCATGGATCCCGCAAGCCTCATAGGTCTCGTCCTGGTGCTGATCGGCGTCTTCGTGGGCGCCATCATGAAGCACGTCAACCCGGCGGCCCTCTTCTCGGTGCCGGCCGCGTTCCTGATCGTGATCGTGGCGTCGATCGGCGCCGCGATGCTCTCGAACACGATGGATGTCGCCAAGAAGCTGATGGCCTATGTGATGAAGGGCATCAAGGGTCAGAAGCCGTTCGACACCTCCGGCACCATCGACCAGATCGTCGGTTTCGCGGAGCGGGCACGTCGCGAAGGCCTCCTCTCGCTCGAAGGTGAGCTGTCGACGATCGACGACAACTTCTTCAAGCGCGGATTGCAGCTCGCCATCGACGGCGGGGACCCTGAGATCGTCGCCGAGGTGATGGAAGCCGACGTGAAGGCCATGCAGGAGCGCCACAAGGCGGGCGCCAAGTACATGATGGCCATCGGCATCTTCAGCCCGACCTTCGGGATCATCGGGGCCGTCTTCGGCCTCATCGCGACGATGGCGCACCTCGACGACCCCTCCAAGCTGGGCGAGGGCATCGGCGCGGCGTTCGTCGCCACCTTCTGGGGCGTGTTCATGGCCAACGGGATCTTCCTGCCGATCTCCAACAAGTTGACCGCAATGTCAGCCCAGGAGATCGCGTACAAGCGGATGATCATCGAGGGCGTGTTGTCGATCCAGGCCGGGGCCAACCCACGGATGTTGGACGACCTGCTGCGCTCGAACCTGCCGCCGAAGGAACGGGGTTCCGACGACGAACGCAAGAGCGCCTGAGCCCATCCTTCCTGAACTGTCACCCGAGCGGACCCGACCATGAGCGGCAAGAAGAAGCGCCATCATCACGAGGAACACGAAGAGCATGTGAACCACGAGGCGTGGGTCATCCCCTATGCCGACATGCTCACGCTGCTCATGGCCATGTTCCTGGTGCTGTGGGCCATCGGCCAGGTCGACATCGACAAGGCGAAGGCGGTGTCCACCGGCTTTGCGGACGAGTTCGGACTCGCCTCCTCAGCAGGATCGGGAGCCGGCGGCGTGGGCATCCTCGACGGTGTCGAGAAGCCGAAGGAGAACGCCGGTGCCGCCGACAAGAAGCCGAAGGTCGACAAGACCATGCGCATCGCCCCCCAGGACGGTGCCGACGCGGGCGCTGTTCCGCTGACCGAGCAGCTCGAACAGGTGCAGCAGCAGATCATCGACGGTGCGAGCGAGTCGGGGATCGAGACCTCGCTGCGGTACCGAACCGAGCAGCGTGGGCTGGTGGTGTCGATAGTCGCCGAGGGCGTGCTGTTCGACGGTGGATCGGCCGAGCTGAAGCCTGCGGGCAAGATGGTGCTCGACAGCCTCGCCGACTCGCTGAGCGGTGTTCCCAACCAGTTGGCGATCGAAGGCCACACCGACAGCCTGCCTATCTCCACAGCTCAGTTCGCGTCGAACTGGGAGCTGTCCACGGCACGGTCCTCGTCGGTGTTGCGATACCTCATCTCCCGACACGGCATCGCGCCGGTACGGCTGAGCGCGTCTGGCTACGCGGACCAGCGTCCGGTGGATTCCAACGACACCGACGGCGGACGGGCACGCAACCGGCGAGTCGACATCGCCGTCCTCAGCCTGCCAGGCGATCAGGAGAAGGACGGGAAGAAGTCGACGCCGACCACCACGACGACGGCGAAGGACCACCAGGCGGCCCACGAAGGGAATGCGAAGTGAGCGACGACGCAGCAGCCGAGGACACCGGCAAGGGCAAGAAGGGCAAGAAGGGCAAGGACAAGGGAGGCGGCAAGTCCAACCTTGTTCCCGCCATCGTGTTGGCGGTGGGGATCGCCGCCGGCGGCTACTTCATGGGCGGAAGCGGGGAGGCGGCCCACAGCGGCGAAACGGCGACCACCACGATGCCCGCGGGTGAGATCGTCACGATGGAACCGATCAGCGTGAACCTCGCCGACGGTCACTTCCTCAAGGTCGGCCTTGGTGTTCAGCTCAGCGAAGCAGGCAACGCCGAGGAGTTCCCGAAGGGCCCCATGGCGAAGGTGAAGGACATGCTCATCGACCAGCTCGCCGGGGCGAACATGGCGGAGCTCGCCACCAAGGAGGGCAAGGAGAAGGTGAAGCACGAGCTCACCGAGCGGGCGAAGGAGGAGTTCGAAGGTGAGGTGCTCGACTTCTACTTCACCGACTTCGTGATGCAGTAGCACTCGCTCGGGCCCGGCTGCGCCGACCCTCGCTGGGTCCTCGCTGCGGCTGGCGCCGCGACGCTGCGGCAGCACTCGCTCGGGCCCGGCTGCGCCGACCCTCGGCGGTGGGCGGGGTGGGCCGAATGCGCCGAAGTTGCGTATCGATTCGTCGGTGGGGGGCGGATTCCTACGCAGGTTCGGTGGGGTGGGCCGAATGCGCCGAAGTTGCGTATCGATTCGTCGGTGGGGGGCGGATTCTTACGCAGGTTCGGTGGGGTGGGCCGAATGCGCCGAAGTTGCGTATCGATTCGTCGGTGGGGGGCGGATTCCTACGCAGGTTCGGTGGGGTGGGCCGAATGCGCCGAAGTTGCGTATCGATT
>JADLFH010000138.1 GCA_020845705.1 Microthrixaceae bacterium | reverse complement strand
CATCGAACCGGGTCACAACAAACCGGCCGAACGTCGGCCGGAAATCCCCCACCCCGACCAGACGACCACCGACATTGAAAGCATCCAGCAGATCCTCCGGCGATATGTACTCCGGCGTCACCACCAGAAACTGCACCGTCGCCTCCCACCCGGTGAGGAACGCCGGCCGGATCCGGTTGATCGCTGACCGCTGCACCATCGCACGCCGCTCATCGAGAAAATCCCAGTCCTTCGACGGCGCTCCCGTCCGAGCCGACGTGACCGGCGCGAGTTCCGTCAATGCCGACACGCCCGCCCGGTAAAGATCGAGCGCCGACTTGCGCGGCGAGCGGGGGTCCTGCCGGTACTTCGCTGCGCCGTTCCTCGGGTCCGTCAACGCGCCGAGGAGGTACAGGCCAGGGAGGCAGATGATCCCGTCGTCGTCACGCCACAAATACGACTCAAGGTTGTCGTCGTTCTTCGCCTTTGACCCCTTCGGGGCCTTCTTCTTCTCCTCCACTGCCTCAGCCGACCAGCGGTGGAACAGCAGCGGCGTGGTGCCGGTGATCGTCACGGACGCCATGAACGGCGTCTGAACCTCGATGTCGGGTGCGGCGTCGTTCGTGGGGGATGTCCCGCCGATCGCCGTGACACCGGACCCGTTGCTCGTGGTGGTCATTGGTATGCTTCCTTTCGTTGGTCGCCTCCGGCCCCGGTGGTTTCGCTTCCATGGGGTCGGGGGCGGTCTGTTTCTGGAGGTCTTGGGGTGGCCGTCCAATGGCGGGGGGACGGCCACCCCTCACCGTTCACCCCGGCTGGGAGAGGGGGTGAACGGGCGCCGCCTGGTGGGGTGGCGGCGCGGAAGCCATTTCGGTGCGCCACTGGCGGACAGTGACGGCGGACAGGTACCCGCCGAGGTGGTCGGACAGCAGACGGGCTATGTCATCCCACGAGGCGCCGTCGGCGCGGGCAGCGTCGATGATCTCGGCCAGGTGACCGTCGAGCACCAGGTCGGCCAGATACCGTCTGGAAAGTTTTGCCATGCCAATCACCATAATCTTTCACGTCGTAAATGTCAACATCTTTTACCGTCACGTTCTCATTCACGCGTATCAGAACGGATCCTCTCCCGGTTCCGGGGCTTCGATGCTGACAACAGGGAACATGACGACTTCGAGCCACCAACCGCAGTCGATTCTCCGCTACGGGTCCGACAGCGCCGATACGGTCGACGGCGACACGGCCACCGGCGGTGGGGAGGAACAGGCGGTGCATCACGTCACTTTCCTCATCGAGTACGCCTCCGTAGTGT
>JADLFH010000137.1 GCA_020845705.1 Microthrixaceae bacterium | reverse complement strand
TTCATACGGGGGTTTTTTTATGGCGAGATACACATTCGCGGGAATTTTGATACTTTCATAACGAAAGACGAGTTTGAATAAATTTCTATATTGCTCATTGCCTCATTCGCCATCTAAGATTATGTTAGATGACCTAAATTGGGGGACAAGTATGGAATCGTTCAAATTCTACGGGATGTTGTGTGGAGAAAATTTTTCTTTTGTGAGCCTGGTGATATGGCTTTTGGCCTTACTCACTGTCGGTTATCTGGGAAGCCCGCTCGTCGTTTGGTCTTTTTTTATTTTAATTTCTTTATTTGGTTTTGGTGTACCGATGACCTTGATTGGTGTTGTCGCTGTAGTTCTCCTTATCTTTAATCTTAAGCCCCTTAGAACTGCTTTAATCTCGAGCTCTCTCATGAGGCTTCTAAAAAAATTAGATTTTATACCTAAGATTTCTCCAACAGAGCGAACGGCCCTTGAAGCGGGAGTTGTTTGGGTTGAAGGAGATTTGTTTTCTGGAAAGCCTGACTTCGCTAAAATCATGCAGGAACCCTATCCCGAGCTGACAGAAGATGAGAAAAAATTTATTAATGGACCGCTTGAAAAATTGTGTGCGGCCTTACATCCCTGGGAAATATACAAAAAAAGAGAATTATCAAAAGAAGCTTGGGATATTATTAAGAAAGAGAAATTCTTAGGAATGATTATTCCCCGGGAATACGGCGGTCTTGGTTTTACGGCCTTAGCTCACTCCGAAGTGATCATGAAGCTTTCCTCTCGATCTATCCCTGCTGCAATCACTGTGATGGTGCCCAACTCCCTTGGTCCCGCAGAGTTGTTGATGCACTATGGTACCGAAGAGCAGAAAAAACACTATTTACCACGCTTAGCAACAGGTGACGAAATTCCATGTTTTGCTTTGACTGAGCCTAGCGCAGGAAGTGATGCCGCATCTATCACCTCTCAAGGTGTAGTTTTTAAAGATTCCAATGGTGAAATTAAAATTAAACTCAACTGGAATAAACGTTATATTACCTTGGCCTCCAGTGCGAGCGTTTTAGGTTTGGCCTTTAAATTACGAGATCCAGAAAATATTTTAGGTTTAGGTGAGGATGTAGGTATCACTTGTGCGTTGATTCCGACAAGCACTCCGGGAGTGATGCTGGGTCATCGGCATGATCCTTTGAGCATTCCGTTTCATAATTGTCCAACACGTGGAAAAGATGTGGTTGTTGGTCTAGATGCAGTGATTGGCGGAAAAGACGGAGCCGGCAAAGGATGGGGAATGTTGATG
>JADLFH010000060.1 GCA_020845705.1 Microthrixaceae bacterium | reverse complement strand
TCGGCGAGCCCCTGAGCAAGGCCTTCGAGGACGGTCAGGACGACCCAGTGGTTCGGAGTGGCGACCGCCCCAGTTTCCACAACCGCGGAGTTGAGGATTTTCTCATCACGCCCCGGCGGTCTGGACGGCTGGAGGTGCTCGAGACCGTTGTGAAGCCAGGGTGCGGCAGCGGCGAGGACCCGTACAGCCATCCGGGTGACGAGGAGTGCATCTTCGTTCTCGACGGTGGGTTCCGCGTATGGGTCGACGGGAAGCGCTACGACCTCGGCGCCGGCGATTCGATCACCTTCCCCTGCGGTGCGGAGCACCGATGGACGAACCCGACCCAACAGACCACCCGCGTCGTGTGGATCATCACGCCGGCGTTCTGGTACTCGGCCCAGCCCGGTCGCGTGCCGACCGGCATGTCTGCGTGACGATCCCCTCGCCGGCTCTTGGCGCCTGATTGACGGTGGGTGGCCATCGCGGCCCGCCCGCTTTCGCGGTAGGTCGCGCAGCAGGCGACCTACCGCACCGACAACCGCGCCAAGGCCGCCTCAGTCGGCGTCCTGCGGCCGCACGACCTCGATGGCGACCCAGTTGGACTGGAACGTCGACTGGCCAGCGAAATCGGCTTCCGCGTCCGAGGTCGTCGCGTTGACGTTCGCGATGCCGGCGCGGCCGTTGTAGCTGACCAGCACGCCAGGCTGCGTGCGGTCGGAGATGCGCGCCAGCAATTCGACTGAGCCGCGACTGTTGTGGACCCGCACCCGGCTATCGGCGACGAGACCATCGCGGGCGGCGTCCGATGGGTGGATGAAGACGTACGGCTCTCCGAGCCGGGCGGCGGTGCTCTCCAGGTTGCCCGCCTGGCTGCCGTGCAGATGCTTGGTCTTCGGCGTGAGCAGGCGATACGCGTAACGATCGTCGCCGTACTCGGTGTACGTCGGCTCGACCAACTCGATCTTGCCGCTCGGGGTGGGGAAGCGGCCGTCGTCGAAGCTCGTGCGCTGGGGGTCCGTGTGGGAGACGGGTCCACGCTTGAGCGCCTCCATGTCCAGGCCGGTGCCGATCAGGGCTTCCGCGACCACCTCCTCCTCGGTCTGAGAGAAGCAGGCGTCGGTGTAGCCCATGCGCTGGGCGATGGACTGGATCGTGGTGAAGTTCGATCGGGCTTCGCCGATCGGCTCGATGACGGGATTGTTGATCTGAACGAAATCCGACCACCAGGAATAGTGGAGCTCCATGGTCTCGGCGAACGTGGTCGCTGGCAGCACGACGTTCGCGAGCTTGGCGCTGTCGGTCAGGAAGAGATCGTGCACCACGACGAACAAGTCGTCACGGCGCAGGCCGCGCCGGACTTGGGTCGGGTTCGGCGTGGTGACCGCCGGGTTGCTGTTGTAGACGTAGAGCGCTTGGATCGCGTCGTCCTGCGTCAGCCAACGGCCCAGCTTGTTCATGTTGTACAGGCGCGTCCCGCCGGTACGCATCTCGGGACGGGTGATGTCGTTGAAGTTCCATTCGAAGTTCGAGTAGAACACGCCCCCACCCGGGACGCCGATCTGTCCCGACAGGGCGCCGAGCATGCACACGGCAGTGACGATCTCGCCGCCGTTGATGTTGCGCTGCAGGCCCTGCCCGACCTGAATCAGTCCGGGCCGGTGCTCGTGGTACAGCGCAGCGACCTCCTGCATCTGCGCCGTGGGAACGCCCGTGACCGATGCGACGTCGTCGTAGTCGAGGCGGAGAACCCTGTCACGAAGCCGCTCGTAGCCGGTGGTGTACTTGGCGACGAACTCGTGGTCGACCCAGTCGTTGTCGATCATCGTACGCAGCAAGCCCATGGCGAGCATCGAGTCTGTGGCGGGCCTGAGCTTGAGATGGATGTCGGCGGCGGCCGCCGTATCGCTCTCGAACGGATCGACGGCTATCCGGGGATGGATGTCCCGGAGGGCATTGACCCAGCCATGGATGTTGGTCTCCTTCGGGTTCCTGCCCCACGCGATGAACAGCTTCGTGTGATGCATGTGCTGCGGCTCGGTGCCGCGCATGCGCCCGAAGACCCGAACCATCGCCTCCGCCCCGGCCACCGCACAGATCTCCTGGCCGACGCGCGACGTCCCGATGCGGTTCCACAACCGGTCGGCGTAGAACGTCGACACGATGCCGAGGTTGCCGAGGTATCGATACGGAAGGATCGCCTCGGGGCCCCGCTCCTCGATGACCCGACGGAACTGCGTGACGATGACGTCGAGCGCCTCGTCCCAGGAAGCCTCCCGGAACTCGGTCGACTTGTCCTCGCGAAGCAGTGGCCGGGTCAACCGATCGGGATGGTGAATGAGCTCCTCGTAGTGCTGGAAGCGGCCGCAAAGGTACCCGCGCGTGATCGGATGATCCGGATCTCCCTTGACCTTGACCACGCGCCCGTCCTCAACCGTCGCGATCATGCTGCAGACGTCCGGGCAGTCACGCGGGCAGACCGACTTGCGGATCGCTTCAGACACGGCCACGGGCACATTTCCTTTCCTCACCACTGATGGCAGTGAGACACGCACCAGTGCCGAGCGGTGGCCGACGAGAGACGACGACCATGAACTCGGCTCGCATCGCGCATGCTGTCGGTGTCGACGTCGAACGTCAGCGCAACCGCACAGCGGGCGCCATTGGGCCATCGCGGGGGATTCGCGATCAACGATCGTTCGAAGCTCGAATCAGACATCGCGACACCCTCGGACCC
>JADLFH010000136.1 GCA_020845705.1 Microthrixaceae bacterium | reverse complement strand
GGGCGATCGGACGGGCTCCCGCGGCGGCTCGCCGCCTGGAGGCCGCGACGGCTCGGCCGGCCGTCGCCGTCGCCGCGGCCCGTGTCGGGCGCGCCCTTTCGCAGCGGGCGTCGATGGCGCCCGCCGCGCAGCGTGGGGTTCCTCGGCCACGGGTCGTCGCGGCTCGACCCGCACCTGGACTGGACGCATGCCGGGAAGCAACCGACCGATAGGCCGGGCAGCATCGGCGTCGCTCGCGATGAAGAATAGGGCGCCCGGCGCATACGTCGGGCTGGTGTTCGGGCTCTCGGTCCCGCTTTGGGTGGCGGGCGGGATCACCGGAGCGCGGTTGCCGGCAGGCTTGCCGCTTGCCGCACTACAGGCGTTCGTGCCGGTCCTGGCGGCATCGCTGCTGGTCTTCGCCGAGTCCGGACCGGCTGGGGTGCCAGCACTGCTGGCTCGGTCGTTCGATGCCCGGCGGATCCGGTCGAAAGCCTGGTACGCGCCGATCCTGCTGACGTTCCCAGCCGCCATGCTGGTGACGGCGGCGGCAGCGCGTGGGCCCGGCATGGCGCTCCCGGCCCCGGTCCTTCCGATCGCGCCGGCGTTGGCGATGACGGCAGCGTTCGTCCTGTCCGGCTTCGGCGAAGAGCTTGGCTGGTCGGGGTACGCGACCGATCCGCTCCAGGCCCGATGGGGCGCGCTGAACGCCGGCCTGCTGCTGGGGATCGCCTGGGCAGGATGGCACGTCGTACCGCTGGCGCAGGCGGGGCGCGAACCGGCCTGGGTGGCGGGGTGGACGGCGTTCACGATGGCGGCGCGGGTGCTGACGGTCTGGATTTACAACAACACCGGCCGCAGCGTGTTCGCGACGGCGCTGTTCCACGCCAGCAGCAACGCCTGCACCGTCCTCTTCGCGTCGTCCTTTGTGCCCGTGGTGACGGGTCCGATCGTGGCGGTCATGGCCGCCGTGGTCGCCGCGCTTTGGGGCCCGCGCACGCTGGCGCGGTTCCGCTGGGCATGATGGGCGGCTTGGCGCGTCGCTACTCGACCGCGCCGCGGACCTCGGCCTCGTCGGGGAGGCGGGCGGTGCGCATCCGTTCGCTGCGGATGCGGAGCAGCTCGGCCGAGGCGAGGATCAGGATCGAGGCGACGACCAGCACGGTGGAGACGGCGGCGATGGTGGGGTCGATGTCCT
>JADLFH010000059.1 GCA_020845705.1 Microthrixaceae bacterium | reverse complement strand
TTGAAAACCCGACTGACGAGGTAAATGCGCACCGATCGTTCGCGCCAGGCCGCTCTCATCAATGCGCGCATCGTCAGTGCGAAACCGATGTTGGAACCCTGGAGATCCGCCCGCACCACCGTCGCGTGGATCACCACGTAACGGTGGTGCCCGGCCCGTCGATGACTGACGAGTTCGTAACCGACGATCTCGTCGCCGATCGTCGCCACGTGAGCGAACGCCACTTCGGCATAGGTCTCCTCCATTGATTCCCACAGTGCAGTGGACCAGTCGGATCCCGGAGGAAGATGTGGTGCGAGTCCTGAGGACCAGAGTTCGCCCATCTCGCGAAGTCGGTCCGCTCGTTCCTCTCGGTCGAGCACGGCGAGACGTCCAAGGTTTCTGATCCGAACCCGGGGGCCACTTCTCGGACTGCGGATACGGGTCATCTGCCCAAGCCCAAAGTCGTCACTGCCTCCACGTAGCGATTGATACCGACCTGCTCATGTTCAGGAAGCTCGCGGAAGCGGGCCTGCATGTCTGAAACCCAGTCGGGATGAACTGTCGGAAGTGTCTGCGTGTATGGCATACGAAGACTCAGGTACTTGACGAATTGGCCGAGGTAGTTCGCGAAGACCACGTCGCGGATCTCCCTGTCGCCTTCCAAGAGGTGCACCAGCCAGTCGAGGTGTGAGCCGAACTGATCGAGAAGAACTGAGCCGGAGGAGAGGATCAGATCTATCTGATTGGCGTCGAACATCCTGGAGGTTCGTTGGCCTGCACCGCCGAGATCGAAGAATGCTGACATCTGTGGTTCGGTCAGGAATCGCTTGAACTCGGCGACGCTGTTGTCGATTGCGGCCTTGATGTTGTCCGCCCGCGAGTTGAGAGCTGACAGTCCACACAACTCCTCTCCATGCCTGAGCAATGTCGAGTAGCTCGCGGCTGCTTCGGCGACCGACGCGCGGAGTTCGCCGTGGACCTGAACGGTTGCCGACTTGGCGTCGACCAGCCCTCGTGGCTCGATGCCCGCACGGTAGAGTCCGTCCACCAGGGCCATGTCCGCGAGCGCTTGGCTCGAGAGGTTCGCCACCGTGTTCTTGAGGGTCAGCTGGTCCGCGACATCGACCACGGGTCGGTAAATGGAAGCGAACTCGCGTGGATAGACGATGATCATCGATTCCACCGCCTCTTCTGCACTCCCTGCCCTTGCCACCGTTTGCTCCAAGCGAAGAACGGCCCGCGCGTGCTGGACGCGAGCGCGAATGAGAGTGCTGCAGAAGGCCCCTTGGGGGTTCAGGCCTTCGGGTTCGTCTGCTGCCTCGTGCAGTGCCGCCGGCCGGATGACGTAGCCGATGACGCTTCCCACGAGCAGACACAATGCGGCAACCGCGAAAACGATCCGGGGGTGCCTGGGTGGCGGCGCTGGGACGACGGGAACCGCCTGGCGACCCGCAGCGATGCGCAACTCGGTGATGAGGTCGGGCAGCACAGGGCGTCGATCTGGATCGATATCGGTCGCAGCCTCGAGGGCTTTCCGGAGTCGAGGGCGTTCAGTGAGCGTTGGGAAGTCCAAGCGCTTGGTCTGGAGGCGGGTGGCGATGGCGTCTCCAAGGCTCCGCGCCTCCGCCCACGGCGCGTCGCCGGTGAGCAGAGCCCGGATCGTGAGGGCCAGGGCGTAGACATCAGCGGGCTTGCCAGGCCGGACACCTTCGAGGGTTTCAGGTGCCACGTACATCAACGAGCCCTGGATCTCGTCCAGCGTCGTGGTGGAACGATCGAAGTCGCGCGCCGAGCCGAAGTCTCCGAGGCGGACGTGATCGTGGGAGTCCAGAAGCACGTTCGAGGGTTTCACATCGCAATGAGCGATGTGGTGGTCGTGACTTGCCTGCAACGCCTCGGCGAGCTCCAAGCCGATTCGAAGTACCCTGTCGACCGCTACAGGACCACGGCGACGGAGCTGTTCACAGGAGCCGCCCTCCAGATACTCCATGATCAGGTAGGGCAGGCCGGTGGTGGTCCGTCCGGCGTCGTAGAGGCTCATGACTCTCGGGTGCCACGACATACGGGCCTGGGCCGTGACCGATGATGGAAGGGGCCCGTCGGTTGGCGCGTTCGTCAGGATCTTCACCGCGACGGGGCGGCTCAGGAGCTTGTCGTGCGCGCGGTACAGCAGGCCCTGCCCGCCCGCGCTGACGAGTTGTAGATCCAGCAGCCGGTCGGTGGGGAGTCCTGCTCCCAGCCCGAGTCCGATCGACTTCTCCGACACGCGCCACTGCCTCCTGATGCGGTCCGCGGACGGTATCAGGCCCCTCGCTTCGGCGGTAGGGGCAAGTTCCTACGGGCGACGGAAACCGGCGATGCTGGGCGGGATGCCCAAATCGGTGGAGAGATCGTCGGGGACAGGGGCGCCGACCCCGATTTGCAGTGGGATCACGCCGGCCCAACCGCCCGTGGCGATGTCTTCGGGTTCGTCAGTAGGGCCACCGCTTCGGACCTTCAGCGACGCCGAATCCAACGGCACGGCCAACACCGCTGTCCGGCGGTGTTCGACGCGGTTGCCGGGCCGCGCCTCGGATGACCGGCCGGGGATGATGTGGTCGACCAGGGTTACCAGTGCCGCCTCCGCTTCGGTGGGGTCCGCTATCCGTCGGGCCTCGCCCACCACCATGACGGATCGGTAGTTCATCGAGTGGTGGAACTGGGATCGGGCGATCACGAGCCCGTCGAGCAAGGTGACCGTGACACACACCGGTGCTCCGTTGGCGAGGGTCCGGGCGAAGCGGCTTGCGACCGACGCGTGCAGCAGAAGCCGATCTCCATCGCGTCCGTAGGCCATCGGGACGACGAAGGGTTGGTTGTCGACCACGAACCCCACGTGGGCGACGAGCCCTTCGTCCAGAATCGCATACGCCGCGTCTTGTTCCGAGGTTGTCACGCCCCCGAGCATGGTCGGCCGTGGCCCACCCGCGCACGCGAGTTCGGCGGCGACCTCGCAGCACCTGAGTGGCTCAGGCGGCTCCGCTGCGCAGTGCTGCACCCAGCAACTCCACGACCTGATCCGGATGGCGGTGGAGCTGACGCCAGGTGATACGGACGACTCGCCATCCGGCTGCAACGGCGAGCTGATCCCGAAGGTTGTCGTGTTCCCGATCGAGGAGCTGGGTGTGGCCGAGGCGCCCGTCGAGCTCGATGATGAGTCGGGCGTGGGGATAGGCGAAGTCGGCGAGACCGATCAGTCGACCTTCCCACCAGGTAGGGAGCTGGGCTGCGGGTGTCGGAAGGCCACAGCGTTCGATGAAGGCTCTGAAGCGCCGCTCGAGCTCCGAGTCGGGAGCCACGAAACCTTCGCCGCGGGCGGCGATCATGGGCCGGATCCGTCCCACACCCTTGCGGCCCTTGCGAGCGACCTGGTTGAAGGTGCGGATCAGATCCGGCATCTCGACGAGCCCCCTACCCAACGCCGAGTCGAGGACCATCTCGAGGCGGCCCGGCAGGAGTACGCCGGCAAGATCAACCAACGTGCGGGCCCCAGCGGTGGCAGGCACTCCGTGGACGGTGGTGATGTGCTCGCCCATCAGGTCGCCCGAGCGGTGGATGACGACCCCTTCGAGCCGGTTCCAGGAACTCAGCGGGACCGTGACCACGATGGGGTGGGTATCGAGGTACCGGAAGCCCAGGAGCGTCGCGGCGCACTCGTGGGAGGCGACGGCACTGTCGCAGGAGAGCACCGCCGCGGTGGTCGCCCGACGATAGGTGACCGGAGACCCCGCCGGTGCCAGGACGCCACGTCCCACGCGGGTCCACACGCCGCGCCGGACGAGGTCGTCGATGGTCGAAGGGGGGAATCCGGCTTCGATCGCCTGGGCTCGGCGGAACACGCCGTGTTGGGAGCGGGAAACGCCGGCCAAGATGGCCTCGCGGGTTTCGGATGTCATCGACAGGACCAACTCTCTGGAGGGTTTCTCACAGGGGAAGGGCGCGCCGATGGCTCCCCGAAAGTACCCGTGGTGGCCCAGCTCGTCACCTCGAACCTGTTCTCAGCAGCCTCGGGCCGGAATACCGGCCGCTGACTGCCGAGAACGGGATCGGCGAGGCGGGACAGGAGCGAGAACGGGCTCGGCGAGGCTGAGAGTCCTGAGAGAAATGGGGAGGCGTCCCCGCAGAGACCTCGGGTGACACTGTGTTATCGTCGCTGGTGGCGCTGATCTCCCTCTCCCTTGGTCGGCGTCCATTTGCAGACCCGGCTCTCCTGTACAGGGTTGAGGGTGCGCGACGGATGGGAGGTGGGGGGCTACGGCGTGAGCCGGCCCTCCACCTACCGCCGCCTTTTCTGGGGATGCATCCCCACTGCGGTCAGGCTGCTCCGCAGGCGTTCCTCTCCCTCTCTCCAACCTTGAGGTGCGCCTGGGTGGGTGGGGCCCTCGCCGCCGGCTATTCGCTGAGTGGTCGCTTCAGGGCTTCAGGGTCGAATCGCCATGCGGCGACGCTGGCGAACACGAGGCCGAAGCAGCACAGAACCAACAACTCCGACAGGATCGACGTGAAGTCGCGCCCGTCGAGGCTGACCTCGCGGAATGCCCGCACGGACCAGTACTGGGGAAGGATCGGCGCGATTGCCTGAACCCAGCCGGGGAGGAGGCGGAACGGCACCAGGGCGCCGGCGAAGCCGCCCATCACCAGGCAGCCGGCGTGGCTGATGATGATGAACAGGTTCCCGGTGGGCAACAGCACATAGAGCATCAACCCGTACAGGGCCGCGACCAGCGAAGTGAGCAGCGCCGTCACCACCCACCCGAGCCGACTCCCGTTCGGCTCCATGTCCAGTGCCAGTCCCCCGGAGTAGGACAGCACGAAGATCACGACCAGGTACGAGGCCATGAACAGCACTTTGGAGGCCAGGATCAACGGCGGTCGCACCAGGCCGGAACGAAGGCGGTCCCATGTGCCGAAGCCATGCTCGTCATATGCGCTCCAGCAGAAGAAGGGCAGATTCACGTAGCAGAAGAGCACGGCCAGCCCCGGTATGCCGTGCTCGGTTCCATTGGAGCGGCGGTACCCGTCGATCTTCACGAGGAACTCGACGGCTTCGGCCAGGAACACCATCATCACCAGGGGAACAAAGGCCATGGCCAACCGCAGCGGCGCCAGCCGACGGGCCAGGAGGGCCTCGAGGTGCAGCAACGCCCAAAGCTGGGACAGAGGCCCGTAGCGGGACGGCTGCGGGATCGACGCCGCCGTCATCGGTTCTTCGCCTTGCTCTCCGCGGGGTTGAACCGCACGAGTCCTGCCACCCCCAGCACTACTGCAAACCCGACCAGCGCCAGACACGGCCGCAGCACTGCTGCGCCACCCTTGCCCTCGACGAACAGAGCGCGAAATCCATCGACGGTCCAGCTGACTGGCGACAGCGGCTGGAGCGGCTCGCTCCAGCGGGGCAGGGTCTCCCGGGGGGCGAATGCACCACCCAACGCGCCGAGCACCATCGCCCCCATCATCGCGGTTGCCTCGAAGGCGTTGGAGGAGCTGTAGAAGCTGAACATCGCGAAGCCGAGGGCGATGGTGGCGGTGACGGTGCAGACCACCAGGGCCGCCACGGCGAACAGCTCGTCGGTGACCGGAAGCCCGAACGCAGGTTGTGCGACCAACACGAGCACGCAGTACTGCACCAGATGTGCGCCCCAGGTGGCGCCCAGCTTCCCGGTGAGGATCTCGGCGGGCGAAGCGAGCGATGCGCGGGTTCGGTCCCAGACGCCGGTCGAGTAGTCGCGGTAGAGGAAGAGACCGAAGTTCGACAGCAACATGATGCTGAACAGGGCCGATTGGCCGCCGACGGACAGCTCGGCCCCGGTGGCCTCCGGTAGAGAGCCCCGTACCCGCAGCCATTTCGAGAAGGCGCCGTTGAGCACCGTGATCAGGCCCAGCGGCATCAACGTGAACGCGATCGGCCATGCCGGTTCGCGTGCCATGAGGCGGAGCTCGCAGGCGGCTATGTGGCCGATGCGGCGCCACATCAGAGGGGCAACCCCTCGTCCTCGCGTAGGCCCATGCCGGTCAACTCCATGAAGACCCGATCCAAGGTCGGCTCCACAACCTGAAGGGACCGGAGGTGGAGGGTTGCGGCTCCCAGGTGTTGGAGGATCCGAGGCAGCTCCTCGTTGGGTTGGGTCACGTCGATGCGCAAGGTGGAGCCTTCCCATTCGGCGTTCCAGGGCGACGTGGAGACGTCGATGGGTTCGGCGAACTCCATCTCAACGGTCGATGTTCCATGCCGTGCCAACACCGCCGACACCGCACCCGAGGCGACGACGCGCCCACGTTCCAGCATGACGATCTGCCCGTCGAGCGCCTCCACCTCCTGGAGGTAGTGGGTGGAATAGACGACGATGGCCCCCTGGTCGGCCACGACACGAACCAGATCCAACACGTTGCTCCGGGTGACCGGATCGACGCCTGCGGTGGGTTCGTCGAGCATCACCACGTCCACGTCGGAGATGAGGGCGGCTGCAACATGCACCCGGCGTCGCTCGCCACCGGAGAGCTGTCGAACCGGCTGGTCCAGCAGATCCGCGATGCTCAGGCGTTGCGCGACATCGGCAACCCGAGCCCTCAGCTCTGAACGCCCGAGCCCGGCCAAACGCCCGAACATGGTGAGGTTCTCCCGGCCGCTGAGCAGCGGGTACAGAGCCTCCGACTGAGCTGCGAAACCGACGCGGCGACGCAGCTCCGCCGAGTCGGGCAACGATTCGCCGCCCAACGTGACGGACCCTTCGTTCAGCCGGGTCAGGCCGACGATCGAGGACATCAGCGTCGACTTACCGGCACCGTTTCGGCCGATTACGCAGCACACCGCGCCGGCCTCGACACCGAATGTCACGTCGCTGAGCGCGTCCGTGGTGGCCCCGGAGTAGCGCTTGGTGGCATGTAGGACCTGAAGCCCGGCTCCCGTCATTGGCGCTCGCTCAGCTCCCTGATCTGGCGGAGGAATCCACTGACGTCGCTGCGGGGCAATGTGTCGGCAAGGTCCATCTGGAGGAGCTGGTTGTCTTGATACAGATATGCGGCGACCTCGCGTGACCCGATCGCGATCTCCTGAAACGCCTTCGCTCCCTCGTTCAACAGCATGGAGGTGATAGCAGGGGACCCTGTGTCTCGGGCTGTGGCAGCTATGAGCCAACCCGGGTTCGCCGTGACCAGGCGGACGAAGTAGCCGGGCTGGACTGTCAGCACCGTTGCCAGAAGGTCGGCGTCGAGCGCGGTTGCGGCGGCGGGATCGGAGAAGAACGGGCTGTTGGGTCCCTCGAGGCTCACCCGCACCTCGTCGGCCAGCCGGATCTGGGCGTCGCGCCAGGATCCGCCTTCGGATCCACAGGCGATCCTCGATCTCTCAGCCACCCGCCCCAGGGCGTCGGCGGTCGTGGCGATGTCGCGAGGAAGGCCGTTGCGAATCAGGTCCTCGCTGGAGGTGGAATTGCTCCCGATGAACTGGCCGGTGGCCAGGTAGGTGGCTGTTTCGGCGACGATGAAGTCCCGCAGGTTCGAGTCGCTGAGCGCCGCCGCCTCCCCCGCGAACTCGGGCTCCAGGGCCAACCATCGGCGCCACTGCGATGTGGCGGAGGCCACCTGGCGCGGAAGTTCGCGCAACGCGGCGCGCATTGCGGTCGCGGTCCGTCCACCGGCCACGAGCGTGGTGGCAGCGGCGTCGAGCGCGTTGCCGATCTTCGTGTCGGAGCGGCCAACCGCCTCGCACCACTCCCTGGCGGTCACGTTTGTGAAGCGGACCTGGCTGCTGCCCCGGTCGCGAACCGCGACGGCCGCTCCCGCCAGCACCAGCGTTCCTACCAGGGCCGCCACGGCCCACATGCGGCTGGGGCGAGAGGGCTCGGGTCGTTGGGCGATGTAGATGGGCGATGGGGGGACTGAGAGCGGTCGCGCCAACAACCCGGCCAGCTCTGCCGCAGTTGGACGACCCGCCGGGTCGGGGATGGTGCAAAGGCCGACGATCTCTTTCAGTCGTTCGGCTTCGGGGCTGTTGCCGTTCCACATCGGGTTCCAGTCCGGAAGTCCGATCAGGGCGGCCTGCATGGCTGAGCCCAAGGCCTCGGCGCCGTCGCCAAAAGGTGGGCGGCCGTGTGCGGCGGCCCAGAGAGTCGCCCCGATTCCCCAGATGTCGGATGCAGCGGTCGGGCGGGATCCCTCGAGCACTTCGGGGGACATGTAGTGCAACGAGCCGCGAACCGAGTCGAGGGTTGGAGGGGTCAGGTGCAGCAGCTCGGCGATGCCGAAATCCGAGACCCGAACCCCGCCGTCCAAAGCCAGCAGGACGTTGGACGGTTTGAGGTCGCAGTGGACTATGCGTCGAGCGTGGATGGCGGCTGTGGCCGCGGCGAGCTGCTGGGCGATTCCCAGCAGCTCGGGTGCCTCGACGGAGCGCCGCTCCAGTCGGGCTCCAAGGGTGGTCGGGGCGTACTCCATGCAGAGCCACAACAGACCGCCACTGGTCACACCTGCGTCGAGCAAGGTCGCCACGTTGGGGTGCCAACTCATCTCGGCGTGCGCGGTCACCTCGGCGCTGGCGGATGGGCCTCCGATCCAGATGTGGGAGCGGATCACCTTGACCGCCACCTGTCGGCCGGTGGAGCGCTGCGTTGCCGCAACCACGATGGCGTTTCGGCCGTCCGCGATCACCCGCACCCTGTCGAAGAGATGCGCGAGCTGAGCTTCGATGATCCCCGCCGGATCACCCTGGTTGCGCGTGGAATGCGACGCCGTCCCCTCGATGCTCTTGTCGCGTTCAGCACTCATCCGTCTCACCCCGGAACGAAGCCTCACCAGGGTAGACGAGGATGGGTCCGGGGTGTCTCGGGGGTGGGCCCGACGTGGTGCGGACGGGGGGAGTCGAACCCCCAAGCCCGTGAGGGCGCCGGGACCTAAACCCGGTGCGTCTGCCAGTTCCGCCACGTCCGCGTGACTGCATCACCGTAGCGGGCTGGGCGCCGCGGCCGGTTGCCGAGGAGGCGGTGTGGGCTGGAGGTAGCCTGCACGCCATGTCGTCCAACCATGAAGTGCCGCCGATGATCCCTCCCTCGATGTTGCAGGGCGGTCCGATGGATCCGTCGGCCGACGTGTACCAGCGGCTCTTGAAGGACCGCATCGTGATCCTCGGCTCGGAGGTGAACGACCAGGTGGCCAACCTCATCTCGGCGCAGCTCCTCTACCTCGAGGGCCAGGATCCGGGCAAGGACATCTGGTTGCACATCAACTCCCCGGGCGGATCGGTGACCGCCGGCCTTGCCATCTACGACACGATGAACTTCATCGGCCCTGACGTCGGCACAATCTGCATGGGCCTCGCGGCGTCCATGGGTCAGTTCCTGCTGTGTGCTGGAGCGCCCGGCAAGCGCTACAGCCTCCCCAGCGGGCGGATCATGATGCACCAGCCTTCCGGTGGCTTCCAGGGTCAGGCGGCGGACATCAAGATCCAGGCCGAGCAGATGGCCTACATCAAGCAGATGCTCGCCGAGCGCATCGCCCAGCACACCGGACAGAATGTGGAACAGATCCACAAGGACTCCGACCGGGACCGTTGGTTCACCGCCGAAGAGGCCCGGGAATACGGCATCATCGACAAGGTGATCACCCGTCGAGGTCAGATGGGCTGAGGCCGGGCCGGCCCTGCTTCAGCCTTCGAAGACCTGCACGACCCACACCTTGCCGCCGCGCTCGACCACGCCCATACCCGCTCGGTCGAAGTTGCCGAGGATGGCGGCACGATGGTCGGGGGAGTTCATGAATCCGTCATGGACGTTGTGGACGTCTCCGCCGGATCCCACGTTCTCGCCGAGGCGGTTCCATCCGCCGGTGACCCCGTCGGTGAGGGTGGAATGCGCCAGCGTGCCGCTCTGGGCAAGCCTGTTCGCCCACTGCTGAGCCTTGGTCGCCAGCTCGTCATCCCACCGCAACACGCCCAGGTTGCGCTCGGTGCGTTCCTGGTTTGCGTAGAAGAAGGCCTCCAGCGGGCGCTGCTCCTTGTTGCATGCGGCCGTTCCTGCTGACAACAGCAACGCTGCCAGGAGTCCCAGAATGATCCGGATGCCGCGGGCGGTCGTTGCGGTGGGGGATGGGGAAGACATCGCCGTGCTCTCCAGGGGGGTCGATCGCGACGCTGAGCGAGTTGACGAACCGTACCTTACATTGCAGTTGGGTGACGAATCGTCATCTGGTCAGCTTTAGCTCACACTCCTGATCGGCATAGTCCGCGACGTGTTGAGAACTTTTCGCAACAGTCGCGAGGGCGGCGTTGAGCTTTCCGAGGTCCGGTGGCAGCGTTTCACCGCCTGGTCCAGATGCTCCGGTGACGCTCCGAACAGTGTCGATCACAGTGTTCACAACTATGTGGAGGTCGATGGTGATCGCCTCGGGGGCATCGTCGGCCAGGTCCTTCAGGTCCTGGAGGGATTTCTCGATCGTTGCAGTGTCGTTGCGATCGATCGCTTCCCGTAACTCCGTGAGGCGGTAGGTGTCGCGCAGGTCGTCACAGAACTCCACCTTGGCGTCGTGGCTGCACCCGAGCAGCAGGACGGTCGACAACGACACCGCGACCAACGCCGCGTGGCGGGCTCTCACGAGCGGGCGGCCTCGGTCCCGACTGCGCGGATCTCGTCGGTGGCGTGTTTCAGTCCCGCCGGGTCGCGGAACAGGGCGCTGCCGGCCACGAGCACGTTGGCGCCGGCGGCGGTCGCGCCGGCCGCGGTGGTGGGTCCGATGCCTCCGTCCACTTCGAGGTCGATGTCGTAGCCCCCCTCGACTATCCAGTTCCGGATGGTGCGGATCTTGGGCTCCATCGTGGCGATGTACGCCTGGCCGCCGAATCCCGGGTTGACCGTCATCACCAGCACCAACCCGACGAGGTCGAGTACGTGACGGATGGCTTCGGGGGGAGTCGACGGGTTGAGTGCCACGGCGGCGGTGGCGCCCAGTTCTGCAATGTGGCCGAGGGTCCGGTGCAGGTGTGTGCAGGCTTCGGCATGCACGATCAGCAGGCTGCAACCCGCCTCCACATAGCGCAAGGCCGGCTCATCGGGCTGTTCGACCATGAGATGCGCCTCGAAGGGCACGGTCACCAGATCCCGGGTGGAAGCGATGACATCGGGTCCGAACGTCAGGTTGGGGACGAACCGCCCGTCCATCACGTCCCACTGGATCCGGTCGACTCCCGCCTTCTCCAGTGCGATCACTTCCTCACCGAGGCGGGAGAAATCGGCTGGGAGGACGGAAGGGGCGATGAGGATCGGACGATCGGTGCCGGCCATGGCCGTGAGCCTAGGGGCGGACCATGGCAGGGCGGATCGGCAGGACGGATCGGCAGGGCGGATCGGCAGG
>JADLFH010000135.1 GCA_020845705.1 Microthrixaceae bacterium | reverse complement strand
GCTCCCGCTCTTCACGAATAGATCGAGCGTCGGCGTGAGCGTGGTCGTCGTCAGCGCCGCGGCGGATCTCGCCGCCGGTGCGCGTGGCGAATCGGACTCACCACACGCGCTCAGCGCGAAGACGCAGGTAGCGAGAACGAACGAACGAACGAACGAACGACGCAATCAGAGTGCCAGTGCATCGACGATTCCCCTGCTTCCGCTCGACCGCCCGAAGCCGGGCGACGGTGAGCACACGTCAATCGACACTCGGGCAGCAGGCGTCCACGGTCAAGCGTGTTTCCTCGGCCGGCGCGAAATCGGTCGGAGACGCCGGCACATGCTCCTACGGCGCGCACGTGCACGCATCACCCCGTGGGGGTGACTCGCCAGACGCCGGAGCCGTCGCGGTCAGCCATCGGCGACTTCCAGCAGGTGCGCTCGGTATGCGCTCGCGGGATACCCCTTCGCGATTCGCCGCAAATCGTCGTTCGTCACGTGCCCGAGGCGAAAGGCCAGCTCTTCGAGGCAACCGAGCTTGCGCGCACCCGCGGCGCGCGGCGCGGCGACGATTCGCGGCACGACATCGCCACGCACGGAAGGCGACACTTGCGACACGACCGACCGCATGCGCGCGCCTTAGACGTAGAGCACCGCTACCGCCAGCCCAGAGCCCGAGCCGCTCTTCTCGCGCGAGCGACGGGAGCATTGCTCGCGTCCGGGTCGACGATCGGAAGGCGCCCGTGTCGGGGACGTTCGCAGCGACGACGGTGGGGGCGGTCGGCCCTTGGCGAACATCATGCGGGTACCCGGACTTGCCTGGCGTCGTCGACTCACCAGAGCGGGTTGTGCGCCGGTCGGCGGCGGCGCGGAGCTGTGTCGATTGGTTGCGTTTGGAGAATGGAACACCTCGCCTGGAAGGGCAGCGATTTCCAGCTCTTGGACACCTCGATCCTGTCCCCACGCGCCCGTTCCTGGGCGCCCGGTGTCGATTGCTTGCGTTTGGAGAATGGAACACCTCGCCCAGAAGGCCCACGATTTCGCGGTCTTGGACACGTCGATCCTGTCCCCACGCGCCCG
>JADLFH010000058.1 GCA_020845705.1 Microthrixaceae bacterium | reverse complement strand
CGATCAGCTCGGCGATCTCCAACCCGATCTCGGTGCGCGTGATGAGTTCGACCGCCGCCGAAGCGCCGAGGACGGCCGAGGTCACAGATCGCCGTAGGCGTACAGGTGGTCGAGCGCCTCGGCCGCCGTCTCTGGCGTGCGAACTGGCGGCTTGGAGCGCAGCTCCTCGATCCACGCGAGCGTGCGCGCGGCGATCTCCTCGTCCGAGAGCCCATCGTCAATGACGTTGCCGCCGCTCGTTGAAATTCCCCAGGGTTGCTCGTCGAAATTCCTCACCTGGTTGGGTGGATTGTAGGTGTCGGCCTCCTCGTGGTGGTCATGGTGTGAGGTCGGTGATGGTGATGGGTTCGTCGCAGTGGGGGCAGGGTCCGCCGGGGCCGAGGCGCCGGCAGAACGTGTTGCAGTCGGGGCAGTGTTGCTCGCCGAGGTAGCGGGTTTCGCAGTTCGGGCACTGGTAGACGATGACGCTCTTGGGGAGACGGCTGGCCGGTTGGGGTGGGGTGGCGCGACGGAGGCGCCAGGCGGCTTGCCGGCAGGCGTTGGAGCAGTAGCGGCGGCGGCCGGCAACGGCGAAGGGATCTCCGCAGACTGGGCAACGTATCGTAACGGACATCGTAACGCACGGGGTTCTGGTGGCGGGGTCTGCCGGCCCGGCGGCGGGTGTCGGCGGGTTCATGGGTTGAGCGCTTTGCGGGTGGCTTCGGCGCGGGCGCGGTGGGTGCGCATGCGGTAGCTGTCGCCGGTGATGTTGATGACGACGGAGCGGTGCAGGAGCCGGTCCAACATGGCCGCGGCGATGGTCGTGTCGGAGAAGATCTCCCCCCACGACCCGACGCCACGGTTGGTGGTCAAGATGATGCTGCCACGCAGATATCGCTGGGAGATGACTTGGAACAGGGCGTTGGCGTGCTCGGCGGGCCTCGGGAGGTAGCCGAGCTCGTCAACGATGAGCACGGCCGGTCCGTTGAAGAAGCGCATGGTGGTGGCCCAGCGGCCTTCGATGGCGGCTTTGCGGCAGCGGGCGGCGAGGTCGGCGGCGGTGGTGTAGTAGGTGCGCAGCCGGTTGTCGACGGCGGCGTGGCCCAAAGCGATGGCGAGCATCGTCTTGCCGACACCGGGCGGCCCGATGAACAACACGTTGGTGCCGTCGGTGGTGTAGCGGCAGGTGGCCAGATCGCGCATCAGGGCCGGGTCGATGGAGGGTTGGGCGGTGAAGTCGAAGTCGTCGAGCCGCCATGGGGCGGGGAAGTTGGCGAAGCGCAACAGTCCGGCGTGGCGGCGGGCCTCGACCGCGGTGACCTCGACGGCGAGGAGCTGGTGCAGGAACTCGGTATGGGTCGCCTTCGTCTTCATCGCCTCATCGAGCTGTGTGGGCAGCGCTTCGGCCGCTGCGGTCAGCTTGAGGTAGGCGAGGTGGGAACGCAGCTGCTGATAGAGCGAGTCGGCGGCGCTCATGGGGTGTCGTCCTCGGTGATCTGGCGGTAGATGTCCAAGTCGATGATCGGGTCGACGCCGCGGTCACCGAGCAGCTCGGCGGCCAACGCCAACGCCGTGTCCGACGGCGGCCTGTTCAGTTTGCGGCGACACGGCTGGGCGGTGTTGAAGCGGGCCAGCACCACGTTCTCCAACGCCGCGGTGTGCTCAGGCAGCCGCACGGTGCGTTGCGCCCCACGTGGCGCCAAGCGATGTGTCGTGACGCGGACGCCGCCGGCGTGGAAGTCGGCGGTCTCGACGCCGAGGCGCCAACGGACCTGGACGTGGCCGCCGACGAGGCCGGGTGGGACCGAGTAGCGGTTGCCCCACAACGACACCAACGCGTTCGCCGCCACCGTGCGCACCACCACGACTTCGGCCGGGAACGGCGCCGCCGGCAACCCGAGCAGTGTCTCGGTGTCGGCGAGCTCACCGACGGTCACGTCGCCGCGGCGACGGGCGTCGGCGACGTCGACACAGAACCGATCGGCGCTGGCCTGCGCCTCGGCGGGTGATCTGACGCGGGCGGTGCGCCACCACGACTGGGTGAGGTAATCGATCGCCTTCTCCACCACCCCTTTGCGGTTGCCATGACGCGGCGGGCACGGATCCACCCCGGTCACGCCGTAGTGCTTGGCCACCGGCACGAACGAACGTTGCACCTCGTTCGTGCCCGGCTTGATGACGGTGGCCATCCGATCGACCCGCCACCGCTTCGCGGTGCCGCCGAAGCGGCGCAACACCTCATCGATCCCGACCACGAGATGGGCCTGATCGGCGGCGTCGGAGAACCACACCCGGAACTTGCCCGAATGCGACAGCGCGCCGACCAATACGAACGCCTTGTCACCCCACGGTGTCTCGTCCAGCTCCAGCCAGTCCCATTGCAGTTCCTCACCCGCGGGATGCTCGATGTCCACATGGGCCCGCCCGTTCGACGACGAGCACGCCTCACAATGCGGCCGCAGGCCCCGATCGCGCAGCTGCCGGGTGAACGTCGGATACGCCCGCCCGTAACCGAGCCCGCCAACCTCGGCGAACAACACCGTCGCCCGCACATGCGGATCGTCCTTCAGCCGCTGACGCACATACGGCTCGACCCGATCGAACGGATCGTCCTCGGCCACGACACGCACGCCCGGCTCACGCTGACCGGACAGATAGGCCCGGACCGTCTTGCGGTCCCGGCCCGTGTGACGGGCGATGGCCGAGATCGACCAGCCCCGCTTCCTCAACGATGAAATCTCCATGTCTTCCTCTGATGTCAACATCGAGCGGGGTCTCCTCCCGGTCGCTGGCAGGTGTCGGAACCGTCAGCATCGGAAGGAGCCCCACCCCGAAAGGTGGATGGTCAGAGGTGGGGAATTTCAGTGAGCAGAACTGGGGAGATCTCCGTGAGCGTGGTCAACGTCGAGCACCGGCGCTTCGGGAGCCCGTGACGCATCGCTCATGACGGCAAGTGTACGCCCCTCAGCAAGCCTAGGCCGGCCACCGGAGCGTCGAAGAGTTCCACCCGTCGGATCGTTG
>JADLFH010000134.1 GCA_020845705.1 Microthrixaceae bacterium | reverse complement strand
AATCGCAAGCACCAACATTGCGAACACGAGACCCAGGATGCGACGAATTCGACCAGAATCGGCAACACCGCGAGCCCGCCTTGCAAGATTCAAGAAACGCCAATCCGAAACAAACAGTCCGACCAACCGTTGGCCGGCGAGCGCGCCAAGCACGAAGCGACTCGGAAGCCGCCAAGTTTGCGCTAAACCATCGGCCAGATCGGTCGGGTCAATTGTCACGAATAGCGCGACCGATGGTAACCCAATTGCGAGAATCCTCAGCGCCGTTGCGATTGCGAGTTCGATCGAACCATCACTTATCCGCACGATGAACCACTCAAAATAGATCTGCCCGGATGTCTGTCCGTAAAGCGCAATCGTCACCGCTGTTAGCGGGGCCGCGATCCAAACAGCGATTGTGCGAATCCAGAACCTACGCCAACCGAGTCCAAGAAATGGGATGACGATCAATTCCAAAAGCAATGCAACGCCGGATGAGACCCAATCGATCGTTGGAACCAAACACACCGCGATCAGCAACGCCGCGGCAAGCTTCGCTACCGGATTCACCAAATCGAACCGACTAGACATTCTGGGAATCGTTTCTTCGCAAAGGGACCTCTGAATCCGCCAATGCGTCGACAAAGAACCGATCGTGAGTCGACGCCAGAATTGCTGACCCTTCGCTGACGAGTCCGTCTAGTAGTGAGACCAACTCAAGCCATGACCGTTGATCCTGCGCGAACGTTGGCTCATCCAAAACCATCAGTTTCGGTTTCGAGGCAAGAACTGTGGCAACGCTAAGGCGTCGTTTCTCACCGCCTGAAAGACTGAACGGATTTGCATCCGCAAGGTGGGCAAGTCTCAGTCGTTCAAGAAGTTCATCGCAACGCAATGCGATTTCGGCCGCAGGTAACTTTAGCGACATCGGCCCGACCGCCACCTCTTCTCGGACGGATTGCTTCAAAAATTGATGTTCCGGGTTTTGAAACACGGTACCGATTCGTCCGATGAGTTCGCGTGATCTCCAACTAATTGGATCCGAACCGATGCCAGATCGAAGGGTCGCCTCCGCAATGACTTTGCCCGCCTTCGGTTCCAGTAAACCCGCGAGGGTGAGCGCCAAAGTGGTCTTGCCTACCCCATTGGGACCGGTAACCGCGGTGGTCGTTCCAGCGCGAACTTGAATCGTAATATCGCCGAGGATCGTCTCGTCCCAGCCGACTCCAAGTTTCTCAGTCGAAATGAGCAACTCCCCCTGGCCCGCTTTT
>JADLFH010000057.1 GCA_020845705.1 Microthrixaceae bacterium | reverse complement strand
GACGAGGGCGGCAAGAAGGTGGGCACCGCCACCTCCGACGACGACGGCAAGTACGCGCTGAAGTTGCCCGGCCCGGGTCGATACACCGCCGAGTTGCAGACCGACTCGCTGCCCGAGGGCGTCAAGCTCACCGACGCGTCGAAGACCAGGCTCAGCTTCTCGGTGCTGCCCAACCAACAGAAGCCGCTGATCTTCCCATTCGGCAAGGACACCCGGAAGGTGGTCGGCACCTGGGACAAGCTGCCGGCCACCCTGCTCGACGGCGTTCGGCTCGGCCTGATCATCGCCATGTGTGCCGTCGGGCTGTCGCTCATCTACGGCACCACCCAGTTCACCAACTTCGCGCACGGCGAGATGGTCATGTTCGGCGCGTTGGTCACGTGGTTCCTGAACCAGGAGGCCGGCTGGGGTGTGATCCCCGCGGCGCTGCTCGCCACCGTTCTTGCCGGGGCGTTCGGTGCCGTGCAGGAATTGGGGTTGTGGGGGCCGCTGCGTCGCCGTCGCTCCGGCGCGTTCGGGATGATGACCGTGTCCTTCGGCCTGTCGCTGCTGTTGGTGAACCTCTACCAGTACGTCTACGGCGCCCGCTCCAGGCCATACAGCCAGTACGCCATCCAGGAGCCGCTCTTCACGCTCGGCAACTCGAACGTGCCGCCTCGGGTGGTCGCCACCATCGTGTTGTCGGTCGCCGTGTTGGGCGGTGTGGCCCTGTTCCTCCAGAAGGCGCGATTCGGAAAAGCCATGCGTGCCGTCGCCGACAACGGGCCTCTGGCCTCGGCGTCGGGTATCAACTGCGACCGCGTGATCCTGTTGGTGTGGATCATGGGCAGCGCGCTTGCGGGCCTGGGCGGCGTGTTGAACTCCCTCGACCAGCAGGTCCAGTTCCAGCAGGGCTCCAACCTGTTGCTGTTGATGTTCGCCGGAATCACCCTGGGCGGGTTGGGCACCAGCTTCGGCGCCGCGGCAGGGTGTTTCGTGTTGGGCATCGCGATCCAGATGTCCACGTTGTGGATCACCCCGTCGCTCAAGAACGTGGGTGCCCTCGCCATCCTGGTGATGGTGTTGTTGTTCCGGCCTCAGGGTGTGTTCGGCCGGCGGGAGAGGGTGGGCTAGATGGACTGGGGATTCATCACCACACAGACGGTCTCCGCGATCTTCGGTCCGCTGGCGGTCTTCTACGTGCTCGGTGCACAGGGACTCAACCTGCACTACGGCTACACCGGGCTGTTGAACTTCGGCCAGGCCGGGTTCATGGCCACCGGCGCCTACGGCATGGCCATCGCCAGCGCCCCCGAGTCCGCCGGCGGGTTCGGCTTCCCGCTGTGGGTCGGGTTGTTGGTGTCGGTGCTGGCAACCGTGGTCTTCGCCCTCCTGTTGGGAATCCCCACGTTGCGCCTGCGCGGCGACTACCTCGCCATCGTCACCATTGCCGCGTCGGAGATCCTTCGCATCGTGTTCCGCTCCGAGGCCCTCGAGGACTTCTCCGGCGGCAACTCCGGTATGAACGGATTCGCCCGGAGCTTCTATGACGCCAACCCGTTCTCCAACGGCTACCGCTACCAGTTCGGGCCCTTCGAGTATCTGGGCAAAGACCTGTGGGTGATGCTCGTCGGCTGGGCGCTGGTGGTGATCGCAGCCGTCCTCACGTTCCTGCTGATGCGCAGTCCGTGGGGTCGTGTGCTGCGCTCGATCCGTGAGAACGAAGACGCGGTGCGCTCGCTGGGCAAGAACGTGTTCTCCTACAAGATGCAGTCGCTGGTGCTGGGTGCGTTGATGGGCGCGGCGGGCGGTGTGGTGTTGGCGCTGTACCAGAACCTGGCGACCCCCGACGACTTCGGCACCAAGGCCACCTTCATCGCCTACACCGCATTGATCCTCGGAGGTGCGGCGCGCGTCGGTGGGCCGATCGTGGGCGGCATGATCTTCTACGGGTTCTTCACCTTCATGCAGGTCACCGCCGGCCAGATGGCCAAGGCCGAGCTGCTCCCCACATCGATCATGGACGACGTGCAGGCGGGCATCGTGCCGTTCCTCCTGCTGGGCCTCGTGCTGATGCTGTTGGTGGTGTTCCGTCCCCAGGGCATCTTCGGGGATCGCAGGGAGATCGAGCTCGATGGCTGAACACGCCCAAGCGTCACCAGAGGCCCCACCCGACACCCGAAGTGGCCCTGCCGCGCTGGCCGGCGTGGCTCGTGAGATCGGCGTGGCAAAGCCCGACCCGGTTCTCGTGGCCGACAGCATGGTGCGACGATTCGGCGGGGTCACCGCGGTGAACGTGGGCCACGTGGAGTTCCAGCGCGGCGCCATCACCGCGTTGATAGGGCCCAACGGCGCCGGCAAGACCACGTTCTTCAACCTGTTGAGCTGCTTCGACCAACCCCAGGAAGGCACCTGGTCCTTCAACGGGCAGATCCTCAACGGAGTGGCCCCCTACAAGGTGGCTCGCCGGGGGATGGTGCGCACGTTCCAGCTCACCAAGGCCCTCACCAAGTTGACGGTCATCGAGAACATGCGTCTCGGCGCGCAGGGCCAGCGGGGCGAGACCTTCCTCGGGGCGCTGTCGAGCATGTGGGGTTCCCAGGAGCGGGAGATCACCGCGCGTGCCGACGCGTTGTTGGAACGTTTCAAGTTGGATCACATGCGCGAGGAGTTCGCGGCGTCGCTGTCTGGTGGCCAAAGGAAGTTGTTGGAGATGGCCCGGGCGTTGATGACCGACCCCGAGCTGTTGATGCTCGACGAGCCGATGGCCGGGGTGAACCCCGCCCTCAAGCAGTCGCTTCTCGGACACGTCAAGACGTTGCGCGACGAGGGGCGGTCGGTGATCTTCGTCGAACACGACATGGACATGGTCTTCGACATCAGCGACTGGGTGGTCGTGATGGCCGAGGGCCGCATCATCGCGGAGGGCACGCCCGCGGAGATCGGCTCGAACGTGGCGGTCATCGACGCATACCTCGGTACCCACCACGGAGCCGAGCTCTCCGGCGGCCTGGCAGGTGAGTCGTGACCGCTGCCGAGCCGCTCCTCGTCGCCGACAACCTCGTGGCCGGCTACGTGCCCGAGGTGAACATCCTCAACGGCTGTTCGTTGCGGCTCTTCGACCGTGAGATGGTGGGCATCATCGGTCCCAACGGTGCCGGCAAGTCAACCTTCCTCAAGTCGCTCTTCGGGCTCATCCCGGTCCGCTCGGGCACCGTCTCGCTGCGCGGCGAGGACATCACCTCGCTGAAGGCACACGAGCTGGTGAGCAAGGGCGTGGGCTTCGTCCCCCAGACCGAGAACGTCTTCGGTGCCCTCACCGTGCGGGAGAACATGGAGATGGGGGCGTTCCTCAAGCCATCGGTCGTCGCCGAGCGCTGGGAGGTGGTCATCGACCTGTTCCCGCGGCTGGGGGAGCGGGCCAACCAGCAGGCCGGGTCGCTTTCGGGAGGCGAACGCCAGATGGTGGCCATGGGCCGGGCGCTGATGATGGACCCGTCGGTGCTGTTGTTGGACGAGCCTTCCGCGGGTCTTTCGCCGGCGTTCCAGGACGAGGTGTTCCTGAACTGCCGCAAGATCAACGGCGTGGGTGTCTCGATCGTGATCGTCGAGCAGAACGCCGCGCGCTGCCTCCAGGTGTGCGACCGGGCGTTCGTGTTGGACCAGGGCACCAACGCCTATGAAGGCACCGGCCGTGACCTGTTGAACGACCCGAAGGTCATCGAGCTTTACCTGGGCACCCTCGCCAAGGCCCGCGAAGCCGAGGCCGAGGGCCACCTCGACACCTGACGCGGGAAGGGGCCGGACCACCAGGTCCGACCCCTTCGCCAGTGCGGTATTTGTAGCGGTCCGGGCTACTTGCCGGTCTCGAAGTTCTCGGCCAGGGCGTTGCCCATGTTGCCGTCGACGCCGTAGAAGATCGAGAGATCCAGACCCTGCTCGGCGGCCTTGGCCAGGATCTTGGACGACTCGTCGAAGCCGATCAGGGCGATGGCGTCGGGATCGGCGTCCTTGGCCGCCTGCACCTCGGCGCTGTAGTCGGCGGCCTTCGGGTCGTAGACCTTGGTCCCCAAGACGGTGGCTCCACCGCCATCGAGACCTGCCTTCAGGTCTTCCGCGAGGCCCGTGCCGTAGTCGTCGTTCATCGCCAGGATGTACACGTTGGAGTTGCCGTCGGCGATGATCTGGTCGGCGAGCACCTGGCCCTGGAGGATGTCGGAGGGGGCGTTGCGGAAGTACAGGCCCTTGTCCGCGTAGGTGGACAGCTTCTTCGACGTGTTCGCCGGAGAGAACATCACCACACCAGCCGTGATGATCGAGTCGACCACCGACAGCGAAACCGCCGACGAAGCGGCGCCGATGATCACGTCGACGTTCTGGCCCAACAGGGTCGCGACGGTGGTCGGGGCCACCTTGTTGTCGGTGTCGCCCGAGTCGCCTTCGACGTACTCGACCGGCTTGCCCAACACGCCGCCCGCGTCGTTGATCTCCTTGATGGCGAGCTGCACGCCGGCGAACTCCGGCGGGCCGAGGAAGGCCAGCGAACCCGTCTTCGGCAGCAGCGTGCCCATCTTCAGCACGCCGTCGCCCTTGCGGTCGCCCTCCACGGGAACCTGGGGAACGTCGGCCGACTTGGGAGCGTCAGCGGTGACGAACTCGGTCTTGTCGTCGTCGATGCACTCCTTGAGCGCGGTGCCGGACTTGGTCGTGACCTTGTCACAGCCGCTCGTGCCGAACTGCATGATTCCGTAGGAGGCCTTGGTGGGCTCGCCGTTGCCCGAGAACTCCAGCGGTCCCGATGCGCCGTCGTAGTCGACGTCCTTGCCGTCGGCTATCAGGTCGCTACAGGCCTTGAAGTCGGTGCACTTCTCGCCCCCACGGGTGATGCCGTTGATCTTCTCGGCGTAGCCGATCCCGTCGGTCTCCGCCTCCGCGACAGCGAGAGAGACCACGATGGCCGCGTCGTAGGACTCAGCCGCGTAGGTGTAGTCGGACAGGCTCGAGTCGATCGACTTCAACCTGTTCTTGAACTCGTCGCCGAGGTCGACGAGGGGTGCCGTGCCCTTCATGCCGCTCAACGTCCCGCCGCCTTCGCCGCCCCCGGAGTCGGCCGCGGTGGTGGTGGTTTCGTCTCCTGTGCCGGAGTCGCCCTCCTTGTCGTCCCCACACGCCACAGCCACGAGGCTGAGGCTTGCCAGGAGCGCAAGAGCCGCGATCCATCTTCTCTTCTGCATACACGTGCCTTTCGGATTGGTTGCGCTGTGGGAACCGAGGCGGCTGCCGTGGGCCAACGGCGCGACGCTAGGCGCGTGATGGCGCTTCGCGACGGACATGTCACGACAGTGCCCGAACTGTGTCGCGAGCGCTGGACTCGGTTCAGTGATTGCGGTGAGCCCGTCGGTCCCACGGCGCGCTCACCAGCCGTTCCATGACCACCACGTCGAGCCAGCGCCCGAACTTGCGGCCCACTTCCCGTTCGCGTCCGATGACGTGGAAGCCGTGGGAGGAGTGCAGGCCGATCGAGTTGGGGTTGCCGCCCACGATGCGGGCGATGATCGCATGGAACCCGTGGACCTCGGCGAGGCGGATCAGCTCGCTCAGCACGCTTCGCCCCACCCCCTCGCCCTGGTGGTCACGGTGGACGTAGACGGAGTCCTCCACGGTGGTGGCGTAGGCGGGTCGATCCTTGTAGGGCGAGAGCGATCCGAAGCCGACAACCTCGTTGCCGTCGTCGGTGGTGGCGACCACCACGGCGTGGGCGCCGGAGCGGTCGAGGATCCAGTGGCGTTGCTCGTCGATGCTGCGGGCAACCAGATCGAAGGTCACCGTGGAGGTCTCGACCTCGGTGTTGTAGATCGCCGCTATCGCCTCGGCGTCGTCGACGGTTGCGGCCCGTAGCAGCATCGCCGACCGACGCTAACGGTCATGCGGGCAGTTGCACGACCTCGGCTTCACGCTGGGAGCTCACCGCCGGTTCAACCAGTCCGATCGCGCCGGTCATCGCCTCGAGCCGCGCCCACTGGCAAACGGCGTCGTCCTCGGTGAACAGCACGATCTGTTGGTGCTGGGAGGAGCGGACCAACAGCTCGACCAGCGACGGGGTGATCGAGTCCTCGACGGCCGCGAAGGGCTCGTCCAACAGCGCCGGGAAGCTCTCGCCGCCGGGGCCGAGGGTGCGCAGCTCGTTGAGGCGGCTCACGATGGCCTGAGCGAGCGCGGCGGTCCGTTCGCCTTCGGCGGCCTCGGTGCCGCCGTGGGTCATCCCGAGGCTCACCACCTCCTGGCGCAACTTGACGGCGCTGGTGATCTCGCTGCGGTTCGCCAGCGCCCAGTTCAGCTCGACTTCGCCCGCGATCACCTGCCAGCGCTTCTGTGCCTCCCGGTGTTCCTCGGAGGCCTGCATGAGACGTTTGCGTGCCTGGTCGCTCGAGAGGAGCCCGTTGACCCTTTGCAGGTGGAAGCCCAGGTACGACTGTGCTCCGGCCGCGGCCAGCGCTTCCTCCTCGGCCACCTGCGCCCGGTCGTACTTCCTCCACATGTGGATCGACAAGAGCGTCGATGCCGCCGCAACGACCATCAGCGGAACCGCGGCCAGCAACCCCAGGGTCAGCACTGCGGGTACCACTCCCAACGCGGCGAGAGCGGACACCACGAAGGTGTGCTTGCGGTAGCGCTCAAGGTGTGCCTGCGCCTGTTCGAACTCGGCGTGGCGCTCTTCGATGCGCTCGATCACCTCGGCGTCCTCGGCCGACGACCCCACCGCCGCGGCCTCGTCGTCGAGTCGGCGCTGAGCGAGCCGCAGTGCCTCGGCCGCCACCCACAGCTCGTTCTGGTTCACCTGCGCAAGTCGGGCGATGGTCAGGTCGCGTTCACGGGTGGTTACAAGGTCTGATTGTCCGAAGCGCATCACCTCGCGGGCCGATCGCGCATCGAGCCCTGCACGCCCCAACAGGTCGATGCGACCGTCGCCGTCGGAGAACTCGGAGGTGACGTCGAGTGCGGAGTCCACGTCCACCACGCGGTGGCGTGAACTTCGGGGGCGGAACACCGCGAAGCGGGCGCCGCTGTCGGCGACCAACTCCAAGTGGACGCCGTCGCGCCCGGCGCCGAGTGAACCTATGAGCTCGGTGATCAACCCCTCGCGCTCGATCCGCCCCACGCCACCGATGACGGTGAGCCGTGGGTGCAGGTCGAGGGTGAAGGTGTTGTCGCCCGCCTCGATGACCAGCCGTTCGAAGTGCATCGCGGTCCTTGTCGGCAGATGGCTCGCGAAAACTTGAGTGGCTTCCCCGACAAGCCGATCAGTCGCCCCGAAATGAGGGGGTCGACGGCAGTGCTGCTAGAGTGCCCGCCGGTCGTCAAGGCCTCGGCCTTGTGCGTTCGCGCCCCCTTAGCTCAGTCGGCAGAGCGTTTCCATGGTAAGGAAAAGGTCGTCAGTTCGATTCTGACAGGGGGCTCGCTGGTCACCCAGCCCCGGCCAGGCGACCACGCGTGGCGGCGTAGCTCAGTCGGTGAGAGCACTCGGCTCATAATCGAGGGGTCGTCGGTTCGAGTCCGACCGCCGCTACCAGTTCGAACAGTTACCAAGGCGTCGTTCGACGCCAAATACGGAGGAAGAAGTCCCATGGCGAAGGCCAAGTTTGAGCGTACGAAGCCGCATGTGAATGTGGGGACGATGGGTCATATCGATCATGGGAAGACGACGTTGACGGCGGCGATTTCCAAGACGTTGTCGGATCGGGTTCCTGGT
>JADLFH010000133.1 GCA_020845705.1 Microthrixaceae bacterium | reverse complement strand
CTCGGCTTACAACGAACGCGCCGTGGCGTACCGCCTGAGCAAGGGACTGCCGCTCGACGGCGTTGCGGTCGGAGTTGTCATCCAGCGCATGGTGGATGCGGCAGCCAGCGGCGTGATGTTCACGGTGAACGCGGTCTCCGGCAGTGTCCAGGAGATCACCATCAGCAGCCTCTGGGGCGCCGGCGAAGGCCTGGTCAGCGGCGGGCTCGATGCCGACACTTTCGTGGTGGCGAAGAAGACGCTGGACGTGCGCGAGACGCTGGCCGACAAGACGGAAATGATGGTGCCCGCGGACGCGGCGCTCGGCGGACTCCGCAAGGTTGAGGTGCCGCCGCCGCGTCGGCGCCAACCCAGCCTGACTCCGGGGCAGGTACGGGCGCTGGCCGCTCACGGCATGGAGATCGAGCGGCGCTCTGGCCGGCCACAGGACATCGAGTTCGGCGTCGACGCCGCAGGCCAGATCCACATCCTCCAGGCGCGCCCGGTGACGACTGCCGCCGAGTACGGGCCCGCCGCCGGCAACCCGCTGGTCTGGGACAACTCGAACATCGTCGAGAGCTACTCCGGCGTCACCACGCCGATGACCTTCAGCTTCATCCGCCGCGCCTACACCATTGTCTACCACTGCTTTGCGGAGGTCATGGGCATCCGGCCGGCCGTGGTCCACCGGAACCGTGTGGTTTTCGAGAACATGCTCGGCCTGTTCCGTGGCCAGGTGTACTACAACCTGCTGAACTGGTACCGGCTGATCCGGCTCTTCCCAGGCTTCGAGTACAACAAGACCTTCATGGAGTCCATGATGGGGCTGAAGGAGCCGGCGGAACTCAAGGACGAGGCGCGGCCGGTCTCGTTCGCGCGGCGCTGGTTCGTCGAACTGCCGGCACTGGTGCGGCTCGTGCTGCGGACGCTGTGGAACTTCCGGCGCATCCGCCGGCTCGCGGATGACTTCCAGCGGCATTTCGATGACCACTACCGCCGCTGGGAGCGGCTCGACTTCCGCGCCCTGCCGCCGCATGAGCTGATGAAGCTCTACCGCGAGATGGAGGACGCACTGCTGTGGAACTGGCGCGCGCCGATCATCAACGACTTCTATGTGATGATCTTCTACGGCACGCTCAAGAAGCTCTGTCACTCCTGGTGCGGCGACGCCGCCGGGTCGCTCCAAAACGACCTGATCTGCGGCGAGGGCGGTATCGAAAGCACCCAGCCGCCCAGGATGCTGCTTCGCCTCGCCGCCCTGGCGGAGAAGAACCCCGAACTGCGCCGGCTGATCCGCGAACGCTCCGCCGAGGCCCTGGCGGCGGAGGTGCCGGCCGACCCACGCTTCGCCGAGTTCAACGCGCTCTTCCGCGAGTACCTCGACCGCTACGGTTTCCGCTGCATGAACGAGCTGAAACTGGAGGAGTATTCGCTGCGCGACCGGCCGCAGTTCGTCTACGCCATCATTCGCAACTACCTGGTCATGGACCGGCCCGAGGCGTTGGACACCGATGCCATCGAACGCCGCGAGCACGCCATCCGCGAAGGCGCCGAGGCCCGGGCCTTCGGCGCGCTGGCAAAGAGCGGGGGGCTGCTGCCGCGGCGCCTGATCT
>JADLFH010000132.1 GCA_020845705.1 Microthrixaceae bacterium | reverse complement strand
TTGACGGTGCGTTCGCCGTTGATGACCTCCCGTGCCCGGGCCTCCTGGGCGTAGAGGGTTTTCTGGTCGCGGCGGGCACGTTTGGCCGAGTAGGCCCAGATCGCCCGCCACGCTGCGGTGTCGGTCTCGGGTTCCAGACCGGCTCAGCCCGGTGGGCGGTGTCGGTGACCTTGCTTCTGGCGTGCCGGGGCGTGACGGTGTCGATGATCTGCCCGTCGGTGAAAACATCACCGTTCCAATGAAAGTGCGATTCCAGATCGATCGGGGCCTTCACGCTGCGGGATCCGACGATGAAACCCAGACCAGCCTCATCGAGGGCAGTGAGATTGCCCGCTGAGAGTATGCCGGATTCGGCAGCGACGACGATCGGGGTGGAGCTCAGGTCGTGGCGCTCGGCGAAGGCGGTGATGATCGGCACCAAAGTGGTGGTCTCGGCGGTGTTGCCCGCAAAGCAGCCGATTTCCAGCGGGAACCCGGTGCGATCGACCAACAGGCCGACCACGATCTGCGGATCGACGCGGCGCTCCTTCGAGTAGCCGACCTTGCGCAGCTCATCTTCGCTCTCGGCCTCGAAGTACAACGTGGTGACGTCATATAACAACAAGCTCAGCGCGCCCCAGTTCGCGGCGTGCTCAAAGCAGCGGGCGGCCACCATATCGCGGTACTTGCCGGTGGCGGCCTTGCCCAGATGTCTCTGAATTGTTTTGTAGGAAATGACTTCTGCACCGAGATCGGCCAGCACCCGTAACGAGTCGACCTTGCTGGTTGGTTCCACGATCCGGGCGATCACCAAGTCCCGGAACACCGCATCACCGACGCCGTCGAATCCGACCCAGTCATAGATCGCACCGATCACGTCATAGAGCAGCCGCGAACTGGCGGCCGCGGTGCGACCGGGGGCAACGACTGCTCCTTTGGGGACACCGGCGGCCAACACCAACGTCAACGTGCCGCTGCGCCAGTCCGCCACGTCGGCGACCCGCTGCGCACGGGCGGAAACCTCGAAATCCAGGACGTCCTGATCACCGGTGGCGATCCGGCGGGCCCGCTCCAGCAGAATCCCCAGCTCAGCATCGGTATGGGCAGAACCGACATGCTCGACCACCACGTC
>JADLFH010000131.1 GCA_020845705.1 Microthrixaceae bacterium | reverse complement strand
GGTCGGCGAGTTTGGTCCGGCCGTCGTACATCGTGAGCACCACCGTGCTGACCCGCAGGGCCGGGTTGAGGTGGGCCTTGACCATCTCGATGTTCTTCATCAACTGCGAGACACCCTCGAGCGCGTAGTACTCGCACTGGATCGGGATCAGAACCTCCGGTGCCGCGACGAGCGCGTTGAGGGTCAGCAGGCCCAGCGACGGCGGGCAGTCGATGAACACGTAGTCGAAGTCGGTGTCGTCGAGTTCGGTCAGCGCGTTGCGGAGTCGATTCTCCCGCGCCACCATGCTGACGAGTTCGATCTCGGCGCCGGCGAGGTCGATGGTGGCCGGCACGCAGAACAACCGCTCGCTGTGCGGGCTCTGCCGGATGGCCTGCCGAAGCGGGATCTCGCCGAGCAGCACCTCGTACGACGACGGAGTCCCCGAGTGCCGGTCGGCGATTCCCAGCGCGGTGCTGGCGTTGCCCTGCGGATCGAGATCGATCACCAACGTCTTCAGTCCCTGCACCGCCAGCGCGGCGGCGAGGTTCACCGCCGTGGTCGTCTTGCCGACACCACCCTTCTGGTTGGCGACGGTGAAAACCCGCCGGTGCGCCGGGCGCGGCAGTTGTCCGGCCGCGGTGTGCAGCACCTTCATCGCCCGCTCTGCGGCGGCGCCGATCGGGGTGTCCGCCTCGTCACCCGCCCATGTTTCACGTGAAACATCGCTGGGTCTTTCACTCATCGCGTTCTCCTCTCGCGCCGCGGACTGGATCGGCGGGGCTGCCCGGAGCGGCGCGCGACCACGACGGTGGTGGGGGGCTCAAGGTACTCCGCCCCACATCTCACCACGCGGAGATCGGTCATGCCCACCGCTTGTACGGCAGCCCCGCTCTCCGACACCTCGGCGTCGGCGCGGTCCCCCTTGAGCGCCAGCATCTGCCCGCCGTCGCGCAGCAACGGGGCGCTCCACCGGGCGAGCTTGTCCAGGCTCGCGACCGCCCGCGACGTCACCGCGTCCGCTCCCCCGCATCGTTCGATCACCGTCTTGTCCTCGGCACGGCCGCGAACGACATCGACCGCCAGGCCGAGGGTCGCAATGGCCTCGCGCAGGAAATCGCTGCGGCGCAGCAGCGGTTCCACCAGCACCACCGTCAGGTCGGGCCGGGCCACCGCGATCGGAATGCCGGGCAGGCCGGCACCGCTTCCGATGTCCACCACGGTCGCGCCGGCCGGGATCAGCTCCGCCACGACGGCACTGTTGAGAATGTGCCGGTCCCACAGTCGATCGACCTCGCGGGGGCCCAGCAGCCCCCGTTCCACCCCCGCACCGGCCAGTAGGTCGGCGTAGCGGCGGGCGGTCGTCACGTGCGGACCGAACACCGCCGTGGCCGCGGGAGGCGCGTCGGGCGCGGCCTGTTTCACGTGAAACATCCCTTCGCCCGAACTACATCGATGTAACTCTCGGCCCGTGCAGTCCGGGGTCAGTCCCTGAGGACGACGACACGGCGCGACGGCTCGACGCCCTCGCTCTCGCTGTGCACCCCGTCCACCGCCGCGACGGCGTCGTGGACGATCTTGCGTTCGAAGGGCGTCATCGGCGCCAACTCCTCGCGCTCGCCGGTCTCGGC
>JADLFH010000056.1 GCA_020845705.1 Microthrixaceae bacterium | reverse complement strand
TCGGGCTACACCTACGACGCCGAAGGCAACCTCCTCCAAGCCCCATGAAAAACGCCATCCACTTCCTCCTGCTGCTCTGGCTGTGCGCCCCCTCCAACGCAGCCACGCGGCCCGACAACATCGCCGGCGCGGGTTGGCACAACGCGAGCGACCGAGAGGGGCTGCCAGTCGTCAGAATCAGCCGCGACAAGTCCAAGAAACCCCAAAAATCAACCGTTGCTCGGAAATCGACGGCGGTCCCGCCAGGCGGCGCGGTCATCGCCATGGCCGGCGCCGGCGGCGGCAACTTCGCCGACGAGGCCACTCCGGAGATCCAATCCCTGGCCCGCGGCCTCGAAAACGACCCCGCCCGCATCTTCGCCTTCGTGCGCGACCGCATCGATTATGAGCAATACTTCGGCTGCAAGAAGGGAGCCTACCTCACGTTGCTTGAGGGCCGGGGCAACGACTTTGATCAGTCCGCCCTGCTGGTCTCGCTCCTGAGGGCTGCGGGTTATTCGGCGCAGTATCGGTTTGGCCCCCAATGGGCGCCTTTGGCGGGCAACGGTGGCACCAACTTGATGGATTGGATCGGGCTGAAAACGAACGACCCGTATTATGCCGCGTCGTTCGTCGCCCTTCGCGGTGCACCATTGGCCGTCTACGATGACTTCGGCGTCGAGTTCCAGCGCGTCTGGGTCGAGGTGGATGTCGGGGGCAACACCTACCCCCTGGATCCGTCCTTCAAGATTTACGCCACTGCAGCGGGCACCAACATCTTGACCGCCGCTGCCCTGACCCGTTCCGGGCTGCTTACCCAGGCCGGGGGTACCACGACGGCCGATTCGGTTCAAAATCTCAGTGAATCTGCCCTCGGTGCCGAATTGACCCGTGGCACCAGCAACCTCGTGGCGTGGATCGATGCGCATGCGCCCAACGCCTCGACGACCGAGGTCCTGGGCGGCCGCAGACTCCTACCGTCCGCCGGAGCGTCCCTTGCCGACGGCGCTCCTCCGTTCGGAGATATCGACTCCGGGTATTTTCCGAATGGTGAAACTTGGGACGCGATCCCGACCAACTGGATGTCCTCGCTGCGCGTCCAGCTGCCCGGCATGGACCGGGAGTTCTTCTTCCCCGAGCTCCAGGCCCGCCGCCTGTCGGTCTCCTTCGCCGGCACCACGGCCAAGCTCTGGCTCGATGACGACTGGGTCGGCACGGGCACCGTCTCCTCGGCGACATTCCAGATGACCAACGTCATCGATCATGCCTACGGCGAATATGTCGGCACCAATTTCGTCGACCAGGGTCGTGTGGATCAGGAGGATGGCCTCGCATGCAAGCGGGCCGACGGTTACGTGTACGTGATTCTCTATGACTTCAATCCTGGTAGCTTTCGAATGCGCCGCCGTCAGGAGAAACTCGATGAGTATCTGCGCTCCGGCCTGGCCGACAGTTCGAGGGAGGTGCGTTCCGAGACACTCCACATCATGGGCCTCAACTGGCTCCTACAGACGGAACTCTGCAACCGGATTATCTGTGCGCAGCGTGACGTGTCTTATATCAACCACCACCGCGTCGGTCGCATGGCCCAAGAGGGAGGTTATTATGTGGACATCCCCTTCGCTTTTACCGGCATGTTGTCCGCGGACAACAACTGGGACAAGTATGGGGAAGCGTTCAATATGACCGCCTATCTGGACAGCGCCTTCGAACACGGCGTGATCGAGCAGATGCAGGGCGGTGGCAATTCTGCGGCCTCGACCATCAAGCTCCTTCAACTCGCCAACGCGGGTGGCACCAAGAAGATCTTCCGGGCTACCTCGAGCAACTACGCCTCGGTCCGCCCTCAGCTGTCCAATTACACCACCGCCGTCCTCGACAAGAACGGCGAGGAACTCGGCACGGCCGGCTCGGCGGTGCTACTGCCGGCGAATGGGCAAATTACGCTGGGTCAGTGGCGTGGCGCCGGCTACGTCATCTCGAAACCTGATTCTATAGGGATGATCATCTCGGGTGACTACTACGGTGGGTACAATTACTATCAAGTCGACGTTGTCTCATCCCCGGTGCAGCAGTTGGCCAACAACGAGACGACGTACCTGTCGCTGGGCAAGACCACGATGTTCCAGACCCCAGCGGCCCAGTTCAACGCCCCGCCGACGTATTCCTTCGAGCCCGTCGACCTCGCCAGCGGCGCGTACATCTACGACAAGGCCGATCTGTCGATCGACGCCGACACCCAGCGCCCCCTGGCGTTCGCGCGGCACTACAATTCCAACCGCCGCAACCTCGACCCCGCCGCGCTGGGCTACGGCTGGACGCACAACTGGGACATCCGGGCCACCAAGCGCAGCGACATCAAGGCGGGCCTGGGCGAGACCACCCCGGCCGAGATGGCCCCCGCGCTGGTGGCCACCGCCGCCGCGCTGGAGGTGTTCTCCGGCTCCTCGACGGCCAAGGAGTGGGCGGTGGCCGCGCTCATCGCCCGCTGGGGGGTCGACGCGCTCAAGGAGAACGCGGTCTCGGTCACCATGGGCAAGGACGCGGTCCAGTTCGTGCGCCTGCCCGACGGGCGATTCCTCCGGCCCCAGGGCCTGACCCACGCGCTGGCCAAGGTCCAGAATCACTACGAGCTCACCGAGCGCCACGGCCGCACCTTCAAGTTCCTCGACGACGGCAAGCTGAGCGAGATCGTCGATCCCAGCGGGCAGAAGGTGGTCTGCACGTACAACAACGGGCTGCTCTCTCAGGTGCAGAAGCAGATCCCCAACACCGACCCGGCCCTGGTCTTCACCTACAGCAACGGCCGGCTGGCCTCGGTCGCCGCCCGCGCGCGCCTGCTCAATGACGGAAGCCAGCTGGACCGGACGCTCGGCTTCTCCCAGTCGGCCAGCAACCTGGTCTCGGTCACCGACCCCGACGGCAACGCGTGGGGCTATTCGTACGACGCCGAGCGCCGGATGACCTCGCTCCGCGACCCAGCCAGCCGCCTCATCATCACCAACTTCTACGACACCGAGGGCCGGGTGATCGAGCAGTGGGGCGAGGGCGACCCCGACAAGCGCTGGCAGCTTTTCTACGCTGGCTACTCCAGCGCCGAGGTCGACCCCGAGGGGGGGACCAAGCGCTACTTCTACGACGACATGGGCCGCGCGGTCGGCGCCGAGGACGCCCT
>JADLFH010000055.1 GCA_020845705.1 Microthrixaceae bacterium | reverse complement strand
TCGGGCTACACCTACGACGCCGAAGGCAACCTCCTCCAAGCCCCATGAAAAACGCCATCCACTTCCTCCTGCTGCTCTGGCTGTGCGCCCCCTCCAACGCAGCCACGCGGCCCGACAACATCGCCGGTGCGGGTTGGCACAACGTCTCCCGGCGCGAAGACGGGCTTCCTGTTGTCGTCAGTGGCACCCAGCAAGGGCGGCAACCCAAGTGGCCTGTGGCAAAGACCGCCGGGGCCGCGATCGCCATGGCGGGCGCCGGGGGCGGCAACTTCGCCGACGAGGCCACCCCCGAGATCCAGTCCCTGGCCCGCGGTCTGGAGAACGACCCGGCGCGCATCTTCGCGTTCGTGCGCGACCGCGTCGACTACGAGCAGTACTTCGGTTGCAAGAAGGGCGCCTACCTCACCCTGCTCGAGGGACGCGGCAACGACTTCGACCAGTGCGCCCTGCTGGTCTCCCTGCTGCGGGCCGCGGGCTTCTCCGCCCAGTATAAGTTCGGCCCGCAATGGGTGCCCATGTCAGGCGGCGGCGGAACCAACCTCATGGATTGGATAGGCCTCGAGACCAACAGCACCGAATTCGCGGCGAATTTCATAGGCGGCCGAGGCGCCCCCCGGGCCGTCTGGTATGCGACCGGCGTAGAGTTCCAGCGCGTGTGGGTTGAGGTATCCGTCGCGGGGAACACCTACCCGCTCGATCCATCCTTCAAGTGCTACGAAGCCAGCGCCGGCACCAACATCCTGTCCGTCGCCGGGTTGAACCGGTCCGGGCTGCTCTCCCAGGCCGGGGGCACGACCACGGCCGATTCGGTGCAGAACCTGAGCGAATCAGCCCTGGGCGCGGAATTGACCCGCGGGACCAGCAACCTCGTCGCCTGGATCGAGGCGCAGGCGCCGAACGCGTCCCCGGTCGAAGTGCTTGGCGGGCGACGCCTCCTGCCTTCCGCCGGCGCCACGCTCGCTGGCGGTGCGCCCCCGTTCGCGGAGACGAATTCCGGCCAGTTTCCGAGCGCGGTCGCCTGGGACGCGATCCCCACCGAATGGATGTCCTCGCTGACGGTCAAGCTGCCCGGCATGGACCGAAAGTTCTTCTTCCCCGAGCTGCAGGCGCGGCGCCTGTCGGTCTCCTTTGCGGGAACGACCGCCAAGCTCTGGCTCGACGACGCCTGGGTGGGCACAGGCACCGTCGCCTCCGCGACGTTCAAGATGACCAACGTCATCGACCACAGCTACGGCGGATATTGGGGTGGCCAGTTCGTTGACACCGGATTCGCTGACCAGGCGGGTGGCATGGACTGCAAGCGCGCCGATGGCTACGTGTACGTGATCCTCTACGACTTTAACCCCGGGAGCCTGCGCCTGCGGCGCCGGCAGGAGAAACTCGACGAGTACCTGCGCGCGGGCCTCGCCGACAGCTCGCGGGAGGTGCGCTCCGAGACACTCCACATCATGGGCCTCAACTGGCTGCTCCAGACCGAGCTCTGCGATCGGGTCTTCGCGCCGCAGGGTCGCGTATCCAACGCGAATTTCCACCGCGTCGGTCGGATGGCGCAGGAGGAGGGCTACTACGTGGACGTCCCCCTGGCCTTCAGCGCCATGAGGTCCGCCGACGGCAACATGGATCGGTTCCGCGATGCCTACGAGATGTCCACCTACTTCTATAGCGCCCTGGAGCACGGTGTGGTCGAGCAGATGCAGGGCGGGGGCAACAGCGCGGCATCGACCATCAAGCTCCTGCAGCTCGCCAACGCGGGCGGCACCAAGATCTTCCGGGCCACCTCCGCGAACTACACTTCGGTGGTCCGTCCTCAGTTGGTGTCCACTTACTCGCCGGACTCCCTGGCCAAGATTGATGCCGAGATCGCCTCGGGGTCCACGGTGTTGCTGCCGGCCAACGGCCAGATCACCCTCAACCAGTGGCGCGGCACCGGCTATGTGGCATCCAGACACACGCTGGCGAGTTCGTACGTGGGCATGATAATCTCGGGCAACTATTTCGGCGGTTACAACAGCACACCGGCGGCCGTCTCCTCCCAGCCGGTCATCGAATGGGGCCGCAATGAAACCTCGTACCCGAAGCAGGGCTACGCCAGCCTCTCGGACGCGCCCACGGTCCCGTACGCTTCCCCTCCGACCTTTTCGAACGACCCGGTCGACATGGCCAGCGGCGCGTACATCTACGACAAGGCCGATCTGTCGATCGACGCCGACACGCAGCGGCCGCTTGCGTTCGCGCGGCACTACGATTCCAACCGCCGCAACCTCGATCCCACCGCGCTGGGCTACGGCTGGACGCACAACTGGCACATCCGCGCCACCAGGCGCAGCGACATCAAGGCGGGCCTGGGCGAGACCACCCCCGCCGAAATGGCTCCCGCGCTGGTGGCCACCGCCGCGGCCCTGGAGGTATTCTCGGGCTCCTCGACGGCCAAGGAGTGGGCCGTGGCCGCCCTGATCGCCCGCTGGGGGGTCGACGCGCTCAAGGAGAATGCGGTCTCGGTCACGATGGGCAAGGACGCGGTCCAATTCGTGCGCCTGCCCGACGGGCGATTCCTCCGCCCGCAGGGCCTGACCCACACCCTGGCCAAGGTATCGAATCACTACGAGCTGACGGAGCGCCACGGGCGCACCTTCAAGTTCCTCGACGACGGCAAGCTCAACGACATCGTCGACCCCAGCGGCCAGCGGCTGGTCTGCAGCTATAACAACGGGGTGCTGTCCCAGGTGCAAAAGGAGATCCCCAACACCGACCCGGCCCTGGTCTTCACCTACAGCAACGGCCGGCTGGCCTCGGTCGCCGCCCGCGCGCGCCTGCTCAATGACGGAAGCCAGCTGGACCGCACGCTCGGCTTCGCGCAGTCGGGCAGCAACCTCGTCGCGGTCACCGACCCCGACGGCAACGCATGGGGCTACACCTACGACGCCGAGCACCGGATGACCTCGCTGCGGGACCCCGCCAGTCGCCTCATTATCACGAACTTCTACGACACCGAGGGCCGCGTGATCGAGCAGTGGGGCGAGGGCGACCCCGACAAGCGCTGGCAGCTCTTCTACGCCGGCTTCGCGAGCGCCGAGATCGACCCCTCCGGGGCCCGCAAGCGCTACTTCTACGACGACATGGGCCGCGCGGTCGGCGCCGAGGACGCCCTCGGCAACCTCACCACCCTCGCCTACGACGGCCAGGGGCACCTGGTGGAACAGACCTCGCCCCTCGGGGAGACAACCTCCCGGACATACGACGCCAACCACAATGTCATCCTCGTGACGGACCCGGCGGGTAACACCGTTTCCAACGCCTACGACGCAGCCCACCACCTCGTTGAAACCTGGGACCCGCGCGGCCACCGCACCCGCTACGCCTGGACGGCCAAGCACCAGCTCTCCTCGGTCACCGATCCGCTCGATAACAAGACCTCGTTCGCCTACGACGCCGCCGGGAACCTCATCGCGGCCACCAACGCCGCGGGCCTCGTGACCCGCTTCACCCCCGATGGTGCCGGGCGGCACCTGGTGACGACCGTCACCCACCCCGACAACACCACCGAGCAGTTCACCTACAACCAGTGGGGCCAGCGCCTCTCCAGCGTGGATGGCCGCAACAACACGACGACCTTCGCCTACAACAACCGCGGCATGCTGACCCGGACCGTCGCGCCGCTGAGCGCGACGGTGAGCAACGCCTACGACTCCTCCGGCAACCTCGCCGCCACCGTCGATCCCCGCGGTTACGCCACGACCCATGCCTACAGCTCGACCGCCAAACGGCTCTCCACGACGCTCCCCGCCATCCCCGCCGGCACCCCCGTCATCGAAAACCTCTATGACGACCGCGACTGGCTCGCCGAAACTCGCGATCCCCTGGATTACGCCACCACCCTCGGCTACGACCCCGCCGGCCGCGTCACCGCCGCCACCGATCCGCTCAGCCGCACTGTGCGCACCGGGTTCGATGCGGATGGGCGCCCCGTCGTCGTCACCAACGCCCTCGGCCACGTCACCCGCACGTTCTACGACGAGCGCGGGCTCGCGGTCGAAGTCCGCGACGCGCTGAACCAGTCCATCCGTTCCCGATTCGACGCCAACGGGAACCAGGTCGCGCTCACCAACCGCCTGGCCAACGGCTGGAGCTTCGCCTTCGACGCCAACAACCGCCTGCTCTCCACGACCTCCCCATTGGGAAGAACCTGGAGCCAGACGTACAACAGCCGGGGGCTGGTCGCCACGGTCACGGAACCCTCGACCCAGTCCGCGACGCTGCTCTACAACAGCCGAGGCTGGCTCTCGTCCCGCGCCGACTCGCTCGGCACGGTGACGAACACCTTCGATGCCAACGGCAACGTGCTCACGGTCAAGGAGGGCGCCGCCACGATCACCCGCCAGTACGACGCCCTGAACCGGGTGACGAACTACGTCAACGCCGCCGGCCAAAGCATCCGGTACACGTATGACGCTGCTTCCAACCTCACCTCGCTGCGCTACCCCGACGGCAAAACCGTGACGTAC
>JADLFH010000054.1 GCA_020845705.1 Microthrixaceae bacterium | reverse complement strand
TCTCCTGCTTCAGCTGCTCGATGCGTGACTCGTACTCGTCGTGCTCCAGACGCTCCTCCAACGGCGTCAGGGGATCGTCGGTCCGATCGAGCCGCGCCTGGTCCATCAGCTTGGACATGACCGCGTCCAGGTCGAGGTTCCGAAGTGTGCGGTACAGGTAGTAGGTGCCTCCCACCGGACGGCCCGGCTCCATCCCGGCGAAGCGCTTCACAGCCTGGCGGGCGACGGCCCGCATCATCGACTGGTCTCCGCGCAGCAGCGACTGGAAGAGCATCTCGGCGAGCTCCTCGGGCGTGAGCGCCTCGTGCGCGCCGCCGCCCTGCATCTGGCCCTCCCCCTGGGCCTGCATCATCGACTCGAGCTCGTCGAGCAGGTCCTGGGGCAGGTCGGCGAGCTCGTCCCCCACGGCGTACTCGCGGCCGCGCAGTGAGAAGTAGACCTCGAAGACGGTCTCGAAGCTCCGCCAGTGGGCGTTGTTCTTCACCAGCGTCGCGGCCAACGCGTACTTGAAGGCGGCACGGTCCTCGAGAGGGATGTGCTTGACAGCCTCCATGGCGTCGAGGTGCTCGGTGAGGCTGACCGGAAGGCCGGCCTGGCGCAGCTCGACGATGAAACCGTTGAGCAGCGCGAGCATCGGCTCCCCGGCTACGGCGAGCTGCTCGGCCACTACTTGGCGGCCTTGTTCACCGACGAGCTGTCCGTCGAGAGCTCCTTGACGGCCTTGGCCACGTCGGTCTGGTATTTGAGCAGGATGTTGGCGGTGCTCGTGGCCACCTCCGCGTCGACCTTCTCCACGCCCAGCAGCATGAGGGTGCGGGCCCAGTCGAGGGTCTCGGAGACCGACGGCGCCTTCTTCAGTTCCAGCTGGCGGATCGACCGCACGATGCGTGCAACCTGATCGGCGAGCGACTCGGTGATGTCGGGCACCTTGGTGAGGACGATCTCCTTCTCGCGCTCCATGTCGGGATAGTCGATGTGGAGGAACAGGCAGCGACGCTTGAGGGCCTCTGACAGCTCACGGGTGTTGTTCGAGGTGAGGAACACGAGGGGGATCTGCCGAGCGGTCAGCGTGCCCAGCTCCGGGATCGACACCTGGTAGTCGGAGAGGATCTCCAACAGCAGCGCTTCGGTCTCCACTTCCACGCGGTCGACCTCGTCGATGAGCAGGACGACGGGGTCTTCGGCGCGGATGGCTTCGAGCAGCGGACGGGTGAGCAGGAAGTCGTCGGAGAAGATGTCGTCTTCGATCTGATCCCAACCGGCACTTTCCCCGTCTGCTTTCGAGGCCTGAATGCGCAAGAGCTGCTTCTTGTAGTTCCACTCATACAGCGCCTTGGACTCGTCCAGGCCCTCGTAGCACTGGAGGCGGATCAGCCGGGCTCCGATGATCTCCGCCACCGACTTGGCCAGCTGGGTCTTGCCGGTACCGGCGGGGCCCTCCACCAGGATCGGTTTGCCCAGCCGGTCGGCCAGGTACACGATGCCCGCGATGCCTTCGTCGGAGAGGTAATCCACCTTGCGGAGCCGGGTGCGGACATCATCGACGCTGTCGAATCGGAACTCTTGGGTGGGGCCGTCGGACATTCGGCCAGGCTACCCAGCGCCTTGACCGACCGGTCAATGCACTTCACGCGGCCCGCGAAGTCGCGCTCAGCCGCGGGTGTGGCCGTCGCCACGCACCACGTATTTCGCGGTCGTGAGCTCCCGCAGGCCCATCGGCCCGCGAGCGTGCAGCTTCTGGGTCGAGATGCCGATCTCGGCTCCGAAGCCGAACTCCTCACCATCGACGAAGCGCGTCGATGCGTTCACGAGGACCGCGGCCGCGTCCACCTCCGCGATGAAGCGGTCCGCGGCACGGAGATCGCCTGTGACGATCGCCTCGGAGTGGCCCGAGCCCGAGGCGTTCACGTGCGAGATCGCCTCGTCTATCGAGTCGACCACACGTATCGACATCTTCAGGTCGAGGAACTCCCGGGAAAAGTCGCCCTCCTCGGCCGGTTCACAGCGAACGATTCCAGCCACGGCCCGCTCGTCACCCACGAGCTCGACATCGGCGAGCGTCGTGTCGACCCGGGGAAGGAATGCGTCCGCGACCGCGGCATGAACGACGAGGGACTCCAGCGCGTTGCACACCGACGGGCGTTGTGTTTTGCCGTTCACGAGGATCTCCTCGGCCATGTCCAGGTCCGCCGCGGCATCGACGTAGAGGTGGCAGTTGCCGTCGCCGTCGATGATGTAGGGCACGGTCGCGTGCAGTTGGATCGACGCGATCAGCGACGGGCCGCCGCGGGGGATCAGGCAGTCGATCACTCCGCGGAGCTGCATGAACTCCACCGCGGCGTCCCTGGACGTGTCGTCGACCATCACCAGCGCGTCGGCGGGCAGTTCCGCCTTCACCAGCGCATCTCGTAGCACCGCCGCGATCGAGAGGTTGGAACGAATGGCGCCCGAGGAGCCGCGGAGGAACGCCACGTTGCCCGACTTGAGACACAAGCCGAACGCATCGGAGGTCACGTTGGGTCGGTTCTCGTAGATGATGCCGACCACCCCCAGGGGAACCCTCACCTGGGTGATTCGCAAACCGTTCGGCCGCACCCAACCCCCGAGCACTTCACCCACCGGGTCCGCGAGGCCGGCTACCTGACGAAGACCCGCAGCCATCGCGGCGATCTTCGCCGTCGTCAGCTCCAAGCGGTCGATGACCGTGGCGCTCTCCCCCCGCTCACCGGCAGCGGCGACGTCATCGGAGTTGGCGGCGAGCACCTCCGATGCGCGGGCTTCGAGCAGGTCCGCGGCAATACCCAGGGCCTCGTTCTTCCGGGCAGTGGATGCGCCCGCCACCGCAGGAGCGGCCGCCGCGGCGCGCCGGCCGAGCTCGACGATGGGAGTGACAGACATTCCACAATGCTACCGACAGGGCGTACATCCGGAGATGTACGACACCTATCACCTCGGGGCTGATGCGCTCACAGCACCTACGACGTAGCGTCAGACGATGGCTCAAAGCGGCGTGTCCCGCTCGGCCGAGTTGACCCCGCTCGAGTGGACCCGACGCGTGCCGCCGTGGGCGGTCGACCTCACCGTTGGAGCGTTGCTCGTACTCATCGGGGTTCTCACCACCGGATCGGACCCGAGTGGAACCTCGGCAACCAAGTCCCGCGACGCCATGGCCTGGGCCCTCATCGGAGTGGCGACCGTTCCGCTCTTCGCGCGCCGCCGGTCACCCGTCGTGGTGTTCTTCATCTCCAGTGCCGCGGTGTTGACCATGATGCTCGCCGGCTACGACGAGGGCGCGCTGCCCAGCGCCGCCGTGGTGGCTCTCTACACGGTGGGCACCAGTTGTCGGCCCAGGGCACTCGCGGCGAGCGCCGTTGTAGCCGTTGCCACACTGATAGTGCTCAGCGTCGCCGACGTCCCCCGATTCGGAGCGGCCGAGTTCGTCTCCACAACGAGCGTCTACGGGGCGGCGGTGCTGTTGGGCCGCTCCACCTTGGAGCGGCGGAGACGGATCGACGCATTCGCGGAGGAGCAGGCCGAGGCGGCCAGGAACGCCGCCGCCGCAGAGCGCCTCCGGATCGCGCAGGAGCTACATGACATAGTCGCCCACTCCCTGGGGCTCATCGCGATTCAAGCGGCGGTCGCAGCGCGGGTGTTCGATGACGACCCCGCCGAGGCAAAGCGATCGTTGGAGCACATCGCAAATGCCAGCCGATCGAGCCTGGCGGAGATCCGCTGGCTCGTGAGCGCCCTGCGTGATCCGGCCGATGCCTGCTGCTTCTCCCCCGTCCCGAAGCTCTCGGACCTCGCCCAACTCACCTCCGACGCGGCTGCACCCGGACTCAGCGTGATACTCGATCTGAGCGGCGAGCTCGCCGACGTCCCCGCCGGTGTCGGTCTAGCCGCCTACCGCGTTGCCCAGGAAGCGGTCACGAACGCGATGCGCCACGCTCCGGACAGCCGAGTGGAGATCCACGTCGACGCGACCGACGGGACGCTGCGAATCGAGGTGACCAACAGCGGCGGCAGCAGGCCGGCCAGGACGAACAGCGGCTCGAACCACACCGATGGACACGGATTGATCGGGATGCGGGAGCGTGTCGGGGTGTACGGCGGCACCCTCACCGCCGGAGCCGAGCCCGGCGGCGGCTTCCGGGTCACCGCCACCATGACCTATGACGGGGAGGACATGTGATCCGGGTCCTCGTCGTAGACGATCAGGCCCTCGTGCGACGGGGTTTCACGGTCCTCGTCGGAACCGAGAGCGACATCGAAGTTGTCGGGGAGGCAGAGGACGGCGCCAAGGCCGTCTCCCTCACCGAGAGGCTCCGGCCCGACATCGTGCTCATGGACATCCGCATGCCCGGGATGGACGGGGTCGAAGCCACCCGGAGGATCACCGAGGCGGGACTCTCCTCCCGCGTGCTGATCCTCACCACCTTCGACCTCGACGAGTACGTGTTCGCGTCGCTGCTCGCCGGTGCCAGCGGGTTCCTCCTGAAAGACACCCAACCCGACGACCTGATCGCTGCGATCCGTGTTGTGGCCGGAGGCGAGTCGCTGCTCGCGCCGCGCGCCACCCGGCGGCTCATCGAGGAGTACGCCCGCCACGCTCCTCACGACCCAAACGCCAGAGCCGTCGACCTCGACATGCTCACCGCACGCGAGGAAGAGGTGTTGTGCGCCGTGGCACGCGGTCTGTCCAATGCCGAGATCGCCGCGGAGCTGTACATGTCACACGCAACAGCCAAGACACATGTGAGCCGGTTGCTGACCAAGCTCGGCGCACGCGACCGAGCACAGCTCGTGATGGTGGCCTACGAGAGCGGTGTGGTCACCCCCGGGTCGCACTGAGCGGCTCCCGCCTACCTCCCAGGTAGCACGCGAACCGCCTCCTGCGGCCCGATGCCCGGAGGTGGGAGTTCCGTCATCGTCGAAACGAGGGCCCGATGCAGGCCCGATCCAACGAAACGGAGTCCCCATGTTGCCCACCTACCTGCTCGATGCCAGCCCCCGCGCACGCGCACGTCGGCCGTGGCGTTCCGCGGCCTCGGCCGCGGGAATCGCGCTCGGTGTCGCCCTGCTCATCGCCACGGTCGCCGGGATCGGAGACGCCCTCGGGTGGATCGAGGACCGACCGCTCCACCCGCGACCCGTGGCGCCCACCACCACGGTCCCTCAGAACCCCGCGATCGCCTCGGCGTTGGCCTCGGTGCTCGCCGCGCACAGCGAAGCGGGGGAGTTCGTCGGCGCACGGGTCACGCTCCGCGACGCCGACGGCTCCGTCACCGAAGTGACCGACGGCAGCTCCACAATCGGCGCCGACGCCAAAGCGGTCTCCCTCGACGAGCCCTGGAACATCGGCAGCGCCACCAAGACCTTCGTCGCCGTGGTCGCCCTCCAGCTCGCAGACGAGGGCCTCATCGATCTCGACCGCGGCATCGAGGGGTGGATGCCGTCGCTTCGGGATGCGGACCGGATCACCCCACGGATGCTCCTCCAGCACACGAGCGGTCTCGGTGAGTACATCGATCAGCCCATCGTCCAAGCCGACAAGCAGCGACCGTGGACCCCGACCGAGTTGGTCGCCGTCGCCGAGAGGGCCGGCCGAGTGGGCGAACCCGGCGGGCAGCACCACTACTCCAACACCAACTACATCGTATTGGGGGAGCTCATCGCGGCGGCCTCGGGGAAGACCTGGGACGAGCAGGTCCGCGCCCGCATCACCGGACCGCTGGGGATGGACCACACCGATGTCATCGGACGTCGAGGAACGGCAGTTGGACACAGGTTGGTCGATGGGCAGTTCGTCGACTCGACCACCAGCGCGCATCCGTCGGTTGGGGGTGCCGCCGGCGCTCTTGCATCGACGGGGTCTGACCTGATCCGCTTCGCGGAGGCCCTCGCCAAGGGCAAGCTGTTGTCAGCATCGACCACCAAGGCGATGGAGTCCTTCGTAGCGGCGGAGGATCTGTCGCGATTCGGGGTCGACCACAGCTACGGCCTCGGCATCGAACGTCACGCGACCAGCGCGCTGAGCCTCGTCGGCCACATGGGCACCGGCGAGGCGCAGTCCGCCTACTTCGGCTTCGACCGGGTACACGGACGCGCGGTGGCAGTCACCACGAACACGGCGATCCCCGGCCCCGCCGCGATGATCGCGATGGAGTCACTGCTCGCTGTCTCAGCCGGGCCGCTCTGAGCGATGCTGTGTGTCCCTGGTGTTTGGAGGCGCCGTGCTCGTCGAGATGTGGTCCGATATCGCCTGCCCCTTCTGCTACCTGGGTCTACGCCGCCTCCAGGCGGCGATCGACTCCACAGGGTTGGGCGACGAGGTGGATCTTCGCTTCCGCAGCTTCGAGCTGGCGCCGAATTCGCCGCCACGACGCAACGAGACCGTCGCCGAGCACCTGGCGAGGAAGTACGGAATGCCGATCGACCAGGCGATCGGCATGAACGAGGGTCTACGCCAACAGGGCGAGCCTCTCGGCATCGACTTCCACTTCGAGCGTGTCGTGCTGGTCAACACGTTCGACGCCCACCGCCTCGTCCACCTCGCAGCCGAAGACGATCTGGACCTCGCAGTCAAAGAGCGACTGCTGCGGGCCTACTTCACCGACGGCGAGGTGGTGAGCGACATCGACACGCTGGCCCGCCTCGCCTCCGATGTCGGCATGGATCCCGTCGCGGCGGCCGAAATGCTGAGGAGCGATCGGTTCATCGACGCGGTGGCGGCCGATGAGGCCGCAGCGGGTGAGCTGGGTATCTCTGGAGTCCCCTTCGTCCTCGTAGACGGCGCTGTCGCGGTGCCGGGCGCGCAACCCGTCGAGCACTTCGAGCGGGCGTTGTGCCGAGCGGCCGAGCTGGCAGCTCGATCCGAAGCGGGCTGAACGCCGGTAGCCTCCCGCTGGATGGCCGGCGCCGATCCGATCTCGACCACGGTCGACGCGTTCGTGGAGCAGGTGGGCGCCGCGCTCGCGGAGGTGACCACCGGGCTGCGCACCGTCCCCGAGCATCCCCAGGCCGACGCCCTCAACGAGGCGTTCAACATCGTGGTGGCTTTCATCGACGCGGACGGACGCCATGCGGATCCAGAGCTGTGGGCCTTGGCACAGGTGTTCGGTGAGCGACTCGGTGACACTCAGCTCGCCGGGGCCACTCCCGACCAGCTCAGGGGCACCAGCATCGTCGCCGGCAAGGGCGCCTGGTTCTCGGCTCCTTCGACGATGTTCGAGATCCTCGTCGGAGCATCTGGCGACCGCTCCCACGCCTGGACCTACTACAGCAGGGCGATGGACATCCTCCATGCGGTAGCGGCACTCGACGTGGTCACCAGCCAGGCGGAGCTGGACGTGATCGCAAGCTTCCGAGCCATGCTCGTGGGCAGGATCCGTGCAGTCTCCAACGACGAGCTGATGACGCCTGTTGCTCCCGACAGCGCCCAAGGTGTGCCGTCGTCAACCGAGCCGGCACCTGCTGAGGAGCCGGCGGTGCCCGTGGAGGAGCTCCTCGCCGAGCTCGACGCCCTGATCGGGCTGACCGAGGTGAAGGCCCGAGTGGCACGTCTCGCCGACCTGTTGCAGGTTCAGCGCCTGCGGAAGGAACACGGCCTGCCCACCGTGGACACCAGCCAACACCTCGTGTTCGTGGGCAACCCGGGCACCGGCAAGACCACCGTCGCCCGGCTCCTGGCGAAGGTCTTCCGCAGCCTCGGGGTGCTCGAGCGTGGCCATCTGGTCGAGACCGACCGCAGTGGTCTCGTGGCCGGATTCGTCGGACAGACCGCACCACAGGTCGCGAAGCGCTTCGACGAGGCCGACGGAGGGATGCTCTTCATCGACGAGACCTACACGCTCACACGCGGCGGCGAGAACGACTTCGGCCGCGAGGCAATCGACGCGATCGTGAAGCTGATGGAGGACCGCCGCGACCGCGTCGCTGTCGTCGTGGCCGGTTACCCCGACGAGATGGCCGACTTCCTCGACGCCAACCCGGGGCTGCGCAGCCGCTTCCCCACCACCATCGAGTTCCCCGACTACACGGCACATGAGTTGATGGCGATCTTCGCCTCGATCGCGGGGGCGAAGCGCTACGAACTCGACGACGCCGCAGAGGCCGAGCTGTTCCGGATCTTCCGCGAGGCACCTCGCGACAAGGGCTTCGGCAACGGACGGTTCGCCCGCAACATCTTCGAGGAGGCCGTGGCCCGCCAGGCCAGCCGGATCGTCGCGCTCACTTCGCCCACCGAAGCCGATCTGGTGACCCTGAAGGCGGTGGATCTGACACCGGAGCCTCCGACCGCTCTCGACGTCGACCCCTTGGCCGACCTTCCCGCCACGAGCGAGGACGCACCACCACCACCTCCGTGGGAGAGCGCGTGAAGCGGCTGGCTGCACTGGTGGTTGCCGTGGGGCTGGTGCTGGGAGCGATTCAGCTCCGCCGGGCGTTCAGCGATGACGGCGGCAGCGGCGGCCGCAACGGGGACAAGCCACCGGCGCGTCGCGCCGGCCTGATCTGCGATTCGACGCTGGAGGCTGCCTGTGGACGGCTCGACGGAGTCGACATCACCCTCGAACGGGCCGGGGTCACCGCGGATCGTCTCGCCGCCGGAAAGCCCCTGGGCGCCGACGGTTGGGTGGTTGCCGAGCCCTGGGTGGGGATCGCGTCGTTCGGTCTGCCCGAGCGCCAGGAGTTGGACGCCACCAAGGCGGCCGCGTGGAGTGGGGTCAGCGCAGTCGTGACGAAAGGCTCGCCTGCGGCGGACTGTAGGGACTGGGCGTGTCTGGCCGCGGCAGGGGTTCCGACGGCGCACGACAGCGCCGACACCACAGGCGGGCTAGCCGGAATCGGGGCCTTGGCCGGCGGTCGCGTCGAGCGCGTCGACTTCTCCAACACCGAGCTGGACGACGACTTGGACTTCAACCAGTGGCTGAGCCGTGTCGAGAGCTCGGCGAACCTCGCGAACCGGGCCGCTCCGGTGATCGAGCTGATCCAGACGGCCGGTGGGTTCCAGATCGCACTGGGCCTGGAGGTGGATGCCCACTCGCTCAATGACAAGGTCACCGCGATCACACCGAAGGACGGGCCGATCATCGGGATCGTCCTCGCCGGCGACACCGACGTGATCCCACTCGACGAACTGGCGGACGCATTGGTGGCCCAAGGATGGCAACGCCGTCTCAGAGGGACCGCTTTCAACCCAGGAGCACTCGCTACCCTCCGAGGCAGAGTGGAGGACGCCAACCGATGACCAGCACAAATCGACTCTTCGCCGTGGCAGTGGCCACAGCCCTCGTCATCGCCGCCTGCGGTGGCGGTGACCTCAGCGATGGACCAGGCGGCGACGACTTCGACCCAGGCGGCTGTGTCGTGGTCGACATGGCCGCGTCGCCCGAGAAGATCGACCTCATCACCGAGTTGGCGAACACCTTCAACGACAAGCGTGAAGAGGTCGAAGGCACCTGCGTGTTGGTGCGCGCGCAGAAGAAGTCCTCCGGCGTCGCGACATCGCTTCTCGCAGAGCAGTGGGACGAGAACACCGACGGCCCGAAACCCGTGATCTGGTCGCCCGCGGCCAGTTCCTGGGGTGCGATCCTCAACCAGCGACTCGCCGATCGGGGCGAGGCAGCGATGAGTTCACCCGACGCACAGCCCTTCATGCTCACCCCCCTCGTGATCGCCATGCCCAAGCCGATGGCCTCCGCGCTGGGATACCCCGACAAGGCCGTGAGCTGGGCCGACATCCTCCGCCTTGCGCGGGATCCTCAGGGCTGGGCTGCGCTCGGACACCCCGAATGGGGACCGTTCCGGCTGGGAAAGACGAATCCGAACTTCTCCACTTCGGGCCTCTCCGCGCTCATCGCCCAGAACTACGCCGCGGTCGGAAAGACCCAGGACCTCACCGTCGAGGATCTTGCCGACCCCGCAACCCTCGACTTCAACCGCGGGATCGAGTCGGCCGTGGTCCACTACGGCGACATCACCATGACGTTCCTCAACAACTGGTTCCGGGCCGACCGGCGAGGCACGGCGCTCACCTATGCGTCCGCGGTCGCGGTCGAGGAGAAGTCGGTCATCGACTACAACGCGGGGAACCCCGACGGAATCACCGACCCGGGCGAGGAACCACGGACACCCAAAACCCCCCTCGTGTCGATCTACCCGACGGAGGGAACCCTCTACTCCGACAGCCCGTTCTTCATCCTCGACGCTCCGTGGGTCTCCGCCGAGGAGAAGGCGGCCGCCAAGTTGTTCCAGGACTTCGTCCAGGAGCCGGCGAACCAGCGGAAGGTGCTCGACTTCGGCTTCCGCCCGGCCAACCCGAAGGTCGCGGTGGCGGCGCCGATCGTTGCCAAGAACGGGGTCGACCCCAACCAGCCCACGACGCTGCTCCAGGTGCCCCAGCCCAAGGTGATGGTCGACCTGCTTGGCCAGTGGGCCCAGAACCGCAAGACCGCGCGAGTCCTCATGGTGCTCGACGTGTCGGGTTCGATGGGCGAACCGGCCGGATCCGACACCGACGAGACCAAACTCGAGTTGGCCAAGCGGGCCGCCATCAACGCCCTCGACGACTTCAAGGACGACGACGAAGTCGGCCTGCGGATCTTCTCCACGAACTTGGGACCCAACGAGGACCAAAACGCCCTCGACCTCGTTCCCATGGGCCCGATCGGCACGAACCGGGAGAAGCTCAAGCGCCAGATCGACAACCTGATCCCCACGAACGGAACGCCTCTCTACGACGTCTCGCGAACCTCCTACCAGGAGGTTCTGGACGGCTACGACGAATCCCGCATCAACGCGGTGCTCCTGTTGACCGACGGCCACAACGACGACGGCGACACCTCCGACGACGACAAACAGCAGACCGAGCTGTTGCGTGAGGTCCGTGCCGGCTCCGCGGGCGAGAACTCCAAGCCAGTACGTGTGTTCACGATCGGCTACGGCGCCGATGCCGACATGACCGCGCTCCGAGCGCTGTCGGAAGCGTCGAACGCCGCGGCGTACAACGCAACCGACGCGTCGTCGATCAACCAGGTGTTCACACAGGTCGTGTCCAACTTCTGATTGGCTGGAGGGCCGATGGCACCCTCGTTGCGCGACCGCTTCTTCACACGCCCTGTGGCGCGGGCGATCACGTCGCCCTCGGGCATCCTCGCAGCCGGCGCGGGCACGGCACTCGGGGTGTTGGCGTTCGGCAACCCCGTCGGCGCAATCATCGGCGGCGCCGTGTTCTTCGCTGCCCGCGTCGGTCTCGCCATCCCCCGCGGCCCCAAAGAGGATCGCATCGACCCCTTCGCACTCGATGAACCCTGGCGTCGCCTGGTACAGGGAGTCGTCGCTGCCGAAGCCCAGTACCGCGAAGCCATCGGCCGAACTCCGCGAGGCCCCATCCGCGAGCGTCTCGAGTCTCTGGAGGGGGAGCTGCACCACGGCGTCCGCGAGTGTTGGCAGACGGCATATGCCGGCCACTCGCTCTCGGAGGCACGTCGACGGGTCGACGCGGCCGGCGCACAACGTGAGCTCGACGAGTTGGCACGGGCGGGCTACTCGAACGAGGTGACCCAGCGCACCGAGACCGCGATCCGCTCCCAACTCGACACCGCGGCCCGAATGGACTCCACCATCACCGCCACGCGAGACCAGCTCCGACTACTGGCGGAGCGGCTCGACGACACGGTCACCCGGGCCATCGAGCTGTCGGCGTCGACAGGCGGCGCATCGGTCGGCTCCGGTATCGACGACGTCGGCGTGGAGCTGAACACGATCGGCAACGAGATGGAGGCGCTGCGGCAGGGCCTGGAAGCGGCCCGCGGCGCGGGTGGCACCACAGGCCCGGCGTGACGGAGGACCCACATCTCGTCCGCTCCTCGGTGCTCGTGGCGGCGGGAACGGGCCTGAGCCGCCTCACCGGCATGCTCCGCGTGATCGTGATCGCCGCTGCACTCGGCAGCGATCTGTTCAGCGACGCCTACAACCTCGCGAACACCACACCGAACATCATCTACGAGCTGCTCATCGGTGGCGTGTTGTCGGCCACGCTGGTGCCGCTGTTCGTCAAGGCCGACCGCGACGGTGACATCGATGGGCCATCGGCCGTTTTCTCCGTGGGCATGACCGTCACCGCATCGATAGCGGCGCTCGCCGTCGTTGCGGCGCCTTTGATCGGGCGGGTCTACGTCAACGGTGGACAATCGCGTGGGCAACAGAAGCTCGACCTGTTGGTGCCCATGTTGCATTTGCTGCTCCCCGAGATCCTCTTCTACGGCATCACCGCTCTCACGACCGCTGCGTTGCACGCCCGACGGCGCTATCTCGCCGCGGCCTACACCCCCGTGCTCAACAACGTGATCGTGATTGCGATCGCCGGGTTCCTGATCCTCGGCTATCACGACAGGCAGGAACGAGGCGGCGTCTCCGCTATCGGCGGTAGCGACAACGCACGTCTCGTCCTCGGCATCGGCACCACAGCAGGCATCGTCGCCATGTCGGTTCCCCTGGTGTGGGCGATGCGAGACGCCGGAATTCGGCTGCGGTGGAACCTGGACTGGCGCCACCCGATGCTGGGGCGGCTCGTCCGCCTGTCGGGGTGGACCCTCGGCTACGTGGCGGCCAACCAGGTTGCCCTGGCGGTCGTGTTGCGCCTCGCCAACCGCCCCCCGGCGGGAGGGGTGACGGCGTACCAGAACGCCTTCATCTACTTCCAACTGCCACATGGGCTCATCGCCGTCACGTTGATGACCACCTTCCTGCCAGAGCTGTCGCGCGCTGTGGCCAACGATGACCTCGTGGCCTTCTGGCGTCGCTTCACTCAAGCCCTGACAGCACTGTTGGCGCTCATCGTCCCGGCCTCGATCGGCTACGTGCTGCTGGGCCAGGACTTGGCCGTAGTCATGTTGCGCCACGGCGACTACAGCACCGCCGCAGCCGAGCTCACCGGCAGGACGCTGGTTGCGTTCGCCGTGGGACTGAGCGGCTACTCCGTGTACCTCCTCACCCTCCGGGCCTTCTACGCGTTCGCCGACACCCGGACTCCGTTCTTCCTCAACCTCGTCGAGAACGGCCTCAACGTGGTCCTGGCGTTGTTGGTGGCGGGCAGCGGTGCGGTAGGCCTCGCTGGTGCCTACTCCGCCGCCTACCTGATCTCCGCGGTGCTCGCTCTCGTGGTGCTGTCGAGGGTGCTGGGACCCGATGTCGGCGACACCCTCGGCCGACTCGGCTCCCAGGCATTGCGCATCGCGGCCGCCTCGCTTGCCATGGCGGTCGCGGTGGCGGGGGTGCGGGCGGTCGTCCCAGGCGGCGCTTGGGGACGGGTCCTGCTGGGGGCGCCGGTGGGTTTTGCCGCATACGTGGTCGCAGCTCTGGCCGCGCGGGTGGAGGGAGCGGAGCAACTCGCTGCACGGCTGCGGCACCGCGGCGGGCTTCGCAGTCCCTAACATGCCCGCATGCTCAAGACACTGCGGCGTTGGTGGAAGTACCTCGGAGCGAAACTCGGCCTCGAGTTCGACGAACGTGCCGATCCCCGCGTGCAGCTCGAACAGGCGATCACCGAAGCACGCGATCAGCACCGTCGCCTGACCGAACAGGCCGCCACGGTCATCGCCAACCAGAAGACCACCGAGATGCAGCTCGACGGGAAGCTGGAGGAGCTCACCAAGCTCAACGCCAATGCCCGCCAAGCCGTGCTCATGGCCGACGAGGCGACCAAGAAGGGCGACGCGGCCAAGGCAGCCGAGTACGCGTCGGCTGCCGAGTCCTTCGCCAACCGTCTGATCGCGCTCGAAGCCGAGGTGGAGAGCCTCAAGCAGATGGCGTTGCAGGCGGCGCAGGCTTCCGATCAGGCGAAGGCCGCGGTGAGCCAGAACAGCACCGCGTTGCAGAAGAAGCTGGCGGACAAGCAGCGGCTCCTTTCCCAGCTCGACCAGGCCAAGATGCAGGAGTCGCTCAACGCCACCCTCACCAGCCTCTCCCAGACCATCGGCGAGGACGTTCCCTCGATGGAAGAGGTCCGCGCCAAGATCGAGCAGCGCTACGCCAAGGCGTCGGCAACCGCGGAGCTCAGCGGCTCGAGCGTCGAGGCAAAGATGCTCGAAGTCGAGCACGCAGCCATGAACACCGAGGCCCAGGCGCGCCTCGAGCAGATCCGCAGCGAGTTGGGTCTCGTAGGTGCTGGGGCAGCTTCGGAGCCGGCAACCGTTGCAGAAGCCCCATCTGCCGACGCCACTCAGCAGCAGGCGTCGGCGCCCGAACCACCGGCCGGCTGAAAGAACTGCGCTGTGCGCCGCAGTTCAGGGCACAGCCACCAGATCGTCGCGGTGTACGACGAGGCTCGGCACGTCGGTGCCCGCAGCGCGCAGCGACGCCGCATCCACACGAACCAGTCCCTTCGCGATCGTCACGCCCGAGGGTTCGATGATCTCCACCGCGTCGCGGACATCGAAGTCGCCTTCGACCTTCGTTATCCCGGCTGCCAGCAACGAAGAGTTGCGCTCCAGCAGCGCCCTCGCGGCACCCGCGTCGATGTGGATGTTGCCTGAGCTGCCGACGGCGAACGCGATCCATACCTTCCGCGCCGCGAGCCGCTCGGAACGTGGCGCCACGATGGTGCCCACACCGGCGGAGCCGGCAATCGCGTCGGCGAGTACGTCGGGGCGATCAGCCGCCGCTATGACGGTTCGGACACCGCACCACGCCGCGATCTTCGCGGCCGCGATCTTGGTGGACATGCCGCCGCTGCCGCGGTTCGAGCCGGACCCACCGGCGATCGTCTCGAGCTCGTGGTCGATCTCGGTGATCTGCTCGATGAGGGAGGCGTCGGCTTCGACTCTCGGGTCCGCGGTGAACAGGCCGGCGGCGTCGGTGAGCAGCACCAACAGCTCGGCGTCGATGAGCTGGGCGACCAGAGCCGCTATCCGATCGTTGTCGCCGTAGCGGATCTCGTCGTCGGCCACGGCGTCGTTCTCGTTCACGATCGGGACGACACCCAGCTCGAGCAGACGGTCGAGCGTGGAGCGTGCGTGCAGGTACTGCTGGCGGACCATGAAGTCGAGCGGCGCCAACAGCACCTGACCGGCGACCACCGATCCCAACTCGGCGAACACCTCGTTGTAGACCTGCATGAGTCGAGCCTGACCCACAGCGGACACCGCCTGGAGCGTGCGGGCGTCGGTGGGTCGCTGCCGGGCGCTGAGGCCCAACGCCGGCAGACCCGCTGCGATCGCGGCGGAGGAGACCAGAACCACCTGATGGCCCCCTGCCCGGAGAAGGGCGATCTCGCCACAGACCTTCGCGACCGACGATCGGTCCAGGCGGCCGTCTTCATCGGTGATCGACGACGTGCCGACCTTTACGACGAGCCTCATCGGCGACGCCCCACTGCCTCGTCGTCGACCCGGAAGTGGTCGTCGCCCTCATAGGAGAACTCCAGGCGGCCGATTCGTACCAGGTCGCCGTCACGTGCGCCGGCCCGGGCAAGGGCACGGTCGACACCCAGCCGCTGAAGGCGTTCGTGGGCGACTTGAAGCGCCTCGGCCTGGGTGAGATCGGACAGAGCGACCGCCCGCGTCGCCTCTCTGCCTACCACCTCGAAGGAGCATCCGTCATCGCCACGTTCGATCCGGAACCCCTCCGGCACTGGCCGGTGCACGATGTAGGAGTCGGGCTCGGGCTGCGCTTCGCGGGCCTCGGTCACCATCGTCGCGAGGCGCCCCACCAGCTCGGCTATCCCGTCTCCGGTGACGGCGGAGATCTTCAGGAGCGAGTCGTCGACAGCGGTTTCCGGCTGTGTCAGATCGCCCCGGGAGCCGACCCTGAGGATCGGACGTTCCAGGAGTTCGGGGCGGTAGTCGGCCAGCTCGCTGCGCAAGACCCGCTCCTGATCGGCCGGAGATGAGCCGTCGATGGCTGCCATGTCGAGCAACAGCACCAACACCCGAGCGCGTTCGATGTGGCGCAGGAACTGGTGACCGAGGCCCCTACCCTGCGCAGCCCCCTCGATCAGGCCCGGGATGTCTGCCACCACGAAATCCCCCTCACCGTCGACGCGCACGACGCCAAGGTTCGGGACGAGTGTCGTGAAGGGGTAGTCCGCGATCTTCGGCCGCGCCGCGGAGATGCGGGAGATGAGGGTCGACTTGCCCACGTTCGGCAGGCCGACCAGGGCCACGTCCGCCATCAGCTTGAGCTCCATCCACACCCAACGCTCGACGCCTTCCTCGCCTTGCTCGGCGAAGCCCGGAGCCCGCCTCCTGTTGGAGACGAACCGTGCGTTTCCCTTGCCGCCCTGCCCGCCGGAGGCGGCAAGCCACCGGTCACCGGCGTTGACGAGATCGGCCAGCACCGTTTTGTCGCGGTCCTTGACCACTGTGCCCTCGGGCACCTTGACGATCACATCCTCCCCGCTCGATCCGTGGCGCCGCTTGCCCTGGCCGTGGGTGCCGCTGGTGGCGATCCGGTGGGGATGGTCCCGAAACGCCAGGAGCGAGGCAACGTTGCGATCGGCCACGAGCCACACGTCTCCGCCACTGCCGCCGTCGCCGCCATCAGGTCCTCCGCGGGGGACGTGTGCCTCGCGGCGAAACGAGACACAACCCGCGCCACCGTCACCACCTCGGGCGCACATCGCGGCCTCATCGACGAACTGGGACACCCTGCAAGGTTAGGGGCGCCGCCGAGGACCGTTTTCGCCGTGGGCGTCCATTCGAGCAGATCAGCTTGTGAGATGGACCGGGTTTCCGAGGACTCGCACACCCCAGGTGGTGCGGTCGGTGACGCTGGAGCCGAACGTGTAGCGGATCTTCCACCAGAACTGCGAGTAGCCGGCGCCGTAGTTCCCGGGCAGATCGATCGCCAACTCCACGTACTTGCCGTTGTACCGCGAGGCGGTCACGTCGAGGGTCGTCGATGCCGACAACGGCGACGATGGCGTCACCCCGTCCACACCCATGTCCCTGGCCACGAAGCTCACAGGACTGCCGCTGGGGTCGAGCACCTCGATGGTGTATCCGCCTTCGCCTGGGTCGAAGAGCGTGATGAGGAGGGTCTTGCCGGCGTACTCCTGGCTGATCTCGGCGAGATAGAAGGTGGCGATGCTCCCGGCGAAGTTCGCGTAGATCGAGATCCAGTTCTTGCCCGCCACCTTCGGACACATCGAGTCGGTCCTGCTGTCACAGGTGGTGCCGATGCTGTTCGTGTACGAAGCCATCACCCCGTAGCCGTTCAGCCCCGTTGCACCGTCGCCGGCGGCGTTCTTGATCGCCAGCACGTACTTGCCTGCCGGAGCGGAGGTGGGGATCACGCAGAAATCCGTCCAGCCGGGCTGGCCCATCAGCGTCCGGCTGCTGGTCGGCGTTCCCGAGACGAAGGTTCGCGGATTCGGATAGGTGGAATCCCCCGCCGCGCAGTTGCCACTGGAGTTGAGCAAGGGGTTGTCGCTGTCGTCCAATGGGGTCGCGTCGGCCGAGTACAGCGAGAAGGTGGTCTGCGGCACGCCCGAGCCGCCGGGGTCGTTGACGGTGTAGGTGGATCCGGTGGTGTAGGTGGCGGTGAGCGTGCACGTGTACTTGTCGCTCGCGAGGTTGCACGCCCAGGTGGGCGTGGAGCTGGCAGTAGCGCTGGTGACGACCGTTATCGGACACGTATAGCGCCGGCTGGATCCCGAACCTGAACTTGTGCAACTCCCTCTGGTGGGGGTGCCCGATGTGCTGGTGATGGTGAAGGTGGTGTTCGGCGACCCGTTGAAGGTGATCGTGCAGGTCTTGGTTCCGGATCCGCTGCAGTTGAGCGGGGGTGCGCTGGAGGCCTTCGCTCTCAACGACATCGACGTGGTGCACGAGTAGCTCGTGCCCGCGTTGGTGCAGGAGGTGGACGGCTGGGCCTGGACGCCACCGCTCACGTTGTTGACCGTGATCGTCGCGGTGCTGGTGGTGGTGCTACCCGGCGTCGTGTAGGTCTCGGTGGCGCCGGGGTTCCACAGGCTCACCAGGATCGGGTTGGTGCGGCCCGCGGGGACGGTTACGTAGTACTCGTACTGGTTCTTCGTCGCGGGGTCCTTGTAGTCGCCGTTGGCGGTCCAAGACGCCCCATCCGAGCAGGTGTTGTTGGTCGTTGTGGAGATCCGAGGCACGGCGAAGGGGTCTCCCTGCCGCTTCGCCTGGCAGACGCCGTTGATCGAGGCGTAGAAGTTCTCCGGGTCGCCCGAGTTCATGTTTCCCGTGCCGAAGAAGTTGCGAGGGCTGCCCAACGGCACCGGTAGCACGTACTTGGAGGTGGCGCTGCGGGTGATGGTGACGTTGTCACGAACCCAGGACGCCAGGTACACCCTGCCTTCGGTGTCGGTGATGTCGACCTTCAGCTCGTAGTCGTTGAGCTTCGTCACCACGACCGCGATGTTGGGCAGTGCGTCGTCGAAGCCGTTGGCCTTGGCTGTCGCCTTTGCCACCGTCGTCGCCTCGGCCAGGTCGGGCAACCAGACCACGCCCGACAGAGCGGCGGCGTCCGCCGCCCTCTGCATGCGGGACCCCTGGGTGTACCAGGCGCCGAAGTCCACCGCCATTGCCGAGATGACGAGCAGCGGGATGATGACCATGGCGGTGAGGGCCAACACGTAGCCGCCCTCCTCGCGCCGGGCGCGACGACGCCGGAACGAGCTTCGCCCTTCGTGGCCCTTCGTCTCACGGCTCATCACGTCACGCTCCCGTCGCGCTCGGCTCGATCTGCATGATCTCGGTGTCACGGATCGTGAAGGACGACCCGAACATGCCCGAGAACGTCGGGTGGGACACCTCCACGTAGACGCCCACATCGTCGAGGCCCGTGGCCTGGAGGTTCGCCCGGTCGAAAGGGCACCAGTAGTAGTCGAGCTTCGATGCCGCGCACGGCCCTGCCGCACCGGTGCCGGCTCCGAAGTTGGCGGCGGTGATCGTGCCGGCGGAGATCGCGTTGAGCTGGGATCCCGAGTAGACGTTGCACTTCGTCGATGCGGTGTCGAGGCCGACCGGAGTGGTCGTCGACGCGGTGGGGCTGAGCGCGAGACAGCTGCTCGGAACAGTGGGACTTCCCGTGGTCGCCTTGAAGATGATGACCTTGACTACCGAGAGGCGGCTGAGCGACTTCAGACCAGAGGAGACCGCGAGGAGGGAGGCGTAATCGGCCTGGTAGCCGGTCCCCTGATAGGCCGAGACCCGCGCGCCGGCACGCGCCGAGTTGGAGTTCGTGATGGACGAACGCCACCCCATACCCAGCTCGAAGGTTCCGACGAGCAGACTCATGAGCAGCAGAGCGACGATCGCCGTTTCCACCAGGACGGTGCCGCGCTCATCGCAGGGCCGGGCTCGGCGGGCAACCAACAGCCGGGTCATGAGATGGTCGCCGGTTCTATGCGCATGACAACTTCATCGGAATAGGTCTCCGCGACGTTGATGAGACCTGTGATGTTCTGATGGGAGATCTGCACCCATACACCGACATAGTCGGGTGGACCCGACAGCGTGTCCTCCCGGCTGGCCGGCGGCCACGCCACGTCCTTGGCCGAGCCTGACCCCACGAAGTCGGTTGAAGGTCGGCTCAGGTCCGCAGCGGAGTAGCTGTTGCAGACGTTCGTGATCGAGGTCGTCTTGCAGGCCGCGTTCACCGATTCGATCGTCGAGGACGGCGATGACGCCTTGAACACCACGATGCGTTCGATCTGGTTCGAATCGACTGCCACCATCCGCCTCTTGATCTGCTGGATCACGTCGTAGTCGGTCGAGGTCGTACTGCCCAACGTGGAAGCCACACGCGCACCGTCACGGACCGCGGCCGACATGGAGAGGTAGTCCTTGAACGCCAGACCGAACTCGATGACGCCGAAGATCAACGTCACCACGAGAATGCTTCCGATCGCCGCCTCCATCAGGGCCGCTCCACGTTCTCCTTTCGTTGGATCTCGTCGCATGGGGCTCCTGCGCGCTCGACTGTGGAACGGATTGCGCCCACTTTCTGGTTATCGGCGGATTCGGCCGGCGGTTTGAGCGATTCCTCCGCCGGTTCGAATGTCAGCGCGGGTCCGTAGCATCTGGGCATGGACGACAGCGAGCTGCCACCGAGCCGTCGAGCGACCGCGTGGGCATCGACCATGCGAGGTGTGGAGGGTGCCGCACAGGTCCGACTTGCACACGCCGACTCCAGCTCCAAGGTCGGAGAATCCCCGCTGGTCGATCGGCGGGCGCGAGAGGAGGCCGAGGAGGCAGCGGCAGCTCCAGGTGCCACGATGTCACGAGGAGCCGGCAACCGAGCCGTTGAGGAGGAGGCGGACCCCACGCGGACCTGTTTCGAACGCGACCGGGACCGAATCCTCCACGGGACCACGGCATTCCGTCGCCTGGCCGGCAAGACGCAGGTTTTCATCTTCCCCGAGGATCACCAGCGGACCCGTCTCACCCACGCCCTCGAGGTGGCACAGGTCGCGACGGCCATATCGCGGGCGTGTGGGCTCAACGTGGCACTTACAGACGCCATCGCCCTTGGCCACGACTGCGGCCACGGACCGGGTGGCCACGCATCCGAGGATGCCTTCAGCCCGCTGCTCGCAGAGGGCTACGACCACGCGGTGTGGGGCGCCGATGTGGTGCTGGCCCCTCTGAACCTGTGTGTCGAGACGCTGGACGGCATACGAAACCACAGCTGGTCGCGTCCGGCGCCTGCAACTCCCGAGGGTGAAGTGGTCTCGTGGGCCGACCGGATCGCATACGTCTGCCACGACTTCGAGGATGCCGTACATGCCGGGATCGTCACGCCCTCGATGCTTCCGACGGCCGTCCGCGAGAGATGCGGCGAACGACGCAGCCGCCAACTCGGCGCCTTCATCGCCGCAGTGGTGGATGCGGTCGTCACAACCGGCCAGGTTGGGATGGCCTCACCAATGGCCGAAGCGCTCTCCGAGTTCCGACGCTTCAACTACGAGCACATCTACATGCGCCCGGCTTCGGTCGCTCAATCCGAACAGGTCATCCGGGTGCTACAGGCTCTGGTCGACTTCTACGCCGATCGGCCCAACACGCTCCCCTTCGACGGCGCGGTCCACGATCCTCGGGGTACCGCCGCCGGCAGCCCCGAGGCTGTACGCGACGCGGTCACCTACGTGGCCGGCATGACCGACCGTTACGCCTTCACCATGGCCATGGATCACCTGGGCTGGGATCCGGCCTCCCTGCCTCAGGGAGTCGACTGGCGCCGTTGACGCCGTCAGTCGGTGATGATGTCGACCAGCTTGCGGTTGTTCCGCCGGCCGAACTTCACCTTGCCGGGGGCAAGGGCGAAGAGCGTGTCATCGCCGCCGCGGCCGACGTTCTTGCCCGGGTGGATGCGGGTCCCGCGCTGACGCACGATGATCGACCCCGCAGTAACGGAGGTGCCGTCGAACACCTTCACACCGAGGCGTTTGCTCTCCGAGTCACGGCCGTTCTTGGTTGAACCGCCACCCTTTGTCTTCGACATCGTTCAACCCTTCACGATCTTGGTGATCTCAACCACGGCGTAATGCTGGCGGTGACCCCACCGCTTCCTCACGTTGGCCTTCGCCTTGTAGGTGAAGGCGTTGATCTTCGGTCCCTTTGCGTCGCCCACGATCCGAGCCGACACAGTGGCGCCTGCAAGTTGGGCAGGGGTGGCCAGAGTGGTGTCCCCGTCGACGAGTAGGACAGGGCGCAGCTCCACGTCGGTATCGACGTCACCGAGGCGCTCGACCTCGAGACGATCGCCCTCTTCAACGCGGTACTGCTTGCCGCCGGTGGTGATGACTGCGTACATACGGCCGTCCAAGCTACAGGCGTGTCACCCACCGAGGCCAACCGGCCGACCCTGAGGGGTGCCGTCGCCATCTGCGAACTCGGCAGATCCCACGAACTTGCGTACGTTTCCGTCGCCAGGCGCCGGATCCGTACGCAAGTTGGCGAAGGGGAGGGCTCGTCCTCCCCAAGTCCGCTCAGGTTGTGAGCCTTGATACTCCTTGGGACTTCTCGTCTAGGTGAAATCGACGACGGACGAGGACATGACGACGCCGCGACCGTGGCACACTCCGCACTGATCCGCGAACGATTCCAACAGACCCTCGCCGATGCGCTTGCGGGTCATCTCCACCAAACCCAGCTCCGACACGGAGAACACCTGGGTGCGCGTCTTGTCGCGACTCAGGGCCTCCTTGAACGTGCGGACCAACTCGTCACGGTTGGCCTTCACCTCCATGTCGACGAAGTCGATGACGATGATCCCCCCGATGTCACGAAGGCGCAGTTGCCGCGCTATCTCGACGGCCGCCTCTAGGTTGTTGTGCAGCACGGTCTCCTCGAGGCTGGAGGAGCCGACGTTTCGGCCGGTGTTCACGTCTATGACCGTCAACGCCTCTGTGTGTTCGATGATGAGCGACCCACCCGAGGGCAACCACACCTTGCGGTCGAGGCCCTTCTTCAGTTGTTCGGTGACCTGATAGCGCTCGAACAGCGGGAGAGTCTCGGTGTCCTTGTCGTAGTAGCCGACCCGGTCCCCCAGAGCCGGAGAGATCGCCGCGACGTAGTCGTGTACCTCCCCGTAGAGGTCCTCGTCGTCGATCAACACCGCCCGGTACTCCTTGTTGAACTCCTCCCGGATGACCCGCACGGCCATGTCGGGCTCGCGGTAGAGCAGCGCAGGTCCCTTCTGCTTGCTCGCCAACGCGTCGATCTGCTCCCACTGCTTCAGCAGGCGGGCCACGTCGCGCTCGATCTCCTCGGCGGTGATGTTCTCCGCCGCCGTTCGCACGATGACGCCGTGCTCCTTCGGCTTCACCTTGTCGAGGATGTTGCGCAGGCGCTTTCGCTCGTTGTCGGGGAGGCGCTTGGAGATGCCGTAGGTGCCGTTGTTCGGCACCAACACGACGAATCGGCCCGGCAGCGACACCTCCTGGGTGAGCCGTGCGCCCTTGTGTCCGATGGGGTTCTTTGTGACCTGGCAGAGGATGAGCTGACGCGCCTTCAACACGTCCTCGATCCGCGGCTGGGGCCCCTTCTCCTGCACGTCCTCGGGGTCGTAGTGGATATCGCCGCGGTAGAGCACGGCGTTCTTCGGGGTACCGATGTCGATGAACGCCGCTTCCATCCCGGGCAGCACGTTCTCGACGCGGCCGATGTAGATGTTTCCGTGGATCTGGGAGATGTCGTCTGCGGGGCGGGACACGAAGTGCTCGATGAGCGAGCGACCCTCGAGGACGGCGATGTGGGTCTGGCCCTCAGGATCCACGTGGACGTTCATCTGATAGCGACCGACCGCCTTGCCCTTGCGCTGGCGGCCCGACCTCTTCTTCAGCGTCTTGGCGTCGAGGTTCAGTGGACCGCCATCGTCCACGAGCACGGCTTCGACCGGGGTCGGTGGCGGCTTTGACCCCCCGGCCTTGCCGGCGCCCCCGCTTCGCTGGCCACCCTGGGCAACTTGGCCTCGATTCGTCTTGGCGCCCTGGGCTTGGGCGCCTCCTGGCTGGCTCCCGGGCTGGGATCCACCACCAGCTCCCCCGCCACCCCCGCCACCGCCTCGGCGTCGACGGCGGCGGCGATTCCCGCTGCCCGGCGGCTTGGGGCCATCCGGGGAAGAGGTGGAGTCGTTCGCGTTGGCGTCAGCCGCCGAATCGGTGACCACGCGGGGCTGGGGAGGAGGTGTCTTCGGAATGAGGAATGGCTGGCTCTTCTGGTTGCTCGGGTCTGAATCGATGGTCGGTTCGTCGGTCATGTGAACGTCCTCTCGTGCGGCGCACCTGCGCCGCTTCAGCCGGCTCGGAGACAGGGTTCCGGCGGGCCAACAGTGTCGAGACGGGCTGCCAGTGGGGGCTGGAGTGCGCCGTCGTCATCGATGATCCATTGCTCGATCCTGTGCACGCGCCGCTCCCCCAGCGGTGGATCGAATGCCGTCAACACCTCGGCCGGCCGAAAGCTCTTCGGTCGCGTGGCGAGGTTGACGGTGAGTTGCGCAGTGCCCTCTGCCGCGGCCTCGACGGTGATCGAGCGCAGCGCGGGGCGAAGGTCCGCCTGCTGGTCGTTCCCCTTGCGGTTGATCACCGTGGGAATCGAGGGTCGGGCCATCATCTCTTCGGCAGCTCGACCGACCGACGTGGGATCGCCGTCGACGAGGAAACGCCATGTGACGACATCGACCGCCGCCTGCAACGACGTGTCGCTCGTGGCCACCTCGGCCGCCGCCGTCACGTCGATCCCCACGGGGAGGCACGGTGTCAGCCGCTGCGGCAGCGTGGTGAGCTCGACGGGGTCACGCAGGTCCAGGTCGAGGTACTCGGCGTCGGAGGTGTGCCCCACCGACAGCGCCAGCCCGAAGTGCACCTTCGGGCGCGGAGAGAACCCTTCGCTGTATGCGATGGGCAGCTCCGCCCGACGAATGGCCCGCTCCCAAACCCGGGCGACATCGCGATGGGACACGAAGCGCACCCGTCCCAGCTTCGTGAAGCGCACGCGGACCCTCATGGGGCACCCACCTCCTCGCGTCGGCGAAGCAATGTCACCGACACCGCACCCGCCGTGGCGAGGTCCTGGCCGGTCCCCTGGCTCCCGCCGCCCGGAGGCACCGCAGACGCAACGACGTGCTCTATGGAGTAGCCCGTGCAGGCGCCGCAGTCGTAGCACGGCGTCCAGCGGCAGTCGGGAAGCCCGACCTCCGCCAATGCGTCGCGCCACTCCTGCCAGAGGAAGTCCTGGTGCAGCCCCGCCGAGATGTGCCCCCAGGGCAGCACCTCGTCCTCGCTCCGATGCCGGTACACGTACCACTCGATGTCGAGGCCGTGAGCCGCCATGGCCTCCTCCCACCGGTCCAGCCGGAAGCACTCCGACCACTCCTGGAAGGTTCCGCCGCGCCGCCACACGTCCTCGATCACATCGCCGAGGCGGCGGTCGCCGCGGCTCGCCAGGCCTTCTGCCAGGGTGGCCTTGGGGTCGTGCCACTTCAGATCGACGCCTCTCTCACGGCGGGTGGCGTCTCGGAGGATGTTGATCTTGCGTTGCAGCTCGACCGCCGTGTTCTGCCCGAACCACTGGAACGGCGTATGCGGTTTGGGGACGAACCCACCCACGGACACCGTCACCGACGGGTTCTTGTGGTGCGCCTTGCCGAGCTGCACCACGTTGCGGGCCAGCTCGGCGATACCCAGGGTGTCCTCGTCGGTCTCGGTCGGCAGGCCGGTGAGGAAGTAGAGCTTCATCCGCCGCCATCCCTGGGAGTAGGCGGCATCGACTGCCTGGTAGAGGTCCTCCTCTCGGATGAGCTTGTTGATCACCTGCCGCATCCGCCAGGTGCCCGCCTCGGGGGCGAAGGTCAGGCCGGTGCGACGGGCCTTCTGTATCTGCGCCGCGATCCCCACGCCGAACGCGTCCACCCGCAGCGACGGCAACGACACGCTCACCTGACCGCAGTTCGTCGGATCATCGACGATGCCTTGGACCACCGACTCGATGCCGGAGAAGTCGGCGGATGACAGGGAGGTGAGGGCGATCTCGTCGTAGCCGGTGCGACGCAGCCCTTCGAGCACCATGGTGCGCACCTGATCCGCAGGGCGCTCGCGCACCGGGCGCGTGATCATCCCCGCCTGGCAGAAACGACATCCACGGGTGCAGCCTCGGAAGACCTCGACGTTGAGGCGATCGTGGACGACCTCGGTGAGTGGCACCAGCTGTCGACGGGGGTGGGGCCAGTCGGCCAGATCTGAGATGGTTCGCTTCTCCACCCGTTCGGGCACGCCCGGGCGGTTGGGTGTGACCGCGACCAGCGCCGGCCCGTCGTAGGTGATGTCGTAGAGCGACGGCACGTAGACGCCGTCGAGCTTCGCCAGCGCCAGGTGGACTTCGTCTCGGCTCTCCCGGCCGGAGCGCTTCCACTCGCCGATGACCTCGGTGATCTCACCGGCGATCTCCTCGCCGTCGCCCAGGACCACGAAGTCGACGAAGTCGGCGACTGGCTCGGGGTTGTAGGTGCAGTGTCCGCCGACCGCTATGAGCGGGTGGTGTGGCCGGCGGGCAGCGGTTCGCACCGGAACGCCCGCCAGGTCGATGAGGTTGAGCAGGTTCGTGTAGTTGAGCTCGGCGGAGAGATTGAACCCGATGACGTCGAAATCGCCTGCGCCACGATGGGTGTCGACCGAGAAGAGGGAAACGCCGGCCGCCCGCATCTCCGCCTCCAGATCCAGCCACGGCGCGTAGGAGCGCTCTGCGACTGAGTCGCTTCGGGAGTTCAGGATGTCGTAGAGGATCTGCAGACCCTGGTTCGGGAGACCGATCTCATACGTGTCGGGGTAGGTCAACAACCACGACACGGATGCTGGGTGCCAGTTCGGCTGGATTGCGCCGTCCTCGCACCCTATGTAGCGAGCGGGCTTCTGCACCTTGGCCAGCAGCGGTTCCAGCTGGGGCCAGATCGAAGTCATGTTCGGGCCATTCTACTGGTCGAAGGTCACACGATTGGTTACAGCCGATCCGCCGAGGGCTCCCCTGGACGAACTTGCGTACGAATCCGTGGGCCGAGGGCGGATCCGTACGCAAGTTCGGCGGGCGGGCCTGGGCCGAGCCAGGCCAAGTGACGGAACCGGAGCGACGGAGCCGGAGCGACGGAGCCGGAGCGACGGAGCCGGAGCGACGGAGCCGGAGCGACGGAGGCCCGAGGGCATCCAGCCGATCAGGAGAACCGACGCATGTGGACGTTCATCACCAGACCCATGGTTGCGAAAGTGGCGATCATCGCAGAACCCCCGTAGCTGATGAAGGGGAGCGGGATGCCCGTCACGGGCATGATGCCCAGGTTCATGCCCACGTTCTCGAAGATGTGGAACACGAACATGCACAACACCCCGACGCAGATCAGCCGCCCTATCTCGTCACGGGCGAGCTGCGCCGTACGCCAGATCCGCCATGTGATGAGCCCGAGCAACACCAACAGGCCCCCCGCGCCGATGAAGCCGAGCTCCTCGGCAGGCACGGTGAAGATGAAGTCGGTCTCCTGCTCGGGCACGAACCCGCCCCTGGTCTGGGGGCCCTCGAAGAGGCCTTGGCCGCTGAAACCGCCCGCGGCGGCAGCCTCCTGGGAACGCTGGGTGTTGTAGCTGACCTTTTCGCTCACCCGATCCGGCGTTGCGAAGGCCAGCAGTCGCTCCTTCTGGTACTGGTCGAGCGTGTCGGAGTTGAGGATGTAACCGACGCCGATAACGCCGATCACCAACAACAGTCCCAGGTACTTCATGGGGATGCCGGCGACCACCAGCATGCCCGCACCGATCACCACGAAAACGAGAGTCGTGCCCAGGTCCGGCTGCATGAGGATCAACCCGATCGGTATGCCCAGCCCGACCAGGGCAACCACGAGGTGACGGAGCCGAAGTCGGTCTCCGATGGTCCCGAGATACGACGCCAACACCACGATCGTGGCGAGCTTCGCCAGCTCCGCGGGCTGGACCTGGATGGGGCCGATGTCGAACCACGCCTTGATGTTTCGGTGAGTGCTGCCGAAGGCCAGCACCCCACCGAGGAGGGCCACCATCCCCACGTAGATCGGACGCGCCCAGTCCCGCAGGCGCTGGTAGTCGATTGCCGCGCACGCACCCATCGCCCCGAAGCCGATGATGACGAACATCAGGTGCTTGCCAACGGTCGACGTACCGCTGTGGTGCCTCGTCGTCGAATACACCATCAGCGCGCCGAAGGACGCCGCCACGGCAACCAGCGCCACCAGCACGAAGTCGATGTGTCGCCACGCCGCCGTCATGTCACGGTTGCGGAGCCGACTCGTGGGCGTTGTCGTGATCACGGTGTCGTTCCCCCCTCGGTTGGTGGGGGCGCGATCGGCGAAGCAAGTGGCACCGTTCCGCTCGACACCGGTGCCATGATGCGGAAGGCCAACGGCGCCGCCTCCTCGCCACCGAAGCCGCTCTCCGGCAGCACGATCGAGATCGCATACGAGGGAGGGGCGATCGGGTTGTTCGGGCTGTAGGCGGGGCCGAACGCGGCGAACACAGCGCTGTCCTCCTTCCCGCTCACCTGTGCGGTGCCCGTCTTGCCGGCCAAGGGGAACGCCGCGCGGTTGGCAAGCCAGGCGCTGTTCGCGGTTCCCGCCCCGTTGTTGATCACACCCACCAGCCCCTGCCAGATCTTCTCGTAGGCACCGGGTACGAACTCCACCTTGGCGGCGGCCTCCGGTTCGATCTTCCGCACGACCTCGTAGTTGTCCGGGTCGGCAGGGTTGCGGCCGATGTCCTTGGGGCGGGTCACGGCCATCACGATCTGCGGCACGTATCGGGTCCCCCCGTTGGCGAAGGTGGCATACGCGTTGGCGAGCTGAAGGGGGGTGACCAGCACGTCACCCTGACCGACCGCGGTGTTGAGGTTGTCGCCCGCGTACCAGCTGCCGTTAGGAAAGGCCTTGGGCGACTTCTCGTGGCGCTCCTTGCGGTTCTGCGGGGTCGGCAGCCAGCCGGCCGACTCCCCCGGCAGCGCCACTCCGCTCACCGACCCGATCCCGAAATCGGCGGCGACGTCTTGGATCGCGGTCGTGCCGAAGCGTCCACGCTGCTGCCAGAGCTGATCGCCGATCCAGTAGTAGTAGGTGTCGGAGGACACGGTGATGGAACGTGCCACATCGACGGTTCCCAGCCTCACGCGCCCCGCGTTGTAGAAGGTGCAGCGGCCCCCCTTGCAGTTGCGGACGGTGTAGGACCCGCGGTCGTTGAAGTGCTCGTTGGCCGGAGTCAGGAACCCGCTGTCGAGCGCGGCGGTCGCCGAGATGAGCTTGAAGGTGGAGCCGGGCGCATAGGCGCCTTGAAGCGCCCAGTTGAACAAGGGCTGACCCTGCTTCTTGTCGTTCAGCTTCGCCCACAACGCCGAGCTGATCCCGTTCACGAGGTCGGCGGGTTCATAGCTGGGGTTGGAGGCCATTGCGAGGATCTGCCCATTCCGGGGATCGACGATCACGACCGAGCCCTGCGGGGCGTTGCGCTGGGCTCCCGACTTGGTGTTCGCCCCCTTCGCCCGAACCTCCTCGAGCTTCTGGGCGAGCTGCTGCTCGGCAAAGGCCTGCAAGTCGATGTCGATCGTCAACCAGATGTCGTCGCCCTGCCGGGGCTTGGACTCCTTCACGGTGGTGACGTAGTCGCCTCGCGCATCCACCTGGATCGTCTTGTCCGACGGTGTGCCACGCAGATCGTCCTCGTAGGTACGTTCGACACCGGCCTTTCCGATCTCGTCGCCACCCTGGTAGGGCTTCACCACCACGTCGGAATCCTGCGCCCGCAGCGCCTTGTGCTCCTCCCGTTTGGCCGCCAGCTCCTTCTCGTTGATCTGCAACACGTAGCCCAGCAGGTGCGCGGCCACAGCACCGTAGGGGTAGGTCCGCACGGCACGTCGGCGCACCACGACGCCGGGGAAGAGCTCGTGTCGTTCGGCCAGGTAGACCTCGAGTGCGGGCGAGTTGACGCCCGAGACGAGGGGCACCAACTCGAGCGGCCCGTATCGCCGGTCGTCGTACTTCGCCGAGATCGCAGCCGACTTGGTGGGGATCCCGAACCTGGTGAGCGTCACCGCCAGGCGATCGAAGACCTCGTCACGCTCCTTGGCAGACAGGTCGCTCATGTCCTGCCGCTCGATTCCGATCACCCGGGTGATCTCGTTGTCGACGAGCACCCGTCCCTTGCGGTCGAGGATCCTGCCTCTGGAGCCTTCCTCACGAACCGTCTTCAGGTTGATGCGCGTCGCTCGGACGTGCTCGGTCTTGTCGATGATCTGGAGGTACCACAGCCGCACGAACAGCGACGCGAACAAGGAGATGCAGACGATCCCCACCATCGAGAGGCGGGCCAAGGAGACGGGACGCTCAGACATCGACCGCCCCCAGCACCTTCGGCTCCTCCGGCCGCCGTTCCGCCCAGGCGGCGAAGCGGAGCGCCAGCGGGCTGAGCGCGCCGTTGACCAGCGCAGCCACAACCACGATCGTCATCAGCCTAGGGTTGGTGAGCGTTCGTTCCCCGAAGAGCTGTCCCTCCACCGCGAACAGCAGCGTTCCAACGGCGCTGCCGGCCGCGACGATGCCCATGGTGGGCAATCGTCGCATCTGGAGAACCTGAGTCATCGTCGCCCCGACGCCGGCTGCCACCAGGGTGTAGGCCAGTGCCGACAGGCCGAGTGCCCCCGAGCCACGGGCCAGGTCCATCAGCAGCCCGCAGCAGAAGCCGACGATCGCGCCGCGATCGGGACCTCCGGCCACGCCCCCCGAGACCGCAACCAGCAGGAGGAGGTTCCCAACCACCCCAAACACGGGGAACTCCGGTGCCATGCCCACCTGAAGCACCAGGGCGGTGATCACCAACAGCGACCAACGGGCGATCAAGACGACCTCGATCAAGAGGACGGAACCCAGTTGAGCACTTGCACGAAGTCGAGCCGGGAGAGATCGGCCGAAAGCTCAACCTCCAGGACCTGCACCTGATCCGCCTGGTTTCGGGTGATCTTCGTGACGGTTCCGATCGGCAGTTCACCGGGCATCAGCGAGTCCTGTGTGCCCGCCGTGGTGATCAGGTCCTTCTTGGCAACGTCGTCGCTGAGATCGATTCCGGAGTCCACGAGGAACGGCTTGCCGGCACCTGTGCCTCGACCGGTTCCGATGTCGTTCGACTTCACCTTGATGCCGAGCTTCAGATCGGGGTCGGTTATCAACCGCACCACGGCACGGGTATCGGAAACCCGCTCGACCCTTCCGACGAGCCCCCCCTTCGTCACGACAGGGTTGCCGACCTTCACACCGCCCTCGGACCCCACGTCGATGATCGCTGTGTTGTCGTCGAAGCTGGTGAAGTTGCCGGTGGCCACCCTCGCCACGATCGTCGGGATCTTCAGCTCCTGTTTGAGGCCGAGTTGTTCACGGAGCTTCTCGTTCTCGGCCTCCACGCCGTCGTTGGCCTCGGACCGACCTCGAAGCTCGTCGATCTCGTCTCTGAGCTCACGGTTCTCGCGTTCCAGATCGCCATAGTCGGTGACGCCCCGCCAGGCGTTCCGGAAGGGACGCGCAGCCGACTTGAAGGCGGAGCCAACGGGAGAGAGCACGTCGAGCGCCGCGGAGCGCACCGAGCCGAGCACCGGCACGTCCTTCGCGTCGAGGGTCAACACGGTGATCGACGCGAGCACCATGACCAGGATCGTGAGCCGCGAGCGTCCCGGCCTCTGGGTGCGGTTGGCCATCGCCGGAGGACCGAGGGTCAGTCGAGCGACGCCGAGTAGCGGCTGAGCGCCTCGATCGAATCGAGTGACCGACCGGAGCCGAGCGCGACGGCGTCGAGGGGATTGTCCGCGATGCGGATCGGCATGCCCGTCTCGTGATGGATACGGGTGTCGAGGCCCGACAACAAGGCGCCCCCACCTGCCAACACGATTCCTTGCTCCATGATGTCGGCGGCAAGTTCCGGCGGCGTCTTGTCGAGGGTGAACTTGACCGCGTCGACGATTGCTGCGACCGGCTCTTCGATGGCCTCGCGGATCTCCTCTGTGGAGGTGACGATGGTCTTGGGGAGGCCCGTGACCAGATCTCGCCCACGTACCTCGGCTTGGAGTTCCTCGATGAGAGGCCATGCGGAACCGAGGTACATCTTCACCTCCTCCGCGGTGCGTTCGCCCAGCGCCAGGCTGTACTCCTTCTTGACGAACTGGATGATCGCGTCGTCGAGCTCGTCGCCCGCCACCCGCACCGACTGGCTGGCCACGACGCCACCCAGGGAGATGACCGCCACCTCGGTGGTGCCGCCACCGATGTCGACGATCATGTTGCCTCGTGGCGCCTGGACCGGCAGCCCCGCTCCGATCGCCGCCGCCATCGGCTCCTCGATGATGTGCACCGGGGTGGCTGCACCCGCGTGCTCGGCGGCTTCCTGTACCGCTCGTTGCTCGACACCGGTGATCCCTACCGGGACGCAGATGACCATGCGGGGCCGGGCGAAGCGCCGGGAGTGAACCTTCCGGATGAAGTAGGCCAGCATCTTCTCGCACATGTCGAAGTCGTTGATGACCCCGTCCTTCAGCGGCCTCACCGCCTGGATGTGCGCGGGAGTGCGGCCGATCATCCGCTTCGCTTCGGTGCCGACCGCCAGCGGCTGGTTGGTGACCGTGTTGACAGCGACCACCGACGGCTCGCGCAGGACGATTCCCTCGCCGCGCACGTACACGAGGGTGTTCGCTGTCCCGAGGTCGATGGCCATGTCCTGGCCGAACATGCCCGAGAAGCTGGAGAAGCGTGCCATGGGAACCTAGGACGTTCGTCGGGACGACACCGGGTGGTGTCGAGCGGCGGGTGCGACGGACCCAACCACAGGTGAGCCGCCATGGTAGCGACCAGGGCGCGCTCGTCTCCAGCGGCCCGCTCACCGGTTCTGTGTTGCGAGACACGACGCGAGCGTCGTGATCCGCAACACAGAACCGGTCGGGGGGTCAGGAAAGACCGGGGAAGAAGATGCCGATCTCGCGTTGGGCCGACTCCTCGGAGTCGGACCCGTGGATCAGGTTTTCCGTGAAAAGCGTTCCGAGATCGCCACGGATGGTGCCCGGCGCTGCCTCCACGGGGTTGGTTGCGCCCATGAGCGTGCGAACGATCTTCCAGGTGTCGTCAGGCCCCTCGACGACGAACACGAACGCCGGCGAGCGGGTGATGAAGCTCACGAGGTCGTCGTAGAAGCCCTTGCCTTCGTGTTCCGCGTAGTGCTGAGCGGCCGTCTCCCGGCTGATGTGGCGGAGCTCCGCGGCGACCAGCTTCAGGCCCTTGCGTTCCAGACGGCCGAGGATCTCACCGACGAGGTTCCGTTCGACTGCGTCGGGCTTGGCGATGACGAGTGTGCGTGACATAGCGGATTCGAGGTTACGGCGCGTGGCCCACCACTCCTCAATTCGTCGACCGGTGGACAGAGGTGATCGCGGAGCGAGCGGGGCCGACCAGGTAGAAGCTGCCTGCGACTACCACAAGGTCCTCCTCCGCTGCGTGTGCCAGCGCGCGTTCGACTGCCGCCCAGGGGTCGGCCACCACCTGCGTGGCGAGCCCGAGATCCGACGCCGCAGCCACCAGAACCGACGGATCCAACGATCGCGGGCTGGGCGGTGCGGTGACGATCACCACGTCGAAACCCACCTCGGCCAGAGGACCCAGCACATCTCTCGGGTCGCGACCGGCCAGCATTCCCACCACCAACAGGCGCGAGCCGAGCGTGGTGAACTCCTCGACCAGCGTCGTGGCCAACGCAGTGGCCGCATCGCGGTTGTGGGCTCCGTCCAACACCACGAGCGGATCGTGCCCGACCACCTCGCAGCGTCCCGGGAGAGACACCTGAGACAATCCGGACTCGATCACCTCGGGGCTCAGCTCCCGGTCGAGGAAGGCCTCGGTCGCGCCGATCGCCAGGGCCGCGTTCCCCGCCTGGTGGCGGCCGTGGAGCGGGATGTAGAGGTTGTCATGGCGACCCCACGGCGTATCGACCGACACCGTCCTGCCCCCCACTGCGACCTCGGTGTCGAGGACCTGGAGATCGCGGCCAAGAGCCAGGATCCTTGACGGGCCCTCGGCTTCGACGACCGAGTACAGCTCCGGCATCAACGCTCCAACGACCACGTCGCGGCCGGGGGTCACGATCCCCGCCTTCTCCGACGCCACCGCCAGCTCCCATCCCGGGGCGCCGTCGGTGTGATCGGGGCCGATGTTGGTTATCACCGACACGTCCGCGTCGAGCACGTTGGTGGCGTCGTAGCGGCCCAACAACCCGACCTCCACCACCGAAACGTCGATCGCCGCCTCGGAGAACCAACGGAAGGCCGCCGCGGTGACCACCTCGAACCAGGTTGCCGGCGCGTCCATCAACTCGACCACGTCGAGCACTCCACCCAACACCTCGGCCAGGTCGGCCTCGGCGATCTCCTCGCCGTTGCGTCGGATCCGTTCGTTGATCCGCTCCAGATGCGGGCTGGTATAGGTGCCGGGCGTGAGCCCACCGGCCGCGACGAGTGCCGAGACCATAGCGGCGACCGATCCCTTGCCGTTCGTGCCGGTGATGTGAATGGCCGGAACCGAATCCTGTGGATCCCCGAGCAACGTGCACAGACGACGCATGGGATCGAGGGACAACCCAGCCACCCGGCCTGCCGCCACTCCGCTGTTGGCCAGGGTCTCGAAGTTGGTGTGACGGTCGAGGCGCGCCAGCACCTCGGGAAGCTCACCGGAAGCGGCCACCGACGCCTCAGGAGGCGGCGCGCCGAGGGCGACTCTGGCGAGCGACCTCGGTGCGTGGGATCAAGGTGGGGTTGACCTTCGAGAGCACGACCTCGGCGTCGATGACGCATCGGCCGATGTCGTCGCGAGATGGCAGGTCGTACATGACACCCAACAGCACCTCCTCGAGGATGGCGCGCAGGCCTCGCGCGCCGGTCCCGCGCGTGAGCGCCTGGTCGGCAACCGCTTCGAGTGCCTCGTCGGTGAACTCCAGCTCCACATCCTCGAGGTCGAAGAACTTCTGGTATTGCTTCACCAGGGCGTTTCGGGGCTCCACAAGGATCTTCACGAGTGCTTCGCGATCGAGGCTGTCGACCACGCCGAGCACCGGCAGTCGACCCGTGAACTCGGGGATCAGTCCGAACTTCATCAGGTCCTCAGGCTGCACCTCGGCGAACAGATCATCGCTCGCACGATCGCCCCCGGCACGGATGTCGGCCCCGAAGCCGATGCCGCGACGGCCGACCCGCTGCTCGATGATGCGCTCGAGACCGGCGAAGGCCCCGCCACAGATGAACAGGACGTTGGTCGTGTCGATCTGGATGAACTCCTGGTGGGGATGCTTGCGTCCGCCCTGGGGCGGTACCGACGCAGTGGTTCCCTCGAGGATCTTGAGCAACGCCTGCTGCACACCCTCGCCCGACACGTCACGGGTGATCGACGGGTTCTCCGACTTGCGCGCGATCTTGTCGATCTCGTCGATGTAGATGATGCCCGTCTCGGCCTTCTTCACGTCGAAGTCGGCGGCCTGGATCAACTTCAGGAGGATGTTCTCGACGTCCTCGCCCACGTATCCGGCCTCGGTGAGCGCCGTCGCGTCCGCGATCGCGAAGGGGACGTTGAGCATCCGCGCCAACGTCTGGGCCAAGAGCGTCTTGCCGCAACCGGTGGGGCCGATGAGCATGATGTTCGACTTCGACAGCTCCACGTCGCCGTCGCCGCGGGCACCGTGCTGCACCCGCTTGTAGTGGTTGTAGACCGCCACTGAGAGGATCTTCTTGGCCCGCTCCTGGCCGACGATGAAGTCGTCGAGGAAGTCGAAGATCTCGCGGGGCTTGGGGAGCTCCCCGAAGCTCACCTCGGAGGTCTCGGCGAGCTCCTCCTCGATGATCTCGTTGCAAAGGTCGATGCACTCGTCGCAGATGTAGACGCCCGGGCCGGCGATGAGCTTCTTCACCTGTTTCTGCGACTTGCCGCAGAACGAGCACTTCAGCAGCTCTCCCCCGTCTCCGAACTTCGCCACGTCGGCACCTCGATCTGCTTCTTCGGTGATCCCATCCCCAAGGATGGTTGCTCATTCTGCACCAAGGGCTGGGCGCCGCGGGGCGACACTCAGCTGACTGCTGTGATGGGGCCGGTGTTGTCGACCTTGTCGCGGGTGACGAGGATCTCGTCGATGAGGCCGTAGGCCTTGGCTTCGTGTGCCGTCATGATGAAGTCACGGTCGGTGTCGACCGCGACCTTCTCCTTCGTCTGGCCTGTGTGATGCGCCAGGATCTCTTCGAGGGTCTCCTTCAGCCGGAGGATCTCGGCTGCCGCGAGCTCGATGTCGGAAGCCTGCGAGTAGCCCGACTGCGCGTAGGGCTGGTGCAGGAGGACCCGGGCGTTGGGCAGCGCCAGGCGTTTGCCGGGGCTGCCGGCGGCCAACAGCACCGCCGCTGCGGAGGCAGCCTGGCCGTAGCAGAGCGTGGCGATCTCGGGCCGGATGTACTGCATGGTGTCGTAGATCGCCAGCAGCGCGTTGATGTCCCCGCCCGGGCTGTTGATGTAGATCTGGATGTCCTTGTCGGGGTTCTCCGCCTCGAGGAACAACAGCTGCGCGCAGATCAGGTTGGCGACCGTGTCGTCGATGGGGGTTCCGAGGAAGATGATGTTCTCGCGCAGCAGACGGGAGAACAGGTCACCCTGATAGCGATCTCGGCCACCGGCCTCGGTCCAGGTGACCGACGGGTTCGGGATGTAGTTCAGCGCTGAGTACGGGTGCATGGGGGAATCTCAGTCGTGGTCGTGGTCGTGGTCGTGGTCGTGGTCGTGGTCGTGGTCGTGGTCGAGCGGGAGTTCCAGGTCGTCGGGGTTCACCGGCCGGCCGTCTTGGTCGACCACGTTCACTCGCGCGGTCAGCCAACGAAGTGCGTTGCGGTTACCCAGATCCGAGCGTACCGAGCCGATGTTGTCGTTCGACTCGAGGCCGGTTCGGAGCGCGTCGGCGTCGACCCCGACACCGGCCGCGAGTCGGGCGATCTCCTCTTCGAGCTCGTCGTCGTCAGGTATCAGCCCCTCGCGTGCAGCGATCGCCCTCAGGGCGAGGTCGACCTTCGCCGCGCTCTCGGCAGTCTCACGGAGATCCGCAGAGAACTTCTCGGGTGGCGTACCCGTGACGGCGAGGTACTGCTCGAGGGAGATGCCCTGTTGTGAGAGGCGACGAACCAGATCTTCGAGCCGGGCGCGCATCTCGGCGCCGATGAGCGCATCGGGGATCTCGTCGATCACCAGCTCGGCGAGCTGGGTGCCCAAGTTGGCCTGAAGTGCCATCGACGCCTGCGCCCTGCGCATGTTCCCTGCGCGCTCCGCAACGTCGTCGCGCAACTCTGCGACAGTGGAGAACTCGGTGGCGTCCGCCACCCAGTCGTCGTCGAGGTCTGGGAGCAGCCGCTCCTTCACCTCCCTGACGGTCACGTCGAAGTGGACCTTGCCTTCTTCGGAGGGATCGGGGTGATCGGCGTCGAACTCCCTGGTATCGCCGGCCATGGCGCCCTCCAAGGCCTCGTCAAGTTCGGGAACCACGTTGCCCGCTCCAACCTCGTAGAGGTAGTCCTCGACAGTGAGCCCGTCGACCTCTTCTCCGTCCACGGTGCCCACGATGTCGATGGAGACGTAGTCACCGGAGGCCGCGGCGCGTTCCACGGTGACGATCTCGCCGTAGGAGCCGCGGATCCGGTCGATGTGCAGGTCGATGTCCTCGTCGGTCGCGTGCGGGCTGGGCACCTCGACGGTCAGGTCCTCGTAGCCGACGATGGTCACCTCGGGCCGGACCTCCACGATGGCGTCGAAAGTGACATCTCCCGTGTCCTCGCCCGCGGTGATGTCGATCTCGGGTTGGGCGATGACATCCACCTGATGTTCCTTCACCGCCTCGAGGTAGTAGCCGGGAAGAGCCTGCTGGAGCGCCTCGGAGCGGGCGTATCCCGGTTCGATCCGCGCCTCCAGCACCTTGCGCGGCACCTTGCCGGCACGGAAGCCAGGGATGCGGACCTCTTTGGCAATGGCCTTCCACGCCAGGTCGATCGCGGACTCGAACTCGGCTGACTCGACGGTGATGGACAGCCTGACCTTGTTGCCCTCGAGGGGCTCGACGACGGATTTCACAGACTGCGGAGTCTACCGACCTGCCGCCGGGGCCCCGAACCGGCGACTACCGTGGCCGCACGGGACGTGGCGCAGCCTGGTAGCGCACCGGCTTTGGGAGCCGGGGGCCGAGAGTTCAAATCTCTCCGTCCCGACCAAATCGCACGACACTCCTGCCGGCCGCTGCGTGCACTCCTCTTCTGCGCCGCAGTGGTGACCCATCCAGGGGTGAACGTGGCGCCACCGACCGACTTCGGGTCAGGAGTCTGCTCCGACGATGGCGCACCCACCTCGCCGAGGCTCCCCCGCGACGGCTGACGGCCCGGGCAGCACGACCGTGATGTATCAACCGCTACGATGAGACCCCCTTGCGGGTGTAGCTCAATTGGTAGAGTCCCAGCCTTCCAAGCTGGTTGCGCGGGTTCGATTCCCGTCGCCCGCTCCACACGGAACCCTTCACCTTGGCGGTGACCTTCCGGGGGAGGTCTTGGCGGGGCAGTTGTGGGCGAAGTCGTCCGCGTTTCGGATCAACCGATGGTTCGGGCGACCGTGGTTGCGGCGCTTCCTGCGCTGCCAGGTGGCGACCATCGCCCAGCTCGACTCGCGGCAACACCTCGAACCTGCGTACGGATCCGTCGCGGAACCGCGGGTTTGTACGCAGGTTCGGAGAGGAGCCGCGGGTTCGGAGAGTGTCCTACGCCAGTGGGTCGGTATGACGCCCGTTACGTCACCGATTCCGCTTCGCGCGAGCCGGCCTTCACACGCCACGTGTCGACCTGGGAGATCGTCGTGTCGGGGTCCCAAACGTCCTCGACGGCATGGAATTCGCAGCGGAACTCCTCAGGGGTGACCGTTACCAACGCGAACCCGTGGTTGACGGCGAAGTAGCGGACGTGAGGGTTGTTCGCCCGGTAGTCGGTGCCGAAGTTGACGCTGGTTATCGACGTGACCAGGAACTCCGGCATGACCGTTGGCCCCTCAGGCGCCTCCTTCACGTCCAACACGTAGGTCGCATGCCAGTCTCCGGTGACCACCACCGGGTTCGACACCTCCGCCTCGACGATCGCCTTCAACAACCTCGCCCGAACCGCCGGGTAACCGTCCCACATGTCGCGGGTGTAGCGGGGCTCTTCGGCGGTGCCGATGTTGAGGCCCGCGAACATCACCGGGTTCGCGAGCACGTTCCACGTAGCCGAGCTCTCCCGAAGCTCGCCCAGCAGCCACTCCTCCTGTTGGGGCCCGAGATTGGTGCGCCCCGGGTCCTCCGCCTCGGCGCAGAGCGGTCCGTCATCGGTCAGCAGATCGGCGCCCGTCCGACACGGCGGCGGGTCCGCGTGCTGGCGAGTCTCGATGACGAACATCCGAGCCAACGACCCGAACGAGCTCGCCCGATGCACTCGAAGACCATCGAAGCTCGACGGCTCAGGCTCGACGCGGATCGGCGTGTGCTCGTACCACGCCTGGTAACCGGCGAGGCGACGGTCGCGGCCGGCGGGTTCTCCCCCGTCGGCCTGGCCGATGTCGCCCGCGTAGTTGTTGGCGATCTCGTGGTCGTCGAAGGTCACTATCCAAGGCACGGCATGGTGGGCCGCCTGGAGGCTCGGATCCGCCTTCGTCTGTGCGTAGCGCCAGCGGTAGTCCTCCACCGTCATGGGCACCGGCGACGCCCACACCCGGCTGCCGTCCTCCTTCGGCGAGATGTCGCCCAGGGAGATCTCATAGATGTAGTCGCCGAGGAACACCACCGCGTCCAGGTCCGGCTGCTCCGCGGCTCTCGCCCACGCGCCGTAGTGGCCCCACTGGAAGTCCTGGCACGATGCGAACACGAAACGGAACCGCTCGGCCGCCGCGTCCGCCGCGGGGAAGGTCCGCGTGCGCCCCACCGGCGAGGTCTGACCGCCGGCCCGGAACCGGTACCAGTACCAGGTGTCGGGCCTCAGCCCCGTCACGTCCACATGAACCGAGGATGCGAGTTGTGGACGGGCGACTGCCACCCCTGAAGCGACGAGGCGCTCGAAGCGCTCGTCGGTCGCCACGTCGTACGCGACCTCCACGTCGATGTCGGGGCTTGCCCCGCCGACGACCTCGGGCGTTGGCGCGAGACGGGTCCACAGCACCACGCGGTCGGCAAGTGGATCCCCGCTGGCAACGCCCAAGCCGAACACACCTTCCGGAAGAGCCACCTCGGCAGGCTGCGCGGCCGTCACCGGAGTGGTTCTCGACACGTCGGGCGTCCCGCTTCGATCGGTCTCACCGTCGTCTGAGGAGCAGGCCGTCACCGCACCGATCGCAGCCAATCCTCCGAGGAAACGACGCCTGTCCATGGTCCCCCATTCGCTACCCGGGGACTCCACGGTAGACGCGCTGCCGTAGTCTCGACCCGTGAAGGACGCCGAGGACCAACAGCGTCTGATCACGCCCCGCTTCCTTCTGGTGGTGAGCGCCGGCCTGGCGTACTTCTTCTCCCTCGGCATGCTGCTGCCGGTCGTTCCGCTCTTCGTGGAGGGGCCCCTCGGAGGCGACAAGCTCGCGGTCGGGGTGGCCGTCGGATCGTTCGCCGTCGGCGCGATAGTCCTCCGCCCCTGGGCGGGCCACATCGGCGATCGGGCGGGGCGGCGGGTCCTCATGATCGGAGGAGCCCTGGTAGTCGCCGCGTCCGCCGCGCTGTACCACGTGGCGGGCGGGATCGTGGCCCTGACGGTCATCCGAGTGCTGGGCGGAATCGGCGAGGCCGCCTTCTTCGTGGGCGCGGGAACCATGGTCACCGACCTCGCCCCCGAGCCACGACGAGGGGAAGCCATCAGCTACTGGTCTGTCGCCGTTTACGGCGGACTGGCGCTGGGCCCTTGGCTGGGCGAGAGCCTCGCGTGCGGTGGCGCCGAACCGAGTTGCGCAAACGGCAACTTCGGGATCGTCTGGACGGTGAGCGCCGCGCTTGGGGTGGGTGCCGCCGCAATCGCGTTGTTCACCAGGGAGACGGCGGAGCTCGGCATCGGAGCCGAGCCGCAACAGCACACCCGCCTCCTGCATCCTGCCGCGGTGCTGCCTGGCACGGTGTTGTTCCTCGGCCTCATCGGGCTGGCCGGGTACACCTCCTTCGTCGCCCTCTACGTGCGGGAGATCGGGATGAAGGACTCCCGTGGCGTGCTCGCCCTCTACGCGGTCGTCATCCTCACTGTGCGCATCTTCGGCGCCCGGATTCCCGACCGCATCGGGCCGGTGCGTGCCGCGACCTTCGCCACGGTGACCGGCACCGGCGGCCTGCTGCTCATCGCCGCCGTGGCGACACCGGCCGGCCTCACCATCGGCACGGCGGTCTTCGCGTTCGGCATGTCGATGCTGTACCCCGCGATGTTGATGTTCGCGATCACCGACATCCCGAGCAGCGAACGCGGTTCCGCGGTCGGCACCGTGAGCAGCTTCTTCGACCTGTCCCAGGGTCTCGGTGCCGCGGTCCTCGGCGCAGTCGCGGAGCTCTTCGGCTACCGCGGAGGGTTCCTGGCGGCCGCGGTGCTCACCGTCGGCGGCCTCGTGGTGCTTCGCGCCGGGGCCGCACGAAGGGAACGCGATGCCACGGCGGTTGCGGCCCGATGAGGGGCAGAGGTTGGTCGCCCTGCTCGCCGACGCGCGAGGGTTGAGACCGTGACGACCCACGACGACGCCACAGCGGCGCAGAGGACCCGACTACCCAACACCGTGGACCTCGTCGCCATGGAGCACGAGCTGTTGGACTGGTGGGAGCGGGAGAGGATCTTCGAGCGCTCCCTCGCCGCTCGTGAAGGCGCCGAACGCTGGACGTTCTACGAGGGTCCGCCCACCGCGAACGGCCTGCCCGGCACCCACCACATCGAGGCACGAGCCTTCAAGGACGTGTTCCCTCGGTTCCAGACGATGCGCGGCCGCTACGTGCCTCGCATCGCCGGGTGGGACTGCCATGGTCTGCCGGTCGAGATCGCCGTCGAGAAGGAGCTCGGCATCTCGGGCAAGCCGGACATCGAGCAGTTCGGCATCGCCGAGTTCAACGCCCGCTGCCGCGAGTCGGTGACCCGCCACGTCAACGAGTTCAACGTCATGACCCGGCGGATGGGCTACTGGGTGGACCTCGACGAGGCCTACTGGACGATGGATCGCGACTACATCCAGTCGGTGTGGTGGTCGCTCGCTCAAATCCACTCGAAGGGCCTGTTGGTGCGCGACTTCCGGGTCGCCCCCTACTGCGGCCGTTGCGGCACCGGCCTGAGTGACCACGAGGTCGCGCAGGGCTACGAGGACATCGTCGACCCGTCGATCTACGTGCGCTTTCCACTTGTCGAGGGCGACGGCGTACCCGACGCCGACCTGCTGGTGTGGACCACCACCCCCTGGACCCTCGTGTCCAACACAGCTGTCGGCGTGGCCGAGGAGGCCACGTATGTGGCAGCCACCCCGGCCGACGGTGGCCGAGCCGTGATCGTCGCCGAGGAGCTCGTCGAACGAGCCGTCGGCGACGACGCGACCACAAGCGGCCGCTGGAAGGGAACCGAGCTGGTCGGCTGGGCGTACCGTCGCCCCCTGGATCTGGTGGAGATCCCCGACGCACACCGCGTCATCGCCGCGGAGCACGTGACCACCAGCGACGGCACCGGCCTGGTGCACCTCGCCCCCGCGTTCGGCGCCGAGGACCTCGCCGCGATCCGCTCGGCCGCAATGGAGGTGGTCAACCCGATCCAGCTCGACGGCCACTTCGAACCGGCGATTCCCCTAGTCGGCGGCCTCTGGTTCCGTGACGCGAACCCGCCCATCATCGAGGATCTCCGATCGAGGGGGATCCTGCTGCGCGAGCTGCCCTACGAGCACGCCTACCCCCATTGCTGGCGTTGCCACATGCCCCTGCTCAACTACGCGCTGCCGTCGTGGTACATCCGGACAACCGAGATCTCCCACCGCCTGCTGGAGGAGAACGAGCGCACCAACTGGGTACCCGAGACGGTGAAGTGGGGCCGATACGGCGACTGGTTGCGGGGCAACGTGGACTGGTCGTTGTCACGGTCGCGCTACTGGGGCACTCCCCTGCCGATCTGGATCTGCCCCGACGACCACGAGACCGCCGTGGAGTCGCTCGCTCACCTCTCCGAGCTGAGCGGAACCGACTGCGCCGGGCTCGACCCCCATCGGCCCTTCGTCGACGAGGTCACCTTCGGCTGCCCCACCTGCGGGCAGCCGGCCCGCCGCGTCAGCGAGGTGATCGATGTCTGGTACGACTCCGGCGCGATGCCCTTCGCCCAGTTCGGCCATCCGTTCCGGAACGCAGATGTTTTCGAGGCCGCCTACCCCGCCCAGTACATCTGCGAGGCGATCGACCAGACCCGGGGCTGGTTCTACTCCCTGATGGCGGTGGGGACGCTCGTCTTCGACCGCTCCAGCTACGAGAACGTCGTGGTGTTGGGCCACATCCTCGCCGAGGACGGTCGCAAGATGTCCAAGCACCTCGGCAACGTGATCGCCCCGATGCCGTTGCTCGACGAGCACGGCGCCGACGCTGTGCGCTGGTTCATGCTGTGCAGCGGATCCCCCTGGAACGCCCGTCGCGTGGGCCACACCAACATCGAGGAGGTCGTCCGCAAGGTGGTGCTGGGGCTGTGGAACACCTCCGCGTTCTTCACGCTCTACGCGTCCGTGTCGGACTGGGATCCCGCCGCCTCCGACCCGGGCACCCCCAACGCCCTCGACGCCTGGGCGCACTCGCGACTCGCCCGGCTCGTGGTCGAGGTGACCGAGGAGCTGGAGAGTTTCGACACCGCGGGCGCCGGCAAGCACATCGCCGCGTTCCTCGACGACCTGTCCAACTGGTACGTGCGTCGTTCACGGCGACGCTTCTGGCAGGGCGACCCGGCCGCCCTGGCAACGTTGCGAGAGGTGCTCCACACGCTGGTGCGGCTCATGGCGCCCTTCACCCCCTTCGTCACCGAACGGATCTGGTCTGCGATCCGCTCCGGGAACGACCCCGTCTCGGTGCACCTCGCGGAGTGGCCCAGCGCCGAGGAAGCCCGCATCGACACGCGGCTGGAGGACCAGGTCGAATTGACCCGCCGCCTCGTCGAGCTCGGCCGTTCCGCCCGTGCCTCACAGAAGATCAAGACCCGCCAACCGCTCTCGCGGGCGCTGGTGGGTGCGCACGGCTGGGCCGAGTTGCCCGACGATCTCCGCCGGAGCGTGATCGACGAACTGAACGTCCAGGCGGTGGAGACCCTCGGGTCGGCCGAGACGCTCACCGACGTGAGCGCTAAGCCCAACTTCCGTTCCCTGGGAGCAAAGCACGGCGCCGCGGTTCAGGAGATCGCCGCGGCGATCCGCGACGCCGATCCGACGGCACTGGCAGCCGCTGTGGCGGCCGGATCGGCATCGGTGAGCATCGACGGCACGGCCGTCGATCTCGACGCCGAGGATGTCGTGATAACCGAGACCCCCCGGGAGGGATGGGCGGTGGCCTCCGAAGGCGCCGAGACGATCGCCGTCGACCTTCAGCTCACGCCCCTGCTGGTTTCGCTCGGAGCGGCCCGTGAGGTGGTCCGCCTCGTGCAGGAGGGCCGGAAGACCTCGGGCTTCGACGTGGCGGACCGCATCCACCTCCGCTGGGCGGCCGAGGGCGGGTTGGCCTCGGCGATCGAGGAGCACCGCTCCGCGATCGCGGAGGAGGTGTTGGCCACATCCTTCGAACACGGCGACGATCCCGAGGGCAGGTCTCCGGTGATCGACACCGGGGATCTCCGCGTGTGGTTGGAGGTGGACCACAGAGCCACTCCCTGACCGTCTCAGGAACACCCCGTTTCCGCCGATGAGGAACCCGGGGTTCTCGACGACCAACGGGGGGTGCCCAATGGACCCGCATGTGATCGTGTTGTTCGGAGCCACGGGAGACCTGGCCCGCCGCAAGCTGATTCCGGGGCTGTATCGACTGCACAAGGCCGGGTTCCTCCCCGACTACCGCATCATCGGAACCTCCATCGACGATTCCGACACGACGCGGTTCCGTGACCTCGCCCGGAGGGCGTGTGACGAATACGTCCACGGAGGTGTCACCGACAGCGCTTGGAGCGGATTCGTCGAGCGGCTCAGCTTCGCCGCGCTGTCCGAGAACGCCGACGAGTTGGTGGCAGCGGTGGAACACGCCGAGTCCACGCTGGGCGACCACGCTCGCCGCCTCCACTACCTGAGCATCCCGCCCGCTGCGGCAACCCAGGTGGTTCGGACGCTCGGCAAGAGCGGCCTCAGCAACCGGGCGCGGATCGTCATGGAGAAGCCGTTCGGCACAAACCTCGAGACGGCACGGGCACTCAACGCGAACGTGATGGACTTCTTCGACGAGGACCAGATCTTCCGGATCGACCACTTCCTCGGCAAGGAGCCGGCGCAGAACATCCTTGCATTCCGTTTCGCCAACGGGCTCTTCGAGCCGATCTGGAACCGCCAGCACATCGACCACATCCAGATCGACGTGCCCGAAACCCTCGCGGTCAACAACCGCGCCGCCTTCTACGAGCAAGCGGGCGCATTCCGCGACATGGTCGTCACCCACCTGTTCCAGATCCTCGCCTTCGTCGCCATGGAACCACCCACAGCGCTGGAGCCCCGAGCGATCAACGAGGAGAAGAACAAGGTCTTCCGCTCGATGGTGCCCATAGACATCCACCAGGTTGTCAGGGGCCAGTACCAGGGATACCGCCTGATCGAGGGCGTCGCCCCCGACAGCCAGACCGAGACGTTCATCGCTCTGCGTTGCGAGATCGACAACTGGCGCTGGGCCGGTGTGCCGTTCTACCTCCGCACCGGAAAGCACATGGCCGAGGGAGCCCGAATCGTCTCGATCGCTTGGCGCGAACCACCGAAGTCGATGTTCCCAACGGGCTCCGGCGTGGGCACCTTGGGACCGGATCACCTCACCTTCGACCTCGCCGACTCCTCGAAGCTGTCGCTCTCCTTCTACGGGAAGCGTCCGGGGCCAGGCATGGTGTTGGACAAGCTCAGCCTCCAGTTCGCCCTCCACGAAACCGACCAGGAGGAGGAGGTGCTGGAGGCCTACGAGCGACTCGTGCTCGACGCAATGGCCGGCGACCAGACGCTGTTCACTTCCAGCGAGGGCATCGAGCGGCTCTGGGAGGTGGCGGAACCGCTGTTGACCAGCCCGCCGGACGTGCACACCTATGCACCTGGATCGTGGGGGCCGGTGGCGATGCACGCGCTCATCTCGCCCCACACCTGGCGGCTGCCTTTCGAGAGGAAGTGGCGGTTCAAGGCCTGACGCAGTCCTGAGGCCACATCCGCTGGGCTCGGGCTGTTCCCTTGCTCTATCCTCGGCGGCGAGTCACTCGAGTTCGGGGGTTTGGAGAGATGGGGCTGGACAGGCGGGATTTCCTACGTATGAGCGCGCTGGGAGCCGGCGCGATGGCCGCTCCGGGGCTGCTCACCTCCTGCACCAGTCCACCCGCCTACGCCCCCACCTCGACCTTCGCGCAAGGCGTCGCATCGGGTTTCCACTCCGACACCGAGGTGGTGCTGTGGACCCGCGTCGAGCCACTCGTCGCCCCCTCGGTCAACTCGTGTGACTGGCAGGTCTCGACGTCGCCGTCGATGTCGCCGGTCGTCGCGAGCGGGACCGAGGTAGTCGAGGCGGCGTCGGATCACACCGTCAAGGTGCTCGTCGGGGGCCTGGAGCCGGGCCGTTCATACTGGTACCGGTTCGAGGCAGGCGGGGTGCGTTCGACCGTCGGCCGTGCCTCCACGCTCCCCGAGCCCGACGCAGAGCTCGAGTCGCTGCGACTCGCGTACGCGAGCTGCCAGTGCTACGGGACCGGCTACTACCCGGCCTGGCGCGACGTGGCGGCCCGCGACCTCGACGGTGTCGTGTTCCTCGGCGACTTCATCTACGAGGCAGGCGCAATCCAGTTGCTGAGGCCGGTTCGATCCGAGCCGGTCGCCGAGTGCGTGACGATCGAGGACTACCGCACCAAGTACCGCCTCTACCGCAGCGACCCCGACATCCAAGCAGCACAGGCGGCCCACCCCTGGGCCGTGGTGTGGGACGACCACGAGCTCCACAACGACTGGAACCGGACCGACATCACCTTGAACCCCGTCCGCTTCGCCGCGGCCACCCAGGCATGGTTCGAACACCAGCCGGTGATGCCGGTCGACGGCACGCGGATCTTCCGGTCGCTGCGCTTCGGGCGCCTCGCGGAGCTCCACCTCCTCGACGAGCGGCAGTACCGCGACCCGCCGGTGGACACCCTGTTGGGTGTCACCTTCCTGACTCCGGAGCTGGCGCGAAGTGACCGCACGATCCTGGGGGCCGAACAGCTCTCGTGGTTGCTGGGCGGGCTCGCCGCGTCGAACGACGCCGGGGTCCGTCACCAGCTCCTGGGCAACCCGGTCCTCATCGGAGCGGTTCGGCTGCTCGACCTCGACACCCCCGAGCTGCGGGCACTCGACCCGTCACTGCTGAGACACGCCGGCCTCTACCTGAACAGCGACGCATGGGACGGATTCCCGGCGGAACGCGAGAGGCTGATCTCCCATCTGGTCAGCGAGCGGATCGGCGGGGTCACCATCCTGACCGGCGACATCCACTCGTTCTGGGCCGGCCCGATCCGAGCCGACTTCGAGGACAGCAGCTCGCCGGCGGTCGCCTACGAGTACGCGGGCGGAGCGATCGCGTCGCCACCGGGTGACCAACAGAGCGCGCTGGCGGCATCGCTGCAACCGGCTTGGGATCTGGTGGACGCCTCCCGCAACGGCTATGGGATCGTCGAATGCACACCCGAGGACGTCACCGTCTCCTTCCTCGGTGTGGACGCCAGGTACCGGGGGTCTCCGGTGACCCAGTTCGCAACGTTCCCCCGCCCGATCTGACGGCCCTTCCTGCCTCAAACCCCCCGGCCCCTGCTGCCTCAAACCGATCCTTGAGGCACACCGGTGCGGTATCCGGCCCCTCCTGCCTCATGAACGAGTTTGAGGCACAGCGGACCGGGCCCTGCCTCAGATCAGGTCTCTCGCCCACTCCGAGATGTTGTCGCCCCAGAGGATCGAGCCGATGGTCACCAGCGCCGTCAGCGCCGCCATGATGATCCACATGTGAGCCGGCACGTTTCCTTCTTCGGGCACTCCGGGCACCCTCCGCCTGATGAGCCGCACCGTGCGTTCGGCCCACGCAAACGGCAACAGGTTGAGGCCAACGATGATGATCAGCCAGCCGGGCCCCGGAAGCGGAAGTGCCGCGACTCCCACGATGATGACCACGACGCCCAACACGGCACGCAACAGCTCTCGTGACAGTCCGCGCCGCAGCTCCTCGGGCGTCTCCTCGCGACGGCCGGTCTGACGTTCGGCCTCCTCGGCCGCCTCTCGCAGCCTGTGGGCCAACGACTCTCGATCGGCTGGATCCTTCCCCCGGTTCACCGTCTCCAGCGTAGGACCTCCTCCGACTTGACAACGTTCAGGCAGTTGAGTGAAGGTAACCTAACATCAGGCAGCGGGATCTCCTTCCGCTCGTGAGTTGTCGAGGTGCCGACGTGCTGCAAACCTTCCTGACCGGATTGCGAGAGGGGCTCGAAGCGGCACTGGTCGTGGGAATCCTTCTGTCGTTCCTCGTCAAGGGAGGCCATCGGGATCGCATCCCGGCGCTTTGGATCGGCGTTGCCGTGGCAATCGTGTTGTCCCTCGGCTTCGGCGCGACGCTGCATTTCACCTCGGCGTCGATGAGCTTCGAGGCACAGGAGGCCTTCGGCGGCATCACCTCGATCGTCGCGGTCGGCTTCGTCACCTGGATGGTGTTTTGGATGCGCCGCGCCGCACGCACGCTCAGGGCGGAACTCGAGGGGAAGATGGGCGACGCAGTATCCCTCGGCCCCGTCGCCGTAGGGGTAGCCGCGCTCTTGGCCGTTGGCCGCGAGGGGCTCGAGACCGCACTGTTCATCTACCCCACGTTCGAAGCACAGGGCGCGGGTGTGGGCCCCGCACTGGGCGCGGTCCTGGGCATCGCCACAGCGGTCGTGTTGGGCTGGCTGCTGTATCGGGGGGCGGTCCACCTCGACCTCCGCAAGTTCTTCCTGATCACCGGCGCTGCGCTCATCGTCATCGCAGCAGGGGTACTCGCCTACGGCATCCACGACCTTCAGGAAGCGGCGTTCCTCCCCGGGCTCAACACGCTCGCCTGGGACCTGGGCTTCTCGGCCACATCGTGGTACGGAACGCTACTCAAGGGCATCTTCAACTTCGCGCCCCAGATGACCGTGCTCGAGGTCGGGGCCTATTTCGCCTACCTCGTTCCGACGATGACGCTGTTCCTGCGGCCCATCCGAGCTGCCGACGCAGCGTCCACCAGTAGGGCCGTGGGAACACCGAGCCCCATGACAGACAGCGTCGCCTGAGAACCAACAGACCCCCGGACAAGGACAACGAAGATGAAACGCGCCCTGGCACTCCCGACTCTGATGCTCACATTCGCCTTGGCCGTCGGCTGCACGTCCGACGGAGGCGGCACCGAGATAGCCGTCACCGGTACCAACAAGGCCTGCACGCCGACCGAGACCGACCTTGACGCCGGCAAGCTCACCTTTGCCTTCACCAACGAGGCCGACGACATAAGCGAGCTGTACGTCCTTCGAGAGGACGGCTCGGTGGTCGGCGAGGTGGAGAACGTGACGACTGGCAGCAAGAGGGCCCTCGATGTCGACCTGGTGGCCGGCAGCTACGAGCTGCGCTGCAAGCCCGGCCAGACGGGCGAGGGGTTCTCCACCAAGATCGAGGTCACCGGAAAGGGCGGCACCCCACAGAAGAAGGCCGATCGCACCAAGAAGTTCACCGCGATCGACTTCGAGTACGAGAACCTGGACCTCTCCGACGTGACCGCGGGTGAGACCATCCGCTTCGAGATGCACAACGGTGGAACCGAACCACACGAGTTCGAGGTGCTCGGCCCCGACGGGGAGGCGATAGGCGAAGTCGAGTCGACAAAGGTCGGCAAGGACGGCGCGGCGACCATCAGCTTCGACGAGACCGGCGAGTACACGTACCAGTGCATCCTGGTCGACCCGAAGACCGACAAGCCTCACACCGAGTTGGGAATGGTGGGGACGTTCAGCGTGGCGGACAAGAGCTGACGGCGAACCAGTTGGTTGGTTCCAATGGGTGACGGTAGCCGACAATTCGGCTGCCCTCACCGCAGATCCAACGAACTTGCGTACGATTCCGTCGCCAGAGGCCGGATCCGTACGCAAGTTCGGTGAGGGAGGCCGGGCCCACATCCCACATGCCAGGGCGGGCCGAACGGATCATTCCCGCCCCACCTGCTCAACCCCCGCACCGGCGGCGCCGATGCCTTGGCCATGTCCAAGGCGGGACCCTCAAGATGGCTCATCGCGCTCGTGCTCGCTGCGTCCGCGACAGTGACCGCGTGCCTTCCCACTGCACCTGCGCCCGGGGGGACGTCGGCCAGTAGCCCAGAGCCGACCACGACCACCACCGCAGTCCCAACGCCAACGACCCCGGCATGCACCAGCGGCGTGGGGCCGGAGGCGGCGGGTTCACCGACGGAAGGACCCAACGAGTCGCTTTCGGTGGGTGAGGTGGCATTCGGCGCCGCCCTTTCGGCGCTCACCGCGATCGCAGACCCGGAGGTGCCGGGATCAGCAGGGAGTGTGCCGCTCACCGTGACGACGACCGACGCGGATGGACATCCGTCGGTCACCACGATCGAGGTGGCCGACCCGACAGCCGCAGTCGTGGCCGCAACAGCGATCGCGACCGATGCCACCGACGACGGCGGCGCGGTACTCGCAGTCGAGCCGCAGCACACGATGACCACCCAGACGACCGCAACCGACCCTGCCCGTGGGAGCCAATGGGCACTCAACCAGCTCGACTTCGAGGATGTGTGGGACACCACGAACGGAGGCGGGTTGTGTGTCGCCGTCCTCGACACCGGCGCCGAGACCACGCATCCAGACCTGGCGGGCAACGTCGCCGCAACCTGGGATGCCACAGGCCAAGGGGTGAACGACGACCACGGTCACGGCACACATGTCGCGGGTGTGATCGCTGCCACCGCGAACAACGGTGTCGGGATCGCGGGGGCAGCGCCGGGAGTCAAGCTGATGATCGGCAAGGTGCTCACCAACGAGGGCACCGGCACAGACGCTTGGACGGCGAGCGGCATCATCTGGGCGGTCGACAACGGGGCATCGGTCATCAACCTCTCGTTGGGCGCGACGTGTCCCGAATCGAACCCGACGGGCTGTGCCTCGGCGGCGATGCAGACCGCGGTCGACTACGCACAGTCCCACGACGTGGTGGTGGTGGCGGCCGCCGGCAACAACGGTGATCCCAACAGCCCTCCTTCGAACCCGGCGTACAACCACTGGAGCTGGCCCGCCGCGTTCAGTTGGCCCATCGCGGTTGCATCGACGAACGCGGCCATGAACCGCTCGTCCTTCTCCACCCAGGCGAGCTACGTGGATGTGGCCGCGCCGGGTTCGAGCATCTACTCCACCTACCTCGACGGCGGCTATGCCTGGTCGTCCGGAACCTCGATGGCGACACCGCACGTGACCGCGCTCGTGGCCCTGTTGAGGGCAGCCCACCCCTCGGAGAGCGCGTCCCAGATCACCGCTCGTGTCACCTCCACAGCCACCGATCTCGGAAGCGCAGGGCGTGACAACGGCTACGGGTGGGGACTGATCGACCCGGGCGCAGCACTCGCCGCCTGAGGCGACCAACCACCCGCGCGGCCGCCTCGACTGCCAAGCTGGATGTCGGACATCCTTGGTGGGGAGGTCATCGAGGGAAGCGACGAGTGAGCCAGATCGACCGGACCGACACGCAGCACGGCGAGGCTTCCCCCTCCGAGCACGCGGCCGAGATCGACGAGGGAGATGCCGAGCACGGCCTCGTCGAGCAGAGCCTCATAGACCAGATCGGCACCGGCCTGCTGGGCCGCTACTTCGGGTCCGTGGCCGATCCAGCCGGGATCACCTCACCCCACCCCGTCACCGAGGCGATCGACGACGAGGCTGTCGTCGATCTGAGAGACCCGACGCCGCGGGTCAGCCGACGGCGACACACCCGAGCCCGCTGGCGGGCATTCAAGTGGTTCTGGTGGGGACACACCGCGTCGAACATCGGGGATCACCTGACGATCCTGGCCCTGCCACTCGCGGCGGACCGCCTCACCGGATCCGGCCTTGCCGTCGGCGCGGTCGTGTTCGCCGAGACCCTGGCCACGGTGCTCCTGGGAAGCGTCGCCGGGGCCTTCACCGATCGTCGCCACGCCCGTTCGACGATGGTGGCGGTCGATCTCTGCCGCGCCCTGGTGCTTGCCGGACTCTTCTTCCTGCACACGTTGGACCGGTTCCCGGTAGCGGTCCTGATCGTCGCCGCGTTCGCGCTGGGTCTGCTGCGATTGGTCTTCGACGGCGCTCAGAGCTCGTTCGTCGCGCGCCTGGTGCCCGATGAGCTCGACCTGCGATCCAACAACAGACTCGTGCTCTCCGAGAACATCGGCATGACGGCCGGTCCGATCCTCGCGGGGGCGTTGATCGAAGCGGGGCTGTGGCTCGCCTTCGGGTTCGATGCCGTGAGCTTCCTGTTGTCGGCCGCTGCGCTCCTCTCAGTGCGCCGTGCGATCCGACAGGGCGGCATCGAGCTCGCCGAAAGTCGGGCAGAGGCCACCTCCGCTCCTTCGCGGCGGGCCGAGATGCGTGAGTCCTTCCGCCTGCTGACGGAACACCCGATGTTCCGACGTGCGCTTGTCATCACGGCACTGTTCAACATCTGCACGCTCCCGCTGGGACAGCAGTTCGTCACCCTCGCACGACGGTCGCTCGACCTGGGACCGTTCGGCATCGGAGCGCTGTTCGCTCTCGGCGGGGTGGCGGGCATCCTCGCCGCCCCGATGGTGGAGCGGACCGACAAGATCCGCCCCGCGGTCCTCCCGGTGTCCACGGGCGTACTCGGAGCAGCGGTGATGGCCGTCGGGTTGGCGCCGTCGATCGCATCGGCGACGGTGGCGTTCCTGATCGGCGGCGTGGCCTTCGCGTATCTCATGACGAACTGGGCCGCGATGCGCCAGCGTCTCTTCCCCGCAGAACTCCAGGGTCGGGTCACGCTAACTGCACGCGGGGTGATGTGGTCGTCGATCCTGGTTGGCTCGCTGGCAACCGGCCGGCTCTCCGATGTCGTCAGCCCCGAGGCGATGTGGATCACCTGCGGTGGGGTGGGGGTCCTTGCCTGTGTCGGCGGACTGCTCGCCGGCATGGGCCGCGACAGCCTCTGAGCGAGGACGGGGGACCCGGGCGTCTCAGATCGCCTGGTCGCCGAACTCCCCGGTTCGTATGCGCATGACCTTGGCGACATCCACCGACCAAATCTTGCCGTCCCCGATCTTGCCGGAGTTCGCCGTCCGAGCGATCACCGTGATGACCTCGTCCACCTCGCTGGTGGGGACGAGTACCTCGACTTTCACCTTCGGCACGAACTCCACCTTGTACTCCGAGCCGCGGAACGTCTCGGTCTTGCCCCCTTGACGGCCGTAACCCTGGACTTCGGTGGCCGTGAGCCCGAGCACGCCGACCGACTGAAGTGCGGTGCGTACCTCCTCGAGCTTGAACGGCTTGATGATCGCTGTCACGAGACTGGGCATGGTGTGGCTCCTTCTTTCCGAACTGTCGACTGTCGTTTCAACTCACTTCTGAACACCGACCACTCAGTGGTAAGCCGCCTCCGCATGCTCGGAGAGGTCGAGTCCTTCGACCTCGGCCTCCTCGCTCACCCGAACTCCCACGGTCTTCTTCAGCAGGATCATGATCCCGAAGGTCACCGCGAATGACCACACGATCGCGGCCAGGTTCGCCAGGGCCTGCTCGGCCAACAGCTTCACACCACCGCCGTAGAAGAGACCTTCCATGAAATCCGCGCCGAAATACTCCGGGTTGGCGAAGAACCCGATGGTGAGCGAGCCGACGAGACCCCCGACGAAGTGGACCCCGACCACGTCGAGTGCGTCGTCGTAGCCCAAGCGGTTCTTCAGGCGGACGGCATAGCAGCAGATCGCGCCGGCCACGACCCCGATCGCAATCGGCGCCATTCCCGAAACGTACCCAGCGGCCGGGGTGATCGCCACGAGACCCGCAACGATTCCCGACGCCGCGCCCAGGTTGGTGAAGTGACCGTCCCTGACGCGTTCCACAACACACCAGGCGAACCCAGCGGCCGCCGCGGCGAGGAACGTGTTCATGAACGCTTGGACCGCTTGACCGTTGGCGGCGAGCGCTGACCCGGCGTTGAAGCCAAACCAGCCGAACCAGAGGATTCCCGTCCCGATCATCACCAGGGGCATCGAGTGCGGCGGATGACCCTCCTCCGGCCAGCCCTTCCGCTTACCCAGAACCCCCACAGCCGCCAACGCCGCGATCCCGGCATTCACGTGGATCGCCGTTCCACCGGCGAAGTCGAGTGACCCGCGGTCACCCAACCAGCCGCCATAGACCCAGCGGAACACCGGGACGTAGACGACAAGCGACCAGACGGGAACGAAGATCGCCCAGGCTGAGAACTTCATCCGGTCCGCAACCGCACCGGAGATCAACGCAGGAGTGATCGCCGCGAACATCCCGAGGAACGCGATCGTGGCCAACGTGCCGCCGGCATCCTCACCCAGGATGCCGATGCCCTTCAGTCCGAAGTGGTCGAGGGTGCCGATGAAGTTCCCCTCACCCTGCGTGAGCGAATAGCCCACGATCACCCACAGCAAGGGGACGATCAGAACGCAGTAGAAGTTCATCATCAACATGTTGAGGACGTTGCGACCCCTGTCCATGCCTCCGTAGAAGAAGGCCAGACCCGGGGTCATGAACAACACCAGTGCGGCCGAGACCAGCACCCAGGTCAAACTGCCAGAATCCATCCGAGCTCCTGTCCGTGCGATGTGCTTGACAGGATTACGGCGCTTTGTTGCGGAAGTGTGTCCTCGTAATCACGAGGCGGTGAACATCGTCGGCCACGTTTGGAGCGTGGCCCACCACCGCACCGTCAGGTGGTGACGACGATGGTGCTTGCCGCCTTGTCGTGCCAGGTCTGCTTGCGGTCGTCCCACAGCATCCAGAAGTAGCCCAGGCCGCAGATGGCACCCGAGATGAAGCTGCGGACGAGATAGCGAACGACGATCGGACCGATTCCAGCCGGCTGTTGGGTCGCGATGCCGACCACCTTGATCTTGGCGACCTTCATGCCGACGGTCTGGCCGCCCTTGGCCACAGGAAGGATGTAGTAGAGGACGGTGACCGCGAGGTATGCGCCCACGTAGGCCAGCCAGAACAAGGTGCGGCTGCCTTCGCTCTTGAACGCGCGACATTCCTCGACCCCGAAACCCGTGGTCGACATGCACACCCCGTTGGCGGTCAGGGAGAACCAGAGCACCCCGAACGCGATGCCCATGGGGATTCCGACGATGATCAGGTCTACCAGGAGCGCACCGAGCCTGGCACCGAACCCTGCGTAGGCGGCGACCGGCGCCCCACCGTACTGCTGATACCCGTAGGCACCTGGTGCCGCCGGCGGATAGCCACCCGGGGGAGGCGGCAGCGTGGTGCCGTCCCCGCCACCCCAGCCACCCGCAGCGGGCGCAGCACCATAGGCGGGCGGCGCCTGGTAGCCGGGCGCGGGGGGTGGGGGCGGTGGAGCCTGGTAGCCGGGCGCGGCCGGCGGCTCATATGCCGGAGGGGCCGGAGGGGGCGGCGCCTGGTAGCCGGGCGCGGGGGGCGGTGGAGCCTGGTAGCCGGGCGCGGCCGGCGGTTCGTATGCCGGAGGGGCGGGAGGAGCAGGCGGAGCCGGTGGCGGCGGCTCGTATGCCGGAGGGGCGGGAGGAGCAGGCGGAGCCGGTGGCGGCGGCTCGTATGCCGGAGGGGGCGGCTGTGCCGGCCAGGCATTCGGATCCTGCGATTCGCCTTGGCCGGGCTCCCCGGTCGGATACGTGTCATCGGACATCTCGCAACGGTATTCCGCAGGCAGGTCGTTTCGCGGGATGCCGACGAAGCGGTGCAGACTGCCCGCGATGCCCGAGGGCCACATCATCCATCGCCTCGCTCGGGAGTTGCGCTCCACCCTGGGTACCCGGCCCGTCGAGGCGTCCTCACCGCAGGGCCGATTCGCCTCCGGCGCCTCGCTCATCGACGGCGAACGGCTCCTCGACGCCGAGGCGTGGGGCAAGTACCTCTTCGCCGAGTTCAGCGGAGCGCAGACCCTCCACATCCACCTCGGCCTCATCGGCAAGCTCCGCCGTCGGCCACCCGACCTTCCCGCCGGTGACACCATCAGGCTCCGACTCAGCGGTGGCGGTGTCTGCTGGGACCTGATCGGTCCGGCACGTTGCGATCTCATCTCCCCCACCGATCGCGACGAGATCATCGCCGGCCTCGGGCCGGACCCGTTGCGGCGCGCGGCCAGGCCTGAGCAGATGCGGGAGCGGATCCGCCACAGCGCCGCCCCTATCGGCGCGCTCCTGTTGGATCAGCGTGTCGTTGCAGGAATCGGCAATGTCTATCGGGCGGAAATCCTCTTCACCTGCGGGATCGATCCCCACCGACCCGGACGCTCCCTCTCCGAAGACGAGCTCACCTTGATCTGGGAGGAAACCGTCCGCCTGATGCGGATCGGTAGGCGGCTGGGGCGGATCGTCACCACCGACCCCGCCGAGATCGGACGACCGTCGGGTCGGATGCGAGACGACGAACGCCTCTACGTCTACCACCGGGAGCACTGCCGACGTTGCGGTTCACGGATCGAGACCACGTCACTCGGTGGCCGCCGAATCGAGCACTGCCCCAATCACCAGCGCTGAGCCACCCGAACGCGAGCGGATACCTTCCTCCGGTGCGACTGGCCGATCTCCCCACGCCCGCAGCCTGGGTCGACCTGACCGCGCTCGACCACAACACCGACGTGATGGCACGACACCGCCCGGGCGCTTCGTTGCGACCCCACGCCAAGGCCGTGAAGTCGACGCCGCTGCTCGCCCACGTCCGCAACCGCGCCGGCCATGAGAGGTTCTGCTGCGCGACTCTCCGCGAAGCGGAGGGGCTGGTGGCGGCCGGGCTCGGCACCGATCTACTGGTGGCAAACGAGACACTGGATGCGCCTCGGCTGGGTCGGCTGGCAGCCGCGGGACGTGCGGGTGGAGGGCTCCTCACCATCGCGGTCGACTCCCCCGAGACGATCCAGACCGCGGCAGCGGCCGCCCGCCTGGGGCCGGTCGCGACGCTCATCGACGTGAACGTCGGACTGCCTCGTTGCGGCTGCCGCCCCGACCAAGCCGGCCACCTGGCGGAGCTGGCGCGCGGGGCGGGGATCGAGGTTCGTGGGGTGATGGGGTACGAAGGTCATGTGGTCGGGAACCCCGACAGGGCGTGGCGCAGCGAGCAGGTGGGCAAGTCGATGGAGCTTCTCCGGGTGGCCCACGACGCCGTCGGTGGAGAGGTGATCTCAGCCGGCGGCACCGGCACCTATGACCTGCATCAGTGGGCCTCGGAGATACAGGCGGGCAGCTATCTGCTGATGGACACCCACTACGGTCGGCTCGGTCTCCCGTTCCGCCAGGCGCTGTTCGTCGAGGCGACGGTGCTGTCGGTCAACGACGACGGCTACGCCGTGGCCGACGCCGGGCTGAAGGCTTTCGGCATGGACCATGGAGATCCGGAGATCGAAGGTCGTGGGGTCTTCTTCTGCTCCGACGAGCACGTCAGCTTCACCTGGGATGCGCCGAGACGACCGCGGGTCGGCGATCGAATCCGGATGCTGCCCGCCCACATCGATCCCACCGTCGCGTACCACGAGCATCTCGCCGTGATCGACACCGCCGATCCCGACGGGGGAGGTCAAGTCATCGACACCTGGCCGGTCGATCTCCGCGGCTGGTGAGCGCGGTCGGGTCAGCTCAGGCCGACCACTGGCCTGACAACGTGCGCCGTGGGACGCTCTCCGAAAGCCCGCTCGAAAGCGGCCGACGCCGAATCGGCCGCGGCACCCGCCGACTCGGCCCGACAGAGGGCCACGACGCTGCCGCCGAAGCCTCCTCCGGTGAGCCGCGCGCCATACGCGCCGGCTGTCACAAGCTCATCGACGAGGAGATCCAGCTGGGGCAACGACGACCGCCAAAGGTCCCTGGAGGACTCGTGGCTCGCGGTCATCAGCGACCCGGCCCCCACCATGTCACCCTCTCTCAGCGCGACCGCGAAATCCCGGACCCGACCGATCTCCTCGACGACGTGTCGAGCCAGGGGAAGGTCATCGAGATCCGCATTCGACGGCATGTCGCGCAGCAACTCGACGCCCAACAGCCTGGACTGGCGGAAGCTCTCCGCCCGCCTGTCGGCCCAAGGCGAGTGCTCCAGTTGGCGAACCACACCCGAGTCGACCAACAGGAGCGCGACATCCTCGCCCAGCACCAGGGGCTCCGATTCCAGTGTCCGACAGTCGATTTGTGCCACACCTCCGAACACGATCGCGAGTTGATCCTGGATGCCGCATGGCACACCCGTGGCGGCATGCTCGGCACGCTGACAGGCCAGGGCAAGAGTGAGCGGATCCGCACTCCACTCCACTGCTCGCGTGGCAACGACCGCCACCGCCAGGGCGAAGGCCGCCGAAGACGACAAACCGCCGCCCGCCCGCAGGTTCGAGCTTACGGCGGCACGGAAGCCCCCCGGCGGACGACCCAGCGAGTCAAGTTCACTCAGCACCGAAGCCACCAACCGCCCCCACGACGGCAGGTGTGCCTCCCGCCGCTGCTCGCCAGAGGCCGAAACCACAACCGAACCATCGAACCCCTCCGAGCAAATCTCGACGAGCGGGCCACCCGTCGCCGCGACCTCGATCGTCACGTAGCGGTCGACCGCGGCGCTCACCACCAGTCCGTCGTGGAAGTCGACGTGGCCGCCGATGAGGTTGACCCTTCCCGGGACCGCCACCCTCACGGCTGAATCGTCCCAAGGGAGCGCAGCCTCTCGGCCGCGTCCTCGGGTACCACCGGGTTCGACAACGTGCCCGAGCCGACCTCACCGGCAGCGACGAACCGCAGTACACCCGCCGCGCGTTGGGGCGGGGCGAGATGGATGTGCAGGTGGTGCAGCTCGGGTTCGACCTTCGGGGCCTGGTGAATCCACATCAGATACGGAAACACAGCACTCGCGCCCGGCTCATCTGCGAAGAGACGTTCGTAGCGGCCGAGCACATCGGCCAGGACCGCTGCGAAGCAGTCACGTCCCGTGTCGTCGAGCTCGTCGAGGCGACCGACCCACCCGCGGGGAGCGATGCGCACCCCGTAGGGATAGCCCGACGCGTACGGCACCCACGCGACCCATTCACCTTGTGACGCCACCACCAGCTCACCGGAGCGTTCGACTGCCGCGATCTCCGCGGCAACGACGTCGCCGCGGCTGCGGGCGCTGTCGGCCTCGGCTCGGATCGCCGGGGGCACGAACGGGAAGGCGTAGATCTGGCCGTGGGGATGATGAATGGTGGCGCCCACCTCCTCCCCGCGGCTCTCGAACACCAACACGTACTGCACCTCCGCCCTGCTGTAGAGCGCGGCGGTCCGCTCGGCCCACAGGTCGATGACCTTGCGAACCTGCGGGACCCCCAGGGAGCCCAGGGAGGCGTCGTGGCGCGGCGAGTACAGGATCACTTCGGCCGCTCCGACCGCCTCTTGCGGTGGCGTGGTGCCATCGGTGGGCGCTGCGGCCGCGACACCGACTGCGTCGAAGGGATCGCCCGGTTCGTATGCAGGCCAACGGTTCGGGAACCACCGGGTGTCGTAGGGCTCCGGCGCTTCGAGGCCACCTACACAGAAGGGGCAACCCTCCGGCAGGTTCGGTCGGGCCTGGCGATGCCCCACGATGTTCACCCACTCACGGCTCAGCGGGTCGAGTCGCAGCTCACCGGCCATCGAAGCGCTCCACACCGTCCCCCGCCACCAGCTCCAACAGACCTCGAAGGGCGCGGCCCCGGTGGCTCATCCCGTGCTTCTCCCCCGCACTCATCTCCGCGAACGTACGTCCGTCGCCCTCGGCGGGGACGAAGACCGGGTCGTAGCCGAAGCCGCCTCCACCCCGCGGTTCGGTCGCGATCGTCCCCTCGCAGAGCCCGTGGCTGATCACCTCACCGCTGCCCCCGGCGACGATCACAACGGTGTGGAAGCAGGCCGAACGGTCTGTGACGCCGCGCATGCGATGGAGTAGAAGCGTGACGTTTTCGGCATCAGTCGCGTCGTCGCCCGCGTAGCGGGCCGAGCGAACCCCCGGCGCGCCGCCCAACGCGGCCACTTCCAGGCCCGTGTCATCGGCAAGTGCCGATCGGCCTGTCGCAATGGCAACGGCGTTCGCCTTCAGTCGAGCGTTGCCGACCAGATCGGGGGCGTCCTCGGAGACATCGGGGAGCCCCGGCGGGCGGGGCAGGACTTCCAAGATCCCGTCCAGGATCTCGCGGATCTCGGAGAGCTTGGCCGGATTCGCCGTCGCCGCAACGATCACGGGCGGACTCGTCATCGTTGACTTGCTCTCACCGAGGGTGGCTCGGCGATCATCTCCCTCTGCAAGTCGATGATCTCGCCGATGCCGGTCTCCGCGAGCACCAGCATCTGGTCGAGCTGCGCCCTGGTGAACGGCTCGTCCTCCGCCGTGCCCTGCACCTCCACCAGACGGCCGTCGCCGCACATGACGACGTTCATGTCCACCTCTGCCGTGCTGTCCTCGACATAGGGCAGGTCGAGCCGCGCCTCTCCACCGATGATTCCGACCGAGACGGCAGCGAGGTGATCGGTGAGCGGGTGACGACCCAAAGCCCCCGCGGCTACACGCCGGCTGAGGGCATCGTGCAGGGCGATCCACGCGCCGGAGATGGACGCTGTTCGGGTTCCGCCGTCGGCTTGGAGCACGTCGCAGTCGATGAGAACCTGCCGCTCACCGAGGGCGGCCATGTCACAGACCGCCCGAAGTGATCGCCCGATGAGTCGCTCGATCTCCTGTGTTCGACCCTTCGGGCCCCGGCGCTCGCGCCCGATGCGTTCGGGCGAGCTGCCCGGCAGCATCGAGTACTCGGCCGTCACCCACCCCTTGCCCGTGTTGCGCATCCACCTGGGCACGTCCTCGTCGATCATCGCCGTGCACAGCACCCGCGTGTCGCCGAAGCTCACGAGGACGGATCCGTCCGCGAAGTTGGTGAAGTCGCGTTCGAAGGTGATCGGGCGTAGCTCGCCCGCCTTTCGGCCGTCGGGTCGCATGGCGTGTGGGCTCCTCAGTGTTCGAGTCGATGTGGTCGAGTCGGCCTCTGCGGCCGACCGGACCCGCGCACCCTACCGGTGCCCACCGGGCGGGATGCGGCGACGCCGAGGCGCCCGCCCGGTACGGTGGAAGGTCGATCTCGACGCCACTGCCGTCCGATGGCCATCCACCGACGCCGCCTCACCGTGACCGACCTGCACCCACCACCCACCCACTCGGTGGCTCCTGCGTCCGCCTCGCAGCGTCGACACCTGCACAGTCGCGGCTGGTGGATCGTCGCCACGATGGCGCTCGGCGCATTGATCGGCGCCGGCCTTGCCGCATGGGCCGCACCTGCGGGCCACACCCGCGTCGGAGGCGCCGAACCCACCACGACCCTGTTGCAGAGCACGGATCTCTCCGTGCCCGGCGGCTTGATCGGAGGCGGGACGGCACCGGTGAGGCCACCCACCCACACGATCGACAACCGTGTCTTCGTCGTGGGCGACTCGGTCATGCAGGGAGCCGCGCCATACCTCGGCGACCTGCTCGAAGGCTGGTCGGTCACCGCGGACACCCGGGTCGGAAGATTCCTGCCCGAGGCCATCCGTGTCGTCAAGAAGCGGCGCGACGACATCGGTGAGATCGCGGTGCTCAACCTGGGCAACAACTACAACGGGTCGAAGGAGCAGTTCGCCACAGAGGTGGCCGAGGCCCTGGAAGCGTTGAGCGGGGTCTCACATGTGATCTGGATCAACGCCGGCGAGTTCGAGGAGGACCGGAGCGAGGTGAACGAGGCGCTCCGTGAGGCGACTCGGCTGCACCCGAACCTCACGATCGTCGACTGGAACTCCTGGTGGGAGGACAATCCGTCCTTCACGAGCGGCGACCGGCTCCACCTGACCGCCGATGGAGCCGAGGCGTACGCGGCGCTGGTCGCCTCGGCAGTCACGCAGGTCACCCTGGCCGCGGGCGAGATCCCGGCGCCGGGGGCGAAGTCACCGAAGCTCAACACCTCGGGCAGGATCCCCTCGTCACGCTCATCGAGCGGTTCGCGCTCCTCCGGCTCCAGCCGATCGGGTCGCTCGGGCCAAGGCCAGAGCGCGACCACCGCCGTGCAGGCCGGGCCCGACCACGATCAGTCAGTGCCCACCACCCGCGCCCCGTCCGCATCGACTTCCTCACCTTCGGCGACGACACCCACGACCCCGTCACCCACGACTCCGCCGCCCACGACGCCGCCGACCCAACCCCCCACCACCGTCGGCGCCGGCGGCTGAGCCGTACCCACACGCCCTCAGTCCCAGACCACCTGTCTCGCTCCGGCGAGCTCGGGCCCCAACAGCCGTCCACCCAGGTCGGTGAACCACTCGACGTCTCCCGTGGTGAGGAACGTCGGTGCCGGGGTCTCGGTGTCCTCCGCTCCGGGCCCGCCCAGGAGGTGTGAGACCTCGAACGCCGTCTCGTCCGCCGAGGACACCAGCACCACGTCCCGACCCATCACATCGCCGAGCGTGCGGGCGAGATACGGATAGTGGGTGCACCCGAGGAGCAGGGCATCCACACCCGCTTCGATCGCCGGCGCCAACAGTCGCTGCGCCAGAACGTGGACCTGCTCGGAATCGGTCTCGCCCCGCTCCACGAACTCCACCAACCCGGGGCAGGCCAGAGCCGTCAGCTCCAGCTGCGGGGCGGCCGACCCAACCGCACGCTGGTAGGCGCCGGAGTTGATCGTGCCGACGGTGCCGATCACCCCGACCCGCCCGTTCCGCGTCGCCTGTATCAGCGAGCGGACCCCCGGATCGATCACGCCGAACACCGGGATGTCGAGGCGGTCCTGCAACTCCTCCAGCGCTACGGCCCCCGCCGTGTTGCACGCCACGACCAGAGCCTTGGGGTCGTAGCGGAGCAGCTCGTCGGTGATCTGGAGCGCGAAGCAACGGACCTCCTCGGGGGGTCTCGGCCCATAGGGGTAACGACCCGTGTCGCCCAGGTAGACGAGATGCTCATGGGGCATCAGGTCGATCAGCGCACGGGCAACGGTCAACCCGCCGAAGCCCGAATCGAACATGGCGATGGGGCGGCCCATTCAGAAGTAGACGATCTTCTCGATCTGGTCGGCGGCCGCGGACAGGTCGTCGGTATAGGCGCCGGTGGAGAGGTACTTCCATCCGTAGTCGCACACCACGAACACGATGGTGCCCTCTTCGATCCGGGTCGCCACCTTCGCTGCGCCCGCCAGCGCGGCGCCCGATGAGATCCCCGCGAAGCAGCCGATCGACACCAGCTTGCGCGTCCACTTCAACGACTCGAGCGGACGGACGATCGACTTGCCGTCGAGGAGGTCATGGCCGCCCCACTTGTCGAACACGGGTGGGATGTAGCCGTCCTCCAGGCTGCGCAGACCCTCGACGAGTTCGCCCGACGGCGGCTCCACTGCCAACACCTTCACGTCGGGCTTCTGCTCCTTGAGGTAACGACCCACGCCCAGCAGCGTCCCCGACGTTCCCAACCCCGCCACGAAATGGGTGATCTCGGGGCAGTCCGCGAGCACCTCGGGACCGGTGGTCATGTAATGCGCTCGCGGATTCGCCTCGTTGCCGTACTGGTAGAGGAACACCCATTCCGGATGCTCGGCAGCGAGAGCTACGGCGCGCTTGACCGCGCCGTTGGAGCCCTCGGGGCCTGGGGTGAGGATCAGCTCGGCGCCGAACACCTCCAGCATCTGGCGGCGTTCGATCGACACCGACTCCGGCATCATGATCTTGAGCGAGTAGCCGCGCTCCTGGCAGATCATCGCCAACGCGATGCCGGTGTTGCCCGAACTGGGCTCCAGCAAGGTGGCACCCGGGCCGAGGCGGCCGTCGACCTCGGCTTCGAGGATCATCTGCCGAGCGATCCGGTCCTTTACCGATCCGCCGGGGTTCTGGCCCTCCATCTTGGCGAGGATGCGCACGTTGGGGTTCGGCGACAGGCGACTGACATCCAGCAGCGGCGTGTTGCCGATCATTTCGAGGACGGAGGAGTAGACGGCCATGGCGATTAGGGGATCCAGGCTACGAATCGAGGGGGCCCTCAGACCAACGTGACCGGGAGTTCGACCACCTCGTCGCCGCCGTCCAGCCGGAACGCACGGGTCGAGGGCAGGTCACGGCGCAGTGACACGATCACATAGACCCACCAGGGCAACGCCATCATCTGGTCGGTCGGCGACGGGTAGGGCTCGGTGTGGGTGTGGGAGTGCATGGTGCCCACGACATCGAGACCTTCGGCGATGGCCTCGCCGGCAACACGGTCGAGCTCCTCGTCGGCAATCGTGTAGAGCTTCGCCGAGGCGGCCACGTTCGTGCAGGGTGCGAACCGGACCACGTCGAGGGCTCCGGGTGGCCCCACGAGCAACCCGCACGCCTCGAGCGGGAACCCGCGCAACGCATGGGCCACCATCTCGGTGTGCGCGTCACGCGTCACGCGAATGCCGTCGATCTCCATGCCCGCCGATCGTACGCGACGGGTACTGTCCGCCCTCATGGCCAAGGAGCAGGGCTCGAAGTCGATCGCCACCAACCGCTCGGCGCGCCACGACTACTTCATCGAGGACAGCTTCGAATGCGGGATCGTGCTGCGCGGATCCGAGGTGAAGTCGCTGCGGGAATCCAAGGTGCAGATCGCCGAGGCGTTCGGGATGCTCGACGGCCACGAGATCTGGCTCCACAACCTCCACATCGCACCGTATTCGCACTCCCAGGCGCATTCCGGCCACGATCCGCTCCGGCGTCGCAAGCTGCTGATGCACCGTCGCGAGATCGACCGCATCGCAGCTCGGCTACGCCAGGAACGGCTGGCCCTGGTTCCGTTGCGGCTCTACTTCAAAGACGGTCGGGCGAAGCTGGAGCTCGGCTTGGGCAAGGGCAAGAAGCATGCGGACAAGCGACAGGCGATCGCGCAACGCGACGCCGATCGAGAGGCCCAACGCGAAATCGGCAGAGCGCTCAAGCAGTGGTGAACCGGGCCTTCACGTCCTCTGCGGGCTGAGCCTGCCGGCGGCGTGGAGGGCGTCAAGGGCCGGGCCTATCACCTCGTTCCACACACGACGACCGCCCGCGGTCGACACATGGATCCCGTCGGGGATCAGCACACGACGCTCGTCGACTCCCAGCGACGCCGACCAGGTGGTGAGATCCACGATGCTCACGTCACGCTGGGCAGCCACCTCGTGGAGCAGTTGCGTGTAGCGGGCCACCCGTGCGCGACGAACCGTAGCGACATCGGGGTCCATCTCCGGTGGTGGAGCGACCGCGGTTGCCAGCACCACCGCTTGAGCCCCGGCGGCCATCAGGGCGTCAATGGAGTCGACCAACGCCGTCCTCACGCTCGCGTCGAGGACCGGGTCACCCAGAGAACGCCACCTGTCGTCGTCTGGCAACAGCCAAGTGGTGAGCTCGGCCGTGCTCGCCACTATCACGGGCACCTGGATCCCGTAGGTGACAACGGTGGCCGGCCAGCGCAGACCCCTGTACCGGCACTCGGGCGGAACAGCCCCTTCGGGCAGTTCGTTTCCCGGATCGTCGTGTGCACGTTCGCCGTCGTCGAGCAGCCCGCACCCCAGCGGCGCATACCCGGGCACGACTTGGCTCCACGGAGCGCTCGGCTCCCACTGGTCATAGCCGAGCGCGAGGGTCAACGCGGTCGAGCCGCCGAAGAGCGCGATGCCCACCCGGCTCGTGTCCCGGATAACCGGCAGCGAGGGACGCGCCACGCTCTCGCCTGCCAGGACGGCCTGCGCCTCCTGCACACTCATCGAAGTCGAGGCGCGGGGATCCGCGGCAAGTTCCTCGAAACGGATCGGCGCCTCGACGGGCGGCACCGCCGCGGCCGCGACCATGCACGAGACCGCCAACACGCCCAGCGTCGGGAACGCGACACGTCCCCGTGCCCACAGCCGGCTTGGCGCGCCGGCGGACCCCGGCAGCAACGGCCGTTCGATTGCGACGAACACGATCGCACCGATGGACACAGACACGGCCAGTTCCACCGTGACGATCTCCCAGTGGCTTCGACCCGCGAGCTCCGCCTCGACGACCTGGTAGATCGGCCAGTGAAGCGCATAGATCGACAGCGCCGCGCGCCCCAACCATCGCAGCGGCGGTAGTGACAACACTGCGTTTACGAAGCGGCCCCCGGCGAGGATCCCACCGAGGACCGCCACGACAGGGAACACGACAAGGCCCATGCCACCGCGATAGAGCCAGGCCACGTTGCGATCGACCAGCAGCATGGTTGCAACCAGGGCGACGATGCCCACAGCGCCGGCTATCGACCATCCAGCAGCGCCACGCGGGTTCAACGTCGGCCCGATCCGCTCCCATGCCACCGCCAGCGCCGCCCCGACGAGCACCTCGCCGAGACGGACGTGGGTCCCGTAGTAGACGGTGTCGGGATCCTGGGCAACCACGAGCGGGCTCAGGCAGCCTGCGGCTCCCAACACCGCCAACATCGCCGCTGTCCGCGTGGGTTCGGGTTGCCGGGACGAGCGGAGGAACCTGCCGAGCAGAACTGCCGCGGAGACCGCCAGTGGCAGCACCACGAAGCATTGCTCCTCGGCCGAGAGCGACCAGAAGTGCTGGAACGCGGAGGGCGACTCGAAGAACGCGCCGTAGGAACGCTGCTCGAGGACGAATCGCCAGTTGGACCAGGAGGTCAACACCGAGACGGTGTCGCCGAAGAGGCGGTCGCGTGCGGTGGATCCGCCATAGCGGGCGGTCACGGCCACGGCGAGACCGACCCCGAGAACCGTCAGTGGCAACAGGCGTCGCACTCGCCGCGCCCAGAAGGAGCCGAACGACCGCCACCGTCCCAGCCCCGGTGTCGCCGCCAGGCGGCGGACGGTCTTGGTGGAAAGGAAGCCCGCCAGGACGAAGAAGATCGTCATCCGGGCGAACCCGCCACGCACCCAGCCGACCTGAGCGTGCCACGCCAACATGCCCGCGAGCGCGAAGCCGCGCAGCCCGTCGATGGCGGCGGAGCGGCCGGTGGCAGTGGCGGCGTTCGCCTGGGCGTTGACATCCATGAAGGTGACCAGTTTCGAGGAAAATGCGTGACGGCTTGCGGATCCTGCGCGGTACTCTGGACAGAACAAACGGGGCTGACTGGTTTCGACGTGGAGACCCGGAAGCCGCGCGTGCGACCCGAGTTGCTCAGACTCGCTAAACGGGGCAACAACAAGAACCGCCAACGAGCAGTTCGCTCTCGCCGCCTGATCCGTCAGGAGGTAAGAGAGTCATCGTGACCGGCAACGGCGCACGGGGCCTGACCATCGCAGCCCGGCAACAGAAGCGGTGGTGGACCGCAGGGAGAGACCGCTGACGGCGTGAAAGAACGCTGACATCGGGGAAAGACTCGACGGTGCCCTCCGCGAGGGGGCCACCCACCCGTGGGAGCGGCAGCCGTCGAGGCCGCAGTACGGGAACGGTCGTATCACGCCAGGCAACCGCTTCGCGGACGGGAGTTCGATTCTCCCCAGCTCCACAATTGGGTATCCGGCAGTGTCCTCCACTGTCCGGCAAGTACCCGAAACCCTCGTATAACAACGGTTTCTGGAACTCTGGTGATCCGAGGCCGCTGCCGAGGCCGCCCAGCACAGCTGGGATGAGCACGGCGCTCCCGAAGCGCGCCAGCTCCAGCGTCAGGCCGCCGCCGCCAGACGCGAGGTCGCCAAGCTCACCCCCGCCGCCAACGCCGAACACCTCGAACGCATCCAAGCCCGACGCACCGAGCGAGCCGCCGGCCTCGACCGAGGCATCGGATGGTGATCGGTCGTCCGCCGATCCTCAGGCCGTGCTAAGTCGTGCCGATCCGTTGCCGTCAACTCTCGCGCAGGGTCTCGAGGACGAGGCCGGGCACGCCTTCGTAGATGCCGTCGTTGGTCACCAGCGGGACACCGAGCCGTAGAGCCGTGGCCGCCACCCACCGGTCGGCATCGTGGACCTTCTGGGCGAGCGGGTGACCGGCTCGGTGGAGTTCGACTCGAAACCTCGCGCACAGCTCGACCAGGTCGGGGCCCGGGTACACCGTCTCCGCAGCCGCGATGCGGGTCTCCAACCGCTGCATCCGCGTGCTGCCCCAGCCTCGCAACTGGGCGCCGAACCGAAGCTCGGTCGCCGTCTGGAACGAGATGTAGACCCACCTGCCGACGAGCAGCGGCGCGTAGCGATCAGCCAACAGCGACCCGGGCACCAGCTCCGCGCTGTAGACATCGGTGTCCACCACCACCGGGCCACGCTGGCCGGGGGACGTCACGAGCGAACGGCTTCGAGGAAGGCTTCACCCTCCTCGGGGGTGAGGTCGTCGATCACCATCTCGCCACGTGGAGGGAACGGACGGCCGCGCCGGAGCAGCTCCTCGACCGGAAGTTCGAGGTGCTCGACATGCTCGACGGGCACAGGATCGTTCGACATCTCGGCACCAAGGGTACCAGTGGCCCGCCGGGGCGTCAGGCCGCCCCTGGACGGCGCGTGGTCTACGACTTGCCGTACCAGGATCGCCGTTGTTGACACCTTGAAGTCGCCGTTCTTGACGAGCCGTTGCTTTCCCGGTTGCTTTCCTACAGCCGTCGTCGGATCTGAAACCCCTGCACGCACGGGCGAGGCGCTGGCGATGCTGGATTCCCCCCCAGCTCCACGGTCAGGTCTCCGAGGGTGCCCCGGAGTACCCCCCAGATGCTTGGAATGCCAGCGGACAAAGGGATTCCGGCTCCTGGGTGATCCGCTGGATTCCGAGGCATTCCGTGGAATCGGGGTGACCGGCGCCCGAGAGCAGGCGTACACGACATCCCAGGTGCCGGACACGGAAGCGACTGTCGCCCAGGGCGGTCGACCACCTCGCTCGACACCGCGACGACTGCGTTGGAGGCAGCCGGGTACCGGGTGCTCGGCACTTCGACCAGCGGGCAAGCCGCCCGCACCCTCGGCACCGAAGCGGGCGTCGAGGCCCGAACCCTCGCGTCGCTGCCGTGGCGCCTCAGCGCGTGAACGCTACGCCCTCACCATCCACCGATCACAGGGCGTCAACATCGAGCGCGCCCACTTGCTCGCAGCCGGTGGTGGCCGAGAGCTCGGCTACGCCGCGAGGAGCCGGGCATGCCGTGGGCCTCGACCGAGGTCTCGGGCTGTAGCCGCACCTCCCGGGCGGCCCCAGGCTGCAGACGTGCGGACCAGGTCAGCGCAGCGGCAGGTAGCTCACCTGGTTGTCCCACTCGTCGTCGAGGCTCGCGCCGACGACGAGTTCGAGATCCTCGATCGCCGTGGCGAGAGCCATGAGCGTCGGCACGACGATCACCCCTGCCATCGGCTGCTCGGCGGCCCTCAAGCCGACCTCCTGGACCCGAACGAGATCGAGGTCATCGATGCGCCGCTGCAGGCCGACAACGATCTTGCGGTTGAAGTTCTCGTCAGCGAGGAAACGAACCGTCACTGCCCTAGCCGCGACACCAGACGGGCGCGCAGGCCTTCGGGAGGGAACGCCGCCTCGACGCGGGCTTGCACCTCGGCCCCCGCGACTTCACGTGTGGTCAGGTACTCCTTCACCGACACCGGGTGGCGCAGGCAATAGGTGAGCACCGCGTACACGTCGCCGAGCGCGACCGACGGGTACTGCTCGTGGATCTCCTCAGGGCTGTCGCCACGGTCGAAGGCCGCGACGAGCGTCTCCAACGTCACGCGGGTGCCGCCGACGCGCCAAGCACCGTGCTCGTCCAGGGTGACCGTCAGGCCGCCTCAGCCTCAATCCACCTATTGGGTTCCGGGTGGGTGTTGGTGACGGTCTCATGCCCGGCGCGTTGAGCGATGACGACGCGACTCGACTGTGGGATGCGCTCAGCCTGCTCGATGTGGTCGCCGAGTAGGTTGGCCTGGACGGATGGGACTACCGGCCACCGCCCGCCCCCGAAGGTATGGCCCGAGCTGCCGTCGCCTCGGGTCTGTTGACCGAAGACGTCGCGTCGTTGCTGTCGCTCGACGAACTCGAAGCTGCGATGGAAGGTGGCTGGTCATCGAGCGCTGCCGATCCGATCGTGGCGCTCGCCGCCCCTCTCACCCGTGCTCGAGGCAGCATCGCGTTCTCGGGAGACACCGTGGTGCACGACCGGACGAAGGATCGGTGTCGCGCGATCATGCCGCGAGCTCAGGCCCGATGCATTCGAGCGGCGGGTCACCCTGGCGCACACCGAGCCAGATGGTTCCCCCAGCGTGCCCGAAACGATCGCGGCGCGCTTGCTGGGCTCGGACCTCGACCCGCCAACTCCAGAGCCAGCCCGCCTGCCCCGAGCTCAGCCTTCGCAGTCTGATCCTCGCTGGCGTCAGTCGCCGCGGCTTCGTGACTCTGGACGTTGTCGTTCAACGGCGACGGAAGGGTCGACCAGGTCCGCCTGTCCACTGGATGTTGACCAGTGGGGCTTGGGGTACAGGAACCCCAAGCCCCACTCGGTGAGTCGACCAACCGGTCGTCAGAGACTGATGATGATGCCCGAATCCCAGATCCTGATGAGCTGGCCATTGGCGCCGTTCGCACCGGCCGGCCCATTCGTTCCGGCCGGTGCCGTGGCGCCGCTGCCTGCCTCGTTGCCGCTGCCTCCTGCGCCGGATGTCGCCGCTGCGGCGAAGGAGCCGCCGGCTCCACCCTGTGCCGCGATCACGGGTCGGTTCACCACGTTGCCGCTCACGGTGAGGGCACCGGTGTCCCAGTGCAGAATGCCGATGGACGGACCGCCTGCACCACCGCCGGCGCCACCGCCGCCGCCGCCCGCGCCACCGCCGCCGCCGCCGGCGCCACCGGTCGCAAGACAGCAGGAATCCGCTCCGCCGTTACCGCCGTTGCCGCCGTTGCCACCACGGCCGGCGGGCTGGCCTGTGCCACCGGCACCTCCTACGGAGACCGTGACTTCGGTTGAGGTCACCGTCGCACTGGCTGCACGCACATAGATGCCGAACGAACCGCCGCCGGACTGGCCTGCGACGGTTCCCGCGGTACCGCCGTTGCCGCCCGCACCACCGCCGCCACCGCCGCCGCCGGAGGCACTCGCGGTCGCGCCGCCGCCACCACCACCGCCGCCGGCGCCGTTGGCACCGTTCGTTCCCGCGGCGCCGTTCGAAGGTGCGAAGAGAGTGCTCAGGGTGGCCGTTCCGAGGGTGGAGACACCAGCGGCGCCTCCTGAGCCGGCCGCTCCGGGAACGCCGTAGCCGCCGCCGTCGGGAGCCCAGCAGCTTCCGCCGAAGACACAGCCGAAGAGGCTGCCGCTGCCGCCACGGCCGCCTGCACCGCCGCCCGAACCGGACGCGGTACCGCCGGCCTGTCCTTCGGTCGAGTAGTTGCCGCCCGTACCGCCGCTGCCACCCGCGCGTGCGCTGCAGCCTCCCGCGGAACCACCTCCACCCGGGGAGCTCGGCCCACCGGCGTTGCCGCCGTTACCGCCGCTGCAACCGGATGCGGCCTGTGCAGGTGCGCCCACACCGGCACTTGGGCCGGCGATTCCCGGTTGAGCTGTCACGGTGGAAAGGATGATGCTCGCGTTGGCCTCGTCGATCACCCGGATTCCGTATGCGCTTCGTCCGCTTGTCGTCGGCGTCCCCGAGTTCACCGTTGTCTGTTGGATCGTCACGGTCGACGTGCCGTTCACCAGGATGCCCGTCGCGTTCGGGCCGACGCCGCCGTGAACGTCGGACTCTACGATCTGAGTGGAGTTCGTTCCGCCGGTGACCAGCACACCTACTGCGTCACCCGAGGTGCGGGTCTGACCATTGGCCGACACGTTGCGCAAAGTCGACCCGTTGACGCCGGAGATGGTCACGGCTGGCCCGGTGCCGGTACCGGTGATGATGGTCGTCTCGCCCAGCCCGAAGTCGCTGAAATCCTGCTCCCAGCTTCCGTGGACCTCCATGTTGGAGGCAAGCGTGAGCGGACCGTACGTGCCACCGGCGACACGGATGATGTGGATGCCGTTGGCTACTGCGTTGTCTTGCGCCTGGGTGATGGTCGAGCAGGGTTTTGCCTTCGGGCCGCAGTCAGCGTCGGTGCTGCCGGTCGTCCTCACGTAGTACTTGGGGTTCGGGTCAGCATTGACGGTGATCCCGACGCCAGGCGAAACCGAGGTACCCAACGACGTGGATATCGTCAGCGTCGCCGTGTAGTTCCCGGGGGTGTTGTAGGTGTGGGTGGCTGAGGTGCCGGTTTCGGTGGGTGAACCATCACCGAAGTCCCAGGTGTAGACCACTCCAGAGCCCGTGCCGTTTGACGAACCAGTCGACTCGAAGTTCACCTCCAAAGGAGCCTCACCGACCGTCGGGTTTCCGCCGGCAACGGCATGCGGCAGGCCGCTCGGAGCCGTGGTCGTGGTGGTACCGCCACCTCCGCCCCCGCCGGGAGGCGTACATGCGGCCCCCAACACAATCGCCAGCGCAGCGAGCACCGGCCACATCAAGCGACGCATGGTCATTTACCCTCCCCGTTTCTGCCCTCCGGCAGAGATAGTCCAGTTACTCACGACCGGCTGACCGAGTCAACCGGGTCGAACTCCCTGATCGTGGAAACCCTGATCACACATTGACAGCACAACCGATGGCACCCGGCAGCACCAATGCGAGAAGTCCACGGGTAATGAAGTTGCCAGAGGTGATGTCGACGTGATCACAGCCGCCGGACGGCTTCATGTAGAAGTCGCCCTCGAAATAGGTCGGAATGCCGATGATCGCGAAGTAGAAGCCGAGGCGGGTCGCCTTCATTCCTGCGACGTGGGAGAGGCTGAGTCGCGCATTCAGCACGTTGATCGGCCCCAGATGGAACGCCCCGGTACCGTTCAGCGTCCAGGTGGGCACCGTCAGCGACGAGGTCAGTGAACCGCTGAAGTCGATTCCCGCCGGGAAGTTCGTGAAGGTGACAGAGCCGCTGCCAGTGAGGGTCACCTGCTCGGACGTGGCGACGATCGATCCGCTGAAGGGTACGACCGCCCAGGAGTTCAGAGCGAGGGACCCCGAAGCCGAACCACCGAGGGTGAGCAGGGTGCCGTTCGGACCAAACGTCGCATCGAATGAGCCGATCACATTCGCTCGGGTTCCGATGGTGAGTCCTCCGGCGAAGGACAACGACAACGGTTGGCCCAATTGGCTGCGAACACTGAGGGTCGCCCCGGTCAGGGTCACGTCACCGAGTTGGACGGCTCCGCTGATCGTCGCGTCCAATTGCACCGTCTCGGCGTAGCCGTCGGTGATGATGATTCCACCCTCCAGCGAGGCGTTGAACCCGGCACCGACGAGATCCGCGTCCACCTCGAGGCTGGTCGTACCACCCGATGTCTCGACTACCGCCGAGCCGTTCGCCTTGAGCGTGCCCACCTGGAAGTTTCCGGTGACAACGGCACGCGCCTGTCCGTTGATCACCTCGATGCTCATGGAACCGGCGACCGAGACCGTCTGACCATCGGGTAGGACTCCGGAGAACTCCCCCTCCCCCTCTGCCATCAGGAAGGGCACCTGGGCGGTGATTCCGTCCCAGATGATCGTCCCGTTGAAGCGAACCGAGTTCGCCCCCTGCTGAACATCCAGCTTGCCGGTGAATGTGGCCTTGTTGGTGGCAAGCGTCAACAAACCGCTGGCTTCGTTGACGACCATGTCCCCGAGGATTCCGCTGCCCGAGAAGGAGGCCACCGTCTCGTGCTGGTTGCCGTCGAGGGTGACGGTGCCGGTGAAGTCGACCTGCTTGTTGCCGACCTGCGTACCCACAAGGTGCGCGGCGATCTCGGCGTGCGCCGCGACGATCGAACCCGCCCTGTCGAACTCGACGTTGACCACGCCGCTAGCGGTCGATGGCCCGATCTTCAGGTTGCCGGTGACAGACGCCTTGGTCGAAACCTGTGTCGCGTCGAGCTTCAACGTGGCGTTGTTGACCGTGATGTCGCCGACCTTGGCGCTCGTCACGGCTGCTGTCAGAGCAAGCGAGGGAACGCCGTTCTTCACGGCGAGGGTACCGGAGAAGGTCGCCGGAGTTGTGGTGATGCCCGGGATGTTGAACATCGTCGAGGACAGCGTGACCGACCAGTTGTCCAGGTTCGTCAACGTGCCGACAAACCCGATTGTCGATGTCACGCCGGAGAGCCGCACGGAAACGTTGCCGGTGAGACGTATTCCGAAGGTTCCGATCTCAACCGAAAGCGCCCTGACGGAGAGGTTCTCCAGAACGACCTTGTCCGCGGCGATCTCCGGTCCGGTGACCGCGGCCGTCTTCTTCGAGTCGTCACCACCGATCTCGGAGGCAACCTCCTCGCCTTCGGCGAGGGTCGCTTCGTCGAGCTCCACCTTTGCCCCGACATCGGTGCACTCGGAACCGACGACCGTGGTGTCCCCAGCCAGTGCAACCACGTCCTGTTTCACCAGCACCGCGTTCGTGTCAGTGGGCGCGGTGTCCTCGTCCTGAACCTTGTCCCAGAACTGGCAGAACTGCGATGTCGTGGAGCCGCCCCCTCCGGGGTTCGTGGGGGTGCAAGCGGCACCCACCAGTCCGACCAACGTCAGCAAAACCAGCGCCGCGGAACGTGCCGGAGCCCGGTGTCGAATCGTGGAAGACATCGTTCCCTTCCCTCCCCTACCCCAGAGCCGCGAAGCTCCAGTGAAGGCAGAGTAGTCCACCAGCGATGCGGATGTGAAGGTACTTCACTCCGCGCTGTTCAACCTCGGTCGGAGTCCGAGGTTCCGTGCAATCGCGTCGGCCGTCTGGCGCAGCAAGGAAGCGATCTGCTCGTACCACTCCTGGTCGGGACTCGATTTGCGCCACACCAGGCCAATCCGCCGACTCGGTGCGGGGGCCCGGAACCGCAGTAGCCGGATGTCGGGCGATTCCGGCACCGGGGGTGTCACGGCCAGTTCCGGAAGCAACGTGATGCCCACGTCGGAAGCGACCATCTGACGGAGCGTCTCGAGGCTCGTGGCCCGGAACCCGTCCCGCTCCGAGGCCCCCGCCATCGAACAGACCGACAGCGCCTGCTCACGGAGGCAGTGTCCGTCCTCGAGAAGCAACAGTCGGTGACCTGCAAGGGACCCCGTCGAGATCGGCTCCGGCATCCCGGCCAGAGCGTGGCCAACCGGGACGGCCAGGACGAACTGCTCCTCGAACAGCTCCGCGACCACGAACCGGTCCTCCTCCAACGGCAGTGCGAGCAGCGCTGCGTCGAGTCGACCGTCGCGGAGACGGGCCAGCAGCTCCTCGGTCTTCTCCTCGACCAACAGCAATTCGATCCGTGGGAAGCGCTGGTGCAGCGGCGGCACGACGTGTGGCAGCAAATACGGGCCGAGGGTGGGGAAGACACCGAGCCGGAGCGTCCCCACCTCCGGGTCGGCGGCGTGGGCCGCCACCTCACGCAGCTCTTCGACACCACGCAACACCGCCCGGGCCCGCATGACCACCTCCTGGCCGACGGGGGTGAGCATGGCGTCCCGAGGGCCTCGCTCGATGAGCGTCACGCCCAGTTCCGACTCCAGCTTGCGGATCTGGGTCGACAGCGTCGGTTGGCTCACGAAGCACGCGTCGGCCGCACGGCCGAAGTGGCGGTGCTCGGCCACCGCCACGAGGTACTCCAGGTCACGCAGGTTCACCCGGCTTACCGCCTCCTCAGGCCGCGGCGTCCTCGTCGGCGGCGTCCCGCTCCCCGCCCTCGGGGACCGGGGTCCGGATCAGGTAGTCGAACGCGCTCAGAGATGCGGTGGCACCCGCGCCGAGAGCGATCACGATCTGCTTGTACGGCACCGTGGTGCAGTCGCCGGCGCCGAACACACCCGGAACCGACGTGGCACCCCGTTCGTCGATCACCAACTCACCACGCGGCGACAGCTCGACCGAGTCCTTCAGCCACGACGTGTTGGGAACCAGGCCGATCTGTACGAACACACCATCGAGCTCGATCTCGCGGGCATCCCCGCTGTCACGGTCTTCATAACGGAGCGAGGTGACCTTCGATCCGTCGCCCACAACCTCGGTGGTGCGTGCACTCACGACGATCTCGACGTTGGGGAGGCTGCGGAGCTTGCGCTGCAACACCTCATCGGCGCGGAGCTGCGGGTCGAACTCGACCAGCGTGACGTGGGACACGACCCCGGCGAGGTCGATCGCGGCTTCGGCACCCGAGTTGCCTCCGCCGATCACAGCGACTCGCTTGCCCTTGAAGAGCGGGCCGTCGCAGTGGGGGCAGTAGGTGACACCCTAGTTGCGGTACTCCTGCTCGCCCGGGACGCCGAGGGATCGCCATCCCGCACCGGTCGCCACGACGACGGTCCGGGATTGCAGGACCGCACCGTTGTCCAGCTCGACCCCGACGAGGCCGCCCGCTTCGGTCGCGGGGATCAGCCGCCGGGCCCGTTGGCGGTGCATCACATCGACCTCGTGCTCCATGACGTGTTGCTCCATCGCCGACACCAACTTCGGGCCCTCGGTGTGGGACACCGAGATGAAGTTCTCGATCGCCATGGTGTCGAGCACCTGGCCGCCGAAGCGTTCGGCCGCGACACCGGTGCGGATGCCCTTGCGAGCGGCGTAGATGGCGGCGGCAGAACCCGCCGGCCCACCACCGACGACGAGGACATCGAAGGGATCGCGGGCATCGAGCACCTCACGATCACGTTCATCCGAGCCCGTGTCGAGCTTCGCGACGATCTCCTCCAGGGTCATCCGTCCCTGGCCGAACACCTCCCCACCGGCGAAGACCGTCGGCACGGCCATCACGCCGCGAGCCTCGGCTTCGTCGGGGAAGACCGCGCCGTCGATCATCGTGTGACGGATCCGAGGGTTCACGATGCTCATCAGGTTGAGCGCCTGGACCACATCGGGACAGTTCTGACACGACAACGAGACGAAGGTCTCGAAGTGCCAGTCGCCCTCCAGGCCGCGGATCGTCTCGAGCAGCTCGGGCGAGGCTGTCGAGGGGTGTCCGCCGACCTGGAGGAGCGCCAGGACCAGCGAGGTGAACTCGTGGCCGAGCGGAACGCCGGCGAAGGCCACCGACACGTCCGTCCCGACCCGCTCGATGCGAAACGACGGACGTCGAGTGTCCTCGCCGTCACGCCGCACGCTTACCTGGTCGCTCGTCGCCGCGATCTCCTCCAGCAGCCCGGCAAGCTCGGCCGACTTGGGGCTGTCGTCGAGCGAGGCGACCAACTCGACGGGATGGGTGATCTTGGTCAGGTGCGTCCGCAGTTGCGCGGTCAGGTTCGCATCGAGCATGTCGGTTCCTTTCAGATCTTGCCCACGAGGTCGAGACCCGGGGCGAGGGTGGCTTCGCCTTCCTCCCACTTGGCCGGGCAGACCTCGCCGGGGTGGTTGTGCACGTACTGCGCGGCCTTCACCTTGCGGAGCAGCTCAGCAGCGTTGCGACCGATGCCCTCAGCAGTGATCTCGACCACCTGGATGATGCCGTCGGGGTCGATCACGAAGGTGCCACGGTCCGCGAGACCTTCGCCCGGCCGCATGTTGTCGAACGCGTTGGTGACTGCGCCGGTGGGGTCACCGATCATCGTGTAGCGGATCTTGCCGATGGTCTCGGACGCGTCGTGCCAGGCCTTGTGGGTCCAGTGGGTGTCGGTGGACACCGAGTAGATGTCCACGCCCAGCGCCTGGAACTCGTCGTGGTAGTCGGCCAGGTCGCCCAACTCGGTGGGGCAGACGAAGGTGAAGTCGGCCGGGTAGAAGAACATCACGGCCCACTTGCCGGCGAGATCGGCATCGGACACCGAGACGACCTCGCCGTTGCGGAACGCGGTGGCGTTGAAGGGCTGGACCTTCGTGTTGATGACGGACATAGGGGGCTTCCTCCGGTTGTGGTTCTCTCTGGACGACGACAACCTACGACCGAATTCCCGATATGCCCAATCGATTGATTCAATCTTTTCGATCGACGTTATCAATGTACCGCACGACCTTGGCAGGTACTCCGGCGAGCACCGAATGGTCGGGAACCTTGCCCGCCAACACCACCGAACCGGCGGCGACCACCACGTTGCGACCCAGCCGGGCGCCGGGGAGGATCACCGCACCGTGGCCGATCCACGAGCCGGAGCCGATCACCACCGGATCGTGCGTGCCGAGCTGAACACCGATCGGGAGGCCGAGGTCGTCGAAGCCGTGGTTCGAGTCGGTGACATAGACATCCTGGCCGAACCACACGTCGTCGCCGACCTCGATCGACTCGTGCGCCACGATGCCGCTGCGAATCCCGATGACGCAGCGGTCCCCGACCACGAGCGCTCTGGGGGGAACGTCGGGCTGGTCCGGCGAGTACCCGGCGGCCAGCGTGGCCCAGGGAGCTATCAGGGTGGCCTCGCCGATGTGGATGCTCGCCTCGCCGTAGAGGCTCGCGGGCGGGAACGCGATGATGCTGGCCGCACCGAAGTTGCCGAAGGACTCCGCTCGGCGGGTGCCCGGCGCGATCGCACCGAAGGAACGGACCTGATACCACGCCCGATGCACCAGTTCGTTGCCGACACGACGGGACCAAGCCCTGAGACGAGGATGCACCCGCGAAGCGTAGGAGCCGTCCCGCGCGAGGATGACGCTTCGCGACAAGAACGCTTCGCGACGAAGGGGACGTGATGGCCGCATTCGAAGCAGAGGTCCGCCGCACGACACACGGCGTCGCCCACATACGGGCCGAGGACTGGGGCGGGTTGGGCTTCGGCCAGGGCTACGCCTGCGCGTGTGACCACCTTCCCGTCATCGCGGACCAGATCGTCAAGGTCCGAAGTGAACGCTCCCGGTTCTGGGGTGTCGGCCCAGACGACGCCAACGTCGCGAGCGACTTCGGGTACCTCGCGCTCGGCCTCGCCGCGCGGGCACCGGCTCTCCGAGACGCCCAGCCGTCCCACATCAGGGACCTCGTCGCCGGTTACGTCGCGGGCTACAACCGCCGTGTCGCCGAAGCATCGGCGGACCCTGAGCTGCTCCCCGAGTGGTGCCGCGACGCCGAGTGGGTGCGTCCGATCGACGAGCTGGACCTCTACGCCTACCTGGGCGACATCGCGCTGTTGGGCAGTGGGCGAAACCTGGCCGGTCTGATCGGCCGAGCCGTGGCCCCGGGCCCGGAGGGCCCCGCGGCGCCGTCGCCGCCGAGCGCGTTCGGGGCGCCGAACGCGGCCAGCAACGGATGGGCTGTCGGAGGCGACGTGTCGGCCTCGGGGGGCGGGATGGTGCTGGCCAACCCCCACTTCCCCTGGTATGGCGAGGCCCGCTTCTGGGAGTGTCACCTGACGATCCCCGGCGAGCTCGACGTCTACGGGGTCTGTCTGCTGGGCGCCCCGGGGGTGCAGATCGGGTTCAACGAGGGTCTCGCGTGGACACACACGTTCTCATGTGGGTTCCGATTCACCGTGCAACGACTCGATCTAACACCCGGCGATCCCACCTCCTACCGCTTCGGCGACGAGCGACGCGCCTGCACCGGCGAGCACCACTCGATCCGAGCACGCTCCGCCGACGGAAGCATCGAGACTCTGGACCGAACGCTGTGGCGCAGCCACCACGGCCCGATGCTCAACCTGCCGCTGGTGGGCTGGGGCCTCGAGGTGGGGTTCAGCTACCGCGACGCGAACATCGACAACGACGCCGTGCTGCGCCAGTTCCTGGGCATGTGCCAGGCGACGGACATGGATGCGTTCCAGCGGGTCTTCCACGAGGTGAAAGGTCTGCCGTGGGTCAACACCCTCGCCACCGATTCGACCGGTCGCATCTGGTACACCGACGCGTCGGCCACCCCACGCCTCGGCGAGGCAGCGCAGGATCGCTTCGCGATCCGAGTCAAGGAGGACCCGATCGCCGCGTTGCTCTACGCGAACCGTGTCGCACTGCTGGACGGCAGCAACCCCGACGACGAGTGGCTCGACCATCCCGAGGCCCGATCGGCCGGGATCGAACCACCTGGCGCGCTGCCCGCCATGGAACGACGAGACGTGTTCGTGAACGCCAACGACTCGCACTGGCTCCCCCATCCCACCGAGACGATCGAAGGCCATTCCGTCCTCGGAGGCTTCGAACGGACCGCTCGCAGCTTCCGAACCCGCCAGAACCTGCTTCGCGCCGCGGGGCTCGCGGCCCGCGGGAAGGTCACCGTCGACGACTTGCTCGAAGCCGTCTTCGACAACCGCTGCCTGAGCGCGGACCTCCTGGTCGACGACGTGGTGGCGCGTTTGCGCGCCGTCGCGGACCCCGACCTGGACCGCGCCGCGGAGGTCCTGGCCGCGTGGGATGGACGCGCGGGCCTCGACTCCATCGGGGTGGCTCTCTGGCGCGAGATACTCATCGGTTTCGCGCCTTCGGCATGGTTGGGGGCGGGCCCGCTGTTCTCGGAGGGGTTCGATCCATCACGACCGCTGGAGACGCCCGCAGGACTCGCCGCAGCGCCCGGGAAGGGCCCTGATCCGGTGATCGCCGCCGTTCGCGGTGCGCTCGCGGCCCTCTCCGAGGCGGGGGTGGCGATCGACGCCCCGCTACGTCAGGTGCAGTGGGCAGACCGCGGCGGACAGCGGATCCCCGTTCCGGGCGGATTCGAGGCGGAGGGGATGCTGAACGTGCTGGCTCCCGTGGGAGCGCTGCCCGCGGCGTCGTTGGAACCCGGACCGCCGCTCATCGCGCCGATTCCCGGGCGTGAGCGAACCGGCCTGGCGGCCGGCGGCTACCAAGTGACCTACGGCGCGAGCTTCATCATGGCGGTCGAGATGCTGCCCGACGGCCCGAGCGGCGTCGGCCTGTTGGCCTATGGCCAGTCGAGCGACCCACGTTCGCCCCACCACCGGGACGGCACCGATATGTACGCGGCGCAGCAATGCAGGCCCTTGCTCTTCCGAGACACCGACATCGATGCCGACCCGAACCTGTCGTGCTTGGTCGTGAGCGGCTGAGAAGGCTCTGGGCTTGCCCCGGCTCAGAGCCGCACTGTTCCCAACTCTCGTTCAACCACACAGAGAATCCGCCGATAGACACCCTATGGCAGTTGGTCGAGGAGAGCGACGGCTGGGGCAACGTCACGAGACCCCCGATCTGGTGGTGTCGTGGCGGGTGCCACGACGCCGCTACCTTCGCACGCGGCTGGTGGCCGAGCCCGCAACGATGTTGAACGTGTCGACCACCGGCGCCGCGCTCGTGGGCAGAACCGTCCCCGCGTTCGAGCCCGGGACCACCGTGATCATCGACTGCGGCAACTCGCTGCTGCGCGCAGCCATCGCGAGGATCGTCCCCGGCAAGGAAGCAGACACCTCGTACTACGGCCTTCAGTTCGTCGACCCCAGCCCCGACGTGCTCGAAGACCTGCTGTCACACGCGAACGTCGCACCCCGCGAGCTGCTCGAGCAGTACTGGTCGAACGCGAGCTGAACACCCCACCCACGTCGTCCGACTACGCGCGGCTCAACGACGCAACCACCCTGAGCAGCATCGCGGCGGCGGGAGCCGACGCATCGGCCGCGACGGAGACCACGACCAACGTCGCCGTTCCCGCCACCACCACATGACCGAAACACGCCTCGACCTCGGCTGCTTGGCATCGGAACGAGACCGCTGATCCCAAGGCGGTGGGTGCGGGCGTGACATCCACGAGGGTGAGCCGACGCCTTGCCGCGTACGCGTCAGCGGCTGCATGCGCGGCAGACGCGGGGTCCGGAGGTGTCTCGGCCAAGTCGAGCGACACGAGATCCAGATGGACCCCGTCGAGGGCCGAGGACCGCTCGAGGGACTCCGTCTCGACGGAGGAGACCACGACCACGCCCTTGCGCGCCGCCGGCTTCCCGGGCATCTGCGCCGACCAACCACCCACCTCGACGGTTGACCAACCTCGAGCCGGCGGCTCGGTCGGCTCGGTCCGGGACCCGGAGAACCAGAGCGTCACGACGACGAATCCGACTGCCACCCCAACGAGGATGCCAACCGCGGTCGTCGACACGATCACCGAGCGTGGAGGACCCTGCGGCCCTTCGCCCACGTCGGTCATGGCAGGGATGCTAGATCGACGGTCCTCCGAGACCCCCGTGGGCGTGCGCTAGGAACATGTCATGATCCGAGCCGCTGTCGCCATCGCAGCAGTGACCGCCATCCTCGGCGCCGCCGCGGTCATGGCCGACACGTTCACCGCACCCGACCACCAACCCGTCGCGGTCCTCGGCGACTCGATCACCGCTATCGGTGAACGCCAACTCATCGAAACCGCCGGTTCGAAGTTCCAGCTCGAGGTTCGGGCGACCTTCGGCGCCCGCGGGGGTGAACAGCTCGCCGCCGCGTCGGAACTGGCCGCGAAGAAGCCCGAACAGGTGGTCATCAACCTGGGTACGAACGATGTCCTCAAGGGTGTTCCACCGGAGGAGACGATCGCGTCGCTCGAGCAGATGGCCGCGATGTTCACCTCGGCGAAGTGCATCCACTTCGTCACTGTGAACACCCGGCTTCAACAGGCCGACCACCGGCCCCGGGCCGAGGCCATCGCCATGAACGAACGCATCCTCGACCTCGCGAAGCGCACAGGCAAGGGCGATGTCATCCGTTGGGATCACCTCGTGGACGAAGCGACCAACCCGCAGCAACCCCTGGGGCTCACCGACGATGGCGTCCATCCCACGCCGCTGGGCCAACGCGAACTTGCCTACGCCATGGTCGACGCACTCGAACGCTGCGGACGCCCTTGGCACATCTGGTGAGGTCCCCTCACCAGCTCCCGCCACCACCTCCACCGAACCCGCCACCGGAGAACCCTCCTCCATCGAACCCGCTGGAACCGGACGACGCCGAAGAGGAGGGCGTTGCCGCCGCAATGGAGCCGGTGGTGACCGTCGAGAACGACGACATGGCGTACCCGAAGGCGATCGGGTTGTAGCCGTAGGGGCTCACATACCAAGTGCCCACGCCCATCTCCGCGGGCGACAGCCCGAGGGCTTCGAATGTCGCCGCCCACTTCTCCGCCATGCCGAAGACGATGGCGTAGGGCAGGTACTGGCTGAACACCTGCTTCGCTTCGGCGAAGCGCTGCCGTTCACCCTCGCCCACGTCGAACAGCTCCTTGAACCCCCGAACCCGCCCCAACAACGCGGTCCCCTTCGCGCTGCGATGTGGGAACCGGTCACCCAGGGCCAACAACAGGACGCCCACGAGGGGCATCGGCAGGCCGATCAACCCGAGATGTGTGAAGCGCACCAGAAGGAAGGCCAGCCCCCCGCCGACGACCAGCGCACCCAAGCCGATCAGATGCCAGCGCGTCCTGACGCGGTCGGGGCGCGTGGGGAACCATCCGGCCGACACCGCGTCGTCATACAACGCGCCCTCCACGAGCTTCAGACGCTCCGCGAAGTGCGTCTTCAACGACGACAGGTCCACCTCGTGGCCGTCGCGGAACAAACCCGACAACAGCACGCGCTCCGCACTCCACAACGACGCGTCGGCTTCACGCAACTTGACGAAGCGGTAGTCGCCCTCCCGCTTGCCGAACCCCAAGGTGCCCTGCCGGGGAGCTTCGAGCTCCTCGATCCGCAGATAGCCACGCACTGCGAGGTCGACGATCATCGCGGAGACATCGAGTGGATGCGCGACCTCGTCCCACAGCGTCCCCATGTGCCCCGGGCGAATGCCCTCCGGCGGCACGAACTCCACGGGATTCGACTCGTTGCCGCGAAGGACCGCTACAGGCCCGTCGTCGCCCGACGGAGTCCCGAACGCGGCGTCCACAGCGCTGCCGACATAGCGGCGGTCCCTGCCGTTGCGCGCCAGCAGGTACCCCACACCGCCCACCCCCGCGAGCGCCACGCCTGCTGCCCCTGCCACAGACCCGAAGTTCACCGCGAAGGCGCGGCGTGCCGTCCACACCTCCTCGAGTCGCGGGGCGACATCGCTCACGCTGCCGCGCGGCAGCGCCACAACCACGGTCAGTCCCGATCCCGGCAGGACCGAAGACTGCTCGAAGCCGGCGCTGGACCCGTCCACGGAGTGGGACTCGCAGGCGAGCCGCGACTCCGAAGGGCCCGAGTAGCAGGTTGCCTGGGTGATGCCCGACGGTGCCGTGACCGTCGCCGACGCCTGGCCGATCGGCACCGTCCAGCCGTTACCCGTCACGTTCCAGTAGAGCTCGTCATGTCCCTCGAAACGGTTGAACGCACCGGCGACCACATAGCGAAGCACATAGGTCTGCCGGCCGGTCACGGTTCGGTCTGGATCACCGACTCGGATCCGGAGGTTGCTGCCGTCCTGTTTCGTGTCGACGTCCGCCGGCGCCCCCGAGGGCGAAGTGGCCGTGATGTCGCTGATCGGCGTGACCCGCTCGAAGTTGCCGTCGGCGGCCTTGGGCGGCTGATACGGGAAGCGGTTCAACAGAAGCCGTTCCAGACCGTGACGTTGCAGGGGGCCGAAGTCGTAGTCGACGGTCTCGACCACCTCTACCGTGCCGTTCGGCCGGACGGTGATCTGGCTCGTGAAGCGGTCGATGCGTTCGAGCCCTGACTGCGAGACGGTCGCCGAAGCCGTCGCTGCGATCGTCGCCCCCGCCGCTGCAACGAGGACCGTTACGGCGGCTGCCAAGGCTACGCCGACAAGGATGCGTCTCAACACGCCGAAGTCCTGCCTTCCCGTCGATGACCGGCCATCGACGTGGTCGCCATCGTATGGTGGGTGCCCATGGTTGCCGTTCACTCCACGATGCTCCCGTTGGGTACGCCTGCGCCGGGCTTCACACTCCCCGACCTAAACGGTGAGCTCCGGTCGCTGGACTCGATCGCGGAGGGTGCCTCCGCGCTGGTCGTGGCGTTCATCTCGAGCCACTGCCCCTACGTGCAACACATCGCACCCGTCCTCGGGCAGGTGGCTTCAGAGCTTGCGGCGGTCGGCGTCGCTGTGGTCGGCATCGGCAGCAACGACGTGGACTCCTACCCCGACGACGCCCCTGACCGCATCGCCGAGGCAGCGGGCGAATGGGGCTGGGAGTTCCCGTGCCTCTTCGATGCCGACCAGTCCGTCGCCCACGCCTATCGGGCGGCCTGTACACCCGACTTCTACGTGTTCGATGGTGATCGCCGCCTCCTCTACCGGGGTCAGATGGACGGGGCCCGACCCTCCAACGACGTCCCGGTGACAGGCGAGGACCTTCGTTCCGCGGCGTTGGCGGCCGCGGCAGGCGACCCGGTGACCGACGAGCAGCTCCCCTCCCTGGGGTGCAACATCAAGTGGAAGTCGGGCAACGAACCCGACTGGTTCCGCTGAGCCTCACTCGAAGGCAGGCCCGTCCCACCAGGGCACGAACGCCGGGGCCGACGACGCCGCGATCTCCCGGGCCAGGGTTTGCGCCACCGGCATCGTCGAGATGATGTCAGCGACTGTGCGATGGTGGGCCGATGCGCCAGCCGGTACGGGACGGACTAGCCATCGGACTCGCCGTCGCGATCGTCGGGATCACCTTCGGTGTGTTGGCCCGATCCAGCGGTCTCGGCGTCGCCAAGACGTGCGCCATGTCGCTGCTGGTGTTCACCGGCGCGTCGCAGTTCGCGCTCGTCAGCATCAGCGCGGCAGGCGGTTCGGTGGGCGCAGCGTTGGGCTCCGCGCTGCTGTTGAGCGCCCGCAACGGGCTCTACGGCCCTGTGGTTGCACAGTGGTTTCGGGGCCGACCACTCGTGGAGCGTCTGGCGATCACCCAGATCGTCATCGACGAGAGCACCGGCGTGGGCGCGGCGCAGGCCGACGCACCCACCGACAACCCCCACGACGCCCGTGTCGGCTTCCTCGCCGCCGGGCTCACGCTGTATGTGGGCTGGAACCTCGGCACCCTGGTGGGCGCCCTCGCCGGCGACCTCGTGGGAGACACCAGCCGATGGGGCCTCGACGCCGCCTTCCCTGCCGCCTACCTGTCCCTCCTCGCCCCTCACCTCCGGTCACGACCGGGTCAGGTGGCGGCGACGCTGGCCGCGGCCCTGGTGGTCCTCGGCATCCCGCTGCTGCCGACCGGCGTCCCGGTGCTCATCGCTGCGCTCGCGGCGCTGCCTGCGTCGTGGCTCCGCAACCGTGAGGATCTCCGATGAGCTGGTCGACGATCCTCGGGCTCGCCGCGGGCGCCTTCGCGTTCAAGTACTTCGGCTTGTTCATCCTCGCCCGGCTGGGACTCGACGGCGCGATGCTGCATCTGGTTCAGCTCCTGCCCGCAGCGTTGCTCGGGGCGCTGGTCGCGCTGGGCGTCTTCGACAACGGCGACACCCACACGGTGCTCACCCGTCTTGCCGGTGTGGCGGTCGGGGCGGTCGCGGCATGGCGGCGCGCGCCCCTGGTCGTGGTTCTCGTCGCGGCCGCCGCTGTGACTGCCGCGCTACGAGCAGCGACCTGACCCGAGGACCGCCCGCGGTCAGTCCCGCAGGTACCAGGTCGTCGAGATCATGGCCACGATCCCGCTGACCAGAGTGCCGAGGCCCCCGACGAGGGCGATGATCGTGACGAACTGCCCGTTCGACCACTTGATCGAGTCGAAGAGGGTCGCGGTGGTCTTGCCCGTGAAGGAGTTGCGCCAGACGCTCGAGAAGATCCAGGCGGAGCCTGTCGCGAACAGCGCACCGGCGAAGCCCTGCACCAGTCCCTCGAGAACGAAGGGGATGCGGATGTACCAGTTCGACGCGCCGACCAGTCGCATCACCTCGATCTCACGCCGGCGTGCGAAGATGGCGGTCTGGATGGTGTTGAAGATCAGCAACACCGATGCGACCGCCAACACGATCGATCCCACCAACAGGAAGGCCTGGAGCCGGCCTCCGATGCGTTGGACGGCACGCACGGCGTCGGCAACGAAGTCGACCTTGTACACCCCGGGTTTGGCAGCGAAGCTCTGCGCGACCTTCTCGACGATCGCCGCGTCGGGGTTCTTCGGTTTGACCCTGAACGAGGTGGGCAGATCCTCCGCCTTCAGCGACTGGGTTATGTCGGGGTCGTCCTCGAAGAGCCGCTTGAAGGTGCGGAACGACTCCTCGTGGTCGGAGTAGTGGAACTCGTCAACCTGGGGGCTCTCGTCAATCGCCCTTCGCAGGGCGGCGATCTGGTCCGCGCTCGCTTCGGGCTTGACGTAGACGATGAACGACACGTCGTTGTTCCACAGCGAGAACGCCTCGTTGATGCCGGTGCGGGCGAGGAAGGAAACTGCGAGCATCGTCAGCGCGACACCCACCGTCGTGATCGCAGCGATCGTCGGCAGCGGGTTGCGAACCAGGTTCTGGCCCGTCTCGCGCGCGAGATAGTCAACTCGGAACGCCATCGTCAGCCTTACTCGTATACGCCGCGGGCCTGGTCCCGGACGATCTTTCCGTGTTCGAGCTCGATCACCCTGCGCCTCATCGTGTCGACGATTCCGCGGTCGTGAGTCGCCATGAGCACGGTCGTGCCGGTGCGGTTGATGCGGTCCAACAGCTTCATGATGCCCACCGACGTGGCTGGGTCGAGGTTTCCGGTTGGTTCGTCGGCCAGCAGGATCAGCGGACGGTTCACGAAGGCTCGGGCGATCGACACCCGCTGCTGCTCACCACCGGACAGCTCGTTGGGACGGTTCTTCGCCTTCTCGGCCAGTCCCACGAGCTCGAGGATTGCGGGCACCTGGGTGCGGATGGTCGATCGTGGCCGGCCGATGGACTCCAGCGCGAACGCGACGTTCTCCGCGACCGTCTTGTTGGGCAGCAGCTTGAAGTCCTGGAAGATGTAGCCGATGTTGCGACGCAGGTAGGGCACCTTCCATCCGGGTAGGGATCCGATGTCCTTGCCGGCGACCCAGATGTTGCCTTCGGTCGGCTGCTCTTCCTTGTTGATCAGCCTGATGAACGTGGACTTCCCCGACCCCGATGGGCCGACGAGGAAGACGAACTCGCCCTTGTCGATGTTCACAGAGGTGTCCCGCAGGGCGACGTGGTCGTTCTTGTAGACCTTGGTGACGTTCTCGAGCTTGATCATGGGCCGGACGATGTTACCGAGCCAACGCCTTCAGGCCCCATCAAGGCGGGGCCGCCAGTTCACCTCGACCTGAAGGCGGGACGAATCGAGATTCATCGTTCTTCGGGTTTCATGGGCCGGCTGGTTGTTGTGGGTGTTGGGTGCCGTGGCGTTGGCTGTGGAGGGTTCGGCCGGCGGGGGTGGTCCAGGTGAAGGTGCCGTTTCCGTTGGCGGTCATGGTCCAGCCTTTTCGGTG
>JADLFH010000053.1 GCA_020845705.1 Microthrixaceae bacterium | reverse complement strand
GGCAGGTCCGACGCGGAGCCCTGCCAGTTCACGTTCACACCGCCGTTGGGCAGCATGGTCTGGCCGAACAGCCACATCCCCCGACCCGCGTCGGGATGGACCAACGTCCACAGCGCCGAGGGCGGGGTGGTGTTCGACGTGGTCGCCTCGATCCACGCATGGTCGATCGACAGCGATGCCGCCAGCGCGCCGTTCGACCTCACGAGCCAGGGCTTGAGGGTGAGCGTCGCCCCTTCGAACTGCGCCCCGTCCACCAGGCAGGTGGGATTCGCCAACGTGTAGGTCCTCACCATCGAAGCGGTGGACGTTCCGGCTGGAAGCGCGGTGCTCTCCGCAAGCGCGCAGTGGACCCCGTCGCCGGTGACCAGCTCTCCCTGCATCGTCGATGCGTGACACAACGTGAGGAAGCCGCACCAGTACTGGTTCCCCACCTGGGCGAAGCGGATGTTCGACGACGTTCCCTTCACCCGGATCTTCACGTTCGATATCGACCCGCTGAACGGAGCGTGGAAGCCGCTGTAGGTGAGCGACGGGAAGTTGGAGCCCGAGACCGAACACGAGGCCGTGGTGAGCAACTCCGTGGGCGCCTCGCTCTCGTCCCAGGGAGATCCCTCGGCCGGGTAGTCGATCAGATCCACCGGCTTGGTGGTGGAACCGGCTCCGTCGCCGGGATTGACGAAGGTGGCCGAATCAGGCGAGCCGGTGGAGCACGTCGAGGGCCACCACACACCCGAGGTGGCGTCGGCGGGCGTGGTGGCCCAGGTGGCGGTGCCGGTGCCCACCTCCTGGTACAGCAGCCGCCGCGCCCCGGTGCCGTCGGTGGTGCCGCAGGCGGCGGCCAGGCCGTCGGCGTGCTGGATGGTGGTGCGGGACGACAAGGTGATGGTCACGCCCGCCTGGGTGGGATCACATGCAGCGGGAAACGCAGGGGCAGGCGCGCCTTCCACCGATGGATCCCACCCATGCGGAGTGCCGAACACCCACCGGTTGGTCACGTCCGCGAAGCGGACCGCACCTCGGGTGAAGCCCGCGCCCCCGGCCACGTCGAAGTAGTAGTCGCCGGGGGGGAAGTGGAACGTGACGTTGCGACACGCCCCGCTGAACCAGGCGTTCAGCTTGGTCATCTGGTTGTACGAGTAGTAGCCGGGTGGGACCACCACCACGTTGGGGTTGCCTGCCGCCTGCCAGGTGGAACACGTTGCCGGCACCGTCTGCGCCGCGGCCGACTTCTCGGCGGATCCCCATGTGGCTACCGGTGTGGAGGTGTTCGCGAAGTCGACGTGGCCCGGGCCCAAACCACAGGTGCGTCCCAGCGTGGCGTCGATGTCGGTGCCGATGTCGCCGGGGAAGGCAGGGTCGAGGATCCCGCAGAACGGGGTGCCGATCCACGTGCCGAAAAACCAGAAGCCGATACCACCCAGCAGGCCCAGGTCGCCCTGGCGGAACCGGCCGTTCACCTGGATCGCCGGCGACACCCCGGTGCCGCCGATTCGGCGTTGCGCGAGGGTCCACTCACGAACCCGCAGGTCGCCGTCGATGCGCAGCGGTTGCGGGCCGACGTAGATCAGCCCCGGTCCCGCTGCCTCGATCTGGTTCTGGAGGATTGCGACGAGCCCCGACAACCAAGCGGCGATCTGACCGATGATCGAGGCGCTGGTATAGGCGCCGATGGTCGCGCCGATGTCGTCGATGGGCGTCGTGTAGGCGCCCACGAGGGTGACCGCGGGGCCTTCGGTGGTGGGCAACACCTCGGAGCGGGGCCCCGGCAGAGGGGTGCAGAGGATGTCGACGGTGGTGCCTTCCAACACGAGCTGCGGTACCGGGTCACAGGCGTTGCCCGCGCGCCCGGTGAAACCGCCGCTGCTGGTCTTCACCGCGTTGGTCGCCGCTTCGAGCGCACCGTCGATCGCGCGCGAGACGGCACCGCTGCGCTGCGACATCCGCTGCACCTTCAGGTCGACCATCGCCATCGTCAACAACCCGAGAATCAGGATCGTGCACACCGACAACATCGCCAGAACGGCGAGGAGGACGTAGCCGTCCTCCGAGCCGCGGTGCCGGCGGTGATGCCGACGAACAGCGAGCGACATCCACATCATCGCGGCGGCCCCGTTCGCAGCTTCGCGGTGATGTTGTCGGTTCGGTCTCGGGTCACCAGCGACAGGGTCACCTCACCGCAGTCGTCGGTGGGATAGCCCGGCCTTGGCTTGCACGACGCCGTGGAGGCCCAGCCGCCGGCGGGTTCCCGCAGGTCGTCGCCCAGGTCGCCGCCCTCGACGAGCAGCCCGGTGGCGTCGCAGCGCCGGCGTTGCAGGGTGGCTCGATCGCCTTGGACGACCAGGCGGTACACGGTGCTGCTCGCGGAGTTGCCGTTGTCGGAGTACTGGAGGACCAACACCACCTGCGTGCCCGGCGTGGTGGGAACCGTGGTGGTGGTCGTCGCCGCCGTGGTGGTGGTCGCCACTTCCGAGGTGGACGTGGTTGATGTGGGCACGGCGGAGGACTCGGTGCAGTCGTCGCCGCTCAACGACACCCCGTTGGCGCTTGCCGCGTCGCGGAGCAACGCCACCCGCGCCAGGCTCGCCGCGTTGTCGGCCAGGGCCACGTTGGACTGCACCACGTTCTGGCGGTAGGTCATGGTGATCCACCCCAGGACCGGCGCCACCACCGCGGTGCCCACGGCCATCGAGATCAACAGCTCGATCAGGGTGAAGCCACACTGCCCACGCCCCCGAAGCGTCGGACCCCTCACGGCCTTGCCCCCGGGTTGCGGACCACCACCGACCCGCTGTTGGTCGTGCCCGCAGCGGTGACGCGCAGCTGTATGAGCTGGGCTCCGCCGTCGCGGGTGGCACCACTGGTGGTGCAGGAACCCGCCTCGAAACGGCCGGGCGTCGTGGAGAGCCGCCAGTACTGCACCGAGAGGATCTGGACCTCATAGGAACGGCCGTCGGGCAGAGTCTGCGGCCCGCCCCACGCGGTGTTGAGGGCGGTCGCGGTCGCACACGGCGTGTAGGTGGCGGTCTTGAGGTGCTCGGTGACCGCCAACAGGCCGGTGGAGGCAAGGGAGCGGCCACCGTTGTCGCCCGAGGTGTGGATCGACACCAACATCCCGGCGGTGAGACCGCCGATGGACAGCGACAGCACCGCGACCGCCACCAACACCTCGATCAGCGAGAGGCCGGCCTCACCGCGACCGCGCCCACCCGATGTTCCCACCTGGCGCCCCACACCGCACTTCCACATCGTTCAGCTCTTTTCGCTGCCTCTGCCTGTTCCTTCCGGCGCCGCGCTCCCTTTCCTGCGAGGACGGCGCCTCTGCCATCCCCTCGTCTTTGCTGCACCGAGCCTATTTCCGCCGTTCACACGACACAACGAACAAGAGCGGGTTGCTCTCCCCGCGAATGGACGGAAAGGGCATGAGACGGGTAATCCTTCCCGGCGGGCGGGTTGGAGGTGGACGCGGGCACTCCGAGCGTCGACAATCTCCCTCCAAGGGTGGGGGACACCACGTCCGGAATCTGCTGGGAGAACGAAGAACATGGCGCTGGGGAAGAGATCATCGGAGAATCAGGTCCCGACCTTCGGGTCGCCCCCGCCGGCGCCGCCCGCGCCGTCGGCACCCCAGACCATGGCGCCACCGGTCCACCCGCCCATGCCGCCTCCCACGACGGCACCGTACAGTGACGTTCCCCCGGCCGCACCGCTGTTCACCGAGGCCCCGCCACCTGAGAACGACGAATCCCAGTCCGACGTGGTCACCGCACTCGACGCCCGCCTTCAAGAGCTCCAGGCGACGGTGGCGGCGCTCGTGGACAAGTCGATCGACCCCGACACCATCGTGCATCCTCTTCCCGCACCGGAGCCCGAACCAGTCGCATCCACGAGCACACCGACAGACGTCGACCCCGACGTGTACGAGTCGTCGAGGATCCTCCAGCTCGCGAAGCGGACCGCCGAGGCACTGCTGAGCGAGGCGAGGGAGGAGGCCGCCGAGATCGTGCGGACCGCCCGGCAGCGTGCCGATGAAGAGCTTGACGTGCAGCGCCGTGCATTGAGCACCGACCAGCGGGCGTGGGAATCACGACGCAAGGCGTTGGTGGAGCTGTTCGAGGAGTTCGACGGAGTACTGGGCAACCATCGCACCCAGATGGACCGTGCCCACGAGATGATCCGCCAGGCGTTGTCCGGACCGATCAGTTCTCCAATCGCCCTCCCCGAGCCCCCGGTGGAACCCGCCCCGCCGAGCGGCATCCGGGCCGAGGACGCACCGGCGGCACCGAAG
>JADLFH010000130.1 GCA_020845705.1 Microthrixaceae bacterium | reverse complement strand
GCGTCGCGCACGGCCGCGGACAGGCTGCGCGCATCGTCGACGTCGAGGTCGGTCAGCCCGCGCCGCGCCATGGCCACCACATCCTCCGGCAGCGGCACCGGGCCGGCCATCCGCGGCCGGTAGATCTCGACGACGAGTTGGGTGCGGTGCACGAAGAAGGAGAACGCCCGGCCGTCTCCGAGTCGCCCGAAGCCGCTGGCGAACACGCCGGTGGTCAGGTCCTCGATGAGGACGTCGCCCGCGGCGTTCCGGCTCTCTGCCAGCGTCATGCCGCCACCATAACCTGAGTTACGCGAATGCGGGGCCGATCCGCCCGGCCCGCGACCGCGCGAGCCGCCATAGAATCCGGGACGTCCACCATTGAGTGATCGACCGACACACCCGGGGGCTACCCCTTGCCACTGAACGGAAACCGCGTGCCCGTTCGCCGCGCGTCCGGCCGGTTGACGGCGGCGGTGGTCGTCGCCGCCCTGCTGGGCGCATGCTCGTCCAACCCGGTCGACGCTCCTCCGCCGACCATCGAGCCGGCCCGCGCCGCGGTCTCACCGCGACCCACCGTCGCCCCGGCCGGCGAGGTTCTGCCGCTGGCCGGCCGCCCGCAGTCCGCGCTGTACGACGCCGCGACGGCGGCCCTGGTGGCGTTCACCCCTGCGGCCGGACCGCAGGCGCCGGCGACGCTGACGGTGTTCGGCCGCGCCGGGGCGCCGCGCACGGTGACGCTGCCCGCGCCGGTGAGTGCGGTCACCGGCGACGGCGCCGGGACGGTGTTCGCCGCCACCCGCGGCGGGGTCCTCTCGGTGGACCTGGCCTCCGGCGCCGCCACCCGGACCCCCGTCGCTGGCCAGACCGACACCGATTTCACCGCGATCGCCCGCCGCGCCGATGGGCGCCTGGTGCTGGGCAGCGCGGCCGGGGCGGCCTTCACCCTCACCCCCGATCTGGCGGTGGCCCGCGAGGCCGACATCTTCGCCCGGGTCGATGCCGTCGTGACCCAGGGCGACGTGGCGGTGGTGCTGGACCGCGGCCAGACCTCGATCACCGCGCTCAACGCCGACGGTGCCCCCCAACAGGCGCTGCGGGCCGGCCTCGGCGCCACCACCCTGGCCGCCGACCCGGCCGGCCGGGTACTGGTCACCGATACCCGCGGCGGGCAGTTGATGGTGTTCAGCGTCGACCCGCTGATCCAGCGGCAGGCCTACCCGGTCGGCGGTGCACCGTTCGGCGTCGTCGGGGCATCGGATCTCGTGTGGGTGTCGCAGACCGCGACCAACACCGTCATTGGCTACGATCTGTCCACCGGAACACCCGTCGAGAAGATGCGCTATCCGACCGTGCAGCAACCTGATTCGCTGGCCTACGACAACGCCACCGGCACTCTGTACGTGG
>JADLFH010000129.1 GCA_020845705.1 Microthrixaceae bacterium | reverse complement strand
TGCCGCCGGCATCTTCGTAGATGAGCTGCTTCATCGGGTAGCCGAGCGGCTTCTCGAACAACCCGGGCTTGTTGACGTGGCCGCAGACGCCGAAGATCTTCACGCCCGGGCTCTTCTCCGTGCCCATGCCCTTGTGCCAGGCGATGCCCCGGTCGAGGATGAAACCGAGATTCGCCAGCGTCTCGACGTTGTTGATGACCGTCGGGCTGCCGAACAGGCCGACCACCGCCGGGAACGGCGGTTTGATGCGCGGTTGACCGGGATTGCCTTCGAGCGAGGTCAACAGCGCGGTTTCCTCGCCGCAGATGTAGGCGCCGCCGCCGCGATGCAGCGTGACGTCGAGGTCGAAGCCGCTGCCGACGATGTTCTTGCCGAAGTAGCCGCCGGCGTAGGCTTCGTCGATCGCCTGCTGCATGATCTTCGCCCCGAGCGTGAACTCGGCGCGCATGTAGATGTAGGCGGCGTGGATCTCCACGGCGCGGCAGCAGATCAGGATGCCTTCCAGCAGCGTGTGCGGGTCGTACTCGATGATGGCGCGGTCTTTGAACGTCCCCGGTTCGCTCTCGTCGGCGTTGACGCAGAGATAGCGCGGCTTGGGGATGTTCTTGGGCACGAAGCCCCATTTCATGCCGGTGGGAAAGCCGGCGCCGCCGCGGCCGCGCAGGCCGCTGTTCTTCACCAGATCGATCAGCGCCGCGGGCTGCAGCTCGAACGCCTTGCGCGCGCCCTGGTAGCCGCTGCGCGCCAGATAATGATCGAGCGTGCGCGCCTTGGCGTCGCCCTGATGTTTGAGCAGATACGGTTCGAAACCCATGCGATCGGCCCTACTTGAGCCCGTCGAGAATCTGGTCCAGCCGCGCAATCGTCAGATGTTCGTGCAGATCGTCGTTGATCTGAAGCACCGGTGCGGTGTCGCACGAGGCCAGGCATTCCACCTTGCGCAGGGTGAACTTGCCGTCCTTCGTGCTCTCGCCCACCTTCAGTCCGAGACGTTTTTCCAGATGCCGCACCACCAGGTCCGATCCCCGCAGCGCGCACGGCAGCGTGCAGCACACCTGCAACAGGTACTTGCCGGTGCCGGCCCGTTTGAACCAGGTGTAGAAGGTGTAATTGCTCAGGACTTTGACGGGCGAGACGCCGAGGAACTCGCCGATGTACGCCATGGCGCTCTCGTCGACGATGCCGAATTCCCGCTCCATCAAGTGGAGCATGGGCAGCATCGCCGCTTTGCGCACGGGGTAGCGGGAAACGATGCGCTCGGCCTCCGCGCGCACGTCGGGCTTGAGCTCGATCTTGCGCAGCGTGGGCACGGGTTGAAGGATCGGAAGCTGCATGAATCCGTTGCTCCGGGTCCGGCGGTTAACGGTCGAGTTCGCCGGCGATCACGTTGAGGCTGCCCAGGATTGCCACCACGTCGGAGATCATCCGGCCCTGGGCGAGCCGGTTGATGGCCGAATAGTTCAGGAACGACGGCCCGCGCACGCGCAGGCGCCACGGTTGTTGGTCTCCCGTGCTGACCACGTAGAAACCCAATTCGCCGTTGGGCGATTCGGTGCAGGAGTAGTACTCGCCCGCCGGCGGCGCGAAGCCGTGGTTGAGCATGATGATCTTGAAGTGATGGATCAGCGATTCCATCTTCGAATAGACGATGTCCTTGGCGGGCAGCGCGACCTTCATGTTGTCGGCGCAGAACGGACCCGGTTTCAGCCGCTCGAGCGCCTGACGGACGATGCGCACGCTTTGCCGGATTTCGTCCATGCGCACCTGGAAGCGGGCCAGCGAGTCGCCGTCGGTGCGCGTGATCACGTCGAAATCGTAGCTGTCGTAGCCGAGATACGGCCGCGCCCGGCGGACGTCGAAGGCCTCGCCGGTGGCGCGCAGCAACGGGCCGGTCCACGAGTAGGCGATCGCTTCCTCGCGGGTGAGCGCGCCGACGCCCTGCGAGCGATCGAGGAAGATGCGGTTGTGGTACAGCATCTTTTCGACTTCGTCGCAGGTCTCGAGGATCGGCGCGAGCGCGTCGCGGATCATCGGCACGGCGTTGTCGGGCAAGTCGCGCGACAGACCGCCGACCCGGGTGTAGCTGGTGGTCAAGCGGCCGCCGGTGACCACTTCGAAGATGTCGTAGAGGCGTTCCCGTTCCCGGAAGCACCACAGCATCACGCTGAAGGCGCCCACGTCCATGGCCATGAGGCCGCAGGACAGGATGTGGTCGGCGATGCGGGACAGCTCCGCCATCAGGATGCGGATGGTGCGCCCGCGTTCCGGCAGTTCCAGGCCCATCATCTCTTCGATGCACTGGACGTAGCCGATGTTGTTGTTGAGCGGCGACAGGTAGTTCATCCGGTCGGTGACCGTGACG
>JADLFH010000128.1 GCA_020845705.1 Microthrixaceae bacterium | reverse complement strand
TTTTGATTTTCCAACCTTAAGTTCATTCCGGCAACTTTGGTCGACTGCCTAATCCTTCCTTTCGACCATGACCTCAGGCAAGCCCCCGTTTCATTGCCTGCGCAATCGCTTCGATTTCCGACCGGAATCGCGGCAACGACGACAGCGGTAACGCTTGCTCCGCATCCGACAACGCCTCTTCCGGGTTATGGTGGAACTCAACCAGCAAGCCATCGGCACCGGCGGCAACGGCCGCGCGCGCTCCGGCAACGACCAGATCCGCCCGACCGGTGCCGTGACTGGGGTCGGCCAGAACAGGGAAGGGTGTGGTTTGTTTGACGAAGGCGATGGCATTCACATCAAGCGTATTTCGTGTAGCTGTTTCAAATGTGCGGATTCCTCGCTCGCAAAGGATGATGCGCTCGTTCCCGCGGCTGATGATATGTTCGGCTGCCTTCAGCCATTCGTCAATCGTCGACATGAACCCGCGCTTTAGTAACACGGGTTTGCCTGTTTCACCCGCAGCCCACAGCAGCGGGTAATGCTGCATATTGCGGCTGCCGATCTGGATGATGTCACTATATTCTGCCACTAGAGGCAATTGCTCGACTCCAAGGGCCTCCGTGACGACGTACAGGCCATATTCATCGGCGACGGTTCGCAGTATCTCAAGCCCTTCATGCCCAAGTCCCTGGAATGAATAGGGTGAAGTGCGTGGCTTGAATGCGCCACCACGCAGGATTCGGCCGCCCATTCGCGACACTTCCTGGGCGACAATTCGTGTTTGCTCGTAACTCTCTACCGAGCAAGGGCCAGCCATCAGCACTACATCACGGCCGCCGACGGCCAGATCGAGACCAATATTAACGGGCAGGGTGTGTGGTGTTTCGGGGTGATCGGCCGCCCATGCAAGTTCATTCCGGATCAATTTTTCATTCATCACGTGTAACTACCTAATGCAGTAACTCTCTGTTATAACCGTAGCCATGTCATCGAGCATCACATCGGAAGAGAAGTTTTCTGTCTGGCTTCATGCCGCGCGGCCGCGGACGCTGCCATTGGCCACTGCCTGCATCATCATGGGCAGCGGTCTGGCTGCGGCCGGCGGTTCTTTCAGCTGGCTGGTTGCTTTGTTTTCATTCATAACAGCTATTTTGCTTCAAATCCTGTCGAACCTTGCCAATGACTATGGCGATTCCTTCCATGGCGCTGATCACGTGGAGCGCCAGGGGCCGAAGCGCGCCGTTCAAAGTGGCCTGGTCACTCCGGCACAGATGAAGCGGGCAATCCTGCTGACTTCGCTTTTGGCCGTTGTCTCGGGAACCCTGCTTCTCTGGTTTGCGTTCGGCAATAAATCTCTATCCTTCACAGTCCTTTTCATTTTGCTCGGTGCGGCCGCAATTGGATCCGCTATCACCTACACGGCCGGCAAGATGCCCTATGGTTATGTCGGATTGGGCGATCTGGCTGTCCTGATCTTCTTCGGCTGGGTCGGCGTAATCGGCAGTTATTTCCTTCAGACAAATCGATTCTCCTGGGAGACTGTCCTGCCGGCCACGGCTTGCGGGCTTCTGGCTGTGGCCGTAC
>JADLFH010000127.1 GCA_020845705.1 Microthrixaceae bacterium | reverse complement strand
GCGGAACCATCCGCCCATCTGCACCCCGGTGTTGCCGCCGGGCAGGCCGTAGATGCCGGCATTCGCCAGGAACTCGTTATAGAGGTCGATGCCGCCGCCGTGGTAGTGCCAGGCGCTCATCCCGCGCGCGTTGAGCGAGAACGGCACCGCCGCCGCCACCGCCCAGGTCGGATCCTTGCCGTAGTAGTAGTAGCCGACCGTATGGGCGGATTCGACCGAGCCGTTGGTGACCGCATCCGCCGCCTGCAGCCCCGGGACCAGTTCGCCCGCGGCGAAGACCTGGATCTCGAAATTGCCGTCCGTCGCCTCGGACACCATCTTCGAGAGCGTCTCGGCGCCGCCGTAGATCGTGTCGAGCGATTTGGGGAATGACGAGGTCATGCGCCAGGTGATCTTCGGCGCCGACTGCGCGACGGCGGGTGACGCAAGCGCCGCCGCGCCGGCCGCCCCGATGCCGCCGATCGCGGCCTTTCCCAGAAATGAACGTCGATCCATGTCCTTGGCCATGTCCTTGGAACCTCCCCGTTCCCTGCGGCCCGGTCCCAACGCCGGGCTCCGCGAAAGCCTAGGGGCAGAATTTGCGCCTGAAAAGAGGCGCGATCCGTGACGCATGGTCAACCCGGCCGGGCGGGCGCCGCAAACCCGCCTGCGGCAAATCGCGCGGCAGGAGCCGCGCCAACCCCTGCGGGCCGGCACCGGGGCGCGCAGACCGGAGCCCCTGGCGGCGGATCCGCTGCCAATTTGGCGGTTGACGCTGGTTTCATGGCGACCTAGTCTTCGCGCCAACTCGGGGAAGGGTCCTGGAAGTGGCAAGGCTTGTAATCATTTCGGGATTTTGGCGCATGGGCCGGTGACGGCACCCTGAAAAGGTCCCATGCGCCCCCGCAAGTCCGGGGGTTTTTTTATGTCTGGCGAAGGGAAGACGACATGGCACGGCAGATGACCGGCGCGAAGATGGTGGTTCAGGCGCTGCGGGATCAGGGCGTCGACACGGTATTCGGCTATCCCGGCGGCGCGGTGCTTCCGATCTATGACGAGATCTTCCAGCAGAACGACATCCGCCACATCCTGGTGCGGCACGAGCAGGCGGCGGTCCACATGGCCGAAGGCTATGCGCGCTCGACCGGCAAGCCCGGCGTGGTGCTGGTGACATCGGGGCCCGGGGCGACGAACGCGGTCACCGGCATCACCGACGCGCTGATGGATTCGATCCCGATCGTCGTTCTGACCGGCCAGGTTCCGACCTTCCTGATCGGCACCGACGGCTTCCAGGAGGCCGACACGGTCGGCATCACGCGCGCCTGCACCAAGATGAACTGGCTGGTGAAGGATCCCGAGCATCTTTCGGACGTCATGCACCAGGCGTTCCATGTCGCGACGAAGGGCCGCCCCGGCCCGGTGCTGATCGACATCCCGAAGGACGTGCAGTTCGCCACCGGCACCTATGTGCCGCCGAAGGAGGCGAAACCTTCGCATTACCAGCCGCGCACCAAGGCCGACCCCGGGAAGATCGAGGCGCTGGTGGCGATGATCGAGGCGGCCGAACGCCCGGTCTTCTACACCGGCGGCGG
>JADLFH010000126.1 GCA_020845705.1 Microthrixaceae bacterium | reverse complement strand
GACGGCCCCGCCCGACGTCTCCCTGGAAGACGCCGAACAGAAGATGTACCAGCATCGCAAGGAGAAGCTGCCGCTCGTTGACTCAAGCCGCCGGATCCGCGGGCTGATCACGATGCGAGACCTGCGTCTTGCCAAGAACCGACCGCATTCGTGCAAGGATGCCAAGGGGCGGCTGCGTGTCGGCGCGACCATCGGCACGCGCGGGGACTACCTCGAGCGCGCCCAGGCTTTGCTGGATGCGGGCGCGGACTGCATTCTGCTGGATGTGGCGCACGGGCACTCCGTGGTGGTGGCCGAAGGTGTGCGCGCATTTCGCAAGCGGTTTCCCGGCGCGGCGCTGGTGTGCGGCAATGTGGGCACCGGCGAAGGCGCCCGCTACCTGGCGCGACTGGGAGTCGCCGCGGTCAAGGTCGGAATCGGTCCGGGGCGCGGGTGCCGGACGCGCCTGGAGACCGGCGCGGGCGTACCCCAATTGACCGCGATTCGCGAAGTCTATCTGGCGCTGCGGGACCGCGTGCCGCTGATTGCGGACGGCGGCGTACGCGATGACAAGGACCTGGCATTCGCCCTGCTGTTGGGCGCGTCCAGCGTGATGCTGGGCAGCGCGCTCGCCGGGACCGACGAATCACCGGGCGTCACGATCGAGAACCCCGGCACCGGGCAACGCACAAAGATCTATCGAGGCATGACCTCGCCGCAGGCCGTACTCGCCGGGGCGCAAGCGGAAGACGCCGACGACCTGCTGGCGACTCCGCAGGAAGGTCAATCGCTGGAAATCCCCTATCGGGGCAGCGTCGGTTCGATTCTCGCGCGCATTCGCGGTCACCTGCAGTCCGCCGTCAGCTACGCCGGCGAATCCTCCTTGCGCGAGGCGCGCGCGAAATTCTGCGCGGCGCCGGAGAAGTTCATCATCCGGCTCACCGAAGCTTCGCGGCGGGAGTCGTTTGTGCGGTAAGGCGCTTTACCCCCGCTGCGGCATCATGCCGGTGCGCACCAAGGTGTTCCGTGCCTGCTCCGCCAGGCCCTTACGCGCCCGGTAGTGCAGCACGACCCCGAGGACGATGCCCAGCACTTGAGGCGTAACAAACCCCACGGCGCGGACGACCTGAAACGTCGCGTCCTCGATCAGCGCCGGACCTTTCGAAAAAAAGAACACCGGCGGGCACAACATGGTCAACAGTGGTCCGCCGGGCACTTGCAGCGAAGTCAGCAGGTTTCCGGCCAACGCAGCGGTCACCTGGGCAAAGATCAACAAGCCCGCGACGAGCGCCCGTCCGGACTGCTCGGAAACCAGGCGTCCCCAGTGGATCAGTGCGCCCTGACCAAAGACCGTCAGGCCCACCAGCGCGGTGCACGTCGTCTTGTGCACGATGCCCGCGATGCCGGCATCCTCCATCGCCCACAATCGGCAGCGCCAGGCGACGGCGGCGGTCGCCAGCACCGCCACCGCGGCCAGCAGGGGCAAGGCGTGGTTGCGGTCGTCGCGCCACCTCGGGATCCGCCCCTGGCGCATGGCCGCACGCAGGCAGGTGCGCAGATCGATCGCGCCGACGGCGGTTGAGTACGCAAAGGCAAGCCCGGCGCACAGCAGTGCGAACGCGAGTGCGCCGATGCGCATGCGCTCGGACATCGGATCCGGTGTGGGCGTCACCAACGATCTGGCCGGCGCGCACAAGATCAGCGCAACGGCCGT
>JADLFH010000052.1 GCA_020845705.1 Microthrixaceae bacterium | reverse complement strand
GGCGGACGCCTGCCCATGGGCGGGTCGGTGAACCCGAAGGTGGGCCCCACCTGGATCGTCGTGGGCGACGCGGCGGGATCGATCAACCCCTTCAACGGCGAGGGCATCGACTACGCGTACGAGACGGGGCGGATGGCCGCGGGGCTGCTCGACGAGTGCCTCCGCAGCGGATCCGCCCAACCGCTCCAGCGCTACCCCGAGATGCTCGATGCCGACTACGGCCGGTACTTCAAGGTGGCCCGCCTGTTCATGCGGCTCCTCGGTCATCCCGCAGCGATGCGGGAGATGACCCGGGTGGGGATGCAGTCCCAGACGCTGATGGAGTGGGTGCTGCGCATCATGGCGAACCTGATGCGACCCGACGAGCTGGGCCCGGCCGAGGCCATCTACAAGCTGGCCGCAGCAGTCGCCGCGGTGGTGCCCGAGCGCGGCGTGCCGTGAGACGCGGCACCCTCGTCGGCCTTGTGGCCGCCGTCGCCATCTTGGGGGGAACCTCCGGCTGCACGAAACAGCCGACGCCCGGGGGCCCCACAACGACCACCCAGCCCGGCCTGCCGTTCGATTCGTCGCCGAGCAGAGCGAAGTTGGAGGAGATCACCGGCCTTCGGTTCCCCGACTCGACCGACGGCTACCGCTCGGTGCGTGCCGCGGAGGGCGAGCTCGACGTGACCTTCCGGATGGACCCAGCAGACATCGAGTCGTTCGTGGCCCACTCGAAGCTGCCGGAACTTCGCTCCGAACGACTGATCGCGCACCCTTCGCCGGTGTGGTCGCTGGATCCCGGCGGCGAAGTGCGCTCCACTTCGACCCGGCGCGACGGCATGCGAATCGCCCTCGAGATCGTGGATTGGACCGAGCCGCCCGCGACCGTGAGGCTCGTAGTAGCCGGCGGCGGCTGAGGCTGAGTGGCTCAGGCGTCGAGGAGGTCGGCGAGATCCACCCGGAACGCCCGGTCCTGGCCCGCGGCGTGCAGCGCCTGGAGATCTCCCGCGGCCTGAGCGGCCTTCAGTTCCCCGAAGCTGAACGGCTGGCCGGGGATGACGAGATCCTCGCCCTCGGTGTGCAGCACTTGGAGGAACACCCCGTTGCGCGGTCCACCCTTGTGGTACTGGCCCGTGGAATGCAGGAACCGCGGGCCGATTCCCAGCGTGGTGGCGACCCCAAGGCGGCGGCCCAGCCTGGCCCGCACCCCCTCGAGTCGCGCCGCGGCGTCTGATCCAGGATCGACGAACGCGCAGATGGCCACGTAGTCGCCCGGTCGAACCGTGGCGAGGGCGTCGGCCACCGGGGTGATCGACGGCGGTGGCGTTGCCTCCCCACCCAACAGGCCGAGCGCCGCGACCTTCGCTGCTTCCACGTCGGGCTGGTCGAAGGGGTTTATGCCCAACACCCGCCCCGCCAACGCCACTGCGACCTCCCACACCAGCACATGCGCGCCCAGGTCGCCCAGCTCCTCCAACGACAGCTCGACCAGTGGCACACCGGCCGCACGCAGTTCGTCGCGGCCCGCCGCGTCGCCGATGGTGACGAAGAGTCGGTCGTCGGGATGGGCCAGCGCGATGTCGTAGGGCTCGCCCAGCACCGGCAACGCCCCCACGCCGTGCTTGCCCAGCGACTCGGCCACGAGCTGTTCGAGCCACGCACCGAAGCTCGACACCCGCTCGTCCAACAGGATGGTGAGCTTGCCGCGACCCGCCGCCGCCGCGGCGCCGATGGCCGCTCCCAGGCTCAGGGCGAGATCGGGCCCGTCGTCGCCATCGAGCGGTTCGATGGCCTCCGCCGCTTCATCGGCGGCGTCCAACAACGCCAGGCCGTCGAGGCCGGCAAGGGCGGCGGGCACCAGGCCGAAGAGCGACAACGCCGAGTAGCGCCCGCCGATGTCGGGGTGGTTCTCCCACACGTGGAGGAACCCTCGCTCCCGCGCCGCCTCGCCGAGCGCGGAACCCGGATCGGTGACGACCCCGAAGCGGGAAGGGTCGGGGTTCCACTCCCAGAGCCACTCCAAGTGTGAACGGGTCTCCAGGGTGGAACCCGACTTCGATGCCGCCACCACGAATGTGTACTCGGGCGGACACGTCTCGCCCACCCGGGCGACCGCGGCCGGATCGGTCGAGTCGAGCACCTGGAGCTGAGGAAAGCCCTTCTGGCGGGGGACGGTGGCCGCCAACACCTCGGGGAACAGCGACGATCCACCCATGCCCGCAACCACCACATGGCCTACCTCGGTGGCGATCCAGCCTGCCTGGGTCTGCAACTCAGGCCACCAACGGCGGCTGAACTCCGCAACATGGAGCCACCCCATTCGGTTCGCTATCTCGGTCGGGTCGTCGGCGAAGAGCGTGGAGTCGAGCTCCCACAGCCGGCGAGCCGCATGCCGCTGCTGGAGGTCGGCCACCGCGGCCTCCCATTCCGAGGCGATCGGGTCGAGAAGGAAACGGGCCGCGAGCATGATCGCAGGCTATGGCCCCAACCAGCCGATACGGCTGCTGAACGCCTGCCAAACTCAGCGGGTGCACATCTCCGCGAAGGCCGACTACGCGATGCGGGCGCTGCTTGTGCTGGCCCGGGCCGACCACGACGGACCCATCAAGGGTGCCGCCTTGGCGGAGTCACAGGGCATGCCACGCAAGTTCGTGGAGAACATCCTGGTGGACCTTCGCCGAGCGGGGCTGGTGGCCAGCCAGCGTGGGGCGGAGGGCGGTTTTCGCCTGGCGCGGCCGGCCGCGGAGATCACCGTGGCGGATGTGGTCAGGGCGACCGACGGACCGTTGGCCGGCGTGCGTGGACTTCAGCCCGAGGAGGTCAGCTACGAGGGCGACGCGGAGCACCTCCGCTCGGTGTGGCTGGCTGTGCGAGTCGCGTTGCGGGGTGTGTTGGAGGGCCTGACCCTCGAACAGGTGGCGTCGGGCGAGCTCCCCCCCGACATAGCGAAGATGGCAGCGAACCCGGACGCGCTCCGCACCCGCGCCATCCGCGGCTGAGCGGTACGGCCCGAACGGACCGCTTCACCCGAACCTGCGTAGCAATCCGTCGGCGGAGGACGAATCCGTACGCAAGTTCAGTGGGGCAAGTTCAGTGGGGGTGGGCCCACTCGCCCGAACCTGCGTAGCAATCCGTCGGCGGAGGACGAATCCGTACGCAAGTTCAGTGGGGGTGGGGGGTGGGGGGTGGGGGTGGGGGTGGGGGTGGGGGTGGGGGTGGGGGTGGGCCCTCTGCCCTCAGCTCGTGGGTGCCATCGCTGCGGCAACCTCGGCTGCCGCCTCGATGGTCCTCCGCAGGTCGTCTTTGCCGTGCGCCAGCGACGGGAACATCACCTCGTAGGCGCCGGGCGCGAGAGCGATGCCGCGTTCGAGCATCCCGTGGAAGAAGCCCGGATAGCCACCCAACGCCACCGACGCCTGGGCCTCGGCGTGGTCGACGGGCAGGTGATCGCCGAAGAACAAGCCCACGAGCGGCCCCACCTGGGGGACCTGCACCGAGATGCCGGCATCGTCAAACGCAGCCCTGAGGCCCCCGGCCAGGGTGGTGGCGATCGCCGTGAGCTCCTCGTACGCGTCGATGTCCAACTCGGCGAGCACCGCTCGGCCCGCCGCTGTGGCGAGCGGGTTACCCGACAACGTGCCTGCCTGGTACACGCTGCCGAGAGGGGCGAGGTGGGACATGATCTCCCGTGACGCTCCGAAGGCCCCCACCGGTAGACCGCCGCCGATGACCTTGCCGAAGCACCACATGTCGGGCCGGACGTCGGACCACGCGGTGGCCCCACCGAGATCGATCCGAAACCCCGTGATGACCTCGTCGAAGAGCAACAGCGCGCCGACGCGATCGCACTCGGCGCGCAGACCCTCCAAGAACCCAGCCGCTGGTGCGATGAGCCCGGTGTTGGCGGCCACCGGCTCCACGATCACCACCGCAACGTCGTCAGCGAGATTCGGCACCACGTTGTAGGGCGCAACCACCGTGTCGGCCACCGCTCCCGCGGTGACACCGCTCGACGCCGCCAGGCCCGCTTCGGCCAGGCCACTGCCTCCGGCGGCCAGGAGCGCATCGGAATGCCCGTGGTAGTTGCCGTCGAACTTCACCAACTTCGACCGTCCCGTAGCGCCCCGGGCCAGGCGAATGGCCGACATGGTGGCCTCGGTGCCGGAGGAAACCAGCCGCACCTGTTCGAGACCGGGGATGCGCTCGACGATCAGCTCGGCCAGCACCACCTCGCCCTCGGTCGGCGCGCCGAAGGTGGTGCCCAGGTGCGCCGCGTGGTGGATGGCCTCGACCACCCTGGGGTGCGCGTGGCCCAGGATCGACGCGCCGTAGGACTGCACGTAGTCGATGAAGCGACGGCCTTCGACATCCCACACATACGCGCCCTCGCCACGGGCCACGAAGTAGGGCGTGCCGCCGACGTTGCGGAAGGCCCGCACCGGCGAGTTCACGCCGCCGGGGATCACCGCCTGGCCGCGGGCGAAGAGGGAGTCGTTGGTGGTGTCGCTGCTCATCGGAGCCATCCTCCCTCGGCCGCCTCACGGGCGAAGTACGTGAGGATTGCATCGGCCCCGGCGCGCTTGACAGCGGTGAGCTGTTCGAGGGCAACCCGGGGCGCGTCGATCCAGCCCCGCTCGCCCGCCGCCTTGATCATCGAGTACTCGCCCGACACGTGGTAGGCCGCCAACGGCACGTCGAAACGTTGCCGTGCTTCGGCGAGCACGTCGAGGTAGGTGACCGCGGGTTTCACCATGACCATGTCGGCTCCCTCTTCGATGTCGAGTTCGATCTCGCGCATCGACTCGCGGCGGTTGCGGAAGTCCTGCTGGTAGGCGTCGCGGGTACCGCCTCCCGCGATGGTCACGTCGACCGCGTCGCGGAACGGGCCGTAGAGACCCGACGCGTACTTGGCGCTGTAGGCAAGGATCGACACGTCCTGGTGGCCGTCGCCGTCGAGCGCAGCACGTATGGCTGCCACTTGGCCGTCCATCATCCCGGAGGGCGCAACCACCGCTGCTCCAGCCCGGGCCTGGGCAACCGCGGCGGCGGCGTAACGCTGGAGGGTGGCGTCGTTGTCGACCCGACCGTCGGGCGTGACGATCCCGCAGTGGCCGTGGTCGGTGTACTCGTCGAGGCACAGGTCGGCCATCAACACGATCTCATCGCCGTAGCGGTCGCGCAGCTCTCGCAGGGCCACCTGCACGATCCCGTCGGGGTCCGACGCCGCCGAACCCAGCGGATCCTTGGTCACGGGGACCCCGAAGAGAATCACCGCCGCCAGGCCGAGGTCGACGAGCCCGGCGACCTCGTTGGTGAGCGATTCGAGGGTGTGTTGGAACACGCCGGGCATCGAGGCGATGGGCGCCGGCGAGTCGATCCCCTCGCGGACGAACAGTGGTGCGATCAGGTCATCGACGCCAAGGCGTGTCTCGGCGACCAACCGCCGCAGCGGCGGCGTGGTGCGGAGCCGCCGGGGTCGGTGGGCGGGAAACGGCATGGGCGCACACTACGGAGCCGCGAGGCCCCCCGTCAGGTGCCCACCGGATGCCCGGAGATGAAGGACTTCCCTGCCCGGAGATGCATGACAGATCCGCACGAGAACCTCTGATTCAGCGGTGGGCGGCCCAGGCGGCGATGGCGTCCACCAGGCCCCCGAGGCTGTGCTCCGCTGGTTCGATCGCCACTTCGAGGCCCGCTTCGCGCGCCGTCGCCGCGGTGATAGGGCCGATCGCGGCCACCGCGCGCGGCACCCGCTGTTGCCCTGCCACCTCAAGGAACCGCGTCACCGTCGAGCTGGCGGTGAACGCGACGACATCGGCGTCGGCCACTCGCTCCAACATCTGCGGCGACGGGGTCTCGGCTCCGGTTCGGTAGGCCTCCACCACGTCGATGTCCCACCCCTTGGCACGCAGGCCCTGGGGCAGGATGTCGCGCGCCTCCGCTGCGAGGGGCAACAACACTCGGCCCCGGCCCGAGGGGAACGCCTCCACCAGCGACTCGGCCACATAGCTGGGAGCCATCAGATCCACCGTCAGGAAGTGGTCTGTGAGCACCGCCGCGGTGCCGGGGCCGATGGCCGCCAGCTTCACCCCGGCGAGCCGACGCCCGTCACCGACTGCCGTACAGAACCGTCGGGCACCGTTTGGCGAGGTGAGCGCCACCCACTCATAGCGGCCGACATCGGCGGCGGCCTCGGCCAAGGCGACGCCGCCGTCGGACGGGTCGTCGATGCGGATCGCGGCCACCTCCAGGACCGCCGCCCCCAAAGCGGTGAGCATCTCGGTGAGCTCCGACGCCTGCTCGCGCGCCCTCGGGTTCACCACGCTCAGCCCGAACAGGGGCCGCCGCTCGAACCAATCGAGCCGCTGGGCTGCCACCTCCCCCACGACGATCGTCGACGGCGCCTCGATCTTGGCCGAGCCGACCTCACCGAGAGTCGAGCGCAGCGTGTGCTGGTTCGGGCGGGTACCCCAACGGATGGCCGCAACCGGCGTCGATGGGTCCAGACCCCCGGCCTGGAGCTCCTCTGCGATCGCAGCGATGCGCGCGGCGCCCATGAGGATCACGATCGTGCCCCCCACGCTCGCGATCGCCCCCCAGTCGACCGAAGCCGCAGCCTTCGTCGGGTCCTCGTGACCGGTGACGATCGTGAGCGAAGTGGACGAGTAGCGCAACGTGGCCGGGATCCCCGCGTACGCAGGCACTGCGATGGCCGAAGTGATCCCGGGCACCACCTCGAAGGCCACACCCGCCGCCGCGAGCGCCGCGGCCTCCTCGCCGCCACGGGCGAAGACAAAAGGGTCACCGCCCTTGAGCCTCACCACCCGACGGCCCTCCCGACCGAGTTCGACGAGGAGCCGGTGGATGTCCTCCTGGGGCGTCGAGTGGCCGGCGGGGTCCTTGCCCACGTCGATCCGCTGCGCCTCGGGCGGAGCCTCCTCCAACAGTTCCGCCGCGGACAGCCTGTCGAAGACGACCACCTCGGCACGGCGCAGGACCTCGAGTCCCCTCACGGTGATCAGGCCCGGGTCACCCGGACCCGCGCCCACCAGATACACCGTCACGGGCCGCCCTCTCCCCCCCGGAGCCTCGCTGCCGCCTCCCTGCCCAGCGAAACCCCGTCGGATCCCTCCAACACCAGCCGGCGAAGCCCGGCGTCATCGGCGAGCACGGCCCGCAACACCAGATCGTCACCGTCGGGTTCCGCGTGTGCGCCCGCGGGCAGGTCGCAGTCGCCGCCCAGCTCCACAAGGAACGCCCGCTCAGCCTCGACACATCGCCGCGACCACGGGTCCTCCAGCACCGCGAGCATCTCCGCGACCTCACCACCCGCGAGAGCCTCGACCGCGAGCGCTCCCTGGCCCACCTGGGGACACATCTGGTCGACCGAGAGGACCTCGGCAATGCGATCGTCGAGGCCGAGCCGCTCCAGGGCCGCAACCGCGATGATCACCGCGTGGTGCTCGTCTGCCTTCGCCAGCCGTCGCGCGATGTTGCCCCGAAGATCACGCACTTCGAGGTCCGGTCGCAGCGCCAGCAGTTGTGCGCCACGACGCCGCGACCCCGTTGCCACACGACCACCCTGGGGCAACGCCGCCAGCGGAACACCCACCAGGGCGTCACGGGGATCACCGCGCCGGGGGACGGCCGCGATCGTCAGGCCATCGGGGGTGAGCGCCGGCAGATCCTTCGCCGAGTGCACGGCGATGTCGGCGCGGCCGTCGAGAACCGCGGCCTGGACCTCCTTCACGAACACGCCCTTGCCGCCGATCTCGGACAAGGGGACGTCGCTGCGGCGGTCGCCTTCGGTGGAGACCACCACCACCTCGACGCCGCGCTCCGGACGCGCGTCGCGCAGCAGAGCGGCAACATGGTCCGCCTGCCAGCGTGCGAGGGCACTGCCCCGCGTCGCCAGCCGTAGCGGGTTCACAGGTCGAACAGATCGCGCAGGCTCTGGGCGATGCGGTCGCCCCGGGCGGTTCCAGACGCCTCCTTCAGCGAGACGGTGGGCGTGTGCAGCAACTTGGCCACCAGGCTCCGCGTAACGGCATCGAGGGCGTCGGCGGCCTCAGGATCCAGATCGGCGAGCCGGGAGCGGTGACGGTCGAGCTCCGCGCTGCGCAGCATCTCTGCCCACGCGTGCAACTCGGTGATGAGCGGGGCGACCTGACGAGAGCTTCGGGCCGACTCGAACCGATCGACCTCGGCATCGACGATCGCAGCAACGGCGGGGGCCTCACGACGACGTTCATCGAGCCCTCGAACAGCGAAGGCCTGGAGCGACTCCATGTCGAGGACCTGCACCCCGTCGAGCTCCGCCACCTCCACCGCCACGTCGCGCGGCACCGCAATGTCGACGAGGACGAGTGGCTGTTCGACCCCACGTGCCGACCGCGCCTCGGATGCGGCGCGGGCCATCTCCAACGTGATGACCGGCTCGAGCGCACCGGTGGACGTGAAGACCACATCGACGTCTCGGAGCAGCGTCGCCAGTTCACCCAGCGGATGGATCGAGGCTCCCACGCCGGCTGCGACCCCCTCGGCCCGCTCCAGCGAACGGTTCACGATGCTGAGCGACGCGACATCGCGCTCGGCCAACAACCCGACCATGCCCCGGCCCATCGCGCCCGTACCCACGACAGCGGCCGACCGCCCGCTCAGGCCGCCCAACAAGTCGCCCGCCATCACCACCGCCGCATGGGACACCGACGTGACGTTGCGGGCGATGGCCGTCTCGTTGCGGGCACGCTTGCCCACCTCGACTGCATGGCGGAACAACAGGTTCAGGGTGGGCCCCGCGCTGCCGTGGAGGCGGGCGGCCTCCCACGCGTCGGCCACCTGGCCGAGGATCTGGTGCTCGCCGACCACCACCGAACGCAGCCCGGCAGCAACCTCGAAGAGGTGGCGGATCGCCTCGCTGTCGTGCTCGGTCAGGAGATGGGGGGCGAACTCGTCGGGCGGTAGATAGGTGAGGTCGCAGAACACGTCACGCACATCGCTGAGCGCGCCGTGGAAGCGCTCGGCCACCACCCACGCCTCGGTGCGGTGGCAGGTGGAGACGATGGCCGCCTCGGAGATGTTGTCGGAGGCCATGAGCGCGTCGAGGTACTTCGGCAGACGATCGCCGTGGAGAGCGAAGCGCTCGAGCAGCGACAGTGGAGCGGTCCGCTGGTTGACGCCGATGACCAGGATTGACACGGGGAGAGGACTCCTCTGCTCGCCGTCGGGAACCTGTAGCTTCCCTCATCCGGGTCGGGCCGACCAAGCCGGCGTCCCGCCTCGGATCAGTCGGCGCTGCCGACCACCGCACGGCGTTCGTTGTAGAAGGTGAGGATCTGCAACTCGACCGCCAAGTCGACCTTGCGGACCGAGATCCCCTCCGGAACGCTCAACACGACCGGGGCGAAGTTCAGGATCGAGCTGATCCCCGCGGCGATCATCTGATCTGCCACACCCTGGGCGGCCGGCGAGGGTGTGGCGATGACGCCGATGGAGATGTTGTGGTGGCGTACCAGACTGGCGAGGTCGTCGAGATGGCTGACCTCGACCCCCGCGATCGTGGAACCCACCTTGGCGCGGTCGGCATCGACGAGCGCCGCGACCACGAAGCCACGGTCACGGAAACCGCCGTAGTTCGCGAGTGCCTGGCCGAGGTTGCCCATCCCCACGATGACACAGGGCCAGTCGTGGGTGAGGCCGAGCTCGCGACGGATCTGGAAGAGCAGGTACTCCACGTCGTAGCCCACACCGCGTGTGCCGTAGCTGCCGAAGTGCGAGAGGTCCTTGCGGACCTTCGCAGCGTTCACGCCGGCCATCTCCGCGAGGCGCTCCGACGAGACCGTGCCGAGGTTCTCGTCGGCCAGGTCTTGGAGGGCCCGCAGGTACACGGGCAGCCGGGCGACGGTTGCCTCGGGGATGTCGCCAGGTATCGCCGGTGCCATCGGAGAACCGTAACGGGCTTGTTCCTCCGTTCACAAAGTCCCACTTCGCCTCTACGGGCGAAACCTCAGGCCGGACCTACGCTGCGACCCAAGATGCTCTCCGCCGTCTCCTGTCTCGGCGCACTCGCCGCGCTGGTGTCGCTTGCCTTCGCCTGCTGCACCGCCGAGCGGTACCTCACCCGCCGGCGGCCCCATGAGCTGGCGTGGACGCAGTCGCTGTGCATGTTCGCCGCGGGCTCCCTCGCCTACTGGGCGGCCGGCGCCGGCGGGTGGGAGCCGTGGAACTTCCGCGCCTTCTACCTGTTCGGCGCCATCCTCAACGTTCCCTACCTCGCGGTGGGCACGATCTACCTCCTCGGAGGCGACGAGCTGGGACGACGGCTGCATCGGAGGCTGCACGTGGCGGCCGGTTTCTGTTCGGGGGCACTGGTGGTCACACCCCTTCTGCGCCCGCTGCCGCGAACCGGGCTCCCCGAGGGTCGGGCCGTGTTCGGCATCGCCCCACGCGTGATGGCAGCGGTGGGTAGCGGGCTCGGTGCCACGGTTCTGATCCTCGGCGCGCTCTGGTCGGCCTGGAAGCTCCTCGCCACCAAGAGGCGACCGGCTCTGGGAGCGGCTCCGACGATCTCGCCCGCTCGGCTTGCCGCCACCAACCTGCTGATCGCGGCGGGGTCGATCGTGTTGAGCCTGGGCGGCACGGTGTTCACCTCAGCCGACCGCGAAGTGGGCTTCGGCATCCTGTTGGTAGTGGGTATCGGCGTGCTCTTCGCAGGGTTCCTGGTCTCGGGCACCGGGGCGCCGGCGAGCACCGCCGCCCTGCCCACTCCACCGGAGGGCCTCGACGAGTTCGGCCTGGAGTTGTGGGAGCTCATCCACGCGCCGGCGGATCCACCGAACGGTGGAGGGGGCCCACCCCGCTAGCGAAGAGCGCGGCGGAGGACCTTGCCGCCCATGCCCTGGGGCACCTCGTCGACGAACCAGAGCTTCTCGGGGCACTTGTAGCGGGCGAGGCGACTGGCGCAGAACGCGATCACGTCGTCCTCCTCCACCGACACCCCGGGTACAGCCACCACGTATGCCTTGACGGCCTCGCCCGAATAGGGGTGGGGAACCCCCACCACCGCGCACGCGTCGATCGCAGGGTGCTGCATGAGCACCTCTTCGACCTCTGCGGGATACACGTTGAAGCCCGACACGATGATGAGGTCCTTCATCCGGTCGACGAGGAACAGGTGACCGTCGTCATCGACGGTTGCCACGTCGCCGGTGTGCAACCAGCCATCGGCACCGACGGTGCGCGACGAGGCCTCGGGATCGCCGAAGTAGCCGAGGAAGACGTTCGGGCCGCGCACCCACACCTCGCCGGCGTCGCCCACCAACACGTCGTCGCCCCCGGCATCGACCAGGCGAACCTCGAGGCCCGGAGCGGGCACACCAACGGAACCGAGCGGCGCGTCGCTGCCGATAGTGGAGGACACCACAGGCGATGCCTCGGTCAGACCGTAGCCCTCGTGGAGGCGGATGCCGAAGCGCCGCTCGATGCTGCGGGCGGTCTCCTCGGGGAGCCTCGCCGCGCCCGACGCCGCGATCCGCACCGAGGACAACGCCCCCTCCGGAACCGACGGCAGCCCGGTCCAAGCCGCCCACATGGTGGGCGGGCCCGTCACCACGGTTGCGCCGTGCTTGTCGATGGACTCGATCGCCGAGATGGGGTCGAACCGTTCGACCAACAGCACCTTGGCGCCGACGGCCAACGCGGATCCCAACATCACGTTCAGTCCGAAGATGTGGAACATCGGCAACACCCCGAAGACGACATCGTCGGGTCCCTGCTCCGCGCCCGGGAACGACAGCGTCTGGGCGATGTTCGTACGCAGGTTTCCGTGGCTCAACATGGCCGCCTTGGGAGCGCCGCCGGTGCCGCTGGTGAAGATCAGCACCGCCAGGTCGCCGTCGTCGCGCTCGACGAGCGGGCCCGGCGGCGACGTCAACAGCTCGTCGAGGTCGACGCCGTCCTCGGGCGTGAACCCACAGCCGATCGTGTGCTGCACCGTGGGGATCCTGCTGCGGTCGATGCGGGTGAACTTGTCGCGCGCAGTGGGACCCACGATCACCGCCCGTGCTCCAACGTTGGCGATCTCCGATTCGAGCTCGAGCGGCGGGCTCAGGGGGTTGAGCGGGGTTGCCACCAAACCCGCTCCCAGCGTGGCCAGGTAGCTCACGACGAAGTACCAGTTGTTGCCACAGACGATGGCGACCCGGTCGCCCGGTGCCAGCCCGAGCCGCTGGAGACCGCCGCGGAATGCCGCCGCCTGCTCGTGGAGTTGCCCGTAGGTGGTGGTCTTGCCGCGACTGATGAGCGCGACGCTCTCAGGATCGTGTCGCTCGAAGACGTTGACCAGGTTCACGCAGGCTCCCTCAGCCGGCCGACGGCAGGCCCCGAGGGTACTCGGGGCCCCGACAGTAGGTGACCGCTACTTCAGTCGGAGGGTCATGATCAGCTGCACCGAGGCGGCCGCGAGCAACGCGAGGAGCAGCAGAACCACGGCGATGGTCGTGCCCTTCCTCATGGACCCTCCACTCCGCCGGGCCCGGGGCGCAGCGTCAAGGACACCGGCGTGGCCCCGTCGGAAGCGTCGGAAGCGTCGGAAGCGTCGGAAGCGGCCAAGCCCACGGCGTCACCCGCGCCAAGCCCGAGCTCCTCGGCGGCCGACGCCCGATCCGCCACGAGCGTGAGCAGGCCGTAGGAGTCGACCAACAGGCCGATCTCACCGGCACGCAACTCGGCGAAGGCATCGGCGCGTCGGGTGACTCGGCGCGCCTCCCCGAGCTGCAACTCGATCCTGTCGGGCCAGCCCAGGATCTGGTCGGGGTCCACGTTGAGCTGCACGTTGCCGTAGCGGTCGATCCAAAGGACCTCGGCCCGCAGGACACCGAGGTCGTCCACCTCCGACAGGGGCATCAGCCCCGGCAGAAGCGACGCCGCATCGATGGGCGTGCCGACCTCCTCCAACGCCACTCCCCGACACAGGTGCGCGGCCACCGGAGCGAACACGTCACGACCGTCGAAGGTGGGCCCGGGGGCGCAAAGGTGGTACTCGGGTCGATCCAACACCACGGCCCGCTCGGCACCGCCGGCCATGGTCACCGCCGCGGCCAACAGGCCGTTGTCCGGACCGATCAGCACCGCCTTGCCGCCGGCGACCTCGACGGCCACCCCACGTCTGGCGGTTCCGACACCCGGATCCACCACGGCCAGGATCACGCCAGGGCACAGGTACTGGGTGCTGCGGGCCAGGGTCAACGAAGCCGCACGCACGTCGTAGGGCTCGATCTCGTGGGTTAGGTCCACGACGGCGACGCCGGGAGCGAGCTGGCGGATGACCGAGTGCACCACGCCAACGAACTCATCGGTGGTTCCGTAATCCGACAGGAACGTCACCGTGTCGAAGCGGAGCCCGCCGGCGGGCTCGGCGTGGCTCACCCCAGCTCCCGGGATCTCTTCGTCGCTGCCAACACGGCCTCGGAGAAGGCGGCCCGCACCGCAGCCAGCTCGAGCTGGTGCACCCCCGCGGCGGTTGTGCCCCCAGGCGAGGTGACCCCGGCCCGCAGCTCGGCCGCGCTCTGGTCGCTCGACGCGAGAAGCTGCGCGGCGCCCAGCAGCGTCTGGGTTGCGAGCTGCTCGGCCACCGGTCGCGACAGGCCCACCAGAACTCCGGCGTCTGCCAGCGCCTCGACGACGAGGAACACATAGGCCGGCCCCGATCCCGAAAGACCCGTGACCGCGTCGAGCTGGGACTCGGTGACCCGCACGACGGTGCCAACGGCGCCGAGGATTTCCTCGGCCCAGGCGAGGTCGTCCTCCCCCGCTGCACTACCCCCGGCAATGGCCGCTGCACCCACACCGATGGTGGCAGGGGTGTTCGGCATGGCACGGATGATCCTGATCTCGGTGCCGGCCGCCGCCTCCAGAGTGGCAAGGGTGACCCCCGCCGCGATCGACAACAGCCGCGGACACCCCGAAGCAGCCACCTCGCCCACCACCTCAGGGACGTCCGATGGCTTCACGGCCACGATCGTGCCCTCGGCGACTGCGATCTCGGCACGGACGCCCACTCCGGGGTGGGCCGCGCTCAGCTCCTCACGCCGCGCAGCGACCGGCTCGACCACGATCAACTCGGGTGGTTCCGCATAGCCCGACCGCAGCAGTCCCGCGAGCAACGCCTCGCCCATCTTGCCGCCACCGACGATCTGGAGCCGACTCATCGGAGCTCACCCTATCGACACGGCAGGAGGGCGGGAATTGGCGGGGAACGCGACCAGAGGGTGCAGCATCAGCCCGCTTCCCCGACGTTCCGATGCGCACCCTCCGGCGTTGCGGGCCACAGTAAATCGAAACAACACGAAATGCAACGAGAATTTGCCGCGTATCGGAGAGGAGTCAGAAACCGGGTGGCAGACGACCCGCCAACCCGATCCTCATTGCCGGCCGGAAGCACCTCTCCGTGTACTCGTATGCACCGCCGAGCAGCTCGTCCAGCACGTGCTCGTCGATCCAACGGTTCGGCACCTGCGAGGTCAGGTAGATCGCATCCTCCTCGCCGATGCAGCACGAGAACGGTGCGATCGTGGCGCTCCGCCTCAACAGGTGCTCATAGAGCCTCTCGGCATCGTCCTCCGGCGCCGGCATGAGATAGGTCTCCACGTGCAGGTTCCGCTGGCGGAGATGGAACCACACCGAGAACACGTCCTTCTCTTCGCCGTGGAGCCGGACGAACCAGCGTCGCTCCCCCGACTCGTGGTCGCGAACCACCGCGGCCACCGAAGGGTTCTCCTCCGCCTGTGCGGCCGCCCACGAGTCGACCAGCGCCTCCAGACGTTCCAGCTCCGCAGTGCTGGACGGCTCCGCAGTGCTGGACGGCTCCGTGCCACTCACGCGCCGCACTCCACCAGGGCCGGACGGCGGGCGAGATCCGCATAGATCCGTCGAAGCCGGCCGGCGGTGGAAGACCACGCGTACCGCCGGGCCACTTCCATGCCGGCTCGACCCATGGCTTCGGCCAGGCCGGCGTTCCCGAGCAAGGAATCGAGGCGGGCGGCGAACTCCACCGGGTTCCGGTCCTTCACGAGGAAGCCGCTTTCGCCGTGACGCACCAACGTTGTGAGCCCGCCGACGGCCGACGCGACAACCGGGATCCCACACGCCGCGGCCTCCAGCGCCACCAGCCCGAAGGACTCCGAACGGCTGGGCACCACGCAGGCATCGGCCGCGCGGTAGTAGGTGGACAGCAGGTGATGCGGCTGCGGGGGGACCATCACCACCCGATCCGACAGCCCGAGCCGTTCCACCGCCAACTCCAAAGCCGCCAGCTCGGCGGGGCCGCCGGGTCCGCTGGGGCCTCCCACCAACAGGAGCCGGGCGTCACGTCGCACCATGGCGGCCAGCGCCTCCACCGCGACGGTTGCACCCTTGAGGGGCTGGAGGCGACCCACGAACAACACCACCGGCCGCCCGTCGAGGCCCAACGCACGACGAGCCCCGGCTCGATCACCCGGGGAGAAGAACGCCCTGTCGACACCGGGCGCCACGAGCTCGATCCGCTCGCGGTTCGCTCCGTACAGGTCCACAAGCTGAGTCACCTCGACCGAGTTCGCCGCGGTGATGAGGTCGGAGCACCCGCTGACCGCCGCCTCGGCCTCGGCGCGCCGATGCGGCTCACGGTCACCCGTCGCCGACTTCACACGACCCAGAGTGTGGAACGTGGAGACCAGCGGCAGGCCCAGCTCGTGCTTGAGACGGTGTCCCGCGACACCCGAGAGCCAGTAGTTAGCGTGGATGGCCGACACATCGCCATCGGCTGCGACGTCGGCTCCCACCACGTCGGCGAAGCGATCGACCACGTCGCCGAGACGCTCCTTGGGAAGGCTCTGGTCACCGGCTGTGACATGGCGTACCTCGAAGCCCGGCTCCACCGTGACCACGTCGGGCTGATCCGGTCCGTCACGGCGCACGTATACACGCACCGACACGCCGGCCTGCGCCAGCGAGGCGGCCAGCTCCCGCACGAAAACGTTCATCCCACCGGCGTCGCCCGTGCCAGGTTGCAGCAGCGGGGACGTGTGCATCGACAGCATCGCGACGGCAGGCATCCCTACCACTCAACCACGCGCCCCCCTCCGCGATTCCAGTCGGGGTCAGCCGAGCGCCGGATCCACCGGCTCGTTCTCCCGTCGGAACGACTCGTAGATGCGCACCAGGGTCTTCTTCTGATCCTCGTTGAGGTGCGGATCGCGCCGGATCTCACGCACCAGGTCGATGGAGTCGTTCGGCTCATCGAGGATCCCGGCTCGCACGTAGAGGGTCTCGGAGGAGATCTCCAGTGCCCTCGCGATCTGCTGGAGGATCTCCGCGGACGGCTTGCGCAAGCCGCGTTCTATCTGGCTCAGATACGGGTTCGAAACACCGGCGAGCTCGGACAGCTTTCGCAGCGACAACTGGCCCACACTTCGCTGTTCACGAATGAACTCGCCGAGATCGTGCCAGCGCTTGTCGATCTCGTCTTTCACAACATCAGGCTACAGCCACAGTTGCGAACACAGCGTAGACAGCCGCGAGCAACCCGAGCCGGCGGGTGGCTCAACGCAGGAGGTCATCGACGGAGGCCGCGCCACTGCGATAGCGGCCCACGATCTCCTCTTGAAGGTCGTCGATCACCCGGTGCAGCTCGTGACGCTTGCGCGACACCTCCTGCTCGAAGTCACGCAGCCTCTCGATCACCGCGTCGAGCTCGGCAGGATCGACCTGGTCGAGATGGCCGAGCTGTTCGGCCGGAAGCAGTTCTTCGAGAGCCGCCGCGATGTCGTCGGTGAAGGCCGGAAGCTCCGTGTCGCGAACCGGCCGGGGCGGCCCCGACCCACGTGTGTGCTTGGCCAGCACCTCCGGCAGCCGCTCGATCAGCCCGGCCGCACCACCCCCGCGTCGTTCCAGCTCCGCCATCACGATGTCGAGACGCCCCTGCGCGAGGCGACGACCGAGGGAGAGTCCCGCCTCCATCTCCTGGCAACGGTCCCGCAACGCCCGGAGCTCGACGATGTCACGCCGGCTGATGATTCCCGGATCGAAGTCGTCCAGCAGTGAGTCCAGCACAGCCAGCACGTGTTGCTCCTTGGTGGTGGGCTTTGCGCGCTTCTCCATCGGCAGAGTCTCGCCCGGGTTGAGTCAGGATGGGGCGATCCACGCCGCGACCACCATCGCCGGCGCGGCTATGAGCCACGAATCCAGGCGCCGAAGTGCCGGCGCCGGTGTGCGGGCACGTGGCAGGAGCCACGACCCCAGGAGCTGCCCCAGCGGGCAGGCCACGCACAACACCAGGCCGACGCCGATCGATCCCTTCGAGCCGAAGGGCGGCGGCTGTGCGAAGTACATCGCAGCGCTGACCACGCCGACGCCCAGCATCCCCGCCAGCGGGCCGACGAGACGCCGGCGGGGCCCGCCGTTGCAGAGGAAGTCGCCCGCGTCGTAGGTACACACCGCACCGAGGAGGAACAGCAAGGCCATGGCGTCGACCCTCGACACCTGTACCGCCGCCGCGCACGCGAGCGCCGGTGGAAACCCTGCTGCGAGCGTCCCCCAGGCAAGGCGAGCGCCCGTCTTGGGGTCGGTGACGGGCGCATCGTGGAAGGACACCGGCAAGACCACCGACAGCGCCGCGAACAACACGACTGCCAGCCCCAGCACCACGTTGTTCACAGCCGCCGCCATCACGATGACGAAGGCGGCGCCCGCGGCCAGGGCCTGGTTGGCCGGCTGTCGGGCATCGTGCCACCGGCCCGACACCTGCAAACCGGCAACCGCCGCGGTGACACCGAGGAAGAGCGCGAGCGCCACTGGGTCCACGAAGGCGGCCACGAACAGCGCGGCGGTCCACAACACACCCAGACGGATTCGAGGCCCCCGCAGATCGGGAACCACTGCGTAGCGGTCTGCGAAAGCCGAAACCGCTCTCACGTTCCGCCCGAAACCGGGGGGAGGACTGCCACCTCGTCGGTGGGTCCGACTTCGTCGGCATGCTCCGCGGGTTCACCGTTGACCCACACCTTGCACGTCGAGAGCACCGATGCGAACCCGGGACCGAAGCGATCCACCGCCGCCGCGAGGACTCCGGCCACGTCAGCCGCATCGAAGTCGGCCGACGAGGTTCCGGCAGCCTCACGCGCTTGTGCAAAGAGTCGCAGCACAGCCACGGGCCGAGCGTAGCGGGGGTACCGTGCCCGGCTGTGACCCGCATCCTGCTCGTCCGCCACGGACAGTCCACCTGGAACGAGGCCGGGCTCTGGCAGGGCCAGGCGAACCCGCCCCTGACCGACCTGGGTCGCCGTCAGGCACGTATCGCGGCGCTGTCGGTGGGCACCGTCGACCTGGTGTGCAGCTCGCGCCTGGACCGCGCCCGGGAGACCGCGCAGGTGCTGGCTGACGCGATAGGCATCGGGCCGGTTCTGGAACTGGAGGGAATGGCCGAACGCGACGCGGGCGAGTGGTCGGGGATGACCCGAGCCGAGATCGACCACCGCTACCCCGACTACCTCGCCACCGGTCGGCGGCCGGGTGGGTGGGAACCTGACGAAGCGCTCTCAGCCCGGGTGATGGGAACCCTCGACGCCCTCGTGGAGCGCTTCGCGGGGTCCGACATCCTCTGCGTGACCCACGGCGGGGTCATCATGCAGATCGAGGAGGGTCTCGGCGCCGGGCGACACCGTGTCGCCAACCTCGGGGGCCGCTGGCTCGACCACCACCCCCAGCGGGGCTACGGCCTCGGGGATCGTCTCGACCTGCTCGCGGAACACGACGTCACCATCCCCGATCAGATCTGACCCCGCGCCGTCGAAACCCACGGCGACCAGAGCGAGAATCTCCGCCGCCGGATCGCCGTCCGCCGCGGTGGCCGGGGCGATGCGATCCAACCCGTCGAGCACACCCTGGACCGCGTCGAGCTCGCGCTGGATCGCATCGAGCTGCGCGGGGTCGATCTCGAGGTTCTCGGCGTCGTCCACGGCCGATCACCCTACCGAGCCATGGCGTGGCTAGGTTGCGCCGGCAGTGAGCCTGGTCTCCGCCTTCCTGGTCGCCGCGGCGCTGGTCTCACCCTTCGCGGTGATCACCTTGCGGCGGGTGTGGCGCGAACGGGTCGCTCGCCGCGCTCCTACCCTCGTCGAGCATGGCTCCCCCGAACCCATCGACCCCAGAGACATCTCCGTGGTGATCGCCGTGATCCACGACCAGCTGGAGTCGGCTCCGCCGTCACCCGGGGCCTCGCCCCTGGAACTGCCGATCCCCGAGGCGAGCATCGGCGGGCGGCCCGCGGAGCCACGGATCGTGGCTGCGCTCATCACCGACGACCTGCGCCGCCGCGGGATCGACGCGAACCTCATGGGCGACACGCTGCACATCGGGCGCGCAACGGGCTGAGGTCCCCGGTTGGTCGAGCTGTGACCGACGGCACGGTTCGGATACCCTCTTCGCCGTACGCCCCGGACCATAGAGCAGTCGGTCGACCAACCGGTGCATGGTCGAGCGGGGCGACATCTGGGGCGGCTCGCGACGAGGAAAGGGGTCCGAGAGGGTGCGGAGTCAGACGACATTTGAGCAACCCTCACGGCCGGGTCCCCTGCGTCGGTGGTGGGCGCTGGGCGCCGCCGGACTGATCGCCGCCACCACAATACCGTCCCCTGCCGGCGCGGCGGATCCTCCTGCGTTCGTCAACGGCGACGCGAAGGCGTCCGCGTTGCTGTTCGATCTCAAGATCCAATTGACCGGCGAGATCGGTTCCGAAACCGGCCTCTCCTTGGGCTTCGGGGCCGGGCGAGCTCTCAGCCAATACCAGGACACCGGAGCCTCGGCCGAAGGTCGGGTAGCCGACTACTCGCTGATGGACCTGCTCAACATGCAGCCCTCGGAGGAATGCCCCGACGTGGTGCCCCTCTACCTCGACAGCACCAAGCCCCCACTCACCCGGGCCGAGTCCACAACCCCCGGCGCCGACGTGTCCCGTCTCACCCAGGTGAAGTACGCGGGCTTCCCCACCCACGGCTCCGACTTCGGCTCCCAGGACGCAGTGGCCGGACCGTCGATCTCCGCAACGGCCTCGACCAACGCACCCAGCATCGACTCGGGCGTGATCAAGATGCTCAACGCACGCTCGAGCTCCACCAGCCGGGTCGTCAACGGCGTGCGCGAGGCGGTGGCCGTGGCCACCGCGGACAGCCTGTCGATCCTGGGCGGCGCCATGACGTTGTTCAAGCCCACCTGGACCGCCACCGCGAAGAGCGGCTCCACCACCGTTTCGGAGGCCACCTTCACCTACTCGAGCGCCATGGTCCTGGGCATCACCCGCCCCGGTGGGAGCACGGGTGACCTCATTGCATTCAAAGGCCTGATCGAGAACCTCTTCGCCGGCCTGGGCATGAAGCTGTACCTGCCCACCGCAACGATCACCCCCGGACCGAACGGCACGGGCAAGGTCGAGATCTCACCGATGATCGTGGGCCTGAGCAACATCCCGTTGGGTTCGTCGCTGCTCAAGCCCATCCTCAACGCGCTGAACCCCAGGATCGAGGAATCCCTCGCCGCCTACCTGGCACAGGAGTGCTCCAACCCCGCTTGGCAGTTGGTGGCCGATGTCACCAAGGGCGTGCTCGGCGGCAACGGCGGCATCAGCTTCGCCGCGGGCGGCGCGGATGCCATGACCGACGACATCTACTACCCGCCTGTCAACCTCGACCTTCCGGCCGGAAACCTCCCCCTCGGCGACACGACCCTGATCAGCCCTGTCGATCCGAGTGTTCTGGGCACCACGGACACCACCTTTCCCAGCTCCCTCGGCGACATCTCGACCTCCTCCCCCGACCTCGAGCCCACCTCCGACACGCTGCCCCCCATCGACGAGCCCACGGATTCCACGACCACCACCACGGCCCCCACCGAAGATGGGCCCCCCCGCGAAACCGCGAGCGTCCAGCGGACCGCTCAGCGCTCCAAACCGGGGGAGAAGGGCGGCACCGCCGGATGGCTGACCGTCGTCGGGCTTGTAGCGGTGCTCGCGCTCGCCGGTGGCGACCAGTTCGTGATGCGACGCAGCAAGAGACGTTTCACAGCCTGACGCCAACTTCAGCCACTCCACCCGGGCGAGGTGGACACGTTTTCCAGACACCGAGGAGCAGATGCGTGAGTGACGAACCGAAGGTGAGTAGCCGTCTCTTCCGCGGTTACGGGCCACTCGTCGGTTTCATCCTGACGATGGTCATCATCGCCAACTTCCTGCCGACCCAGCGTCGACCCACCGAGGTACGAGACACCGGCGGCGGCAACGACGCCAGCGCTTTGGAGTACGCGGACGGCGAGACCACCGACACCGTGGCGCCCACCGATGTGGCGGGCGAGACCACGGTGGTGGCCGATCCCACCGCGACAACTGCACCGGGCGCCACACCCGGCGCCCCCACCGCACCCGGGGGCAACACCGCAGCGCCGAAACCGACCGCCAAGCGTCCCGCGGGAGGCAAGCCATCCTCAGACGCCGCCGCGGGTCGCAATCCCTGCACCGACCGGCCCACACAGGTGCCGGCCGATCCCTACTCGCCCAACTGCTACACGTGGACCGCCGGCGCCGACAACGGCGGCGCAACCTCACCAGGTGTGACGGCCACGAGCATCAAGGTCGCCGTCCGCATCGACACCTTCCTCGACGGGCTCAACAACGCCTTGGCGAAGGCGGCCGGAGCGAAGGAGCTCGCCGAGACTCCAGAGGTGGTGAAGCGCACCTTCACCGGCCTCGTCCAGTACTTCAACTCCAAATACCAGTTCTACGGTCGCAAGATCGAACTGGTCATGTACGGCGGCAAGGGCGACGTGTTGCAGGAGGCGTTGGGCGGCGGCCAGGAGGGCGCACAGCAGGACGCCCGCAACGTGGCGAAGGACATCGGCGCGTTCGCCGACGCCAGCGCGGTGACGGTCCCCTACGCGGACGCTCTCTCCCAACAGAAGGTCATCAACATCGGGGCCCCATACGTGTCGAAGGACTGGCTCAACAAGCGCAAGCCCTACTCGTGGACTCCGCTCACCGACTGCTCCACGGTGGTGTCCGCCGTCGCCTCGTACTACATCACCAAGCTCGCCCGGAAGCCAGCGGCGTGGGCGGGAGGCGACCTGAAGGACCAGCCCCGCCGTGCGGGTGTCGTCGCACCCGACAACTCGTGGTATCAGGAGTGCGTCAACGCCGGCATCAAAGTGCTCAACGACGCCGGGTTCGGCAGCGACCTCGTCACCAACCTCCAGTACCGCCTCGACCTCAACGCCATGTCGAACCAGGCGGCCTCCTTGCTGCCGAAGTTGAAGGCCGCGGGGGTCACAACCGTGTTGTGCGGGTGCGACCCGGTGCTGTTGAGCTTCCTCACGGGCCAGGCCAAACAACAGGGCTACTACCCCGAATGGGTGGAAACCGGTGTGGCCTACAGCGACCAGGATCTGGTGGGACAGCTCTTCGAGCCGTCGGTCTGGAAACGATCCTTCGGCGTCTCCTACGCCGGTACCACCGTGCCCATCAAGAGCAGTTTCGCCTATCAGGCCTACAAAGCGAGCGGGCAGCCAGGCGAACCGTCAATCGGAGCCCAGATCATCTTCGACCAGCTACAGCTCCTCGCCATCGGGATTCAGATGGCCGGACCGACCCTGAACCCCGGCACCTTCGAATCCGGGATGTTCGCGTACCTGCCTCGCAGCGGGATCTCCGGTCGTTGGGACTTCGGCCCGGGTGACTACTCCACCTCCAGCGACGCCCGCGAGATCTTCTGGGATCCCGACGCCACGTCAGTGCAGAACGGCAAGAAGGGCGGCTGGAAGGAAACCTCGAAGGACCGCTACCCCATCGGCAAGTGGCCCGCCGGCGACCCGAACGTGCCGAAGTGATGCGGCCCGGCGAACTGCTCGACCGCTACGGCGCGCTACCCAAGTGGGCGCGCGCGCTCAGCACCGTGGGCATCCTGGTGGCCGTCTGGGCGATCGCCGCGGCGTTGCTGCCCCGGGGAGCGCCAAAGGAGATCGTCCTTCAGGGTGTGATCCTCGGCTCGGCTCAGGCGTTGACCGCGTTCGGCATCATCCTCATCTGGCGGGCGAACCGGATCATCAACTTCTCGGTCGCCGCGATGGGCGGGCTCGGCGGCGGAATCGGGGTCCACCTGTTCCGTGACTGGAATTGGCCCTACGCCGTGACGATCCCCATCGGCGTCGTGATGGGGCTGCTGGTCGGCCTCGCGGTGGAGGTTGCGATCATCCGGCGCTTCTCCAAGGCGTCGCGACTGGTCGTCATGGTGGCCACGTTGGGCCTCACCCAACTTCTCGGCGGCATCGACATCATCATCGGCACCGAGGTGTTCGGCAACGGCTCGCTGTTCAGCGGCGCCTTCGACACGCCGCTCAGCAAGCACACGAAGAACGTCGGCTTCGTCCTCTTCAACGGCAACCACCTGCTGATCGCCGTAGTCGCCCCCCTGGTCGCGGCCGCTCTCGGCTGGTTCCTCCGCAAGTCGCTCGCGGGCCAGGGCATACGTGCCGCGGCCGAGAACAGCGAGCGTGCACGGCTGGTTGGTATCCCGGTTCGGCGCCTCCAATCCCTTGTATGGCTGATCGCGGGTGGGCTCAGCGCGCTCACACTGTGTCTCAGCGCCCCGGTTTCGGGGATGATCAACTCGGCCGCAACGGGGCCCACGCTGCTGTTGCCCGCCCTGGCCGCCGCGGTCGTGGCCAAGATGGAATCGCTGCCGATCGCGTTCGGCGCGGCGCTCACCCTCGGGGCCATCGATCAGGTGGCCTACTGGAACTCCGACTCACCGGATCTCACCAACGTGGCCTTCCTGGCCATCATCCTCGCCGCGCTGCTGTTCCAGCGATCTTCCAAGTCGAGAGCCTTCGACGCCGAGTCGTCGTGGCAGGACAACGGCTCAACGAGGCCGATCCCCGCCGTGATGATGCGCCTGCCGGAGGTTCGAGGCGCGATCTTCCTCGGGGGCGCTCTGTTGCTGGCCGCCACCGTGTTGGTGCCGCAGTGGGTGTCGGACGGCACCACGACCAGCCTCACGATCATGGTCATCTGGGGGATGGTGGCCATCAGTCTCGTGGTGCTCACCGGCTGGAGCGGCCAGATCAGCCTGGGCCAGTTCGCGTTCGTCGGAGTCGGCGCGATGGTCACAGGGAACCTCGTGATGCGAGCCGATCTCGACCTGTTCCTCGCGCTGGGTCTCGCCTCAATCGCCGGTGGGCTGGTGGCGGTGATCCAGGGCGTGCCCGCTCTGCGCATCAGCGGCCCGTTCCTGGGTGTGGTGACCCTGGCGTTCGCGGTCGTCTTCGACGGCTACCTCCTCAATCCGAACCACTTCCCCGACCTCATCCCCGGCACCGTCGATGCACCAGTGCTGTTCGACCGCTGGTCGTTGGAGAACGCGGCCACGCTGTTCTACGTCTGTGCAGGCCTGCTGGTGCTGGTGGTCCTCGCCGCACGGGGAGTACGTCGGGCCAGGAGCGGACGCCTGCTCATCGCGACCCGAGACAACCGCAAGGCGGCCGAGGCCATGTCGGTGTGGTCGCGACGCCAGACGCTCACGGGCTTCCTCTTCGCGGGGATGGTGGCCGGCCTCGCCGGGGGCCTCCACGTGATCGTGCTGCGCGGCGCACGGCTGGGGTCCTACCCACCTCTCCAGAGCATCGAGGTGTTCTCCATGGCCACCATCGGTGGGCTCGGATCCCTCGGCGGCGCGCTCGTGGGTGCCTTCGGCATCCGTGGCCTCAACGACTGGGTGCCCAGCAACATCCGCCTGGTACTCAACGGCACCGGAATGCTCTTGATCCTGTGGCTTCTGCCCGGCGGTATCGGCCCGCTCATGGGTTATGTCCGTGAGTGGACGCTGCGACGCGTCGCAGCACGCCGCGGGATGCACGTGCCCGGCCTCACCGACCTCCACGCCGTCGAACCGCTCCCCGCGGCGCCGACTTCGGCCGCCTCAGCCGCCGGCGGGAACGGGGCGGTGCCGTTGCCGGGAGTCGGGGTCGGCCCCGACCAGGCGCCCCGCCCGCTCATCGAGTGCCGCAACATCGACGTGTCCTACGGACAGCTCCAGGTGCTCTTCGGTGTCGACTTCGCGGTTCAGCAGGGAGAGATCGTCGCCCTCTTGGGCACCAACGGCGCCGGCAAGTCCACGCTGTTGCGTGCTCTGGTCGGGTTGACGAACTCCAAGGGAACGCGACGCGTCGGCGATGTCGATCTGACCAAGCGTTCGGTCGAGCAGGTTTGCACCCACGGCGTGGCTCTCATGCCCGGCGGCCGGTCGATCTTCCCCACCCTGACGGTCACAGAGAACCTCAAGCTGGCCACCTGGACCTTCCGCCACGACAGCGAGCGCATCCGCTCCGACACCGAAGCCGTCTTGGACCTCTTCCCGGTGTTGAAGACCCGGCTCGACCAGATGGCCGGCAACCTCTCCGGCGGTGAGCAACAACAGCTCGCCCTGGCCCAGACTCTGCTGTTGCGCCCCAGGGTGCTGCTCATCGACGAGCTGTCCCTGGGTCTCGCGCCCTCCATCGTGGGCCAGCTGATCGAGGTGGTGAAAGCCGTTTGGCGCAACGGCGCCACCATCGTGATCGTGGAGCAGTCGGTGAACGTGGCGCTCTCGCTCGCCGAGCGGGCGGTGTTCCTCGAGAAGGGGACCGTTCGCTTCGAGGGACCCACTCGTGAACTGCTGGATCGACCCGACATCCTCCGGTCGGTGTTCATCCACGGCGCCGAGAGCCAGGAGGCCTCCGACACCCGAAACATGGTCGCCGCCGGCTCCGCACCGGGAGGAAACGGGGCGAGTGGCAACGGTGCCGCCAACCCCTTCGCTCAGGTGTCGCTGGGTACCCCGACGGTCGATCTCCGCCATCAGGTCAGCGGGGTGGTGCTCGAATGTCGCGGCGTGGTCAAGCGCTTCGGTGGGATCCGCGCCGTGGATGGCGCCGAGCTGTCGGTGAACGCCGGCGAGATCGTGGGCCTGATCGGCCAGAACGGTGCGGGCAAGACCACCTTGCTCGACTGCATCTCCGGCTTCCACGGCATCGACGGCGGGGTCATCCGGTTCCGTGATCGAGACATCACGTCGTGGGCGCCCTTCGAGCGGGCCTCAGCCGGGCTGGGCCGCTCCTTCCAAGAGGCGCGCCTGTTCCCGTCGCTCACCGTCGCAGAGACCGTGGCCGTGGCTCGTGAGCGCCATGTGGCATCCCGCTCGATGATGGCCGATGCGCTCCGTCAACCTGCCTCCTTCGAGTCCGAGCTCGACACGGCGAGGCGCGTACGCGAGCTGTTGGGCCTGTTGAGCCTTAAGGACCACGCCGAGAAGCGGACTTCGGAGCTGTCCACCGGCATGCGCCGAATCGTCGAGCTGGCCTGCCTGCTGGCCGAGGACCCCACGGTGTTGTTGTTGGACGAGCCCTCTGCCGGTGTGGCCCAGAAGGAGACCGAGGCACTCGGGCCCCTACTGCGCCGCATCCGCGACCACACCGGGGCGGCTCTGGTGATCATCGAGCACGACATGCCGCTGCTCTCGGGTGTGTGCGACACGATGGTTGCGCTGGAGCTGGGTGCGGTGATCGCCTCGGGCACGCCTGAGGAGGTGCTGGCGAACGACAGGGTGATCGCCAGCTACCTCGGCACAGACGAGGTGGCGATCAACCGCTCGGGATCGCTCACCTGACCGCAGCCCGCCAGCCAGGCCCGGCCCGCCGGCCGAGCCCGGCCGGCCGAACTTGCGTACCGTTTCGCCGCCACGCGACGGATCCGTACGCAAGTTCCCCCGGGGGGCGGGGGGAGAGGGCCCGGGGGGGGTGGGGGGAGAGGGCCCGGGGGCCGGGACTTGTCTTCACCCACGGGTTCTTCCGGGTGTGGTCCAGACGGTTATCTTGCATCCGGGCCACTAGCTCAACGGGTAGAGCAGGGGACTTTTAATCCTCAGGCACTGGGTTCGAGCCCCAGGTGGCCCACCACCAGATGACCACGAACAACCAGCCCGCCGGCCGAGACGAGCCGAAGTCCACGCCGCGGTTGCTCACCGCCCCCCTGGTCGTCGTCGCTGCCGTCGCACTTGTCGCCCGGTTCTTCCAACCATCGCCCATCTGGGGTCGCGAGGCGGTCGAGGCGAACCTGGGCGCCGAGCCCCTCGGCCAACTCCTCCAGTCCCTCCGTCATGCCGGCGGTCCTCCGCTGTGGATCGTGATGATCCATGGGTGGCAGTCGCTCGTGGGCGATGGCGACGCAGCGCTGCGGGCGCTGCCGGCGATGATCACGGTCGCCACCGTCGGGGTCCTCTGGCGCTTGGGAGACGAACTGGGCGGCAGCCGCCTGGCCCGCGATCTAGCACTGGTCGCGGCCCTTTCGCCGGCTCTGTTGCGTTACGGCAGCGACGCAGGACCCGCAGCGATGGTGGTTCTGCTCGTGGCCGTGGGCGCGTTGGCGCTGGTGCGCTCGCTGTCGTCGCCATCGCTGCGGCGATTGACCGCGCTCGGCCTCGTCACATCCGCACTGCTGTGGACCCACTACTGGACCGCGCCGCTGCTGGCCGGCACAGCGGTCGCGGTGCTGATCGGTCGACGTGGCCGAAGCGGCGCCGCGCGCGCCGCCGCTTCACGGGCGCTGCTGGCCATGGCGCTCGGCGTTGCCGGGTTCCTACCGTGGGCGCCGACGCTGTTGTTCCAGCTCCGCCACGCCGGCACCCCGTGGGGCGATCGTGTCCGCCCGGCGACGATCCTGGTCGGCACCGTCACCGAACTGAACGGTGGCACCAACCTGTTGGTGTTCCTCACGATCCCGCTGGTCGCGATCGGCCTGTTCGGCGCCCGCCAAGTGGGCTCGGTGGTGCAACTCGACCTCCGTGGTCGCCCCGATTCGCTGGGCGCGGCGTCGAGCCTCGCCTTCGCGCTCGTGGCATCCGCAGCGCTTGTGCTCGTAGCAGGGACCGCCTTCGTCGCCTCCTATGCCTCGGGCCTGCTGGTCGCCTACGTCGTCCTGGTGGGCCTCGGGCTCTCGCGCCTCGAAGGCCGGGCAAGAGCCGTCGCCCTGGTGGCTCTGTTGGCCATCGCCGCTTCGGCGTTGATCACCACATTCCGAGATGAGCGGTCCCAGGCGCGCTCGGCCATCGAGGCGATCGCAGCCGCGGCACCACAGGGAGCTCTCGTCGTGGCCTGTCCCGACGAAGTGGGCCCGTCGTTGCACCGCGGGGCCACTGAGCAGATCTCGGTGCTGCGCTACACCGACCTGAAGCCGGCTGAGGGTGTCGACTGGGTCGGCCACGACGCCCGGATTCGCCGTGTGGACCCCGCGGTGATCGCGACCACCGTGCGAACAAGGGCCGCCGGTCGACCCGTCTTCGTAGCCGTCGGCCGCTCGTATCGCGGCAACTCCGTGTGCAACGCCCTCGTCGGCCGGCTGGGAGGGGGACGGATCATCCTCGAGGCCCAAGTGGGTGACTTCCAAGAGCTGATCCGCGTGTACGAGATGCCCAAGTCGTGATCCATCGCCGATCCCCCGCCGGTTCTTACCTCGTTCTCGGATTGACGGGCTTGACTATCACCACAAGACGACCCCAAGGTCTTGTGGTCGAGACGACGGAGGATCCCGGCGCATGAGCCAGGACGCGAAACCCACCTATCAGCGCAGCATCCCGTTGGGAGGAGAACCGACCGCGTCCGCCACCACCGCCTGGCACCTCCCGCCCGGCACCACCCCACCGACACCGCCCGGCCAGTCATACATCGCGCAGGCGCCACCTCAGGGAGCGTGGCCACCGCCGCCACCCACCCCGGGTTGGAACTGGGGGCCCAGCCACCCGCCGCCCGCACCTCCGCTGGGCGGCTACGGCTACCCCGGCGTTCCACCTGCCCCGCAACCACAGCCACACCAACAACGTCAACGTGGCCCTGCCATCGCAACCGTGGCTCTCCTGGCCCTCATCGCGATCGTCTTGGGCCTCACCGCGGGGATCACCATCGACCGTGCCGTTCAGGACCGGGCGTCGAGCCTGGCCGATGGGGCCGGCTACCCCTTCGATCGCACCGACGACACCATCGGGTCCGATCCGTCCACCGGTGGCGACCCGGGCACGGCCGGCGACCCGGGCACAGGCGGCACCCCATCGATTCCCACCACCCCGGGTACAGCACCCACCGACGCACAGGCCCAGGAGATCGCGGCGAAGGTCACTCCCGCGCTCGTGAACATCAACACACAGCTCGGCTACGAGTCCGCCGCGGCCGCCGGCACCGGCATGATCCTCACGTCCGACGGAAAGGTGCTGACGAACAACCACGTGATCGACGGGTCCACCACGATCCTCGCCACCGTGGTCGGCACGGGACGCTCCTATGAGGCCAAGGTCCTCGGCACGGCACCGACCCTCGACATCGCGCTCCTCCAGTTGGTCGACGCGAACGACCTTCCCACGGTGAAGACCGACCGCTCCGACGAGGTCGCGATCGGCGATCCGGTGGTGGCTGCCGGCAACGCCGGCGGCAAGGGTGGTGCCCCGTCGGTGGTCAGCGGGACGGTCACCGCGTTGGACCAGACCATCACCGCAAGCGACGAGAACGGTGGCAACACCGAGACGCTGCACAACCTCATCGAGACCAGCGCCCCGATCCAACCGGGCGACTCCGGCGGTCCGCTGATCGACGCCGACGGCGAGGTGATCGGCATGAACACCGCGGCCGCCGCATCGAATCGGTTCCAGGCCTCCCAGAGCGTGGGCTACGCCATACCCATCGGAGCTGCGCTCGACATCGCCAAGCAGGTCGAGGCCGGCAACGAGACCGACGAGGTGCACATCGGCCTTCCGGGGATCATGGGTGTGCAGGTGGTCCCCCAAGGAGGAACCGCAGTAGTCAACGGGGTCGCGGTTGGGTCACCGGCGGAGAAGGCCGGCATCCGTTCCGGCGACACCATCACCTCGATCGACGGTCAGCCCGTGACGACCCCCGAATCCCTCAGCGACCTGATGGTGCACAAGAGCGCCGGTGACGAGGTGGCCGTTGAGTGGACCACCGGATTGGGTCGTCAGCGAAGCGAGCGGATCACCCTCATGGAGGGTCCCGCCGACTGACGCGGCGCAGCGCCACGGGGTCACCGCGAGCCTCCCAACACATCGGTAGCCTGCTGCGACCGTGGCTGAGATCTACTCGAAGGGCATCCTGTCCGAGCCGATCGACCTCGACGGCGGGTCCCGAACCGGTCCCAGGACCTATCCACCCCGGCCCGCCACGCTCGGCCTCGACGTGGTGCATGTGGCAACCGGCTGCTTCGGCGCCATCGTGGAGTTCACCGAGGCGGCCGTCACGGTACGTGACGACTCCGGTCGCGATCACCGCTTCCGCAACACAGCCGGCTCCTTCACCGTTGGCGGTCGCCACGTGCAGCTCGTCACCCCCAAGGCGAAGCCGTCGACCGCTCCCAGGATCACGGCGTCGGGTTCGGTTTCGGTGGGCGAGGTTCCCGCCCGGGTGGCGCGCGCCAGTCGCATCCTGGTCGAGGGCATCCACGACGCGGAGCTCATCGAGAAGGTGTGGGGTGACGACCTGCGGGCGGAGGGCATCGTCGTGGAGCCCCTGGGTGGAATCGACGACCTCCTCGAGACGGTCCGCGGCTTCGGCCCACGGCCCGGCCGGAGGCTCGGGATCCTCGTCGATCACCTCGTGGACCACTCGAAGGAGTCCCGACTCGCCGCGGCGGTGGACCATCCCGACGTGTTGATCCGCGGTCACCGTTTCATCGACGTGTGGGCGGCGATCGACCCGAAGCTGGTCGGCCTCGACGCCTGGCCTGAGGTTCCCCGCGACCGGGAGTGGAAGGAAGGCATCTGCGAAGCGGTCGGCGTTGCCGATGCCCGCAGCTTCTGGAAGCAGCTTCTGGGGAAGGTGGTCGGCTACCGCGACCTGGATCCGTCCCTGGTGGGCGCGGTCGAGGAGCTCATCGACTTCGTGTGCGAGCCGTCAGGCTGAAGCAACCCCAACGCCCGGGGCGGCACTCACCTGGCGGAGAGACCACCGCCGGCGAAGACCCGATCGCGGTACCAGTCGTAGGTGCGCCGCGCGCCCTGCTCCAACGACACGGCAGGGGCGTGGCCGGTGGCGCCGATGGTCCGGGTCATGTCGGGGCAGCGACGCGGCGGCGAACCCGGTGTGGTCTCGCCCGGCACGATCTTCAGTTCACGCCCCACGATCGCGATCAACAACTCCGCGAGCTCGCCGATGGTCACCTCAGGTGTCTGGACCCCGATGTTGAACGTGCCCCCCGCACCGCCGGGGCCCAACAGCCGCACCAGGTACTCCACGGCATCGTCGATGAAGCAGAACGTGCGGCGATGGTCCATCGAGTACACCACCAGCTCGTCGCCGTCGGCGGCGTCGTGGATCCGCTGGAGCAGCTGCGGCACAACGTGAGCGAGACCCATCCGGGGGCCGTAGAAGTTGTGCGGTCGCACGATCGTGAACGGCAGGCCCGACTGGTGCACCAGTGCCTCGCCGTAGATCTTGGAGAGCATGTAGCTGGTACGCGGGTGCTCCAGCGGCGAGACGGCCAACGGCGTGGTCTCGGGACTGGGGATCGGCAGCTCGAAATGCTGCTGGGTACCGACGTACACCTCGCTCGTAGACGGGAAGACGAAGCGTTCGAGCGCGCTCTGTCGGGCTGCGACGTCCAACATCGTCTCGAGCATCGAGACGTTCTCCCGCAGCACCGCCGCCGGGCGGTCCAACACGTTCTGGACCCCCAGGAGTGCTGCGAAGTGGAACATGTGGGTGAAGTCCGAGCCGATGTCGCCAAGCGAGTCGGGATCACGGAGATCCGCGACCTTCACGGAGAACCCGGGCCGCTCCGACAGCGCGGTGAGGGTCTCGTCCTGGACACCGCGGCTGAGGTTGTCCACCAGAACGATCTCATGGCCTTCGCCCAACAGGCGGGCCGAGAGGTGTCCACCGATGAATCCGGCGCCGCCGGTGATGAGGGTCTTGGGCATCAGTGCTCCGTTGGAAGTGGGTCGGGACTGCCGCGTCCCAGGGACTCGACTCGACACCCGGTGTCGGCCAGGAACCGCCGTTGCTCGGCGTCCAGCACGCCGAAGCCGTCGTAGACCAGCGGCCGTGCATCGCCCAGCCACGATGGGAGGTCCAGCTCGCGGTACTCGCGGTGCGACACTGCGAAGACGACCGCGTCGAAGCCGGCGGCAGGCGGCACCACCGCAGGCGTGTCCCGGCCGAGCTCGTCCCAGTGCGAGACCAGCGGGTCATGCGCCACCACTTCGGCACCGGCATCGCGGGCCGCCCGCACGAAGGTCTCCGACGGCGAATAGCGGGTGTCGCCCACGTCCTGGCGGTAGCTGATGCCCAAGAGCAGGATGCGCCGGCCATCGAGGCTTCCGCCCAACAGCTCGGCGATCCGCTCCGCGATGCGGCGGGGAGCGTCGTCGTTGGTCCGCACCGCCGCGGTCGAGAAGGGGAACTCCATCGGCGAACGCCACAGCTCGGACGCCGCGAGCTTGGCGAAGAGCGGGTCCTTCGTGAGGCAGTAACCACCCACACCGAAGCCCGGAGTGCGCATGTTCGCGTGCGTGGGGCGCATTCGGATCGCGTCGACCACCTCGTAGAGATCGACGCCGACCGACTCGGCGAAGCGGCCCCACTCGTCCATCAAAGCGATGGTCGTGGCCCGGAAGGTGTTCTCCAAGACCTTGGCGGTCTCCGATGCCGTAGTGGAGCCGACCCGGGTGAGAGGGAAGTTGGCCGTGTCGATCACCGTCTCGAGGAACTGCTGCGCGGCATCCGCCGCCGCCTCGGTGTGGCCCGCGTAGACCCGCCAGTAGTGGACGATCGAGTCGTAGTAGTCGGCGCCGGGCATCACCCGCTCATAGGAGTGGGCGACGAGAACCGAATCGGCGTCGAGTCCTCTGGCGGACAGCTCCTCGGCCAGCAGTGGGACGACGATCTTCTCGGTCGTGCCGGGCGGAACGGTCGTTTCGACCAACACCAATGTGTCGGCCATGACATGGCGGCCGATGGTGCGGATGGCCGCCTCGAAGCCCCCCAGGCGCAGCGCGGGCTGCTCGGCCCGCCAGTCGATGTCGAGGGGGACGTCGACGACTATGACCGAAGCCCTGCCGTACACCTCGGCGTCGGTGCCCGCCGACAGGTTCCCCCGCGCACGGGCCTCGACCAGCGCCCCCACCAGATCGGCGTCGGTCGTCTCGAAGGGGAACCGCCCTTCGTTGATTGCAGCTACTCGTGCCAGACCGGCCGAGTCGTCGAGATCCACCCCCATCACGTCGTAGAGGGGCTCTCCGGTGGCATCGAGAGCGGAGGCGACCGCGATCGACATGGCGGCCCCAACGAAGCCGAGTCCCTGCACGGCCACAACCGGACGGCCCGTCATCGCGCCACCCTGTCGTAGAGCTCCACGTAGCGCGCGACCGTCGCCTCCACCGTGAAACGCTCCAGGGCAACCTCACGCGCGCGGCGCCCGAGCTCGGCCCGCCGCTGCGGGTCGGCGAGGAGGTCGCCAATCGCCTTGGCCAGCGCTGCCGGATCCTCCGGTGCCACGATGACGGCGGTCTGGCCGTCGGCCAGCTCCTCGCGGATCGAGCCCACGTCGGTAGCGACGATCCCCACACCCGCGAGCATCGCCTCCATCACGGTGACCGGCAGGCCCTCGTCACGCGACGGCAGGACGAACAGGTCGAACCCGGCGATCAGGTCGCCGGCACGCTGGTCCCAAGCCAGAGACCTGAACTCCACGCGATCCTCCACGCCGAGCTTGCCGGCCAGCGCGATCAGGGCGTCCCGCTCCTCACCGTCGCCGATCTGGACGAGGCGGACTCCAGCGGGCAGCAGAGCCATCGCTTCGAGCAACACGTCGATGCCCTTGACCTGCTGATGCCGCCCGATGTGGAGGATGACGGGTCCGTTCGCCGGCTCTCGTGGCAGGTCCCGCCTCACGTCTCGCACACCGTGGTAGAGGGTGCCCACCGAGCCCTTCTTCAGCTTGGCGATCGCTTCGACGGATCTAGCCGTGGCGTCACCGACGGCAACATGGGCCGTAACTCGGGGTGACGTGAACCGCTTCAACATCGCGGACGTGGACGACCACGCGTTCACCGGGGAGTTCTCCACCACGATCGTGCGGTAACGCCCCTTCAGCACCGCGATGAACACGGCCCACTGGCCGGCCGACACGATCCCGAGGTTGAAGTGCACGATGTCGGGCTTCAGGCGGCGGAACGCCCGGGCATGGGCGATCATCCCGCCCAGGTCGCGTCGACCACGAATGGGCGGCAACAGCTCCACAACCGTGTCTTCACGGTGGCGGGCGAGCCACTCGACCACCTCGGGAACCACCCCGGCCACGATCACCTCGAAACGCGACGGAAGGTCGGCCAACATCTGCGCCAGGGTCATCTCCGCGCCGCCCTTGTAGGGCGAGTCGAGGTAGACCAGAACCCGAAGCGGTCGCCCTTCGGTGCCGCTCATAGGTCGGGCAGGAGCTTGGGTCGTAGCGCCTCCCACTCCTCGTTCGCGGTGTCGTAGTCGTCGGGTCGGCCGATGTCGAGCCAGTAGCCGTCGAAGGGATGGACCCGCGGCAGCGCTTCGCCGTCTGCCAGCAGGTCCAACACCAACTCGTCGAAGCCGAGGGCCTGGCCCGGTTCATAGCGCCGCAAGGTCTCACGGGACAGCGCGTAGATGCCCATGGAGACCGAGAACGACTCCACCGGTTTCTCCCTGAAGGCCACGATGCGATCGGCGTTCTCGCCACCGATCTCGAGCACGCCGAAGTCGATCTTGACGGTGCGGGCGTAGGTGGAGACGGTGATCGGGGCGCCCGAGGAGACGTGGCCGCCGAGCAGCGACGCATAGTCGAGGTCGGTCAGCACATCGCCGTTCATCACCAGGAAGTGCTCGGGAACGTCGTCGAGGTTCGCGACGATGGGGCCCATCGTGCCGAGCGGCACCTCCTCGTCCCAATAGTGGATCGACAGTCCCCACTGCGATCCGTCGCCGCAGTAGGCACGTATCAGTTGGCCGAGATGACCGATGGCGATCGTGACCGTCTCGAAACCCGCTGCGCGCAACTGACGCAGCACCACCTCGAGGATCGCGTACTCGTCACCGATGGGGACGAGGGGTTTGGGGAACGCGGTGGTGTAAGGGCGGAGCCGGACGCCACGACCGCCTGCCAGGATCACTGCGTGCATCGGATCGAGTGTAGGGGTGCGCCGCGCCGATCTCTCAGCCGTCGCCACGCCCAGCGAGGTTGGTTTGGAGGAATCTGCGGGCCAGCCGGTACCGGCGCTTGGCATCGATGGACGCGGCCACCCCAATCCCACGAGCGCCCACGCCTCCGATGGCGCGCAGCAAGCGGCGTTGCGCCGAAGCCCACTCGGCTTTGTAGGCCTCGTTGCCCCGGAGCAGGTCGAACTCCACCGCACCGTTGTCGATCGCGTCGCGGATGACCGCTGCTTTCAACACCGTGCCCGAGCCCCTCAGGTCGTGGCTCTCGATCCGGCCGGCCTGGTAGAACGCCACGCGTCGTCCGACACACAGCTCCAACTCGATCGCCACCACCTCGCCCTCGGCATCGACCAGGTCGGTCACGCGCACCTCGCCGCTCGGCGCCCCTGCCCATAGCGCCGCAGCGAACCCTGCCCACGAGTCCAACACCGCAGATCCACTACCCCACCGCGCGTCGTGGAGGCGGTAGAGGTCGTCCAGGGCGGAATCGACCAAAGCCGGCTCGCTCAGCTCGCGTCTACGCGCGACGATCCCGGCCTTGCCCAGCCTCTTGGTACCCCTGGTGATGGTGGAACGCACCTGACCCGGCCGACCCGCCAGATAGTCGGCCCAGTCGGGCGGCAAGGGGGCAAAAGGCGCCACCTCGTGGGGGTAGACGATCGATCCTGGGGGCATGGCTCCGAGGATCCACGCCTCGTCCACAAGGCCGACCAGATCGATCACCCGCGATCCGGGGCGGCGGAACCACCGGCGAAGGACGTCGACCACCTCATGGACCCGTCCTGGTTGCGCGACCAGGTCGAGATGATCCGGTGCAAGTGGGCCGTCACCCAGCATCCCGACTGCCTCGGCGCCACGGCGCACGGTGACCTGGAAGGCTGCTCCGCCGACCAGCACCTCCCCATCCAAGGCCAGGACGAAGTGGGGATCCCCCTCGGCAACGTGGCCCAACCACCACGATCGGAGGAAGGGGCTGGGAAGGGGGAGGGCATCGACGAGCTCGTCCCAGTCCTCTGCCCACATTCCGAGCGACGGCACCACGACCGTGCTCAACCGGCTCGGCGTCGGCCCCTTCACTGCGCTCTCCACAGGTCGACGGCGGTGACCATTCGCTCCAGGATCTCACCGAGCAACTCGCCCGACGTCGCCAGGTTGAGGCGAACAAACCCCTCGCCTCCGGGGCCGAACTCGTCGCCGCCGAGCACCCGCACCATCGCCCGGTCGAGGAAGAACTGCTCGACCGGCTCGGGCAACCCCACACGAGTCAGGTCCACCCACAGCATGTATCCCGCCTCGGGAACCACGATCTCCGCCGCCGGCAGATGATCCGCGATGAACGAGACGGCCTGGTCGCGCCGATCGGCGATCGCGTCACCGAAGGCGTCGAGCCATCCCTCGCCGTGGGTCCACGCAGCCATCGCAGCCACGAGCCCCACGTTGGACACGCTGCCGAGTTGGCTCGTGGGTATGCGCCGGATCGGGTCGAGCGCGGGACCTCCTCCCACGTGGGCCACAGCGCAGCGGACACCGGCCAGGTTGTGGCTCTTCGACGGTGAACTGACGGTGAGGGTCCGGGCAGCGATCTCCGCCGAGAGCGAGGCAATCGGGATGTGTTGCCGTCCATCGAGGGTCAGATCCGCGAACACTTCGTCGGAAGCGACGACCAGGTCGTGCTCCAACACGACCGCTGCCAACGAGTCGAGCTCCTCGGCCGACCAGCACCGCCCGGTGGGGTTGTGCGGGTTCACGAGGATCAGCAGCCGGGCACCCGCTTCGGCACCGGCCACGATGTCATCGGTGGATGCGGCCCAGCCCATGGGGGAACGGGACCACGGCAGCGGCCACAGCCGCCGGCGCAGCGCGGCGATCTCCTTGTGGAGCCCGCTGTAGCACGGTGTGTGGATCATCACGGGTGCCTCCGGTTCGCTCAACCGGTCGATGGCGAAGGACATGAGCTGAACAACGTCGGTGCCGATGACGATGTCCGCCGGGTCGATGTGCCACCGGTGCCTTCGTGCGACATGGGCCGCGAAGGCTGTCGTGAGCTGCTCGGGGGCGTCGAGGTGTGGGTAGGTGAGATCGCCCGCATCGAGGAGCCGACCGATCGCATCCAGCACCACCGGCAGCGGCGCGGCGTCCGCATCGGCCACCCATGCAGGAAGGACCCCTTCGCCGAGGGCCGACCACTTCTGGCCCCAGCGGCGCCGCAGGCGATCGAGGTCGATCCCCTCGAGCGGCAACCCTTCCACAATCGTCCTCCGTAGCTCGGTCCAGGTTGAGTGCGCGCATCGCCGCACGATCTTTGTCGGGACCCTACGCGGCGGAGGTGAAAAGATCCTGGCCGTGGATATCGAGGCCCTCGTCGTGACACACGTCGGCCGGCTTGCCGATCGTGCCGACCGGCGACGCACCGACCGTGGTGCAGGCGGCCGACCCGGCGTCATCGCTCGGACGTGGGCATCCCTCAAGTTGCTGGTTGCAGTCGTCCTCTCCCCGCCGGGCTCCGCTCTCGTCGCCTGGCGGGCGGCGCGCAACCACCTCCACGCGAAGCAGACGATGGAAGCGTTGCCGGGCGTGATCGCGCGTCTGAGCTCGGGCCGCAGTGGAGGCGCCCTCGGCCGGGTGGCCACCATCGATGCATCGACCCCCCTGGTCGTCACTTCGGACCTCCATCGCTGTTCGGCTGGTCGCGTCGACCTCGTTGGCGCCCAGGACAACCGGGACCTGTACGTGGCAATGTTGGACTGGTACGCAACGACGAACACGACTCTCGTCGAGAACGGCGACGTCGAGGATTTCTGGATGGTCGGTGGGTCCGCCTGGGGTAGTGCGTACGACCTACTCCGCCTCGGCGGCGCCGCCCTGGTCGGGCGCCTCGGCGACGGGCTGCGACAAGCCACCTACCGCGAGCAGCTACGGCGGATCGTGGCCAACAACGCCGCCATCTACCAGCAGATACAAAGCCACTTCGCAGCAGCGGGTCGCTACCACCGAACCGTCGGCAACCACGACGACGTCTTCGCAGACGAGCGGCTGACCGCTGCGCTGTCGGAACATGTCGGTCCGGTGGTGATGAGCGACTGGATCGTCCTGCGCAGCGGCGACGAAGTGGAGGCGATCATCCTGCACGGCCACGTCGCCGACGGTTGGAACGGGCCGGGACGATCGACGCTGGGGAAGCTGTCGAGTTGGATGGCAGATCTGCTCAAGGACGCCCCGATCCCCGTGACGCCTGACGACCTGCCTTCCCCGACAAGGACCCGTGAGCTGTTGAGCAGCCGCCGCAGAAACGGCCTGTTGCGCGTGAGCCCCCGCTTCGGCGCCAGCTCCGCCTACGACAGCCTCGACGAGGAGCTTCTCTTCGACGCCCTGGGTGGCGCTGCGACGGTGGGGCCGTGGATCCTCATGGGCCACACCCATTTCCCCGTGCTCCAGCCCGCGTCCGACACCGGGGCCCGGTGGTGGCGGTATGCGAACTCCGGCCACGGTCTCGGTGCCGGACTCGTCACCGCGATCGAGTGGCCGGGCGACGATCCCGCCCCGCGCTCGCCGCGGCTGGTGGCGTGGGTCTGGGCGGATCATCCGGATTGGATGGACCTCGTGGGCTCCGAGGCCACCACCCACCACCAGGGACGGCCCGTCGCACGGATCGAGCTGACACCTTCTCCCGACGGCCGGCGACTCCATGCCGTCCGTGAACGGGCGAAGGGTGCCCGGGCTGAGCCGGACACCCTTCGGGGATGAAGAACGGGTTCTTGGTGGTGAGGAAGCTCAGCCCGCCGGAGGCGTCACCCCCTGGTGCACGTGGAGGAGGTCCACGAAGGCGCTCTTGAGGCCGTCGTGCACCGACGCCCAGATCTCGCGGGTTCCCTCGGGATCGGCGTTGAAGCTGTCGGGGCTGACCGAGGTGATCTTGGTGGTGGCTTCCTCGATCTTCGAGCCGGCAGAGGCCAACAGTGCTTCCAGTTCGGCGGTGTCCTCACCGGCGTCGTGGGCAGCCTGGACCTTGACTGCGAGGTTGTCCTTCCAGTTGGTCAGAGCGTCGACCATTGCGGTGAAGCGGGTCTGGGGGACGTAGACCGCGAAGATGCGGAGGTCGACGAAGATGGCCTTGCATGCTTCGGCCAGCGCCTCTCGGGTGGTGGCGTTGTTCACCGCGGGGCGATAGACGGTTTCGAGGACGTTGATGGTCTCGTTGATGGAAGCAACCATCGGCTCCTTCTGCTCGGGGCTCAGCCGCTGAGCGTGGTTGATGCGCTGTGCGAGGTCGTGCAACACGATCGAGCGGAAGGTGATCTGGTTGTTGCACTTGGTCCGAACCACCTCCATCGGGTTGCGCCGGGCCGACGCCGAGACCGACGCGCCGGCCGCGCCGGCCCCCGTGGTCAGGGCGATCGCACCGACGACGCTTGCTGCGACGAGGCGAAGGGAGGTCTTCATGTCTGGGGCTCCTTGGTTCCGTCGGCGCCTTTCGCCGACTTGATGCTGTTGTTTTCGGCCCCGGATGTGATGAACCTGTGAAGCAGCGATGAGAGCCGCGTCAGGGGCCCGGCGCCACACACACGCCGGAGGGCCCCACCGTTGTCAAAGCATCCAGGAGACGGGCTCTCGTCCCGCTGCCTCGAGGGCCTCGTTCGCACGGGAGAACGGCCGGCTCCCGAAGAACCCGTTGTGTGCCGACAGCGGCGAAGGGTGCGCCGACTCGATCACCGTATGACGCTTCAGGTCGATGAGGGCCTTCTTCCGACGAGCCGACGCGCCCCACAGGATGAAGACCACCCGCTCGGGCTTACCGTCGACCGCGGAGATGACGGCGTCGGTGAACCGCTCCCAACCGTGACCCTGATGCGAGCCGGCCTGCCGGGCTCGCACCGTCAGGGTTGCATTCAACAACAACACGCCCTGGGTTGCCCACGGCTCCAGGCACCCCGTCGTGGGCATCGGCAGGCCGAGGTCGCTGTGCAGTTCCTTGAAGATGTTGAGGAGCGACGGAGGAACCGCGACACCCTCACGCACCGAGAAGCACAACCCGTGCGCCTGGCCCGGCCCGTGGTACGGGTCCTGGCCGAGGATCAACACCTTCACCTCCTGAAACGGCGTGAGGTGCAGCGCTGCGAACTCCTCGTTCGCAGGCGGAAACACGGTGTGTCGCCTTCTCTCGTCTCGGACGAACTCCCTAAGCTCGGCGAAGTACGGCGCGTCGAGCTCCCCGCGCAGCACCGGGTTCCAGTCGGTTGACACCGCCTCAGTAAAGCGGAGGGCGGTGGGCTACACCGTCCAGGTGCGTCCCGAGGCCAACACCGCCGCGAGGTCGCCGGGTCCCTGCCGCTCGATCGCGGCCGACACCTGCGCCTCGACCTCGACCTCGTAGACCGGACGTTCGATGTCGCGGAACACTCCGATCGGCGTGGGCATGTGCGGCCCGGTGGACAGTCGCGACAGCGAGAAGGCCAGGGTCGGATCGGGCCGGTGCTCGTCGTGGACCAAGAGGTTGTCCTCACCGACATCGGCCACGCTCGCCACGTAGGGCTCGCCGAACTCGTTGACGGCCACCCCGTGCTCGCCGTCGGCGCCGAAGCGGATGGGCTCGCGGTGACGCAGCGGGATCAACATGTCGGGCCGGGCGTCCTTCTTGAGGATGTCGTCGAACGCGCCGTCGTTGAACACGTTGCAGTTCTGGTACACCTCGACGAAAGCCGCACCACGGTGCTCGTGGGCACGCCGAAAGGTCTCCATCATGTGCTTGCGGTCCATGTCGTGGGTGCGGGCCACGAAGCCGGCCTCGGCACCGATTGCCACCGAGATGGGGTTGAAGGGGTGATCGATCGAGCCGAAGGGGGTGGACTTGGTCACCTTCCCCTGCTCGGAGGTGGGCGAGTACTGGCCCTTGGTCAACCCGTAGATCTGGTTGTTGAACATCAGGATCTTCAAGTTGACGTTGCGGCGCAGGGCATGGATCAGGTGGTTGCCTCCGATCGACAGCATGTCGCCGTCGCCGCCGATCACGAACACATGCAGGTCGGGTCGGGTCATCGCGACGCCCGTTGCAACCGCCGGGGCACGACCGTGGATCGAGTGAACCCCGTAGGTGTTCATGTAGTAGGGAAGCCGCGAGGAACAGCCGATGCCCGAGACGAACACCATCTTGTGTGGCTCGACGCCCAACTCGGGTAGAACCGACTGGAGGGCGGCGAGGATGGAGTAGTCGCCACAGCCCGGGCACCACCGAACCTCCTGGCCGGACTCGAAGTCCTTGCGGCTCAACGTCACAGGGGTTGTCTGGCTCATCGTGCAATCTCCTCGAGCATGCGTGCCTCCATCTCCGCCGCCCTGAACGGAACGCCGGTCACCTTCGTGAAGCTCTGGACGTCGACGAGGAACTTCCCTCGCAGCAGGTGTGCGAGCTGGCCGAGGTTCATCTCGGGACACAGCACCTTGGGATAACGCGCCATCACTTCGCCGATGTTCGCCGGCAGCGGGTTCAGGTGATGGATGTGAGCCTGGGCGATGGCGTGGCCCCCAGCCCGTACTCGGCGAACCCCCGCCTTGATCGCCCCCCAGGTGGAACCCCAACCGATCACCAGCAGCTCGGCGCCGTCCTGGTGGTCGACCTCGATCGGGGGGATGTCGGCGGAGATGCCCTCCACCTTCGCCTGACGTAGCCGCACCATCCGCTCGTGGTTCTCCGGCTGGTAGCTGATGTTGCCGGAGCCGTCCTCCTTCTCGATGCCACCGATGCGGTGCATCAGCTTCGGCGTGCCGGGCACTGCCCACGGGCGTGCGAGGGTCACCGGGTCGCGGAGGTAGGGCCAGAATCCGTCGTCGTGGTTGGGCGAGGTTGCGAACTCCACCGAGATGTCGGGCAGCGCCGCGACATCGGGCAGAAGCCAGGGCTCGGCGCCGTTGGCGAGATAGCCGTCGGTCAACAGGATGACCGGTGTGCGGTACTTCACCGCGAGGCGCACCGCCTCGAACGCCGAGTCGAAGCAGTCCGACGGCGACGCCGCCGCGACCACCGGCAACGGCGACTCACCGTGACGTCCGTACAGGGCCAGGAACAGGTCGGTCTGCTCGGTCTTGGTCGGCATGCCCGTGGAAGGCCCCGCCCGCTGCACATCGACTATCACCATCGGCAACTCGAGGCTGACCGCCAAGCCGAGCGCCTCGGCCTTCAGGTCGAGGCCGGGACCCGAGGTTCCGGTGACGGCCAGCGCACCGGAGAACGCTGCGCCGATCGCGATCGCGGCGGCAGCGATCTCGTCCTCTGCCTGCATGGTCCGCACACCGAAGTTCTTGTGTTTGGAGAGCTCGTGGAGGATCTCCGACGCCGGCGTTATGGGATAGCTCGGGTAGACCAGAGCCAGCTTGGCCTGCTGCGCGCCGGCGATGAGTCCGTATGCCACCGCCGTGTTGCCGACGATGTTCGTGTAGGTGCCCTTGGGCAGCGTCGCCGGCTGGATCTCATAGGGGTGATCGAACAGCTCTGCCGTCTCGCCGAAGTTGCGGCCCGCCCGGAACGCCGCGAGGTTCGCGTCACGGACCTGCTCCTTCTCGGAGTACTTCGACTCGATCCACTCGATGATCGGCTTGGCGGGTCGGGTGTACATCCAGCAGATGAGCCCCAGCGCGAAGAAGTTCTTGGAGCGCTCCGCGTCGCGGGGCTTGACGCCCAGCTCCTTGGTCGCCTCGATGGTGATGGAGGTCATCGGGACCCGGTAGACGTTGAAACGCCCCAGGGAATCGTCCTCCAGTGGGTTCGCCTCGTAGTCGGCCTTGTCGAGATCACGCTGGGTGAAGCTGTCGATGTTGACGATCACACTGGAGCCCGGGCTGAGGTCCCGGAGGTTCGCCTTCAACGCGGCCGGGTTCATCGCCACCAGCACGTTGGGCCCGTCCCCCGGCGTGACGATGTCGTGGTCGGAGATGTGCACCTGGAAGGAGGACACACCGGCCACGGTTCCCGCCGGCGCGCGGATCTCTGCGGGGTAGTTGGGCAGAGTCGCCAAGTCGTTGCCGAAGGCCGCCGACAGCTCGGTGAAGCGATCTCCCACGAGCTGCATACCGTCGCCCGAGTCGCCGGCGAATCGGATCACGACCCGATCGAGCTTCGTCGATCCGACCTCGTCTGCAGCGGTTGTGTCGATGGCCATGTGTGGGCCCCTTGGTTACGTCGCGATACTTCCGGTACCGAAGCTATCGCTTCACCGGAGCGAAACGATCACTTCTGCTGCGACGATGAACGTGGTCATGCGTCATCCACGACCGGTGTGGCCGAAACCCCCCTCACCACGGTGCGACTCACCCAAGTCGTCCACCTCCACGAGCTGCGCGTGCTCGACCGCCTGGATGACCAGCTGTGCTATCCGCTCCCCGCGGGTGATCTCGAACGGCTCGCTGCGGTCCGTGTTGACGAGCAACACCTTCAGCTCCCCGCGATAGCCGGCGTCGATCAGCCCGGGAGTGTTCAGGCAGGTGATCCCGTGGTTCAGCGCGAGGCCGCTGCGGGGCTGGATGAAACCCGCGAAACCCTCCGGGATGGCGACTGCCAGCCCCGTGGGTACCAGAGCTCGCTCGCCCGGACCGAGGGTGAGGTCGATCGTGGATCGGAGATCCAAGCCGGCGTCGCCCCGCCGGGCGTATGAGGGGAACTCGACATCGGGGTCGAGGCGGCGCACGGGCAGTTCGAGCATCCGGCGATGCTACGGGTGCCGCGACGGGTGGAGATCCGACACGTTGTGGGTAGTCTCCCGACGTGCTCGTGTGGATGGACCTGGAGATGACCGGACTGGACCAGACGCGCGACGTGATCGTGGAGATCGCCACCCTGGTCACCGACGACGAGCTGAACATCCTCGCCGAGGGACCCGATCTCGTGATCCACCAACCCGAGTCCGAGCTCACCCGCATGGACGATGTGGTGGTCCAGATGCACATCTCCTCGGGGCTGCTCGAGGAGATCCGCTCCTCCGACGTCACGCTCGCCGAAGCCGGCGCAGCCACCCTGGCGTTCATCAAGCAGCACGTACCCGAGCCGCGCACTGTGCCGCTCTGTGGCAACTCCATCGGCATGGACCGGCGCTTCCTCGCCGCATACCTCCCGGAGATCGAGGAGTGGCTGCACTACCGCTCGATCGACGTGTCCACGATCAAGGAGCTGGCGCGCCGTTGGCACCCCGACGCGTTCGCGGCGGTGCCGCGCAAGGCCACCGCGCATCGCGCCCTCGACGACATCCGCGAGAGCGTCGCCGAGCTGTCCTACTGGCGGTCGACGGTCTTCGTTCCCAACCCGGGGGGCGCTGAACAGGGGGAATAGAAAATGAACCAACGAGCACGGATCTTCCTCGCGGAGCTGGTCGGCACCGCGATTCTCGTCATCGGAGGATGCGGGACCGCGGTCTACGCGGCCGCAGCCGTGGGGGATTTCGGCGGTGTCGGCGTCTTCGGGGTGGCAACGGCCTTCGGGCTCTCCTTGCTGATCCTCGCCTATGCGATCGGGCACGTCTCCGGCTGTCACGTCAATCCTGCCGTCACGTTGGGCATGGTCGTGGGCGGCAAGCTCGACGCCAAGCTGGCGCCGGTCTACTGGGTCGGCCAGATCCTCGGGGGGCTGGCCGGCGGCGCACTCCTCAGGTTCGTGTTCTCCTTCAGCGACAACGTCCAAGTTCCCCGCGGCCTGGCGTCGAACGGTTACGGCGAGCACTCCCCGCTCGGCTTCGGCCTCGCGTCGGTCGCCCTGGTGGAGGTCGGGTTGACGGCGCTGTTGATCATGGTCGTACTTGCCACCACACACCCGAGATTCCCGGCGGGCTTCGGCGGGCTGGCCGCGGGCGCCACCCTGTGGCTGATCCACCTGATCTCCATTCCGGTGTCCAACACTTCGGTCAACCCTGCCCGCTCGCTCGGCGTGGCTCCCTTCGCTCCGGACTCGGCGCACCTCGAGCAGGTGTGGGCGTTCCTTGTGTTCCCGTTGATCGGGGGTGCCGCCGGAGCGCTGATCCACCGCCTACTCAACTCCGAGGAGCGGGCCGACATGACCGAGGATGCAGAGGCACCCGTGGCCACTTGACCGCCCGGTCAAGTACTTTGCCCTGGTGGCCGACCTACCGCTCCCCGACCGCCAGGAGAAGCGGTCTGCGGCGGAGGAGATCACCGAGGTGGCCGAGGGCGTCTATCGGGCGCAGCTCCCCATCATCCTGCCCGGCCTGGGCCATGTGAACTGCTACGTGTTCGAGGACGAGGAGGGCTTCGCCGTCGTGGACCCGGGCATGCCCGATCCCGGCTCGTACCAGGCGCTCACCCATCGCCTCGCACAGTTGGGCGCGACCCCCGAGCGCATACACACGGTGCTGGTCACCCACAGCCACCCCGACCACTTCGGCGGCGCTGGGCGGCTCCGGATCGTGGCGGACGCCGACATCGTGGCGCACGAACGGTTCCGGTCGGTCTTCGACGAAACCGACGACGATCTCCAAGAGCTGCTCGACGAGCGGGTGCCGATCGTCGATCCCGACGGCTTCGACATCGCCGAGTTCGCCAACTACCTCCTGGGCGACGGCGACATTCCCGACATCCCCGCCCGCCTCACACCCTGGGGCGGCGCCGTGCCCTTCCCCGGCAGGAGCGAGATCCTCTTCATGCGCACATGGGACGAGCAGACCAAGCGCGGGTTCCTGACTCCCCAGCCCACACGACGACTCGCCGACGGCGAGGTCATCCGCCTCGCTCGCCGTGAGTGGATCACAGTCCACACACCCGGCCACACCGGCGATCACATATGCCTGCTGGACCCAGCGGGTGCAACCCTGCTCTCCGGCGACCACGTGCTGCCCACCATCACCCCCCACATCTCCGGCCTCCAGTCCAGCGACACCCTCTCGGAGTTCTTCGACGCTCTCGACACCGTGGCCTCGATCGAGGGCGTCACCAACGTGCTGCCCGCGCACGGGCATCCCTTCTCCGACCTGAAAGGCCGCGCGGCCGAGATCCGCAAGCACCACGAGGAACGCCTCGCGCTACTGGTGGAGATCGCCGGCCAGATCGGCGAAGCCGACGTGGAGGAGTTCTCCCACCACCTGTTCCAACCGCGTTCGTGGGGGCCCATGGCCGAGTCGGAGACCTACGCACACCTCGAACACCTCCGCCTCGCCGGGCGGGCTCGGCGCCGCAAGGAAGGCCCGCGACTGCGATACGCGCTGGTCGAGTAGCTCGCCTCGCAGCGTCCCCGCTTTCGAGGTGGTTCCGAAATTCACTTGACGGGCGTTGCAAGCTGTGATCTTCTCGACCGATGTCTTTCGGGCCGTCCTCTCGCGGGATCGGCCGGGACGGCGAAACCACCGATCTCGAGGGAAACCCCCGATGAAGTCCCGCACCTGGCATTCGCAGACGAGCACGACCGCAGCGGTCGCCCGTCGCGCGTCGGTGGTCGCCAACGCCCACACCACCAAGTACTTCGAGGGCCGGATGAACCTTCCGGCGGCCCGAGGAGGCCCTTCCTGACAGCGCAAGCTCCAAGAAGGAAACCGCTCTCCAGAGGCCGCCGGGACAACCCGGCGGCCTCTTCTCATTTACCGGACCTCCAGCAAAGGAACCACCGACATGGGTGCCCCCACGATCCCCATTCCAGCACCAACCGGCCACGACTCCGAGTTCGACGCGGTCCCCACCGCGCTCGCCGCCTGCTCCACGCTCACCGGTGAGCTCACCAGGGTGTTCTTCTCCGACGAGTTGCACGACATCGCCCGCGCCAAGCACATCTGCGCCACCTGCCCCGTGATGGCGGAGTGCCTCGAGGGCGCACTCGCCCGGCGCGAGCCATGGGGCGTGTGGGGCGGCCAACTGTTCTCCAGTGGAAAGGTCGTCATCTCGAAACGGCGGCGGGGCCGGCCCCCCAAGACCCCGCGTCCCGACGACCAGCTACCCCTGGTGCCGATCCCCGAGCGACTGAGGTCACACCGTCTCCTCCAGGCGGTGTGACCTCCCGGGGGGCGCGCCCGTAACCTGACGCTGCCATGTCGCACACCGAGACACCGGTCCGGGCACCGGCGCCTTCCCTCCCGACCCTCATTGCGATCAGCTGCCTGTCGGCTGCACTCGCGTTGAGTGCCGCGTGGTGGTTCCTGGCCGGCCGGACCGACCCCTCCGCCAGGAGGGAGACGATCTCCCCCGAGCAGATGGTCAGCGGCACCCCCAACGCGGACGTCGAGGTGAACGGTCTCGCGGAGGTCGGCCGGGAGGCCCCGTCGGCCACCTTCACCTACCTCGACGGAACGACGGGGTCGCTTTCCACCTTCGCCGGCACCACCACCCTGGTGAACTTCTGGAGCTCAACCTGCGCGCCATGCCTCGCCGAGATGCCGGCGCTGGAGAAGGTTGCCGACGACTCGGGCGGTTCGGTCGTGGTGGTGGGGGTCGACGTGGCCGACAGCGTGGACGCCGGCACCAAGACGGTCGAACGAACCGGCGTCACCTACCCCATCGTCCGTGACCCCAAGGGCGAGATCCTCGCCGCGTTCGGTGGCCGACAGCTTCCCCACTCGGTGCTCATCGCCGAGGACGGAACCGTCAAGGCGATCGTGGAGGGAGCGCTGGACGAACAGGGGATACGCGATCTGGTGGGATCGTGATGTTCGCGGCAGCACCTTCGCCCGGTTACGCCTTCGCCGCGGGGATGCTCGCGACCCTGAACCCGTGTGGGTTCACGCTGCTGCCCGCGTACCTCTCCTACTACCTGGGGCGGGCAGACGACGAGGAAGTGCCGACCTCCACCGCGTTGTTCCGCGCCGTGGGCGTGGGTGCGAGCCTCACCGCCGGGTTCCTCCTCGTGTTCGGGATCATGGGCGTGATCTGGAGTTCGGTGGCGTCGAGCATCGCCGATCGCCTCCCGTGGGTCACCGCGGCCATGGGCGTGGCCGTGGTCGTGTTGGGCGTCGCGATGCTGTTCGGGTTCGAGCCGGTCGTCCGCCTCCCCAAGCTGAAGGTCGGCAAGGGCGGCCAGGAGGCGTGGTCCACGTTCCTCTTCGGCATCTCCTACGCGGTCGCGTCGCTGAGCTGCACCATCCCCATCTTCACCACCGTGTTGTCCACGACGTTCTCGGAGAGCTTCGCCACGGGCGTGAGCACCTTCGTGGTGTTCGGGTTGGGGATGGGGTCCCTCGTGACGCTGCTGACCTTCGCTGTCGCCCTTGCCAGAGAGGGGTTGGTGCGGGCCATGCGGCGCGTGGCTCCACATTTCGGACGCATCAGCGGCGCACTCCTGGTCGTCACAGGATCGGTCGTCGCCTACTACGGGTGGGCCGAACACCAGCAGCTCAACATGCGCACCCGCGGCACCGGCCTCGCCACACGGCTCCAGGAGACCCAGTCGTGGGTGGGTGACCGCATCGACCAGATCGGCGCGGTCCGCCTGGGGTTGATCAGCCTGGGTGTCGTCGCCGCAAGCGCCGCGTTCGCGTGGCTGGTACGGCGGCGCGAGACTGCCGCCCCGTGACCGCATTCGACGAGGCAGTCGACAAGCACTTCCCCGGGGCCCTCGACGTCGCCGACTTCCTCGCGGAGGTGAGGCGCCAGGTGGAACCCCTGGGATTCACCACCGAACGGACCCTGACCTTGGTCAGCATCTGTCGCGACGAGCTCACCACGGACTTCTTCGACGCGGTGGAGGCCGACTGGGGTTCCTCGTTCACCCTTGCGGGCCTCGGCGGTGTTCCAGCCCTGGGACGCACCGGCTGGCAGGCGGCGCTCAGCCACGTCCCCGACTCGGCAGGTCGGGGGGCGATGCTGGTGTTCGGTTGCCCCCACATCGGCATCGAGTCGGACGGGTCGATCGGATCGACGATCCGCAGTGGCCAGACCCGTCCCACCGCCACCTGCGGAGCGCTCAACGCGATCCTCCAGCAGTCGATCGAAGGAACGCTCCCCACCGAGATCGACTTCGACGACTTCGAGGCCACACGCCTGGCCCTCCGCCTCATCGACCCACAGCTGCCACCGCCGACCCTCGTCGACCTGACCCTGGCCGCACTCGACGCCATCGAGGTCGACCTGTGGCGAGCCCTCGACGATGCCGCGGTGTGGCGCGATCACGACGTCGCGGTGTGGTGTGGCGTGCAGATCCACGGCCATGACCACGACGACCGCATCTGGCCGCGCGACGCGTGGTACTGCGGTGCCGACGGACACCGCCGCCGCCTCCGTACGGCCCTGTACTAGAGATGCACGTTGCTCAGGGGGCGAGACGTTCGATTACCCAGGTGTCTCCGTCGCGGCGATAGCGAAGCCGGTCGTGTAGGCGGCTCGGCCGCCCCTGCCAGAACTCCACCGTCTCGGGCACGACCCGATAACCACCCCAATGGGGCGGGCGGGTGATCTCGCCGTCGCGGAACCGCTCGACCACCTCCGCTATGGAAGCCTTCAACACCTCGCGGTCTGCGATCACCTCCGACTGCGGCGACGCCCACGCGCCGATCTGGCTCTCGCGCGGACGGCTCTCGAAGTAGGCGTCGGAACCCGCTGAGTCGAGCCGCTCGGCTCTACCCTCCAGACGTATCTGCCGTTCCAGGTCGAACCAAGCGAAGAGCAGAGCGCAGTTCGGGTTCGCGTCCAGATCACGTCCCTTCGCAGACCGGTAGTTCGTGAAGAAGACGACACCGCGATCGATCCCCCGCGCCAGGACTGCACGCGAGGACGGCCGGCCGTTGGCATCCGCCGTGGAGAGCACGACACCGGTCGGCTCCGCCACGCCCGCGGCGACGGCGTCGTCCAACCACCGGCGGGCTTGGACCAGCGGGTCGGGATCGAGATCGGCTCGATCCAGCCGACCCCGTGTGTAGTCGAAGCGCGCGTGGCCCTCTCCACCCATCTCAGTCCCCTATCCGCTCCACTCCGCGCATGTATGGCCTCAACACCTCCGGCACCGACACGCTGCCGTCAGGGAGGCGGTGCGTCTCGACCAGCGCAGCCCAGACCCGCGGCACCGCAAGGGCGGACCCGTTGAGCGTGTGGCAGACCTGGGTGCCGGTCCCCTCCGTCGGCCGGTATCGCACGTTTGCCCGCCTGGCCTGGTAGTCGGAGAACCACGACACCGAACTGCACTCGAGATAACGGTCCACGCCAGGGGCGTAGGCCTCCAGGTCGAACGTGCGGGCGGCCGAGGCCCCGAGGTCTCCCGCGCAGAGATCCAGCACCCGGTACGAAAGGCCCAGATCCGCGAGCAGGCCTTCGGCGCGGGCCAGCAGTTCGCTGTGCAGCTCCGACGCCTGATCCGGCGTCGCGTACGCCAGGATCTCGACCTTGTCGAACTCGTGGACCCTCAACAGCCCGCGGGTGTCCTTGCCCGCCGAGCCGGCCTCACGCCTGAAACAACTCGTGTGCGCCATCAGCCGCTTCGGCAAGGTCGCGCCGTCGAGGATCTCATCGCGGGCCAGCGAGGTGAGCGGTACCTCGGCGGTGGGGATGGCCCAGAGGTCGTCACGCTCCAGGTGGTATGCGTCCTCCTCGAACTTGGGTAGATGACCCGTGGCCACCATGGTCTCGGTACGAACCAACGTGGGCGGCCGGATCTCCTCGTAGAGATCGGCGTTGCGGTCCAGCGCAAGCTGACACAGCGCCCGGACCAGCGCTGCGCCTAGCCCGCGGTACATCACGAACATCGACCCCGAGAGCTTCGCGCCGCGCTCCAGGTCCAACAGGCCGAACTGCTCGCCGATCTCCCAGTGTGGGACGCGCTGGTGATCCTCAAAGCTCTGAGCTGCCGCCCCCTCCACACGCACCACGACGTTGTCGTGCTCGCTCGCGCCGTCCGGAGCGTCACCCGAGGGCAGGTTGGGGATCCGCAGCAGCCGGTCACGCAAGGTCGCCGCCGCTTCGTCGGCGGCATGGTCGAGCCGCTTCTCCTCGTCGCCCAGCGCCCGGCTCTCGGCTTGCAGCTCGGTTGCCTCCTCCTTGCGCCCGTCGCGATGGAGTTGGCCGACCTCGTGGGAGATGGTCCGCACCCGGGCACGAATATCGTCGCGGGACGCCGAGAGACGGCGCACCTCGGCGTCGAGGTCGATCACCTCGTCGACCACCGAGACGTCCTCCCCGCGGCGGGCCAAGCCCGCGCGGATGATGTCGGGTTCGCTTCGGAATCGTCGGACATCGAGCATGGGTCGCCACGGTAGCTCCCCCCACCCTCCCGGCCGTTCGGGGTTGTCGCCGCGGCACACGGCGGCGATAGCGTCCCAAGCCGGCATCGGGCGGCGCGCCGGGTGCGCGGTTGGAAGAACAGGAGGTCGCTGGTGCCAGCAGTTGAGGTCGACTCCCTGGCGGTGCGCTACGGCGACGTGGTCGCGGTGGACGGCATCTCCTTCGTGGCCGAAGCGGCTGCCGTCACCGTGGTGCTGGGCCCCAACGGGGCAGGCAAGACCTCCACGCTGGAATGTCTCGAGGGCTTCCGCAGGCCGTCGTCGGGCACCGTCAGGGTGTGTGGGTTCGATCCGGCCCGCGACCACACCGAGGTGGTTCGACGAATCGGGGTGATGCTCCAAGACGGCGGCGTCTACACGGGAATCCGGCCGCACGAGGCCATCCGCCTCTTCGCCTCCTACTACGACGACCCGCTCGATTCCGAGGAGTTGTTGTCGATGGTGGGCCTCGAGCATCGCCGCAGCAGCAGTTGGCGTTCCCTATCCGGTGGCGAACAGCAGCGATTGTCGCTGGCGCTCGCGTTGGTCGGCCGTCCGTCGGTTGCCTTCCTGGACGAGCCCACCGCAGGAGTCGACCTCCAGGGCAAGCAGCTGATCCGTTCGTTGATCCAGGACCTCCGCCGCGACGGTGTCGCCATCGTGTTGACGACGCACGATCTGGAGGAGGCCGAGATGCTCGCGGATCGCATCGTCATCATCGACCGGGGCAAGGTGGTGGCAGACGGCACGCCACACGACCTGTTGGCCACCGGCGAGCCGGAGGACTTCGAGTTCCGGGCTGTCGCGGGCCTCGACATGGCACAACTCGGCGAGGCATTGGGCGCGACTTCGGTGGAGGAGTCACCCGGCGTCTACCGGATCATGGCGCGCCCCACGCCCGATGGTGTCGCCCGGTTGGCGAGCTGGCTGGCCACACACGACGTCCTCGTGGGCGACCTCCGGGCCGGACGCCAGCGCCTCGACGACCTCTTCGCCCGCCTGACCGGCGAACGGTCGCCGGGTGAGACGCAGCGCTCACAACCGGCGCGGCGACGCGGAGGCCACTCGTGAAGGCACTCGTGGCACAGGTTCGCAGCGAGCTACGCCTCACCTTCCGCCAAGGCGAGCAGCTCATCGTCTCGGTGGGGATCCCCCTCGGGATCCTGGTGTTCTTCGCGAACGTCGACGTCCTGCCGAAAGGAAGCATCGCCCGACCCGTCGACTTCCTCACCCCCGCGGTCCTGGCTCTGGCCGTCATGTCGTCATCGATGGTCTCGCTGGGGATAGGCACGGGGTTCGAGCGCTACTACGGGGTGCTCAAGCGCCTGGGCGCCACACCTCTGGGTCGACCGCGACTGATCGGGGCGAAGATCCTCAGCGTGTTGGTCACCGAGACGGCGCAGTTCGCGGTGCTGATCGCCGCAGGTGCCGCGCTGGGCTGGAGCCCCACCGGCGGCTGGGCGGCGGCCATCGCAGCGGCGATCCTCGGCACAGCCGCCTTCGCGGGGCTCGGCCTGTTCCTGGCGGGGACGCTTTCGGGGACGCTCAACCTCGCGGTCTGCAACGGGCTCTACCTCCTCTTGCTGATCACCGGAGGGATGATGGTGCCGTTCGAGAAGCTGCCCCACGCCCTGCGCAGCATCGCCGAGATCTTCCCGGCGGCAGCGCTCTCAGATGCCGTCATCGGATCTCTCACGCCTGGCCAACACGTACACGGCGGCTCCTGGGCGGTGCTGTTCCTGTGGGCGATCGGAATGCCCCTGGTTGCCGCGTGGCGCTTCCGCTGGGAGTCCTGAGACCGCGACCGAACCACCGAATGGGATTGCGAAGATGACCACTGGACACGAGACCGAACCCGACACGAACGACCTCCCCGCCGAAGCCGGCGGCCACGTTCCACTTCACTCGCTGCTGGGCTTGGAGTTCGAAGTGCCGGAGGAGGGATCACGCATCGCCGAGGTACGCATGCCGGTGAGGCGCGAAGCGATGGGGTCGATGGCGAACCTCCACGGTGGGGCCATCGCCACCCTCGTGGACATGGCCTGTGCTCTGGCCGCGGCACGATGCCGTGGCTTCGACCACACGAAGGAGACGCTGGTCACCTCCGACATGCACGTCCGCTACCTCGGCACCCACCGCTCCGATGTCGTGGTGGCTCGTGCGGAGGTGGTGAAGCTGGGCAGTCGCCTCATCGTGGTGGAGTGCAAGGTGTTGAGCGGAACCGGCGACGACGGCGACGACCATGTGATAGCCGTCGCCGACTTCTCCATGATGGTGGTCGACAAGCGCCTGGGGTCCGCCAGGCGGACCGCCGGGGCTCAGTGACCGGCTGACCCGACGGGCACGGGTGCCTACGCCTCGGACGACGTGACGAGCTTCCCGCGGAACTTCGAGCCCCGCTCGCGCTCGGATGAGCCCAGCCAACGCAACAACCCGTAGATGATGATCACCCAGAGGTAGGTCCCCTCCACCACCTGCATCACCACCGCGGAGTACTGCTGGTCCTCCATGATGGAGATGCCCCACAACCGGATCCCGTGGTCATAGGCGCGGTAGAGGGGCGACGTTGCGGCCACGAAGAACGCCGCGGGGATGACCGGGATCAACGACATCAGGAAGATGTAGATCAGCCGGCCCGGTGGGGACAGCCGCAGTTCGGGGAACGGACCGCACACCGGCACCCAGACCAGCAGCGAGGTGAACACGAACAGCACGTGCACCAGGTAGTGGAACGGGCCGTTCTCCACTGCGAGGTTCACGATGCCGGTCCAGTGGCTCAGCGCTGCGAGCACGTTGTAGCCCACCGCGGCCGGAATCGGCCGCGCCAGCCGGTGGAACCACCGGTTGACCTTTCCGTTGCCCAGGATGAGACGACCGAGCCATTCGGGTGTCGCCAACAGGAACACCGGGGGGACCACCACGGTCAACAACATGTGCTGGAGCATGTGTGCCGAGTAGAGACGTTCCTCGCCCACGTCGTGGATCGGCCAGTCCGACGCCAACCACAACACCACCACGCCGAGCGCGAACCAGCGGCGCTGGGCGGCGGTGATCGGGCTTCCACCCGCCGCAACCGCGCGGGGCTGGATCACCCGGGACACGTATAGACCACAGGCGATCACCCCGAGGACGAGCAGCCAGACCTCGGGATGGGGTTGCCACTCCGGGAAGGCCGAGGTGGCTGTCACCGAAGCACCGGGGTCAGTGACCGCCGCCGCCCGACGCCGGCGCGACCGGTGCCGGCTCCGGCGGAGCAGGGGGTACGGGCTTGGCCCGCGGAACGTCGACGACCGGATCGACACCCGAGTTCCACCAGTAGACCGACGAGGTCAAAGTCCCGATGTAGACCGCCAACGCGATGACGATGCCGAACACGAAAACGCGACGCAGGATCAGAGCGTCGAAGCGGAGGTGCATGAAGTACGCGGCGACGGTGACGAACTTGACCACCATCATGATGATGAGGGCGACACCGGCGACGCGGCGCGCCGACTCGGGCCACCAGTAGGTGGACACCTCCAGGCCCGTGACCGCCGCGAGGAACAGGCCGACCTTCCAGTACGTGATGTCGGAGGGGTGGCCGTGGCCCTCGCCGTGGCCGACGGTGGGTGAATCTGCGGTGACTGAGGTCATTGGAGCTCTCGCCTACGGGATGAGGTAGATGACGGTGAAGATCACGATCCAGATGACATCGACGAAGTGCCAGTAGAGGCCGACGATCTCTATGGCCTCCGCCGGTGGGCGCCGCGCCCGGTACGTGAGCGCCAGGCACGACAACAACATCAGGATACCCAGGGTCACGTGTACGCCGTGAAAGCCGGTCAGCGTGTAGAAGGCCGAGCTGGACACGTTCGACGTGTAGCCGAGCCCCTCGCGGACGAAGGTGGTGAACTCGTAGACCTGGCCGCCGATGAACACCGCACCGAGGCCGGCTGTGGCGCCGAGCCACAGACGAAGCCGGGACTGCTCGTTGCGCGCTGCTGCGGTTACCGCGAAGACCATGGTGAGCGAGCTTGCCAACAACACGAAGGAGCTGACCGACGTGAAGGGGATGTCGAACAACTCCGAGATGCGCACCGGGCTGCCGGCGCGGGCCCCTTCGGATGCGTCCTTGAAGATCAGCGCACCCGGGCGGTTCTTGTAGAGCAGGTAGGTGGAGATCAACCCGCCGAAGAGCAGGCACTCCGAGCCCAAGAAGAGCCACATGGCGAGCTTCTCGTTCGAGATGCCCGTGTTGGTGTGGTGACCGGAGTGGATCCCGTGGGAATCCTCGGGGCCGGGTGTGTGGGGCTCGGCCACGCCTCCGAGCTGCGCTGTGTCCTCTGCCTCCTCGGCAGTCACGACATCAGTCAACGGTCGCCTCCTCCAGCTCACCCGCGGTCGTGGCGGTCTCGCCGCCGTCACCCTCGGGCTCGGGTTCATGTTGCTGCTCGCCAGGATGCTCCGCGTGCGGTGCAGTGGAGGGCTCGATGACCCAGCCCCAGATGGACACGATCACGAGAAGCGCACCGATAGCGGCCCAGACCAGATTGAAGATCAGGCCGTAGGCGATGAAGGGCAGCCCCGCTGCCAACACGATGGGCCAGTACGACGGCGAGGGAAGATGCACTCCGGTGGCGTCGCCCTTCTGCGCCACGTCTGCCGCATCGGCGATCTTGACGGGGCGGCCGTTCTCGTCGTGGCCGTACTTGCGGTGCCAGAAGTCGTCGAACTCCTCGATCTGGGGGATTTCGTCGAAGTTGTGCTCCGGCACCGGCGACGGGACCGACCATTCCAGGCTCCGCGCGTCCCACGGGTCTGGACCGGGGTCCTGCGGGTTGGCCTTGTGGCGGCGGTAGGAGACCCAGCAGTTGTAGAAGAACACCAAGAGGCTCACCGCGATCGTGAAGGCGCCGATGGTGGCGACGAGGTTCCACAGATCGAAGCCCTGACCGTCGCTGTAGCTGAAGATGCGCCGGCTCATCCCCTGGAGGCCCAGCATGTGCATCGGTCCGAAGGTGAGGTTCATGCCGATGAGTGTGAGCCAGAAGTGCCACTTGCCGATCTTCTCGTCGAGCATGTGGCCGAAGAACTTGGGCCACCAGAAGTAGTAGCCACCCAACACACCGAAGATGGACCCACCGAAGAGCACGTAGTGGAAGTGGGCGACGATGTAGTAGGTGTCGGTCTGTTGGGTGTCGGCCGGCGCCAGCGCGTGGGTCACCCCCGAGAGCCCGCCGATGGTGAACATCGACACCAGGCCGAGCGCGAAGCACATCGAGGTGGTCATCCGCAATCGTCCGCCATAGACGGTGGCGAGCCAGTTGAGGATCTTCACGCCCGTGGGCACCGCGATGAACATCGTGGACACCGAGAACGCCGTGACCGCCACGGGGCCCATGCCCGAGGCGAACATGTGGTGTGCCCACACCCCGAAGCCCATGAACCCGATGGCGATGCCGGAGGCGACCATGAACGGATAGCCGAAGATCGGCTTTCGGCTGAAGGTGGGGATCAACTCGGATGTGATGCCGAACGCGGGCAGGATCATGATGTAGACCTCGGGATGCCCGAAGATCCAGAACAGGTGCTGCCACAACAGCGGGTCGCCGCCGAGTGACGCGTTGAAGAAGTTCGAGCCGAAGAGCCTGTCGAACATCAACAGGAACAGGGCCACGGTGATGACCGGCAGGGAGAACACCAGCAGGAACTGGGTCACCAGAGTCATCCAGGTGAACACGGGCAGGCGCATCCAGGTCATGCCCGGCGCCCGCATGTTGATGACGGTGATGATCAGGTTCACCGCCGAGACCGTCGATGCGATACCCGCGATCAACAGGCCGAGCGCGTAGAAGTCGATGCCGTGGCCGGGCGAGAACGTGACGCTGCTGTTGGGCGCGTAGTTGAACCAGCCGCCGTCGGCGCCGCCACCCAGGAACCATGCGGAGTTCAGGAACAGGCCGCCGAAGAGGTAGCACCAGAAGCTGAACGCGTTCAGCCGTGGGAAGGCCACGTCGCGGGCGCCGATCTGTAGTGGCAACAGGAAGTTCGCGAGCGCCGCCATCATCGGCATGACCACCAGGAAGACCAGGGTGATGCCGTGCATCGTGAACACCTGGTTGTAGAGCGCCGCCGACAACAGCTTGCCGCCGGGGCGGGCGAGCTGGGTGCGGATCAACAACGCCTCGGAGCCGCCTACGACGAAGAAGAACATCGAGGCGACGCCGTAGAGGATACCGACCTTCTTGTGGTCGACCGTGAAGAGCCAGCTCTTCCAGCCGGTCGTCTCGACGGGTCGGGCGAAGATGCCGAGCTGCTTGGTCTGTTGCGGCGGCGGGGAGAGCTCCGCCGGTGTGCGGGCTTCGATGAGTGCCATGGATCCTCGGCCTCGCTACTTGAGGGTGGTCAGGTAGGCGACGAGCTTGTCGATCTCGTCTTCGGACAGGTTCAGGTTCGGCATACCCCGGGCACGATCCGAAGCCATGGGTTTCTTGCCGGGCGGATCGCGCAGCCAGTCGCCGAGCTCGCCCTGGCTCGGATCCCCACTGGGCATCGCCGAGGTTCGCGCAGCGCCCTCGTCGTAGCTGTCGTAGAGGGGGAACATGCCGCCGGCGAAGTGGTCGCGGCTCATCAGGTGGGTCAGGTTCGGCGCGTTGCCGGAAACCAGGGGATGATCCGCGCCGCCGTATTCGGGGTCGGGCTCACCCGACGCCGTGGGCGCCCCCGAGGTGTCGTAGCCGTCGATCTGGTGACAGCTCGCGCACTTCGTGTTGAAGATCGCCTTGCCCTCGGCGGCCGGGGTGTCGGCCTTCGGTTCGACCGGCCCGTCGAGCTGGTTGTCCAGCCACTTCTCGTAGTCGGCCTTGGTCAGCGCCTTCACCTGCATGCGCATGTAGCCGTGGGAGAGCCCGCAGTACTCGGTGCACTGGCCCTCGTAGATGCCCGGCTTGTCGGCGTGGAGGGCGATCTTGTGGACACGTCCGGGCACGGCGTCGCGCTTGCCGTTGAGGGTGGGGATCCAGAAGGAGTGGATCACGTCGTTGGAGCGGATGTTCACGCCCACCGTGGTGTCGGCGGGAATCACCAGTTGGTTCGCCGTGATCACGTCGGGTTTGCCGTCCTCGTTGGTGTCGTAGCGGAACTCCCACCACCACTGTTGGCCCACGACCTCCACGTTCATCTCCGCGTTCTGGGCATCTCCTTCGAGGTCCCAGATGGCCGCCACGTTGAACGCTGCGATCACGGCGAGGATCAGGGCGGGAACGGCGGTCCACGCCCATTCGAGGCTCGAGTTGCCGTGGATCTGCACCGGATCGCCTTCGCCATCGGCGTCGTCGCTGCGGCGTCGGAAACGGGCGATCAGGAAGATGACCCCGCCCTCGACCAGCACGAACACGATGCCGGCGACGGCGAAGACCGGCACCACCAGATCGTCGATCTTCCGTGCCTGATCGCCGAGGGGGCGCAGCGTGTTGAGCGGGTGGCCGGCGACGTCGGTGATGTTGCGGAGCAACAGGAGCGTTCCGACGACCATCAACGCCGTGAGGACGCCCGCTATGACATAGCCACGCGTGTGGGAGCGATCGGGGGTGGTTGAAGCCATCGATCAGCCTTCCTGGCCCGGGGCCGAGGTAGTCGCGCTGGGGGCTGCGCCTTCAAGCGGTCCGTGGCGCTCGACGCTGCGGGGACCGATGACGGCCCCGACGATGCCCACCGCAAGGACCACCACAGCACCAACCACCAACACCCCGACGACCAGCGACCGCTTCATCTGAGGACGTGAGTTGAGCAGCACGGCCACACCCATTATCAACGCGGCGAGCACTAGTGCGACCCAGACGGCACCCGCCTCGGACACGGCGAGGAGGATCCGCGAGATGCAGTAGACGAGGGCAACGGCCAACAGGACGGCGCCCACGGGCACCTCGATGGGAAGCATGATCCGGTTGCGGATGAGGCGGTTCGCCGTCTGATCCACCGTGCGATTCTCCGCCCAGCTCGAGATGGTCCACTCGACGGCGACGACCACCAGGGCGGAACAGCCGATGATGAACAGGACCGACGATGTTGCGAGCCCCACGACCACCGCCATGGCGGCTAGGGCCCCCACGAACGGCCAGGCGTTGAGCGCCGTGGTGGGCACAGCGGTGGCGGCGGCCTCGACACCATCGAGCTGCGCGAGCGCCTCGGCGTCGGCGTCACGAAACGCCGAAGTGGCGAAACCCAACCCGAAGGAGGCTCCGGCGAAGCCCATGAGGATGGCGTAGCCGACATGATCGCCGACGCCACCCTTGTAGCCGAATGTGATCGGCCCCAACAGGGCGTCGACTGCGCCGTCGCCGCTGAGGACCGACACAATGCCGCCGTGGTCGATGCCGTTGGTGATGACGCCATAGACGACGGCCGCGAGGAACGCGGCGCCGGCCAGGGCGAAGAAGAGCTTGGATCCTGTGGTGATCAAGGTTCTGTTCCGTTGGAGGTTGGTGGGCCTACTTCAGGACGTACACGCCGAGCCAGATCGCGAAGTACAGACCTGCCATGACGTGCCAGTAGATCGCCGCGGCGGCAAACCCGTCGGGGCGGCGACTCGACATCGCGCCCAGAAGCGAGCGCAACGTGTTCAGACCGAGCAACACGATGGCGGCGCCCAACATCGCGAGGTGCGCACCCGTGGCGGCGTAGAACAGGGGACCCTCGGTGGAGTCCAGAGGGAGCTCGACCCGGGTGTAGAGGAACCACGTCTGGTTGATGAACGCGAGTCCCAACATGATGGAGAGCCCGGCGGCCAGGTACGCGTAGCCCCGCTGATCGCGGGCGATGGCATAGACCGCCCACTGCACGGTGAACATGCTCATCAACAGCGTGAAGAGCTGCATCGTCGGCTGCGTGAGCGGGATGTTGTTCTCGGCCAGCCACGCGTCGCCCACGGCGCTGCGTTGTTGCAGGTAGGCACCCAACAGCGTCAGAACCAGCACAGCGGAGCCACCCGCCGCGAACGTCGAGGCTAACAGCAGCTGCCGCCGCCTTGGTTCGACACCCGGTGCAACCCCGACCGGAATGGTTGCCAACGACGACATCAGGATGCGTCCTTTCCGTCGAGCAGTGGATAAGGGCCCTCGACGAGCTCCACGCCGGCTGCCAAGTCGGCACGCCATTCCAGAGTTGCGCCGCTGCCCCACTCGCTCTCCGAGGGGCCCTCACCGCCCGCGGCCTGGCGCCGGGCGAGGATGGTTGCACCCATCCCGACCAGCACCGCCAAGGCGAGGATCACTCCGCCTGCCGCGGCGAGCCACGCCGCGATGCTCGCCTCCATCGGAGAGATGCCGGCCACCAGCCACGGCACACCCCAGAGGGTGACGGCCGCCGTGGCGAGTAGCGCCAAGCCCTTGCCGGGCATCTCGGGTAGAACCGCACCGAAAGCGATCCGGCCCCAGTAGAAGAGGCCCCCCAACGCTGCGATCGCCGCCGCACCGACCACGATCCGCAACTGGGCCGTGCCGACAAGGTCTGCGTGGATGTTGCCGATCTCGCCGTCTCCGATGGAGTGGATCACGAGAAGCAGCCCGATCCCTGCGCCGAGCAGGGACACGACCACCGCCAGAAGCCCGAAGGCGAGGGGTGACATCAGCTTCGGCTTTGCTTGGCGCAGCGTGTCGCCGACGGCCCCGAGTGCGCCGAGAAGCGGAAGGGCGGCACCGACGACCAGGGCCGCCCACACCAGCGTCGAGCGTGCGGCGGCACCCTGCGCCCAGGCGCCGTAGGAGACCAGGCCGGCCAGACCAATGCAGACCTGCACAAGTCCCCTGCCACGTAAGGCCATACCCACCGCGGTGGCGGCCACATCGGCGACGATGCCCAAGATCGGGATGAACAACACGAACAGCGTCGGCGCCGAGAACAGCCACGAGAGCCCGTTCACGTAGGTGACGGTGGCCAGCGCCTCGCCGTCGGCGGCGGTGATCTGACCGAGTGCCACGTGCGCCAGCGACGCCGGCAGCGTGAGAACCAGGATGGTGGACGTCACCAGCATCGAGAAGGAGAAGAACGGCACCTTGTCGAGCGACAATCCACGTGGTCGGTGGCCCAGGACCGTGACGGCCACGCAGACCGCGGCCAGACACAGCGACAGCATGATCGCGCCCACCGCGACATTGCCGAGTCGCGCGGTCTTGTCGATCCCACCCCCGTAGGAACCGTCGGTTACCACCGAGACGATGAAGATGATCGAGGCGCCCAGCCAGCTCCACAGAGACGCCGCGGCCGCCCGTGGGAAGGCGATTGCGGCGGAGCCGACCTGAGCCGGTACCACTGCGATGGCCAGGCCCAACAGCAGGGGCACTATGCCCAACAGCAGCAACGCCACCTGCTCGTTCATGATCATCCGAGCTGTGATGTCGGGTCTGAACAGCGACTGGTCGGTGGCGGTGTCGAGGTCGACAAGCACCGACAACACAGTCCCCGCTGCCAGGAAGGCCAGAGAGGCGCCGATGAACCATCGGCCGATGATGCGGTGATCTCCGGAGCCGACGACACGCTCGAAGGCAGTCGGCTCGGTCTTGCGGACAACTTCTGAATGGGAGGGATCGACAACCGCTTTCGTGTCGATCTCCGGTGATGTGTCGGTCATCGCCATGTCGTGAGAGAGACCTCGTCGTCGCCGAGCACGCTCGGATGGGCGTCGGGTGCGGACACTATCCGTCGATCGGGACCATGAGGAAAATCCTCGGCGGGAATCACCCGAACACCAGTGCGTCCACGGCCATGGCGCTGAAGAGCAGCGTCACGTATGTGATCGAGAACGAGAAGAGCCGCATGGCGGTTTTCGTCGTCGATCGACGCAACAACTCCACCGTCAGACCCAGGTAGACCACGGCCAACACGGAGGCGCACGCCAGGTAGATCACACCAAGATCGGCCACCGGCGCCAGAATGAACGACAGCGCGCACAACACCACGGTGTAGAGAAGGATCCGCACTGCCACGACCCGCTCACCGGCAACCGACGGCAACATCGGCACGTTCACGCCGGCGTAGTCGTCCTTGTACTTGATGGCCAGCGCCCAGAAGTGCGGCGGAGTCCACACGAAGATCATGGCGAACAACACCCACGGTGCCAGGTCGAGCCGGCCCGTGACCGCAGCCCACCCGATGAGCACCGGTGCCGCGCCCGCCGCGCCACCGATGACGATGTTGGAGGTGGAGCTTCGCTTGAGCCACAACGTGTAGACGAACACGTAGAAGGCGGTGGCGGCCACGGCCAGCAGGGCCGACAGGAGGTTCACGAACCCCCAGAGCCAGAAGAACGCGAACACCTCGATGCCGATCGCGAAGACGATCGCGGCGCGTGGCGTTACCGCTCCGGTGACCAGGGGGCGACCCCGGGTGCGCTCCATCACGGCGTCGATGTCGCGATCGACGTACATGTTCATGGCGTTGGCACCACCTGCGGCCAGCGTGCCGCCCACGACCGTGGCCACCATCAGCCAAAGGGAGGGGACGCCCCCCGCCGCCACCACCATCGTGGGAACCGTGGTGATCAGCAGCAGTTCGATGATGCGCGGCTTGGTCAACGCAACGTACGCACCGATGCGAGACACCGCAGAGCGCGTCGAAAGAGCCGGAACAGCCTGTGACACCGCCGGTCAGGCTATGGCCGCCCCCCGCGATCATCCAAGGTGAGGCGGCTGGCCTCCGGTATCGGGGCGTTGGCACAGTGGAGCGGTGAGCGCATCGCCCTCCGCCCTTCGGAGCCCCGACGCCTACCGACGCATGTGCGTGCTGTCGTTGTGGGCCCTCTGCGCCATCATCGTCACCGGCGCCGCGGTGCGACTGACCGGCTCGGGGCTGGGCTGCACCGAGTGGCCGACATGTGCCGAGGGACGCGTGGTGGCGCCCCTGGAGTATCACGCCATGATCGAGTTCGTTAACCGACTCATCACGGGGGTCGTCTCGGTGGCGGTGATCGTGGCGGTGGCGGGCTCTGTAGTTCGGATTCCGCGCCGAAGGGACCTCACCCGGTGGTCGTTGGGGCTCGTGGTCGGGGTGCTCGCCCAGATCGTCATCGGCGCGTTCGTCGTGCGCAGCGACCTCGAGTACTCCGTCGTGGCCCTGCATTTCCTCGTCTCGATGGTGTTGGTGGCCGCTGCGGTCGTCCTCGTGCACCGATCGTCGACTCCCGACGACGAGGAGCCACGACGGTGGGCGGGATGGGCACGGGCGCTGGTGGGAGCGTGCGTGGCCGTATTGGTGTCGGGTCCGCTCGTGGCAAGCGCGGGGCCCCATCCCGGGGCCATCGAAGGGGCGGCTCGTGACGGCGGCGATCTGGTGTTGCGACGCCTGCCGATCGATCTCGTCTGGGTGGCGCGAATCCACAGCGCCACCGTTTGGGTCTTCGTCCTGGGCGTGGTCGTGGCCGCGTGGCGCAACCGTGGGCGCGACCCGCTCCTGGGGCGACGCCTCGTCGATCTTCTCGTGGTGACCGTGGCCCAGGGCGCGTTGGGATACGTCCAGTACTTCAGCGGCGTTCCGGCGTTCCTCGTGGGGATCCATGTGCTGGGCGCCACGCTCATGTGGGTGATGACCCTTCGTGTGGCGCAGATCTCTGCGGGAGCAACCGCCGAGTCGCCGGAGATCTCGCCTGCGGTGGTGCCGGCATGAGCACCGCGGCCACCGAAGCCGTCGAGACCGCCGATCCCGAGGTCGAGGTCACCGAGGACCTCGACCTTCCCTGGGTGGTGATCGTGTGGAACGACCCGATCAACCTCATGGAGTACGTCGCGTTCGTGTTCCGGAAGCTCTTCGGCTACTCGAAGGCCAAGGCGAACAAGCTGATGCTCGACGTGCACCTGAAGGGCAAGGCGGTCGTTTCCAGCGGAGACCGTGAGAAGGCCGAGCTCGACGTGTTCCGCCTCCAGGAACACGGGCTTTGGGCGACGATGCAGCAGGACAAGTGAGCGACATCCGGTTCGAGGAGACCGAACCCGGCTCGTGGCGGGTGGTGGCAGAGGACAGGCCGGCGTTCATCGCAGCAGCGGAGGGGACTGCGGCCTCGGTGGCCGACCCGACCGCTCCCACGGTCTCGGTTACGGATGAGACGGGGATCGAGTGGAGCCCTGAGCAGGTCGCCGATCTCGCAGCGCGCTCCGCGGTCGAGGTTCGGATGGCCCTCGAATCGGCCCATCTTGACGTGGCCGGGTTGGAAGCGCTCATCGGGGCGACCGCGGCGCTTCGCCTGATGGCGTTGTGGTTGCTCGACGCATTGGCGGGAACCGACGCCGCAGGGGACCATGAGGTGATGGGATTCCTCCAGCGCCTGGCACACCTGCTGGACCGGGCGTACCGCGCTCGGTTCGCAACGGTCGTCGCCACCCCGGGCGGTGGCTTCCGACTGCGCTGGACCGACCACGATCGGGAAATGGTCCGGGAGCTGTCGGCCGAGCTCGACCTGCTTCTGGAGAGCGACGACCCCAGCGTCGTCCGCCTCTTCCCCCCCGCCTACGGCCCTGACGTGGAGAGAAGTCGCGACTTCGACGCGCTGGCGAGGACGGAGTTGATCGAGTCGCGGCGTGCCGCTCTGGCCGTACTGGCCGACGCTCTGGAGCAAACCCACCTGGACGCCGACGGGTTGGCTTCGCTGATGCGAGCGGTGAACGACCTCCGCCTCGTCGTCGGCACCCGGCTCGACGTCGCGGAGGACGAGGACCCGATGCGCCATTCCGACGGGCCCGACGCCGCAGCGTGGGCCGCGTACGGACGGCTCAGCCGGCTGCTCTCCGACATAGTCGATGCCCTCGGCGACTGACGCCCCTCCCCCCGAACTGCCACCCCCGAACCGGGCGGGTCGAGCGGGGTCTGCTCAGCAGGAGGCGACGGCCTCGGCGATCAGCTCCCCGACTCGGTCACGAAGCTCGTCGGTCACGTCCTCGGCCTCGAGATCCTCGGGTCGAAGGCGCGACGCCACCTCCGTCCCCACGCACAACGCCCGATCGCGCGGGATGCCCAGGTTGATCTGTCCCGCGGCGATGTGAGTGCGTGCCACCGGCAGCAACAGAGCGTCGCGGGAGTTTCCGGTGACGCCTACGGTGACCTTCGCGCCCGGGTCGCAGGAGCGGAACAGCACCGTCTTGCGCCGCCGGTCCTTCGACACCGAGATCAGGTCCTGGTTCGGCATGGCTCGCTTCCAGCCTTCGAGCGCGTCGGTCAACTCCACCACGTCGGCGGGGGTTGCCACCCGGGTCCTCACCTGGACGCACACTCGGCGCCTCCCGTTGTCGCGAACCCGACCCGACGACGAGGCATCCCCGAGCCACCCATCGACGGCGGCCATAGCGTCGGCGGGAGGGATTCGCTCGGCAAGCATCACGAACAAGACCGCTGCACCCAGGACATCGGACCGGTCGTCGTCCGCGTCGGGGAATGACGGTGCTTTCACCTCCACTGGGTCCAAGTCGTCGAAGTAGGACGCCGGATCGAACAGCTCGGCCGTGCCGGAGGGCAGGTCGTGGTACACACGATCGACGCGGTCGAGGCGGGGACCCCCGGCCCGGGCGTTGAGCAGATCGACGAACGCCGGGCCCAGGGCATAGGGCATGCCGAACAGCGTGGTGAGCACCTCGGGCACCTCTTCGAGGTTGGATTCGGCCTCGTTGCCCGCCTTCGCGCTCTCGGCGTCGAACGCCTCCCGATCGACCGGACCGAGCTGCTCGACATAGGCGTTCTCGACGGCCGTCGCGTCGCCCTCGAGAACCGAACGAGCGGCGACCGCCTTCTCGCCGTGCAGCGCCAGGAGCTCCCCCACGTCGAAGAGCTGGTCCTGGAGCGCATGGGTCAACTCGTGCACCAACGTGGTGCGCAACCCGGCGGTCATCGTGGATCCTCGGACGTTGATCACGTCGAGCTCGTGGTCGTAGAACGCCAGGGTTCCGCCGTCGGCGAGATCCTTCGTCGCCGCCAGCAGGTCGGGATCACCCTCGATGAGGCCCAAGGCTCGCAGCTCGGCCACATCGCGAGCCGAGTCGGTGCGCTCCTCGGCCGTCGCCTCCACGTCCTCAGCGGCGCCGATGGCGGCGCTGTACTGGCCGGGCGAGAGGAAGTAGACCGCGACGGGGTGGACGTAGCGGTGTCCACGGGTGGCCTCGACGAAGCCGACGAGCTCACGCACCCGCCCATCCCAGCGTTGCGGGTGGAGCGGGCCGTCCTCGAAGAACCGGCTCCCCACGAAGACCGCTGCGCCGATGACCGCCCCCACGAGGAGAACCGCCGACACCGTTCGGTGCAGCGGTGTCCGTCTCTTCGCCGTCACCACCGGTGCCACGAGCATCCTTGAACCCTACGGGCATATCCCGGGAGGGCCTCCCCGCGCAGCGCTGATATCGTGCGGCCTCCGGGTGACCGGGCCCCCATCGTCCAGTGGCCTAGGACGCCGCCCTTTCAAGGCGGTAACACGGGTTCGAATCCCGTTGGGGGTGCTCAGCCCTCGATGATCGTGATGGCTCGTTCAGGACACACCATTGCCCCCAGACGTGCAGCGTCGGCAAGCTCGGGCGGCACGTCGAGCAGGTGGATCCCGAGGTAGCCCTCCTCGTCGAGGGGGTACACCTTCGGCGCCCACCGGTGGCAGTTGCCGACGCCCATGCACAGCCCGACGTGGGCGCGAACCCGAACGCCGACTCCCTGGCCCGTCGCGGTGATCTCGGCGTCCGGCACGGTGGTCATCTATGGCTCCTGTGTTCGAGGGAGGAAAGTGGGCTGGCGGCCAGCTCGGCGAGCAGTTGTCTTCGCGCACGCTGCCATGGAATGTGGAGGGCGCAAGGTTCGTCATCTCGACACGGGCGGTCTTCGAGGACGCAGCGGCCCGACTCGGATGGGCCTTCGATCGCCTCGATCACGTCGAGGACGCTCACTTCGTCGAGGTGGACCGTGAGCGAGTACCCACCGGTGGGTCCGGGGTCGGATCGCACCCATCCCTGAGCGGTCAACGGTGTCATCGCCTGGGAGAGGAACCCCGGCGTCGTCCCGATCGCATCAGCGAGCTCACCTGCTTTGGTCCGGCGACCCAGGCGCGCCAACTCGAGCAGTGCACTGGTGGCCAGGTCCGACCGTCGTGTGATGGCCAATCTCACAGTTGCCAACTATAGGAACCAGCGGTTCGACATTTGTCGACGAATCGTCGCTATGATGTCGACGCGGCGTCGGCATCATAGGATGACGCCCCACCGATCGGAGGCTTCGATGTTCCTCGCGCTTCGGGACCTCAGACGAGGCGCCCGGCGTTTCATGCTCCTGGGAGTCGTCATCGCGCTCGTCGCGGTGCTCTCGACCGTCCTGTCGGGGCTCGCCACAGGGCTCGTCACCGACGGCATCTCGGGGCTCCGAGCGCTGCCCTTCGAGCACCTCGCGTTCCAGCGGGGAGCAGACGCGACCTTCAGCAGATCGACGCTCCGACCCGCCGCGCTCGAGAAGTTCGAGGCATTGAGCGGCGTGGAAGCCACCGAAGTGGGCTCGTCGTTCGTGAACGCCGCGTCGATGGACGGAGGCCCGAGCCTGGACCTCGCCTTGTTCGGACTGTCCGCGGACAGCTTCCTGGTGGAGCGTCCCGAGGCACGGGCGGCACTCGCGGACACGCCGGGGCTGGTCCTCGCCAGCGAGCTGCGCGACGAGGGTGTGGAAGTGGGCGACCGCTACTCCCTCGGCGGCTCAAACCTGGTCCTGCCGGTAGTGGGCTTCACCTTCGCCGGCACCTACGGACACGCTCCCATCGCCTTCACCTCGCTGGCGACCTGGCAGCAGATCCAGTTCGGATCCGGCGCGGACGGGCGCTACTCGGCGATCGCCCTTCGAGGCGGGAGCAACGACGCTCTCGACGCCGCTGCCTCCGCCACGGAAACCGATGTGCTGACCAAGGAGGCCGCCTTTGGCGGGTCACCCGGATACACGGCCGAGACAACGACGATGTCGTTGATCCGAGGCTTCCTACTCGTGATCTCCGCGCTGGTCATCGGCGCGTTCTTCACGGTGCTCACGGTGCAACGCACCCGCCAGATCGGGCTTCTCAAGGCCATGGGTGCCTCCAACGGCTACGTGCTTCGCGACGGCATCGGCCAGATGGCGATACTCGTCTCCGCCGCGACGCTGGGCGGGGTCGCCATCGGTTGCGCGTTGGTGTTGGCGGTGGGACGCACCAAGGCACCGGTGGAGCTGAACGTGGCGTCGGTGGCGACCGTCGCACTGTCCTTGATCGTGGCAGGCGTTGGCGGAAGTCTCGTCGCCTTCCGACGCGTCACCCAGATCGAACCCGCGATCGCACTGGGAGTGGAACCATGAAGGCCGACACCGCGCTGGCGGTCTCCGGTGTGCGCGTGAGCTTCCCCGACGGTCGCCATGAACGGGTCGTGCTCGACCGCCTCGATCTCGAGATCGCCGCGGGCGAACTGGTCGTCGTCTCGGGCCAGTCGGGCGCCGGCAAGTCGACCCTCCTCGCCGTCGCCGGGCTGTTGCGCCGTCCCGACTCAGGGGAGGTAACCATCGCCGGCATCTCGGCGAGGGGGCTCTCCCAGCGGCAGCGCACCGCTCTCCGGCGAGACCACATCGCGTTCGTGTACCAGTCCGCCAACCTCCTGCCGTCCCTCACCGCGATCGAACAGCTCGAGCTGGTGGGACACATCCACCGTGAGCGATCCACCGAAGCCCGCCGCCGGGCCCTGGCGCTGCTCGACGAGATCGACATGGCGGACCGCGCCGATCAGCTCCCGTCACAGCTCTCCGGCGGCGAACGGCAGCGGGTCGGCATCGCCCGGGCACTCATGGCAACGCCGAGCGTGCTGATAGCCGACGAGCCCACAGCGTCGCTGGACCCCGCCCGGGCCGAAGTGGTCACGAACCTGCTCGCGGCCGCAGCCACCAAGCACGCGATCGCAACCCTGGTCGTGGCGCACGACACGATCGCGCTCGACCGCGCGAACCGGCATCTGATCCTCGACGCGGGCCGGCTCCGCGAGGTGGGATCCTGAGGGATGCCACGGATCAAGGCCGACAACATCGCGGAGCACATCGCGCAGCAGCGTGCCGCGGTGCTCGACGCCGCGGTGGAACTGTTCATCGAGCGTGGCTACTCCGAAGTGAGCCTCTCCGACATCGCCGCGAAGGTCGGGCTGGCTCGGAACTCGCTGTACCGCTACGTCCCCGACAAGAGCCACCTGCTCATGGAGTGGTACCGCCGCACCATCCCCGAGACCATCGAGAAGTGGAGGGCCGCGACCGCAGGCCAAGATCCGCCGGCGCTTCGGCTGCAACGCTGGACCCGCGCCTATCTCGCCTGGGCCTCGAGCGACGAGCATCGCCTGGTCGGCCCGCTGACCGACGCTCTCGGAAGCCTCGACGAGACCACACGAACCGAGGTCGCAACACTGCACCGCTCGATGATGGACGTGGTTGCCACGGTGGTCGCCGACGCCGGGGTCCCCGCCGCACAACGCGACGGCGTGGTCGACCTGTTGGCCGGAATGGTGTTGGGCGCCGCTCGAGCCGAGCGTGGAACCGGCCCCGACAAGGACCTGCGACGACGACTCGATGCCGCCGTGGCCGCCATCCTGTCGATGCCCTGACCGTCGATCGCTCCTTCCTGTGCCGAACCTGCGTACGAATCCGCCATCGGCGGCCGGACTCATACGCAGTCTGCCAAGGCGACGGCGTCGCCCGAGCCACCGGGGCCTCGGATCCGATCCTCTACGGACCGGGAACCCCGGCGCACTCCGCAGACCACTGGAGCCGCGGCGGGGCGTCGCCCGCGGGGTCGAAGGAGATGCCGACCTGCTGTGGGATCTCACCCAGCCAGTCACCAACCAGATCCGACATCTCCGTGGGCCAAGAGCCGTTCATCGCGTGGAAGGCCTCCGTCGCGGAGCGAATCGTGCTCGCCGCCATTCCGCAGGTGACACTCCGGCCACTGTCGATGGCGCCGCCGCCGGACCCCGAGGGGGGCACAGTCGTGGTGGTTGCCGGGGCGGACGGCACCGGTGGCGGATCCTCCGCGACTTCGCCGTCGGGAACGGGAATCAACTCGGGTGCATCGATCAGCGCCACCTCGACACCGCGAAGTCCCCCACGCACCGCCTCGAGATCGGCCCCGCCCACTGCGACGACCACCACATCGGTACCACTCTGAAGCAGCCAGCCCGACGGAGCGCAGACCCTCAAGCTCAGCGGCACGCCGGCGGGCAACGACGCGATCCGTCCGCTGAGCGTCTCGACGGCAGAAGACGCTCCCCCGTTCGTGGCGGCGACACTCGCGCTCAGCTCGTCGGGGGTACCTGCGGGAAGCGGCTCGTCCCCACAGGTGAAGCCGTGCTGCGCCAAGACCGCCTCGACCTCCTCCGTCGTTCCGGCTCCACCTCTGGTCAGCACCCACGCTCCCAATGCTGCCGCCACGAGCAACACGACGACCGCGACCACCCACCATCGACCTGTGCGACGACTCGACCTGCGTGCCGGGGGGGCCAAGCTCTCCACAGTCGGTGCGGTCGACACCCTCGGCACGATCGAAGAGGGCACCTGCGGCGGTAGCGGCGCTGTGTGCCCAGTCCACGCGGTCCCGTCCCACCAACGGGCACTGCTCAAGTCGCTGGGATCGCGATACCAACCGGGCTCGGGCACCGCCCCATGATCCCACCACACCGAAGGAGCGCGTGGCAGGGGATTCCTGGCCAGAATCACCGGGTGACTTCTCTTCCTCAGGCGTTGGTAGGCGACGAAACGGCGGTTCCGTGCGTGGACGGCACCGAGCGGCGTTATGTGGCGCTCGACTCGGCCGCCTCCACCGGCGCACTCCCCGCGGTCGCCGACGCCGTAGCCGCGTTCCTCCCGAACTACTCGAGCGTGCACCGCGGCGCCGGCTTCAAGTCCCAGTACTCCACCGAGGCCTACGAGAACGCCCGCCGTGCCGCCGAACGCTTCGCCGGCCGAGATGACACCGACGACGTGGCGGTCCTCTGTCGCAACACCACCGAAGCCATCAACCACCTCGCATACCGCCTGAGGTTCAGCGCCCAGGACGTGGTGCTGACCACCGTGGTGGAACACCACGCCAACCTTCTCCCGTGGGGTCGCGTGGCTGCACGCCGTGAGTGGATCGAATGCAGCCCCGACGGCACATTCACCGTCGAGGAGGTGGAGCGGCGCATCGAGCAGTGCCGACCTGCCCTGCTGGCGATAACGGGGGCCACCAACGTCACAGGTTGGCTCCCACCGATCGACAAGATCATCGAGGCCGCTCACCAACACGGCACACGGGTACTCATCGACGCGGCGCAACTTGCGCCGCACCGTCCGCTGCCGACGAAGGCCGACTTCCTCGCGTGGAGTGGACACAAGATGTACGCCCCCTTCGGCACCGGTGTGCTGGTGGGCCCCCGTGACGCCTTCACGGAGGGCGACCCGTTCCTTGCCGGAGGCGGAGCGGTGGATCTGGTGGACCTCGACGAGGTGTTGTGGACCGACCCGCCCGAACGCGAGGAGGCGGGCTCGCCCAACGTGGTCGGAGCGGTCGCACTCGGAGCGGCCATCGAAGCGCTCGAGTCCTACGGCTGGGATGCGATCATCGAACACGAACGGGCTCTGGCGGCTCGGCTACGAGGGGGCCTCGCCGCGATCGACGGGGTTCGCCTGTTGGGGCCGTCGCTCGACGTTGCGACGCTCGCGGTGGCGGCGTTCACCCTCGACGACCTGCCCCACGCTCTGGTCGCTGCCCGCCTCAGCGCCGAGTACGGAATCGGCGTGCGCCACGGATGCTTCTGCGCCCATCCGTACCTGGTTCGTCTGCTGGGACTGTCCGAGGGTGAGATCGACCGCTACCGCCGCAACGTGGTGGCGGGTGACCGTCGCGGGATCCCCGGTGCCGTCCGCGCCAGCGCAGGCATCACCACCACCCCCGAGGACATCGATGTGCTGCTGAATGCTGTGGCGGAGCTGGCATCGGGCCGCCCGGCGCCGGTCGAGTACCGCCAGGATTCGGTTACCGGCGACTGGTGGCCCATCAGCGACGAGCCGTGGTGGGCGTCGCCGGAACGCTCCACCGGAGCCGCCTGCGCCCGCGGTTGAACAGGGAACCCCACCCCTCGCGGGGGTTGGTGGGTTGGCTGCGGCTACCCTCGGCGCCTGGGAGAGGAGGGGTGTGGCATGGACGGGGACCTGCGGACCAGGGAGATCAGCCGGCGGACGCTGCTCAAGTGGTCGGGAGCCGCCGGAGCGATGGCGCTGAGCGGCACGTTGAGCGGCTGCGTGCCGCCCCAACCCACAGACCCTGCCGCCGACGCCAACGGCCTGGTCCTCCACCGGGGCTTCACCGGCAGGGTCATCGCCATGGGAGGCCAACACATCCCGGGCACCGGCCACACCTTCGGCGGCTTTCCCGACGGCGCCGCCACCTTCGTGGACCCCGCTGTGCCGGGCGGGTGGTACCACGCCGTCAACCACGAGGTGCCCTTCGGAGGCGGCGGAGTCAGCTCTCTGCGCTTCGCCCCCGACGGGACCATCACCGACGCGTACACCATCTGCACGAACACCTCGCTGAACTGCGCCGGTGGTGCCACACCTTGGGGCACCTGGCTCACCTGCGAAGAGCACGACGCAGGGGTGGTGTGGGAGTGCGACCCGACCAGGCCCTTCAGCCAGGTTCGCCGCGGTGCGCTCGGTACCTTCACGCACGAGGCCGCAGCCGTGGCCACCGACGACCGCGTCTATCTCACAGAGGACCGTCCCGACAGCGGCTTCTACCGCTTCACACCCCACACCGCGGGCGATCTCTCCACGGGACTGCTCGAAGTCGCCACAGGCGCCCCCGGGGGCGTGGTCACGTGGAAGCCGGTCCCCGATCCCGCAGCCTCATCGCTGCCGTGCCGCTATCAGGTTCCCGACTCGATCCCCTTCCACGGCGGTGAAGGCATCGACACCGACGGCCACCTCGTGTGGTTCACGACCAAGGGCGACAACCGGGTGTGGGAGTACAACCTGGACGACTCGACGGTGAGCGTTCGATTCCAGGCCGGGGGCGGTAGCGTGCTCTCCGGTGTCGACAACCTCGTGGCACATCGACCCTTCGGCACCGTGTTGGTGGCCGAGGACGGTGACAACATGGAAGTCGTGGCGCTCCGACCAGACAACACCGCCCAGAGCATCGTGCGCATCGCCGGTCACCCGAACTCCGAGGTGACGGGACCGACCTTCAGTCCCGACGGCCAACGCCTGTACTTCAGCTCGCAGCGTGGTCCGGCGGGGCCGATGCGTTTTGCCGTGGGCGTGACATTCGAGGTCACCGGACCTTTCGACGACCTTCTCGGTCGGTGATGCAGCCATCGAATCACAGGGACTGACCGCCGCCTTCCGCCAGCAGGATCCCGAAGCGCTTCGGGAGGCCTTCGACCGCTACGGCGGGGTGGTCCACGAACTCTTCGTGCGAACGACCCACTCCTCCGAGACCGGCCGACTCACCGCCGAGACCTTCACCGATGCCTGGGCACAGGGTTCCGCGCTGGGCACCGACGACGACCTAGGGGAGTGGCTCCTTTCCGTCGCGACCAAGGAGGCGGTGTCCAGCCTGCGTTTCCCGAAGGCAACAACAACGGGCCGACAGACCCCGAAGAACCTCCGGATCGTGGTCGACGAGGCGTCGATCGACGCGGTCGCACGCGAGCTGCTCGACACCGATCCGGGTTCGTTGCCGAACCCTCCGGCGGCGGTGTGGAGCCGTATCGAACGGCGGGTTCGTCCCGCCGAGCTCGACGGGCCGACCGAAGCCGCCGACGACTCGCCGGCCGAGCGCAGGGACCGTGGTCGCTCCGGTGTCCCACGATGGGCACTGGCCGGCGCCGTGGTCGCTGCGATCGCTGCGGCCGCCGTGGCTACGGTGCTGTTCACCGGAGGGGACGGCACCACGACGCTGGCAACAGCCACCCTTGAGCCCGTCGGCGACCTGGATGTCGGGTTGGCATCAGGCACGGCCACGCTCCAACAGCGTGACGGCCGGCGGGAGCTGCGGATCAGGATGGATACGCCGCCGTACCTGTCGACGGGGTCCTTCTACGAGCTGGCACTTGTCGACGACCACTCCCAGAAGGTGGTGCTCGGCCGGCTGAGGAACCCCGCCGCCCGGGTTGACGAGACGTTTCCGCTCCCCCACGAGGTGGAGAAGCGCACGTTCCGAACCGTCGACCTCTCGCTGGGCTCCGATGACGACGCCGGCGCCGATGGCGCTACCTCCGTCATGAGGGGGAGACTGCAACGCTGAGCGGTTTCGTCGAACGGCCGCAGATCGCCAAGGGGTGACAATGAGCGGAACAGAGGTAAGTGGCGGCGTCGAGACGATCACCATCGGCGGGGCCCGACCCGGGAGTCACCTCCGGGTTGAGCGCGCCGACGGCACGCCGATCGCCACGCTCGTGGTGGACGAGGTCGGCAACGCACACCTGGCGTTCGTGCCGCCCGCCCATCGGACCCTCGCCTCCACCGACGATCTGGCCGCAGCCATCGCCGAGGGCCACACCCTGGAGCCGGGTCGGTACCGCGTGTTCGACACCACCGCCCAGGCACCACTCGGCGATGTCGACGTGCTGGGCGTCGATGACCATCCCGACCCCGCCCTCCACAACCAGGCTCTGGGCGAGGGCTTCGGCTACCTCCGGGTTCGCGATGGCGTGTTGCTCTCGGTGATGGTCCGCTTCCCCAACGAGGATCTCTACGGACCACCACCATGGCCCACGGTGATCGAATACTCGGGCTACAGCCCCTCGAACCCCGACGAACCCCAGCCCGGCACACTGCTCGCCAACCTCCTCGGCTTCGCGACCGTCGGAGTCAACATGCGCGGCACAGGGTGTTCGGGCGGCGTCTTCGACGTGTTCAGCCCGGCTCAGGCCGCCGACGGATACGACGTGGTCGAGACCGTTGCACGCCAGCCGTGGGTCGCGCACGGTCGACCCGGGATGGTGGGTCTCAGCTATCCGGGCATCAGCCAGCTCTACGTGGCCGCCACCCGCCCACCGCATCTTGCGGCCATCACCCCGTTGTCGGTCATCGACGACCTGTGGCGCCAGCAGTGGCCCGGCGGCGTCTACAACTCGGGCTTCACGCGTGCGTGGCTGGCGATGCGAGACGCCGAGACGCAGGCCGGCGGCCAGTCGTGGGATCAGGCTCGGATCGACGCCGGTGACGAGATCGCTCGGCAGAACCAGCGCATCCGTTCGCAGAACTTCGACTTCGAGCGATTCGGCAGGGCGATCGAACGGTTCCGGCCCAGCCTCGAAGCCCGCCGTGTCGCCCACTACGTGGACCGCATCGAGGTTCCCGTCTACCTCACAGGAGCCTGGCAGGACGAGCAGACCGGAAGCCGGTTCGCGCTGATGCTGGAACGGTTCCACAACTCCGCCCACACCCGTTTCACTGTGTTCAACGGACATCACCCCGACGGCTACAGCCCGATGGTCATCAACCGTTGGTTCGAGTTCCTGTCGTTCCACGTGGCACGCCGCGTGCCCAGGGTGCCCGACCTCATCCGTATGTTCGCGCCGGCGCAGTTCGCCTCGGTCTTCGGCTTCGAGACCGAGTTGGAGGCCGATCGATTCACCCACCACGGCGAGGACTTCGATGCCGCTCTGGGGGAGTACCTCTCCGAGCCCAGGGTTCGGATCCTCTTCGAGAACGGCGCCGGACACGAGGTCGCGGGCGCCACCGCCCACCGTTACGAGACGACGGCTCCCTCCTTCCCCCCACCCGGTACCGAGCCACACCGGTGGTGGCTGGCGCCCGGAGCGCGGCTGGCAGAGGAGCCCTCCGGCGACGAGTCCGCCGACGCGTACCTAGACGACCTCGAAGCGGGTGAGCTCGCCTACTCGAGCGAACTTCTCAGCGACCTGAACCGCTTCACCTTCCCCGTGGTGCCCATCAACTGGACGCGGTTCGATGACGAGCACCGCGTGGCCTACCAGTCGGCTCCCCTGGAGGAGCCGTTGGTGATCGCCGGCAGCGGGCACGTCGATCTGTGGTTGCGTCCAGGCACCGAGGACACCGCCGTGCAGGCGACGCTCACCGAGGTTCGACCTGACGGAACCGAGGTGCGGGTGCAGTCGGGTTGGCACCGGCCGGTTCACCGGGTGGAGGATCCCGCCCACAGCGATGACCTGCGTGTCGACTACACCTTCACGCCCGAGGATCTCAGCCCGCTGCATCCGGGTGAATGGTTGCGCTTCCGGCTCCCGCTCTACCCGGTGACCCACGTCTTCCGCCCAGGCAGCGCACTGCGCCTCGCTCTGTCCACTCCGGGACGCGATCACCCCTTCTGGTGTTTCGAGGCACCAGTGGTCCAAGGCGCCCGCCACGCCGTCGGAACCGGCGGATGTCACCCCTCCGCGCTCGTGTTGCCAGTGTGGCCGGTGGACATCGACCACCCCGACGACCATCCCGAGGCGGGGTCGCTGCGAGGACAACCGGCCCGCGACGCTCTGGGGATCAACAACACTCCGGCCTGAGCGACGGGCCCGCCCACCCGCCGCTCAGCCTCGGATCAGGGTGCCGGGGTGTAGATGATGAAGCCCCGCCGTGCGTTGCCGTTCACGCTGGGGAAGTCGCCCGTGAAGATGATCGCTGTGGAATCACCCGAGATGGAATACGGACCCCAGTAGCCGGCTACCGAGGGCTTGAAGCTGCCGTCGATGCCACCGGTGACGCCGTTCAGCTTGAGCATCTGGAAGGTGCTGTCGCCCTCGCATCCCTGGTGGAAACCGACGTAGTCGACACCGTTGACCTCATGCACGGCCTGCGCGTCTCCTGTCTCGACGGAGGAGCCCACAGGCGGTGTGCAGGTCTGCTGCCAGGCCTCGCTGCCGTCTGTGCGATAGCGGACGACCCGGTTGTTGCCCGGCAGCTTCTGCTCGCCACCGATAGCGGCCAACAGTTCGCCGTTGCCGGCCACCTCGAGATCGAGGGGCGGGCTCACCAGATTGGTCCAGCCCGAGCCCGAACGATGCACCGTGCCGCCGCTGGTGCTGAGTCTGGCCAACAGAGTGTGGGCGTCACCGTTGATGTTGGTGAAGCTGCCCGAGACATACACGCTGGAGTCATCGGGCGATGGAGCGATCGCGTCCACCGAGCCACCACCGATGGTCGGATGGAACGTCGAATCCACCGCACCGCTGTCCAAGTCGATGGCCGCCGCACGGCGACGGTTCAGGCCGCCGAGCTGGTCGAAGATGCCACCGACATAGAGCTTGTCGTCGCTGACGGCGAGTGCGTACACCTTGTCGCCGGCGTCCTGGACCCAAGGCACCACAGCGCCCGTGTTGGGGTCGAGCTTCGCCAGATAGGCGCGGGCCTGACCGTTGATGACCGTGAAGGTGCCACCCACGTACAGGTAAGCACCATCGGTGGCGAGGGCCTTCACCACACCGTTGGTGTTGGCCACGAAGCCGTCCTTGAGGGCACCGGTCTTCGCGTCGAAGGCCGCCAGCCCGCCACGGGCCCGCACGTTGGTTCCGTCGGTGACGCTGGAGAACGCGCCGCCCACGAACGCCGTTGAACCCACCAGGGCCGACGCGTAGCCGATGCCGTCACCGGCGCCGTTGCTCACGAGGCTCCATGCAATGGGCACAGGCGCCGGCGGAGTGGGCGGAGTCGGCCCGGGGGGCGTGGGAGACGGTGGGGTCGACCCGGGCGGCGTCGACCCAGGAGTGGTCTGGTTCTTGGCTGCCGCGACGAGCCGCAAGTAGTCGGCAATGGTCATCATCCGCGACCACTTGCCCTTCTTGCACACGAGCACATACCGACTGTCACGTGCGAAGCCCTTACGGCACTTCGCACCGACCTTCGCAGGCTGGCAGGCGCTCAAGACACCTGCCGCCACCACGAGCACCAGCGCGATAGCCGCGCTGGAGCGTCGAACACCTACTGGTCGAACCATCTGGGGAAGCCTCCTAGTTTCACCGCCACCTTCGCCACCTAGCAGGAATGCAGACCCCGCGCTCGGTCAGCGAAGTGAGTTCCCATTCTCCAGGCAATCGGGGTGCCAATGCCAGCCATTCGGGAAGAATTCCTCACGAACCCGTCAAAGAGGCGACGAGCGGACCGAAGGCCCGGGCCTGATCACCGGGGATCACGTGGTAGGAGTAGCCCCACCGCTCGCGCCGCTGCGCGAGGCGCTCGCCGATCTCCGACTCGCTGCCGATGAGCACCAGCGGGGAGGAAAGGGCGTCGGCCGCTGGGACGCCGAACACCTGCGCCAGGAACTCCGCGGCCGCCGCGGAGTTCTCCGTGATCTCCGCGGCACCGAGCCACGCGTTCAGCTCGAGCTCCTCGAACCGAGGGCCCGCACCTTCGCGAACCCAGGCGACCTTTTCGTCGATGCGGTCGGGGTGACCATCCTGGGCGGCTGCCGAATCGACTTCACCGGAATGGATGGACGCGTTGACGCCCACGATGTCCGCGTTGGCCCCTGCGAATCGCAGCACCCGCCTGCCGCCGCCGCCGATGAGGACGGGTGGACCCTCAGGTCGATACGGCGCGGGCGTCCCGTCGAGGTTGGAGATGGCGAAGTGCTCGCCGGCGAAGCTGAACTCTCCGCCACCGAAGAGCCCTTTCAGAACCGCCAGATACTCGATCATCCGATCCACACGGACCTTCGGCGGATCCATGGGGATACCCGAGCGCTGGTAGTCGAGGTTCTTCCAGCCTGCGCCCAGACCCACCTCCAGACGTCCCTCCGAGACCTGATCGACCGTCGCCAACTCCCGAGCCAGCACCGCCGGATGCCGGAAGTCGCAGTCGAACACGAGGGCACCGACGCCCAGGGTGGTGGTCACCGCAGCGGCGGTTGCCATCGCAGCGATCGGCCCCAGCCCTTCGTCGAAGTGATCGGGGACGAACAGCGTCGAATAGCCGAGGGCCTCCAGTTCCCTGGCGGAGTCCGCCCAGGTGGATCCATCGAGGGGGCTGTGCAGCTCTGCTGCGAATCTGAAACGTCGATCTGCCACGAATCCGAGACTACCGACGCCGCCCCAAGGGGGATCAGGTGGAAGGTTTGGGCAGGCGCGTCAGGTCGGCGGCCTGGGTGGAGGTGGCGGCACGGTTGGTCCTCACCAACTCGTCGTGAACCTCCTGGCGATGGACCGACACCGATCGGGGGGCCTGGATTCCGATGCGCGCGTGGTCGCCACGTACCTCGAGCACGGTGATGGTCACCTCCGAGCCGATCACGATCGACTCGCCCACTTTTCGGCTCAGAACGAGCATCAGTTGGCCCGCATCAACGGTTCGCGGGTCGACCAGCCCTGGTCGGCCAGCACCACCTGGCGTGCAGTGCGATTCGCCACGTTCAGCACCACCGGCCCCAGGAGGTTCGCGGTCACGTCGTCACCGGCGATCGTGACCAGGCAGAGCACCTGGGCGTCGTCGGGATCGGTGAGATCGAGTGCCTCGACGTCGTCGTCGGGCACATCCGGCTCGTAGTCGGGGAAGAAGAAGCTCGGCACCACCGTGAGGAACGCCAGGCCGGGATCCTCCACCGAGTGCAGCCAGCTGTAGGCGCCCACTTCGTCGGCCTGAACGAGGGCGAAGCGACGGGTCTGTTCGAAGCCCAGCAAACCACTCGGGAGCTCGATGAAGCTCGACTCGTCGACCTCGATCACGCCGAGTCGCTCTGATTCCAGGAGCATCATCGAAGCCTACCGATCGACCGAAGTCCGGCTGGCTACACGGGGGAAGACCGGTGTCACGGGCCCCGAGGGGTGGGGGTCTTCGAGAACGATCCGCTCGACGTGCTCAACCCGATCCTCGCCCTCGTCACACAAGGCTGCTGCACGACCGCAATCCACCAACAGTGCCGCCCAAAGAGCGGGCGTGGACGGGTGGCCGTCGACGGTTGCGATCGGCACACCCAGGCGCAGGAACGCTTCGGGAGTCGATGCTCCGTCGAGGGCGACCAGGTCGACGACGTCGACCCCGCCGATGCCGGCAAGCGTCTGGGTCACCCGTTCGATCGGCCGCCAGCCGGCAACCGCCAGACGGATCTGCGCAGGGGCGATCGCACCAAGGGTCTCCGCGGCCCAACGCTGTCCATCGGGCCCCGGCATCACGGCGACTGCCACGAGTGCAGCGCCGTCATGGCCACGCAGCCGGCGGCGGCGGACGCTCTCGGCCACCACCATCCCGATGGTCGCGGGTGTGACCCCGGGGTCTGTCGGCGCGGCGACGAGCACCTCCGAGGGCGCACGTCCCCATGAGGTGGCAAGTGCGACGGCCGCTTCGATGGCGTCGCCCCGCGGGCCCACCACGGCGATGACGCCCTCGGTCGGGGTGGGTCGCGGCGGCTTCACCAGGCGGCCGAGCCGGCTGATCAACTCGCCGATACCCACCGGGGCGAGGTCGGTTGCCTCCGCCATCCCCGCGATCCGCGCCACCTGCGACAGTGCCTCGGGCACCGGGCCGCGCGCAGCAACCGCTGCCGCGGGGAGCTCTGGTGGCAGGAGATCCGCTACGGGCGTCGGAGCGTCGGAGAGAGGGTCAGGGTCGTCGATCATGTCGGCGAGCATTCGGGCGAAGTCCCCCGGAGCCACTCGGCGCGGCGCCCCGGCCGGCGCCGGGGTCGCCTGGGCAGGTGGGATCGGCACGAACTGCGGCGGTGGTGGCACCTCGGACACAGGTGCCGGCGCTGCGGGAGCCGGCGCAGGGGGGTCGAGCTCCACGACCACCTGGAAGGTCTCGCGGGCGAAGAAGCCCCCCAGGCCACCCGAGCGCGTCAGGTCTGCGCTGACGATGTTGGCGTCGGGGCCGTGCTCTGCACGGATCCGGTCGAGCACGTCGTCCAGACGTGCACCTTCATATCGGAGTTGTCTCGTCAAGGCTCACCATCCCGAGGTCTTCGATGGTCACATGGTCGACCAGTTCGTCATAGGACATCACCGGCACGTGCGGCAGCAGGCGTGCGACGAAGGAATGCAGCGCCACCCGCAGCCCGGGCGCGCAGATCACGACGGGCTCGAAGCCCTGATCCTCCGCGGTTCGCACCTGTCTGGCGAGACCGGTGGCCAGGCGCTGGGCGGTGTCGGGATCCAGGGCGAGCTGCGATCCGAGCTCTCCGCGGGTCACGGCGTTCAGCAGGGTCTGCTCCATCAGGGGGTCGAAGGTGACGACCGGCAGACGGCCCTCGGGCGCGTGCAACGAGCACACCGTGGGAGCAAGCCCGAGCCGCACCGACTCCACCAGAAGCTCGGGCTCACGCGTGGTGCGCGCCCGCTCCGAGACGATCTCCAGGATGCGCGTGAGATCGCGAACCGGCACGCCTTCCTCCAACAGGAGCTGGAGGACACGCTGCACCTCGGCGAGCCCCACGCCGGCGCCGGTGAGGTCGTCGACCACGGTGGGGTCGTGCTCGCGGACGATCTCCACGAGCATCTTCACGTCCTGGCGGCTCAACAGCTCGGGGCCGTGACGGCGGGCGATCTCGGCAAGGTGCGTGGTGATGACCGACGCGCGGTCCACCACGGTGGCTCCGAGCGCCTCCGCAGTGGCCTCCTGCTCGACGGGCACCCACTTCGCGGGGAGACCGAAGACCGGTTCGCGCACTTCCAGCCCAGGCAGCAGGCTCAGGTCGTCGAGGATGGCGAGCACCTGTCCCGCCGGCGCCTGGCCTGTCGCGACTGTGACGCCGTGGACCTTGACCGCGTAGGTACCGAGCTCAAGCTCGAGGTTGTCGCGTGTACGCACCGGCGGGATCACGATGCCCAGCTCCTGTGCCATCTTGCGGCGCAATGCACGCACACGGTCCAACAGGTCGCCGTCGCGGTTGGGATCGACAAGGTCCACCAGGTCCATCGCGAGCTCGAGGCTGAGCGGCTCCACCCGCAGCGACTTGGAAAGCTCCGACGGCGCGTCGGGGTCGATCACCACCACCGGCGGAAGCTCGTCGATGCTCACCGTCAACTGGTCGTCGGCTGCGGCGAGTCGGCGACCGATGAGCCATGCGCCCAGGCCGACCGCGAGGAACGGGGCCTTGGGCAGGCCGGGCACCAGGCCCAACCCGGCGAGGGCGAGGCCCCCGGTGCGGATGGCGCGGTGCTGGCGGGCGAACTGGCCGGCGACATCGGAGCCCAGGTCCTCGGATCCGGCCGCCCGGGTGATGATCAGGCCGGCGGAGATCGACACCAACAGGGCGGGGATCTGCGAGACGAGGCCGTCGCCGACGGTCAGGAGGCTGTAGGTGGCCACCGCGTCGCCCACGTCCATCTTGTGCTGTACGACACCGATGATGAGCCCGCCGATGAGGTTCACCGCGGTGATGACGATCGCGGCGATCGCGTCGCCTTTGACGAACTTGGAAGCGCCGTCCATCGCCCCGTAGAAGTCGGCCTCGGCGGAGATGTCCTGGCGACGCCGGCGGGCTTCGTCGTCGTCGATGATCCCGGCGTTGAGGTCCGCGTCGATGGCCATCTGCTTGCCGGGCATGGCGTCGAGGGTGAAGCGAGCCGCCACCTCGGCCACGCGGGTGGCGCCTTGGGTGATCACCACGAACTGGATCACCACGAGGATGAGGAAGACCACCAACCCGACGACGAGGCTTCCGCCGATCACGAAGGTGCCGAACGCCTCGATGACCTTGCCGGCCTCCGCGTCGGCGAGGATCAGGCGGGCAGAGCTGACGTTCAGGGCCAAGCGGAAGAGCGTGGCGATGAGAAGGAGCGACGGGAAGGCGCCCAGGTCGAGCGCGCGCTTCACGTTCAGCGACGCCAACAGCAGCAGAACCGACACACCGATGTTGACCGCGAGCAGCAGGTCCAAGATGGCGGTCGGCAGCGGGATGACCATCATGGTCACCACCGCGACGACGGCTATCGGGAAGGCCCCCGCTCCGAGGCCGCGCTGCTGCTTCATCGGAGCTTCCAATCGGCCGAACGGCCCCCGGAATGAGCCATTCGGCCCATGTCACCCCCCGGCTTCCTACCCGCCCTCCGGCTTCCTACCCGGCCTCCGGCTTCCTACCCGCCCTCCCGTTCTGTGATGCAGATCACGACGCTCGCGTCGTGATCTGCATCACAGAACAGGCCGGGGGCCGGGGCCGGGCCGGGGCTGGGGCCGGGCGGGTTCGAGTCGGGTCCGTTTGGCGAGCCGGGCGCGGGCCTTGGGTGGGACACGCCGCAGCTCGGCGCCATCGCTCGGCGTCCAGGTGTCGGCCACCTCCAGGTGCAGACGACCGGTGAAGGATCGGTGCGCCTCGCCCAAGCGGTGCAGGAACGCCAGAACGGTCGCCACCGCCTGATACAGCTCGGCGGGGATCTCCTCACCCGGCCGACAGAGCCGGTACAGGGTGCGGGCCAGTGGCTTCGACTCGACCCGTGGCACCCCGTGGAGGTCGGCCTGCTCCCGGATGCGAGCCGCCAACGACCCGGCTCCCCGGGCCACCACCTTCGGGACACCACGTTCCTTCGAATAGGAGACGGCGATCGCGAGGTGCGTCGGGTTCGTGATGACCACGTCCGCGCCGGCGATGGCGTTGAGCATCCGGTTGCGGGTCATCGACATCCGCATAGACCGCATCCGGGCCCGCACATGTGGGTCGCCTTCGGCGTCCTTCATCTCCTGTTTGACCTCCTGCTTGGTCATCCGGAGCTGACGAATGTGGTCACGCCGCTTGATGGCATAGTCGGCGATGCCTACCAACACGCACACCACGGCGACGGTCCTCACCAACGACAGACTGGTGAGGCCCAAGCGCCGGATCACCGCCGCTGGATCGCGGAAGGATGTCTGCACCAGGTCGGCGGCGATCCCCTTCAACATCACCGCGACCACCGCGATGATCACCCCCAGTCGCAACAACGCGGCGCCCACCTGCCACAGGCCCTTCACCGAGAAGATCCTCTTGAGTCCCTCCTTCGGACTGATGCGGGAGAGCTTGGGCATCAGCGGCTTGCCGGTGAAGATGAACCCGACCTGTGCGAGGTTGCCCAACAGCGCAATCGCGGCACAGCCGAGCAATGTCGGCGCCATAGTGGTGAGCAGCACCAGCAGGGCCCTGCCGACCAGCGGCGGCAACACCGCCGTGGAGGGCCGGGCCGACACGATGGAGATCTCCCGCAACAGGGCGTTCACCTGGGATCCGACCCCGCTGATCAACCCCGGCATCAGACTCGTGGCGATCAACACCAGGATCCACGAGACGAGATCCGGCGACCGGGCCACCTGACCCTCACGGCGGGAGTCGCGGCGCCGCTTCTGGGTTGGGGCTTCGGTCTTGTCGGAGTGCTTCCCGGCCAACTCAGCTCACCCCCTCAACGAACGAGCTGCCACATGCCGCCCAGCGCCGCGTCCGTCAGACGTGGCACCGCCGCCACCGCGACCGGGATCGCGAGGGTCGACAAGGTGATGAGAACCAGGCCCTTTGCACCGAAGCCGATCACGAGGATGTTGAGCTGCGGCGCGGCACGACTTGCCAGGGCCAACAACAGTTCGGTGACGAACAATGCCCCCAGCAGCGGCGCGCCGATCTGGAGCGCCGCGAGCATGAAGTTGCCCACACCCGAGGAGAGGATGTCACCGAGCCGACCCAGGTTCAGCCCGCCGACGGGTGCCGCGTCGAAGCTGCGGACCAACCCGGCTATCAGCAACAGATGTCCGCCGGTGACGAACAGGGTGACCGTGCAGAGGAGCTGGTAGAGCCGCGCCATGGGGCCTTCGGCCGAACCCGAAAGCGGGTCGAACAGCTGCGACGACGTCAGGCCGCTCATGTAGTCGATGGTGGTCCCCGCAGCGGAGACCGCCTGGAAGATGAGCGTGACCACCATTGCCAGCGCCAGGCCGACCGCGACCTGGTAGACGATCGCCGCGAAGATCGCACCGAAGTCCTCGACAGGCAGTGCCTCGTTCTCGGCCAGCCTCGGCGCCAGGCCGATCCCCAACGCCATCGCGAGCCCTACGCGGACTTTCGCCGGCACCACCCCCTTGAACGGCGGGGCGAAAGCGAGCCACGCGGCGAAGCGCGTCGTGCCCAGGATGAACGCCATGAACAGGCGAGGGTCGATCAGCAGCCTCATGACGGCCTCATCGGCTCACCGCAACAGCCCCGGCAGGGAGTTGAACAGCTCGTGGGTGTAGGAGACCGCCGAGTTCAACATCCAGTTGCCGCACAACAGGATCACCAGGCCCACACCGAAGAGCTTCGGCACAAAGGTGATGGTGGCCTCCTGCAACTGCGTCGCCGACTGGATCATGCCGATGAGCAGGCCGATGGCCATGGCGGTCAGCAGCACGGGCGCGCCCAGCTTCGCCGTCAACAGCATGGCGTCAAGGGCCATCTCGGTGATCGAGGTGTCGTTCACGGGCGCGACCTAGTGGTAGTTGGCTACTAGCGCGTGTGCGATGAGCGACCACCCGTCGACCATCACGAACAGCAGCAACTTGAACGGAAGCGAGACGAACACAGGCGGCAGCATCATCATCCCGAGCGACATCAACCCCGAGCCGACCACCAGGTCGATCACGAGGAACGGCAGCAGCACGACCACCCCGATGATGAACGCGGCCTTCAACTCGGAGAGCACGAAAGCCGGGATCAGCGTGGTCAGCGATGTCTTCGTTGGTTCCTTCGGTGCCTTCGTGCCCGAGAGCTTGAACATCAGGTCCAGCTCCTCACGCCGGGTGTTCTTCAGCATGAAGGTCTTGATGGGCTTCTCCGCAGCCTTGAGCGCCTGGCTCTGGGAGATCTCGCCTTTGAGGTACGGCTGCCAGGCGTCATCGTTGACGTCCTTGATGGTGGGGGCCATCACGAAGATCGAGAGGAACACCGCGAGGCCTGTGATCACCTGGTTCGGCGGCACCGTCTGGAGTCCGATCGCGTTGCGGGCCAGGCCGAGCACCACCACCATGCGGGTGAAGCTGGTCATCAGCACGACCAGCGACGGGGCGATCGCGAGGATCGTGAGCCCGACGAGGATCGCGATGCTCTTCGACGGCTTGCCGTTGGCGCCCGCCGCCTCGTCTCCGCCGAGCTGTCCCAGGTCGACATCGAAGCTGACCCGTCCGTCGGGAGTCGTTGTGGGCGTCCCAGGTGCCTCGGGCACCGTCGGAGCCATCGGGTTGGTCGGGTCGATGGTCTGAGCCGAAGCGGTGGGCCCGACCAGCCAGAGCCAACCCACGACGACCACCGGCACCAGTGCCAGGATCACGCTCGCAGCGCGGCGGGTACGACGAAGCGACACGGGCTCAGACCCGCCGGACGGTCATGTCACGTAGGGCGTCCATCAGCGACTCACGCCTGGGGGAATCGCCTCGCAGGTCCGCTACGACCTCCTCGGTGGGCACACTGGAATCGGTGGACTCGCCCACCTCTACAGCGTCGGGACAAGCGGTGAGATCTGCCACGAGACCGATGGATGCGTCGGTGACCCCTACCAACAGGATGCGCCCACGGGCTTCGACGACCACCAGACTTCCCCGACGGCCGAGCTGGCGACGTGCCATCACGTCGAGGTGTGCCTCCGACCCACGCGTCGGGATGGTCCCCCGGCGCTTCGCGTAGCGGGCGACTCCCCAGATCATCGCCAGGACGACCCCGAGCGAGAAGCCCACACGGAGAAACAGGAGGAAGGTGGACGCGCCGCTCATCGCTCCGCCGCGTCGGCCACGACCTCGGTGACCCGTACGGCGTAGGCGTCCTCGACGACTACGACCTCACCACGCGCGATCAGGGTTCCGTTGACGAGAACGTCGATCGGGGTGCCCACGGTTCGCTCGAGTTCGATGACACCCCCGGGCTGGAGGTCGAGCAGCTCGCCCATGCTCATCGTGGTCCGGCCGAGTTCCGCGCTGACGCCCAGCTCCACGTCTGCCAGCAGGTGGAGGTTCCGCGGTGCTGTGTCGACATCGCCGGAGGATCGGCTCGCATCGGTCGACTTGGGCCCTGCCGCACCACCGGGAGGACCCGAGGGATCACGCTCGCGGACGCCTACCGACGCCACCGGGGTGTCGCCCTCGAAGATCCCCGCCCCACAAATGGGTCTCGACGGGTCCAGCGCCGTGAGGTTGAGGGGTAGGTCGGACACCTGGAGGATCACGCGGATCGGGCCGGCGGTGGTCCCAAGAGCCGTCGCGGCCGCGCTGATCGCCGGCTCGAGTTCGCCCGACACTCCGGAACCATCGGGCCCCTGGCACGCGATCGGCAACGCCGAGGTTGCAACGAGAACCGCCACCACCCGGCCGTCGTCGAGGTCCGCCCACACGCCGCGCATGTCGTCGGCCACGAACAGCTGCTCGATGTCCTCCTGCGGCGCCGCCGGACCGGCGAGCCGGCCGTCGACCGCGAGCACGGTCGCGGCGGCGTCGGCGGCGCGGACGAGCACATCGAGGTCTGCATCCACCAGATCGGGAGTCGTTGACATCCTGGTTCGGTCTCCTTGGAGCGGCTGGGCGGCAGCTCAGCTGCGAGTGAGGGGGGATCGGCGGTCGAGGGTGGTCACCTGGCACGCGGTGCGGCCCGCGTGCTGGGCGGGAAGCACCCAACCGATGCGGACATCGCCGGCGCTCAGCTCGAGCGGCTGGACCACAGGGTGCAGGGGAATGACATCTCCGACGGCGAGATCGAGGATGGCAGCAGGGGTCATCGGAACGGGGGGAAATGCCACCGTCACGCCGATGGGAACCGAGCGGAGCACCTCGACATCGAGTGCTCCCCCGCCGATTGCATCGACAGCCCGCTGACCGGGGACGGGCTGGGCGGGCTCCAGACCACGAAGCGCTGCGGCGAGCATGCCGTTGGGGATCCAGATGGCCGATTCGAGATCGTGAGGACCGAGGACGACGCGGAACCGCACCCTCAGGGCGGGCTCACCTGCGGCTATCGGCAGGAGCGCCTCGGGATCGGTCTGGACCGCGACGAGGCGTGGCCGCAGTTGCAGCAGCGGAGTCCACGCGACCGACAAGGATGCAAGGCACTGCTCCACCAGGCGACCGAGCACCTGCACCTCTATCTCGGTCAGCGACTCGACGGCGGTCTCGCCGCGGCCACTCCCTCCCAGCAGGAGATCGATCACGATCGACGCGAGCTGGATCGGGAAGCGCCATACGAGTTGCGCGCCGATGGGCGAGTCGATCACGGCCGTCACCGGGTGCTCCGCGGACTCAGCGTGGAGCTCGTCACCGCTGACCATCTCCTGATCGGCGACGATGAAGCGACACGGTGTGCGGAGCCGGCTCGACAGCATCGGCGAGAGCCGCTCGGCCAGGTCGTCCTGCACTGCACGAACGAGCTTCGCCTGATCGACGAGAAGGGGCGCGGGTCGCCGGAAGTCCACCACCTGGCCACTTCGCGCCACGTTGTCTCCCTCGACCGACACGTTCACCCCGTGCCTGTCGGCACCAGGCCCTCGGAAATGAGCCGTTCGGCCCACCCCACCGAACCTGCGTAGGAATCCGCCCCCCACCGACGAATCGATACGCAACTTCGGCGCATTCGGCC
>JADLFH010000125.1 GCA_020845705.1 Microthrixaceae bacterium | reverse complement strand
GTCTCGATGGACTGCTCGGTGTCGGCGACCTGCCGTGCACCCTGGGTTTCCTGGAGGCGACTGCGGAGGAGACGCGCTTTTTCGGCGCGACGATAGAGGGCGGTTTCCACTTCGATGCCGATACCATAGGATTCATCGTGGCCGTCGCTGAAGTGATCCCATGCTTCGCTTCCGTGGTCGCCATTGGCGCCGCCGCCGTAGCTGGCCACGACGTCGACGCGGGGCAACAAGTCGTTGCGCGCGCGGTTGGTACTTAACTCCGCGTTGGCGAGGTTTAAGCGGGCCTGGGCCAGTTCGGGGCGGTAGTCCATGGCCAGGGCCACACTGCTTTCGGCGTCTGCATTGATGGGTTCCGGCTCGGGGGCGGCTTCGGGCTCAAACATCAAGTGCCACACATCGGGCTTGTCGGGGTTCAGGAGCCGAATCAGGGCGAGGTTACGGTCTTCGATCTGTGCCTGGGCATCGGAAAGGTCGGCCTGGCGCGTGGCGCGCTCGGCCTTGGCGGAGAGGACGTCGGCCTCGACGGCGCGTCCGGCGTTCATGAGGTCTTCATTGAGGCGCATCTGCTCATCCGCCAGGGAGACGGCGACCTCGTTGATTTTTCGTATCTCGCGGGCCAGGGCGAGGTCCCAGTAGGTTAATTCCACGTCGCGCACGGTAGTGATGACCTGCTGGCGCAGGCCGTGAATGCTGCTGGCCACGTCGTTGCGTGCCTGGCGCACGGTGATGAGGTTGGTGTCGCGTCCGCCACCGCGCAGGAGGGGCTGGCGCAGCTCCACGCTCCATCCACCACTATAGGCGTCATTGGAGGGGCTGTTGTTGGCACCGGCATAGTCGGTGGCGACGGTGAGGGAGGTGCCTGTTTCGAATCGCTGGGAGACGGAGACGCCACCGGAGGTTTGAGCGGACTGGGAGGTAGTGGTGTTGTCCTGTCCCAATTGGGCGGCGAAGGACTGTATGGTCTGGAGTGCGCTGAAAAGGTCGGACAGGGAGCTGCCATCGCCGGAGGAGGCGCCGCTGTTCAACGAGGAGAAGGAGGTAGTGTTTTCGGTGGTGATGCGCTTGG
>JADLFH010000124.1 GCA_020845705.1 Microthrixaceae bacterium | reverse complement strand
TCCCGACGTCGTCCACTTCGAGTTCGGAGCGCTCGCCTCCGATCGGATGGCGCTCCGTGAGCGTCTGGGTTCCGCGGTCACCGTGTCGTTCCGCGGGTACGATCTCAACTACGTCGGCCTCGACGACCCCGACCACTACCGCGAGGTCTGGGACCGAGCGGACGGGATCCACGTGCTCGGCGAGGATCTGTGGCGGCGAGCGATCCACCGCGGCGCGCCTCCCGATCTGCCCCACACTGTCATCACGCCGGCCATCGACGCGTCCGCGATCGTCCCCACACCGGCGCGGCCGGGGTTGCTCGGTGCCGAGGCCGCTCCGCTGCGTGTGTTGTCCGTTGGGCGCCTGCACTGGAAGAAGGGCTACGACTACGCGCTCGACGCGATCGCCGCGCTACGAGCGCAGCGGATCGAGGTGGAGTACCGGATCGTCGGCGACGGGGACCTGCTTGCGGGGGTCGCGTTCTGGCGACGCCAGCTCGGTATCGACGACAACGTCGAGTTGCTGCGCTCAGTGCCACCTGCCGAGGTCGCTCGCCAGCTCTCCTGGGCCGACGTCTTCCTCCACTCGGCGACGTCGGAAGGGTTCTGCAACGCAGTGATCGAAGCGCAGGCCCACGGCGTTCCGGTGGTGTGCTCGGACGCCGACGGGCTTCCCGAGAACGTCGAGCACGAGGTGACCGGATTCGTCGTCCCACGCCGCGATCTGCGAGGCCGCGCGGAGGGCGTGGCCCGACTCGCGGGGGACGCCGGTCTGCGGGCGCGGATGGGCGCGGCCGGCCGGGATCGCGTCGAGCGGCTGTTCCGCCTGGAGGACCAGATCGACGCGTGGGTGCGCTTCTACGAAGATGCCGTCGAGCGGCGACGTGCCGCGTCGAGCGGGCGCTGAAGGATCGAGAGGCCGAACATGTGCGGGTTCGCCGGAGTCGTCTCACCGCCCTCACCTGACCTCGGCCGGGAATGGACTCGCTGGGCGGCGTCACACATGGTTCGACGTGGCCCTGACGACGACGGCCACTGGGACGACGAGGACGCAGGGATCCACCTGTCGTTTCGGCGACTCGCCATCATCGACCTGTCCCAGCACGGCCACCAACCGATGCCGAGTCCCAGCGGCGAGTCGGTGCTCGTGTTCAACGGCGAGCTCTACGGCTACGGGGATCTCCGCGCCGAGCTGTGGTCCCGAGGCGTCACGTTCCGGGGCACCTCCGACACCGAGGTGGTGCTCGCCGCGCTGGAGCAGTGGGGCGACGCCGCGCTCGACCGGTTCGACGGCATGTTCGCGTTCGCCTGGTGGCACCGACCGAGCCGCCGGCTGCTGCTCGCAAGGGACCACGCCGGCATCAAGCCCCTGTTCTACGGCACCGGCCCTTCGGGGCGGGGGGTGTGCTTCGCCTCGCAGTACGACGTGGTGGCAAACGGGCCCTGGGGTGTGCCGCCCCTCGACCCTGCGTCGCTCGCGGTCTACCTCGAACTGCACCACGTCCCCGCACCCCACGGGCTGCTCGCTCGCACCGGGCAGCTCGAACCGGGCGAGCAGGTGGTGATCGCCGACGGTCGGATCCAGACGCGGCGCCGCTGGTGGACACTCCCGCCGGCCACCCAGACCGAGACCGGTGACACGGC
>JADLFH010000051.1 GCA_020845705.1 Microthrixaceae bacterium | reverse complement strand
GCGTGATCACCGCGGCCACCGATCCCGCGAGACGGCACCGGCATCTGACACGTGCTCGCTCCAGACCGAGCCGTCCCAATATCTGAAGCGCCCCGGGTCTGGTGGAGGCTCCAGCCTTTGAGAAGGATGGAGTCATGCCAAGCAATGGGAAGTATCCGGATGAGCTGCGCGAGCGAGCGACGGGGATGGTGCTGGATCACGGTCACGAGTACGGGTCGCAGTGGGAGGCGATCTGCTCGGTCGCCGAGAAGCTCGGCCCGAAGCCTGAGACCGTCAGGTTGTGGGTTCGTCAGGCCGAACGCGACAGTGGTCGCCGGCCGGGCGCGACGACCGACGAGCTCGCCGAGCTGAAGCGCCTCAAGCGCGAGAACGCGGAGCTACGCCGAGCGAACGACATCTTGAAAGCGGCCGCGACTTTCTTCGGGGCGGAGCTCGACCGCCAGTCGAAGAAGTGATCCGGTTCATCGACGAGCACAAGGATCGACGCAGCGGTGAGCTGCGGTGGGGAATCGAGCCGATCGCCAAGCTCTTGGGGATCGCCCCGTCCACCTACTGGGCGGCGAAGAAGCGGCCGCCGTCGACGCGGGCGTTGCGCGACGCGGAACTGAAGCCGCAGATCTTGCGGGTGTGGGAGGAGAACCTCGCGGTCTACGGCGCAGACAAGATCTGGGACCAGCTGAACAAGGACGGCGTCCGGGTCGCGCGTTGCACCGTCGAGCGCCTCATGGCCGAGATGGGACTGCAGGGCTGTCGGCGTGGCCGGACCTGGGTCCGCACCACCGAGGGCGACGACCGCCTCGACCGGCCGGCCGATCTGGTCGAGCGCAAGTTCCGGGCGCCGGCGCCGAACCGGTTGTGGGTCGCGGATCTGACCTACGTGAAGACCCACTCTGGGTGGGTGTACGTGGCGTTCATCGTCGATGTGTTCTCTCGGATGGTGGTCGGCTGGAAGGCTTCGCGATCGCTTCGCTCGGACCTCGCGATCGACGCGCTCGAGATGGCGATCTTCAACCGTCAACGCGCCGGCGCTGACCTGTCGCATCTGGTCCATCACAGCGACCGCGGCGTGCAATATCTCAGCGTGCGCTACTCCGAGCGGCTCGCCGACGACGACATCGTCGCGTCGGTCGGCTCCAAGGGGGACAGCTTCGATAACGCGATGGCTGAGTCGTTCAACGGGCTCTACAAGTGGGAGCTGATCTACTCGAAGGGCCCCTGGCGGGGCCTCGACGACGTCGAGTTCGCGACCCTCAGCTACGTCGACTGGTTCAACCACCGTCGCCTGCACGGCGAGATCGAACCCGGCCCCGGGTTCACGACCCCAGCAGCGTTCGAAGCCGACCACTACCGTCAAACCATCTCCGCCGAACCGGCGTAGACACAAACCACCGAGCCTCTACGGAACCCGGGGCGCTTCAACTTCTTCTTGGCGTCCTCGGTGGACACGGCCATGGCGACGATCACACGCTCGCCGGGGCGCCAGTCGGCGGGGGTGGCGATTGGGTCCTTGTCGGTGGCCTGGAGGGCGTCGATGACGCGGACGATCTCGTCGAAGTTGCGGCCCACAGACTTGGGGTAGGTGAGCATGAGGCGCAGCTTGTTGTCGGGGTCGACGATGAACACCGAACGGACGGTGGACGTGTCGCCGGCGCCGGGGTGGATCATGTCGTAGAGCTCGGCGACCTTGCGGTCGGGGTCGGCCACGATCGGGAAGTTCAGCGCCGTTCCGGTCACCTCGCCGATGTCGGGTGCCCACTTGTGGTGCTCGTCGATCGGATCGATCGACAGAGCCATCGCTTTGGTGTTGCGCTTGGCGAACTCGCCCATGAGCGCAGCGGTACGACCGAGCTCGGTGGTGCACACGGGGGTGAAGTCGGCTGGGTGGCTGAAGAACACGGCCCACGATCCCTTCTTCCACTCGTGGAACGAGATCTCTCCGTCGGTGGTCATCGCGGTGAAGTCGGGTGCGTTGTCGCCCAGATGCAGACCCATGATGCTCTCTACCTCCTCTATGTCGCCCGGGGAACCAATACCCCATGGGGTATATGTGCCAACTGGGGTGTCGGCCTCGGTATTCCCGTGCGTCCTCGCGGGGGAGTCGCCGCTCGTGCTGTGTGTCAACCTGCGATCCGTTTGCCAGGCGGATGACTCCCTGGCGGCGCTGAATGGCGTCGCGGACCGCATCAGTGTGGCTGCGGCTGCGGATGGCGACGAGCACTTCGCCGGGTTTGGCGCAGTCGGGTCGATGTCTTGATGTTCGATGGCGGCCGGCCGCCTCTCGAGGTCGGTGTGCTCGAACGCACCTCCCGCTGCGCCGCAGTGGTGTGCGACGCTTGTCTTGTCCATTGCGCGACTGCGGGTACCGTCGTTGGTGGTCGAGGCGGGTCTTGGGGGCCACGTCGCCGCTCCACGAGTCGCATGGGTCCTTCACCGGCGCTGCGCGGGTCATCTGCGTGGCCGCAGCCCGGTGGCGAGTTGTTCGAAGGCGTGCATGACGAGTTGGGGAAGCGGCGTGTTGTGTGGTCGGAGGAGCCACTGTTGGAGCGAGGCCCGCATGACGGCGAGGGCGGTCGCGGCGAGCAGCCGGGGATTGGTGTCGTCGTCGGTCGCGTCGAGTCGGGCTCGGAGGAGTTCGGTGAGGGAGTGTTCCCATCCGGCTTGGAGTTGGAGGCTGCGAGCGAACACCGACGGTGAGCTCGCCATGATCAGGAACCGGCGCCGGATCCTGCCGGCTTCGGTTTCGTAGTCGACGGCGACCGCCGCGAACGCTGCCTGGAGCGCGTCCCAGGGGTGCTCGTCGGCGGGCCGGCGTTCGAGCTCGTCGAGGATCCGGCTGAGACGATCCGTGTAGTCGCCGAGCACCAGGTCGTCCTTGGTC
>JADLFH010000050.1 GCA_020845705.1 Microthrixaceae bacterium | reverse complement strand
TCGAAGGCGTCGCCGACGAAGGCGGGCTCACCGATCTGGGAAACGGTGTCCTGTTGTGCAGCTTCCACCACCACCAACTGCACCGCTGCGGCTGGAACATCGCGGGTAACGGCACACAACTCACCTTATACGACGGCGACCGATGCCTCGGCTCCACCGGACCGCCCGGCCCCACCCCCGGGCCACAAGCCGACATCGCAGTACTCCCGCACCAAACACGACCACCCGAACCGCCACCGGGCATCGGCCCCGACTCATGCCGATCCGAAGGCGGCGGCGAACCCCTCACCCGCTACGGGCTCGACATCCTGTTGCACCACCTCCTCCAAGCCGCCTGACCGCGCGCCCAGGGCTCCGCAGAGTCAGCGAGAGCGGGCGTCACGCATGGCTCGCCACACCTTCTCCGGGGTGCACGGCATGTCGATGTGACGCACCCCGAGGTGCGACAGCGCATCGATCACCGCCGAGTGCACCGCCGGCGTGGCGCCGATGGTGCCCGACTCTCCGATGCCCTTGACGCCGAGTGGGTTGTAGGGCGTCGGCGTCTCGTGGGCGACCAACTCGAAGCTGGGCAGATCCGCGGCGGACACGATCCCGTAGTCGGGAAATGTCGCCGTCAGCGGATTTCCGTCGGAGTCGTAGACCATCTCCTCGAACAGCGCCTGGGCGACACCCTGAGCGATGCCACCGAAGCGCTGGCCGTCGGCCAACAGCGGGTTCACGATGACCCCTGCGTCGTCACACGCCACATGTCGCGACAAGGTCACCTTGCCTGTCTCGGAGTCAACCTCCACGACCGCCACGTGTGCACCGAAGGGGAACGTGGGCCCCGGCGCTTCGAAGTCCAGGTCGACCACCAGCTCCTTGATCTCGGCCAGCTCGGCCCAGCCGATGCCTACATCGGGCGTACCAGAGGCGTGGAACCGCCCGTCGGCCAGGACCAGATCCTCCTCGGCCGTCGACAACGCCCCGGCGGCAACTCGCCGAGCCAGCTCGACCAGCTCGGCGGTCGCGGCAACCACCGCGGCGCCACCGAGCTGGAGGGAACGCGAACCCATGGTGCCGGCGCCGCGGGCCACCGCGTCGGTGTCGCCGTGGATCACCTCGACCTGCTCGGGGTCGATCGTCAACAGGTCGGCCACCAGGCTCGCCAGAGCGGTATGGAGCCCCTGGCCATGGGGTGACGAGCCAGTGAGCACCAACGCGGTGCCGTCATCTCGCACTCGAACCGAACCGAACTCCTTCGGCGCACCGCCACCGGCGGTGATCTCCACGTAGGTGGACACCCCGATGCCCAACAGCGGCCCCTCGCCTCGGTCGCGGCGGCGGGCCTGCTCGGCTCGCAGCTCGTCATATCCGGCGGCTGCCAGCACCGCGTCGAGCGCTCCCGCGTAGTCGCCTGCGTCGTAGACGGCGCCGGTGGCAGTGGTGTGGGGGCTGTTGTGGGCGGCGATGAGGTTGCGACGGCGCAGCTCCACCGCATCCATGCCGATCTCCGCTGCGAACAGATCCATCGCCCGCTCGATCGTGGCAGTGGCCTCGGGCCGGCCCGCTCCGCGGTACGCCTCCACCGACATCGTGTTGGTCACGACCACCCGCGCTCTGGTCTCGACACGCTCGATGTCGTAGGTGCCCGGCGCCATCAGACGGGTGAAGGTGGGCAGGAAGGCGGCCATCGCGGGATACGCGCCGGCGTTGGCCACGATGTCGAGTCGGTAGGCCTGAACCCGCCCGTCGCGGCTGCCACCGATGGTGAAGGTGTGGTGTTGGTCACGCCCGTGACCCAACGCCAACATGCTCTCGCTTCGGGTCTCGACCCACCGCACCGGCCGCTGCACCCGCCGCGCCAACCAGCCCACGAGTATCTCCTCGGGGTAGGTGGAGATCTTGGCGCCGAAACCTCCCCCCACATCGGGGGCGACAATCCGCACCGACGAGCGATCCAACCCGAGCGCACCCGCCAAGGCTCCGTGGGCGGCGTGGGCGGCCTGGGTCGACAGCCACATGGTGAGCCGCCCGTCAACCCAACTCGCCGCGGCGGCGCGCCCTTCGAGAGGGCACGGCGCGAGGCGCTGGTTCACCATCGACCCCTCCACCACCACCTCACATCCCGCGAACAGGTCCGGATCGGGGTTGTCGGGCCCGACCTCCCACGCCAGGTTCGTGATGCCGTGGAGGCGGGGCGCGTCGTCGGCGATCGCGTCGAGCGGGTTCACAACCGTGGGCAACGGCTCGATGTCGAGGACGACCATCTCGGCAGCGTCCTCCCCGGCCACGGCTGTCTCGCTGAGGATCACCACGACGGGCTCGCCCACGAAGCGCACCCGCTCGCCTGCCAGCCACGGCCGTGCCATCTCCGCGGGGATCCAGGGCATTCGGGGACGCGGAGCGGCAAGGTCCAGGTCGGTGGCGGTGAACACGGCGACCACGCCCGGCATGAGGGCTGCCTCGGACACGTCCACCGAGCGGATCAGGCCGTGGGCGACGGTGGAGCGCACATAGGTGGCGACCAGCGCCCCTTGCAGTTCGGGTACCTGGAGGTTGGCAACGTAACGGGCCTCGCCACGGAGGATCGCCGCGTCCTCCCGCCTAAGGACCCTGGTGCCGATGATGCTCACCCTGTGTTTCTACCCTCCCGGCACGAGGCCCGCCGCCCCGATCGCTCGATGACCTCCCGCCGCCGACCGCAGGCTCGTAGGCTCCTCCAATCATGGCCGTGATCGAGGTGTTCGCAGATGTCTACTGTCCCTTCGCCCATGTGGGGCTCCGCCGCTGGTTCGAGCGGCGCGCCGAGCTCGGCCGCGACGACATCCACCTCCACGTCCGTGCGTGGCCACTGGAGCTGATCAACGGCGAACCGCTGACCGGCGAACACGAGATCTCCAAGGTGGCGGCGCTGCGGGAGCACGCCGCCCCCGACTTGTTCTGCGGGTTCCGCCCCGACTCGTTCCCAGCGTCGACCATCCCCGCACTCCAGCTCACCCACGCCGCCTACGAAGTGAGCTTGGAGACCGGCGAAGCGATGGCTGCCGCAGTACGTGACGCGCTGTTCGAAGAAGGTCTCGACGTGGGCGACTCGGGTGTGCTCCGTGACCTGGCCTCCCGCCACGGGCTCGACCCCGACATCGCGGACCGCGACGGTCTCGACGTGGTGACCGCCGACTGGGACGCCGGGCGCGCTCGTGGCGTGATCGGCTCCCCCCACTTCTTCGGCGACGGGTGGGACCTGTTCTGCCCGAGCCTCTCGATCACCCGCGAGGAGGGATGCCTGCACGTGGAACGAGCTGTCAGCCGATTCGAGGAGTTGGCTGAGGCCAGCTTCGGCACCTGAGCCAACTGAACCATGACCTTCATCGGTCTGATCCTCCGCAATATCCGGGCCCGACCGCTCCGCTCGGCGCTCACGGCCCTGGCGGTGGCCATCGGCGTGATGGCGGTGGTGGCGCTGGGAGTCCTCACCGACAGCCTGAACCACACGGCGACACAGATCCTGGAGATCGGTGAAGCCGATCTCACCATCTCCCAGAAGAACACCGACGACATCATCAACTCGACGATCAGCCAGGAGGACATCGCGAAGATCGGCCAGGTGCCCGGCGTACGCCGCGCCGTGGGCGCCTTGTTGGGAACCGACGCCTACGACGATCAGCACCCCCTCGTGATCGAGGTCGGGCTCGCGCCCGAGGACCAGGCGCCCTTCGGGGTCAACATCCTCGAGGGTCGCAGCTACGGCACCGATGCGGCCAACGAGATCATGTTGGGCTACGTGTTCGCCTCTTCGGTGGGCAAGCGCGTCGGCGACCAGATCACCATCGACGACAACACCTACACCGTCACGGGCCTGTACTCCACGAACGTGTCGTTCGGGAACAGCACCGTGATGATGCCCCTCAGCCACCTCCAAGGCCTCAACCGTCTCGACGGACAGGTGTCGTTGGGTTTCGTGCAGGTCGACAAGGGCGCCCGGGTCGAAACCGTCGGCAAGGCCATCGACGAGGCCTTCCCCCAGCTCGCAACGATCGCCACAGCGTCGGACTTCGGCCGCGCCGACCGGAATCTCATGCTCATCGGCGCCGCGAACACCGGCGGATCGATCCTCGCCGCACTCATCGCCATCACCGGCGTGCTCAACACGTCGCTGCTGTCGTTCTTCGAACGCATCCGCGAGTTCGGCATCTACCGCTCCATCGGCTGGAGTCGCCGCCGAGTGATCGCACTGGTCATCGGCGAGGCAGTGGTGGTCAGCGTGGTGGGCGCAGCGCTCGGCGTCGCGCTCGGATGGGGTGCCATCAACGTGCTTCAACAACTCGACCAGCTCCGAGGCATCTTCCAGCCGATCTACAAGGCCGACATCTTCACCCGGTCTTTGAGCTTCGGGCTCACCGTCGCTTTCCTGGGTGCCCTCTACCCCGCGCTTCGGGCGGCGCTCGTGGCTCCCATCACGGCGGTCCGACGTGAGTAGGGGCAACCACAACGACGGCCCTGCCATCGAGGCACGGGGCGTGTCGAAGCGCTACGGGCGCACGGTCGCACTGGCACCAATCGACTTGAGCGTCGCTCGCGGCGAGTTCGTGGTGCTGGTGGGGCCGTCGGGCTGCGGCAAGTCGACCCTCGTCAACATGCTGGGGGCCCTGGAGCGATCCGACACCGGTGTGATCGAGGTCGCCGGCCACCGACTCGGTCGTGGTGCCCGCCACCTCAACCACTTTCGACGGATGGAGGTGGGCATCGCCTTCCAGCTCCACAACCTCATCCCCCGCCTCACGGCCCGGGAGAACGTGCAGGCGGCCATGCTCGGTGCCGCCCGACGCCGCGACCGCGTCGAACGCTCCGAGGAGCTCCTCGACGCGCTCGATCTGACGGCTCGGGCAAACGACCGGCCACCGACTCTGTCGGGTGGAGAACGTCAGCGTGTGGCGATCGCCCGGGCGCTGGCGAACAAGCCGCCGGTGATCCTCGCCGACGAGCCGACTGGCAGCCTCGACGACGACGCCGCCGAGCTCGTGATCGACATCTTCAAGGAGTGGTGTCTCGAGGGCGGCACCGTGTTGGCAGTGAGCCACGATCCGCGGCTCAGCTCCGCCGGCGACCGCGTGGTCACGATCCCCGTCGCCGCGGAAGGTGGCTGAGTTGGGAACCCCGATCCCCCACGTCAGCGACATGGGCGAGTTCACCTACGCGACCGTCGAGCGCCTCTCGCCGTTGGTGCGGCGCGTGATCTGCGAGAACCCGAACCACTTCACCTACCGGGGAACCGCCACATTCATCGTGGGCAACGGAGCGGTGGCAGTCATCGACCCAGGGCCGCTTCACCCGCCACACGTCGAAGCACTGCTGGCGGCATTGGATCCGGGAGAAGCCGTCCGCCACATCCTCGTTACCCACACCCACGCCGACCACTCCCCCGCGGCGGCGGAGCTGGTGGAACGCACTGGCGCGACCACCTACGGGTTCGGACCCCACGGCAGGGCCCACGACGGGGACGCGCCGGCGACAAGGGTGGACTTCTCCGGGCACATGTCCCAGTCCGACATCGAAGGCATCACAGCCGCGATGGACGCAATCCCCGATCACCTGCGCCGTGAGTCGGTCGACTTGGAGTTCGCACCGCGGGTCCGGATGTCCGACGGCGACGTGGTGGAGGGCGAAGGCTGGTCGCTTGAAGCCGTCTGGACACCGGGGCACTGCTCCAATCACCTGTGCTTCTCGCTGGCCGAGGAGTCCACCCTGTTCTCCGGCGACCACGTCATGGGTTGGTCGACCTCGGTGATCGGCGCTCCCGACGGCTCGATGGGCGACTACCTGGCGTCGCTTCGACGCCTACTCGGTCGCTCCGAGCAGACCTACCGCCCCACCCACGGCCCCGCCATCGACGCCCCCCGACCATACGTCGAGGCGCTGTTGGCGCATCGGCTCGAACGCGAGGCCGAGATCGTCGCGCAGCTCGAAGCAGGAGTGGGACGCATCTCGGACATGGTGGCGAGCATCTACGCGCACCACGACCGGATCCTGTGGTTCCCCGCCGCGGCGTCGGTGCACTCACATCTGTTGCAGATGGCGAAGGAGGGCCGGGTCGAAGCCGACCGGCTAGACGCCGGCGGCGACCCCGCCATAGACGCCACCTACCAACTCACCTGACCGCACCCCACCGCCCCACCCGCTCCCCGTTCTGTGATGCGAGACACGACGCTCGCGTCGTGATCCGCATCACAGAACGAGGGTGGGGACAGAACGGGGGGCGGGTCAACTCTGGCGGGCGGCGGCTCGGGCCACCGGTTCCTGCAACAGGTCGAACGGCCACACCGGCGGCAGGTTCACGACGGTCCCCTTCGGAGGTGGCACCGTGTAGGACTCCTCGCCCGGCATGCGGAAGCCGAACTGCTCGCGGGCCTGCTGCTCGATCGACGACGAATCAGAGAGCCGGTCGATCTTCTTCGCCAGCTCGTCGTTCACTTCATTGAGCCGCTTCAGCCGAGCCTGATCGGCCGCCGTCTCGCGCTGCTGGTCCAGCCATGTGCGCGCCGGCAGGTAGATCACTCCGAGCGCAACCAACGCGACGACGGCAACGCCGATGAGGATCGACCGCTTACGCCGGCTCACGCCGACGAACCTCCCCGCGCCAACGCAGAGCGACCGCGGTAGGCGGCTGTCTCTCCGAGGATCTCCTCGATGCGCAGAAGCTGGTTGTACTTGGCCACCCTGTCGCTGCGAGCCGGTGCACCCGTCTTGATCTGACCGCAGTTGGTGGCCACCGCCAGATCGGAGATGGTCGTGTCCTCGGTCTCCCCCGAGCGATGCGACATGACCGCCGTGTAGCCGCTTCGATGCGCCAACTCGACCGCGTCGAGCGTCTCGGTGAGCGAACCGATCTGGTTCACCTTCACCAGGATCGAGTTGGCGACGCCCACGTCGATGCCCCGCGCCAGTCGCTCGACGTTGGTGACGAACAGGTCGTCGCCCACCAACTGCACCCTGTCGCCGATACCGGCGGTCAACGCTGCCCAGCCGTCCCAGTCCTCCTCGGCCATGCCGTCCTCGATCGACACGATTGGGTAGCGGTCGCACAAATCACCCAGGTACGCCGCGAAATCGGCAGGGCTGAGGGTCCGGCCCTCACCTGCGAGGTTGTAGGCGCCGTCCTTGTAGAACTCGGAGCTTGCGGCGTCGAGCGCGATGGCGATCTGCTCGCCGGGCGCGTAGCCCGCGCGCTCGATGGCCTCGACCAGCAGCTTCACCGCCTCCTCGTTCGACGCCAGGTTCGGGGCGAAGCCGCCCTCGTCGCCGATCGCGGTGGACAGGCCACGGTCGTGGCACACCTTCTTCAGCACGTGGTAGGTCTCGGTGCCCCAACGCAACGCCTCGGAGAAGCTGACCGCGCCGACCGGCATGATCATGAACTCCTGGATGTCCACGTTGTTGTCGGCGTGTTCGCCGCCGTTCAACACGTTCATCATCGGAACCGGCAGCACGTGCGCGTTGGTGCCTCCCACATAGCGGAACAGCGGGAGCCCGACCTCCTCGGCAGCGGCACGGGCGACCGCGAGCGACACCCCGAGGATGGCGTTGGCGCCGATCCGACCCTTGTTGTCGGTTCCGTCCACGTCGAGCATCACCTGGTCGACTTGGCGCTGGTCGAGCGCGTCGAGACCGACGACCAGCTCGGCGATGTCGTCGTTGACGTGGGCGACCGCGTTCGCGACGCCCTTGCCGCCGTAGCGGTCTCCCCCGTCGCGCAGCTCCACCGCCTCGAACTGGCCGGTGGAGGCACCCGAGGGCACCGCGGCACGGCCTGCGGCGCCGGTGACCAACACCACCTCGACCTCGACGGTCGGGTTGCCGCGTGAATCGAGGATCTCGCGGCCGACGATGTGCTCGATGATGCTCATGTGAAGCTCCGGAGGGGTGCAGCGACGTTACAGGGGGACCAATCGGACCACACGGACACCCCACCCGGCCAACCCGTCGACCGCACTTGCCGTCAGAGTCCCCCGGACCTCACTTGGTCCGCGAATCGGTCCACCGCGGCGCGCAGCGCGGCGTCTGCCGCGACCGCCTCGGCCTCGCGTTCGTCGAAGTCGGTGGCGTCGAGGCCCGCTCGTGCCGCACGGCGCCGGACGTGTTCCGCGTAGAGCAGAGCCGGCAGCGACTCGGGGATGCCGTCCATCGCCGATGCACGACCCTTCTCGTGCCGCTTGCGTGCCTCCCACTGCCGGCGGAGCTCGTCGACCTCGGGTGTCGGGGAGTCACTGAAGACGTGGGGGTGTCTGGCTTCGAGCTTGTCGTGTATCCCCCTCGCAACATCGGCCAACGTGAAGGAACCCTCCTGGGTTGCGATTCTGGCGTGGAACACCACCTGGAAGAGGAGGTCGCCCAGCTCCTCCTCGAGTTGATCCGGATCGCCCGAACGGATCGCGTCGATCACTTCGTAGGTCTCCTCCAGCAGGTATCGCTCGAGCGAGCGGTGGGTCTGATCCCGATCCCACGGACAGCGCTGTCTCAACAGCGTCACCAACTCGTCGAAGCGGGACAGCTCACGTGCGACCGGGGCCGCCAGCTCAGGGATCCACAGCGACGTGAGGTGGTCGGCCGCAACGACGCGGTCCAAGTCCTCCCACGCCACCTCGACTACCAACTCGTCTGCGAGCCCCAGCCGTTGCAACAGGACCACCGGGGTGTCGGGTGGATCCTCCACGGCGAGCTTGATGTCGGACAGCACCTCGCGTGAGTCGCATTGACAGACGAGCAGCGGGCCTCGTTCCCCTGCCGCCTCGACGGCGAAACGGTGGCCATCGATGATCCGCACCCCCTCGGCGAGTGGGTCCACACCGAGGCGCGCCCAGGTGAGATCGAGAAACGACATCGCCGGAAGAACCTCGATCTGCACACGTTCGTCGATGCGCAACAACTCGACGGAGCGCTCCGCCACGTCGGGGGCACCGGGCACCGCGTAGAGCACGTGGCCGTGTTCTTCTGCCAAGTCGACGACCCGCTCGACGATCGCCGGGTACACCTCTTCGATGCGTTTCGACGACTCGTAGATGTCGTCGCAACTCGTGGCCTCCTCCACCACCGACGCAGACGGATGTCGCGACGTGCGCAGCACCCGGTTGGTGCATGCCTCGATGGCTGCGAGGGTTCCGGCCGTCAGCAGGTCGGCTCCGCCAGGGCCGAGGCCCACGACGGTCACCCGCGGGCTCACCTCAGGTACCGGCGCGTGCGCCCGCCGGTGGGCGGACCACGTCTTTGGGGTCGAATCGACCCAAACGGGGGTCGATGTGCACCCCGGCACGACCAAGGATCTCGGCATCCCAGGTGGCTTGGAGCTTCGACTGGTTCGCCTGGGCCAGCAGTTGGGCTTCCTGCTGGAGCTGGCTGGTGGCGGCCGCGATGATCTCGGGATCCTCCGCCGTGTAGGTCTTGGTTCCGGTCGGGCGAAGGAACACGGTCTGCGCGCCTTGTTGGCTCTGGAAGTCGACCCGACGGACCACGCCGACGGCGCCGTTCGTCACGGCATCGTCGATGTCCGCGTTGCCCACCAGGCCACAGAACGGCGCACCGTCGAGTCCTATGGGACTGAAGTTGGCTGACTCGAAAGCCGTGCCGTCGCCGACATCGGCACCTCCGTCGATGAGCTCCTGCACGCCGGCGGCAGCGTCGGTGGGGCCGAAGACACCGACGGCGCACGGCACCACTAGCTGCTCGGGAGGGGCTCCTTCGATCATTTCGACTGCGCGGGCGCGGATCTCCTCGTCGGTCGGCTCCTCGGCAGCCACCGAGGCGTTGAGCATCTCGAGGAGGGCTGCGCGGTCGGCATAGAGCGTCATCAGCTCGGCCTTGAGGTCCCCCTTCACCCCGACCAACCCATCCACCATCTGCCGCGCCTCCTCCCGGTGTTGGGACGACGCCGAGCCGTCCTTCCGCCGCAGCTCAGCGCTGTAGGCCTGGAGTTGAACCAGTTCGGCCAGTGCGCCACGCGCCGCTGTGGCATCGATGGTGTCTTCACCCGGAGCCTGCTCCGAGCGTGCTGCCGCAAGCCCGCGAACCTGCTCGATGGTGATGTCATGGCCGGCCACGGTGGCGGCGACGTTGTCGCCGAACGCGTCGCACCCGACCAACGGCAACAACAGCGCGGAAGTGGCAACGACGGCGGCGAGAGGGCGCTTCACGAAGCTCAGACGATACTTGCCATCTTGGCGCTCCCGTCCACAGCGCACTAGACCCTCTGTTCCATGGACCAGCCCGGACCTTTGGCCGAACGGCGGGATCCGCCGCCTCTGCCGGATTTCGGCGAGCTCTTGGAGTCGTCGCCGACCTTTGCCGCGAACCCGGCGTTGCGTGACAACGCCCGCATCTGGATCGCCGGCGGACCGGCAGTGAGAGACCGGGTGGCGCAGCGAACATTGCGGCTCACAGAACCGTCGTTCGGGCCCTCGACCATAGCGGCGGTCGGCAAGACGGCCGCCGGCTTCGCCAGAGGGGCCGCGGGCAGCATCTCCAAGCCCCGCCACGAACGCGACCCGAACCACCACCTGCGCGAGCTCGTCCAAGCCGGTGGCCCCACCTTCGTGAAGCTCGGGCAGTTCATCGCCACGGCGCAGGGACTGTTGCCCGACGCCTGGGTCGACGCCTTCGCCTGGTGCCGCGACTCCGCGAAGCCCCTCGCTCCCGGGGTCGCCGAGGAACGGATCGAACAACGCATCGGAGCCCCCCTCAGCGCCGCCTTCGCCGAGTTCAACCCCGAACCCCTCGGCGCCGCGTCCATCGGCCAGGCACACGCAGCCCGCCTGCACGACGGAACCGAGGTCGTGGTGAAGGTGCGCCGCCCCGGCGTGCCACGCCAGTTCGTGCGCGACCTCCGCGCCCTCGCCGCCACGGCAGCAGCGGCCGAGAAGGCGTCGAAGGCGGCCCGAACCGCGAACCTCACCGGATTCGTCGAGCTGTTCGGCCAGCTCGCCATGGAGGAGTGCCAATTCAGCTTCGAGGCGACCAACCAGGTGGAGACCGCCCTCGCGGCGGAAGCCGCGGGCCACAGCCTGGACAACGTGGTGCTTCCCCAGCCGATCCCCCATCTCACCTTCGACGACGTCTTCACGATGACGAGGGTGCCCGGCGTTCCCTACAACCTGGCCGTCGAGCAGTACCCGGACTCGATCGACGGTGAGCGCCTACTGCGACTCGCGATCACGATGGTGATCGAGCACATGGTCGTCTACGGCCGCTTCCACGGCGACCTGCACGCCGGCAACGTGCTGATAGCCCCCGACGGTGTCCTGTCTCTCATCGACTTCGGCATCATGGGCCGGATCGACGCAGTCCAGCGCGTCGCGGTGGTGCAGTTGTTGTTCGGCTTCGGCCGCAACGACACATCCATGCAGGTACGGGCTCTCCAGCGCTTCGGCGCGCTGCCGAAGGAGGGCAAGACCTCCACCTACGTGGAACTGCTCGAGGCGGAGCTGTCCGCCGCTGCCCCCGACCTGTTGAGCCGCGAGGCCGACCTGACCGTCGACTCGCTCGGACCCGCGCTCGCCGCGGTGATCCGCGTGCTGGTCCACCAGGGGTTCCGCCTCCCCAAAGAACTCGTGCTGATCTTCAAGAACCTGCTGTACCTCAACGGGTTCGCCGTGTCGGTCGCGCCTGGAGCCAACCTCTTCGGCGAGATCGAGCCGGTGCTGGGCTACTTCATCGAGCGCTACCCGACCGAGCTGTCCGAGATCCTCGCCCTCGTGGAGGAGTGATCTCAGCCGGAGGCGATGCAGAACTCGTTGCCCTCCGGATCGGCCATCACCATCCAACGGAACCCGGCCATGTCGTGTTCCTCCACGACGGAGCCGCCGAGGGCTTCGACCTGCGCCCGCGCCGCTTCGAGGTCGGGGGCCGAGGTGTCGAGGTGTACTCGGTTCCGGCCCGACTTCGGATCGGCCACGAGTTGAAGCGCCACCGCAGCGCCACCTGGACGTTGCGGCTCCAGCCAGGTGAAGAACTCACCGATCTCACGGGCCACGCCCACGTCGAGCAACGAGGTCCAGAAGGTCTTGGCAATGCCCATGTCACACACGTTGATGACGACGGTGTTGAACATCACGACGGGTTCGGCCATGGCTGCACCTCCGAGGGTCATCTTGTCACCGAAGTCAACCGGGATCGACTGGCTCCACGAACTCCTCGAAGAACTCTCGCAGCGAGCCCACCATGGCGTCGCCGGTGGGCACCGGGATGTGAACCTCCCGAGGATCAGGCTTGACCACCGAGCCCTTGCGGAGCCTCTCCAGGCGGAGCTGCTTGGACACGGGGATCTTCAGCGGCGACAGCCGAGCCATCCACCGCGGCGCGCCGATCCCCTTGGACTCCACGACCGTGATGTCGGTCACTCCCGCTGCCGCGCAGTGCGCACGCAGTCGGGCGATCTCCACCAACATGGCCGCCGGCTGCGGCACGGGCCCGAAGCGGTCCACCCATTCGGCAGCCAAGTCGTCCACCTCGGACTGCGTTCGCACCTCGGCGAGGCGTCGGTAGGCGTCGAAGCGGAGGTCGTCTCGCTCGATGTAGTCCAGCGGCAGGTGCGCGTCGAGGGGAAGGTCGATCTTGATCTCCGCCGGGGAAGGGGTCTCCACTCCGTTCAGCTCGTCGATCGCCTCGGAGACCATCTGGCAGTACAGGTCGTATCCGACCGCAGCGACATGTCCGGACTGACCAGTGCCCAACAGGTTCCCGGCACCACGAATCTCCAGATCTCGCATCGCGATGCGGAACCCCGATCCCAGCTCCGTCGACTCGCCGATGGTCCGCAGCCGTTCGTAGGCCTCCTCGGTGAGCTCCCGGTCCGGGGGATGGAACAGGTAGGCGTATGCACGTTGGCCGGCGCGGCCGACCCGACCCCGAAGCTGGTGCAGCTGGCCCAGTCCCAACATGTCGGCGCGGTCAACCACCAGGGTGTTCACCGTCGGCATGTCGATGCCTGATTCGATGATGGTGGTGCAGACCAACACGTCGGCGCTGCCCTCCCAGAAGTCGACCACCACCCGCTCCAGGGTCCCCTCGTCCATCTGGCCGTGTGCAACGCTGACCCGGGCTTCGGGGACCAGCTCCCGCAGACCGTTCGCCACCAGCTCGATGTCGGCGACGCGGTTGTGCACGAAGAACACCTGGCCGTCACGGAGCAGTTCACGACGGATCGCCTCCGACACGGCCCGCTCGTCGTAGTCGCCCACGTAGGTGAGGATCGGCTGGCGCTCAGCCGGCGGCGTCTGCAACAAAGACAGGTCCCGGATGCCGGTGAGGCTCATCTCCAGGGTCCGGGGTATCGGCGTGGCGGTCAACGTCAACACGTCGACGTGCTCTGAGAGCTTCTTGATGGCCTCTTTGTGGCTGACCCCGAAACGCTGCTCCTCGTCGACCACCAACAGACCCAGGCGCTGGAAGGAGATGTCCTCGGAGAGCAGGCGATGCGTGCCGATGACCAGATCGACCTCGCCGGCCGACACCCCCTTTGCCACCGCCTTCGCCTCGGCGTTCGTGAGGAAGCGGCTCAGGACCTCGACCCGGATCGGGTAGGGGGCGAGCCGTTCGCTGAAGGTGGAGTGATGTTGCTGGGCCAACAACGTGGTGGGCACCAGCACCGCCACCTGCTTGCCCTCCTGGATGGCCTTGAACGCGGCGCGAAGGGCCACTTCGGTCTTGCCGAAGCCGACGTCCCCGCACACGAGCCGGTCCATCGGACGGTCGCTCTCCATGTCGGCCTTGACATCGGCGATGGCCTGGAGCTGGTCAGGAGTCTCCTGGTAGGGGAACGCCGCCTCCAGCTCGAGCTGCCACGGGGTGTCGGGGCCGAAGGCGTGTCCAGAGGTGTGGAGCCGCTTCTGGTACAGCACCACCAGTTCCTGCGCGATCTGGTGGACCTCTTCGCGCACCGTCGCCTTGGTCCGGGCGAAATCCGCGCCGCCCATCTTCGACAGCCGTGGGGTTTCGCCACCGGAGTAGAGACGGACCGCGTCGATCTGGTCGGAGGGGACATAGAGCTTGTCGTCGCCCCGGTACTCCAACAGCAGGTAGTCCCGCTCGGTACCGCCGATGGTCCGTTTCACCATGCCGGCGAAGCGGGCGACGCCGTGGTGATGGTGCACCACGTAGCTGCCCACCCCGAGGTCGTCGAAGAAGCCCTGCGCGGCACGGCGGCGCGGCCGTGCCGCACGATGGGTGCGTCGGCGGCCCGTCAGGTCGGCCTCGGAGAGGATGGCCACCTTCGCCTCGGGCAACACGACACCGCGCTCCAGCGGTGCCGCGGCCACGATCCGGCCGCCCGGATCCAAGAAGCGATCACCTTCCACCGACACGACGGGCCAGTCCATGCCGTGCTCACGCAGGAGCGAGGCGACGCGCTCGGCGGAGCCGGCCCCCTCGGCCGCCACAGCGACGCGATACCCGGCGCCGGCCAGGTCGCGGATCTGGCCGAACAACACCGACGCGTCGCCCACCGCCTGTGCCCAACCCGAGGTGCTCACCCGTGGCGTCGAGGGGCCGTCGGGCGACGCGAGCACCTTCCACAGCGGGACGGTCGATCCCCCCAGCACTTCCGCCTCATCCACATGCAGGCGCGGCATCTCGCCTGTCGCAGCCCAGGTGCCGGCCAGCACGTCGGCGAGATCGGTCTCCTCGGCGACGATCTCTGTGGCCCGCGCCCGGAAGCGATGCGGCTCGACGGCAAGCACGAGGGCATCGTCGGGGAGCAGGTCGCCCAACACGTGGGTTCGCTCACACACCCACGGCAGCCACGACTCCATTCCGTCGAAGGTTTCGCCGTCGGCAAGCCGCTGCCACTGCTCCCGGCCCCACGGCGCCGTTGCGATGAGCGCCTGCGCGCGCTCGCTCACCTCCCGGGTCGGCAGCAGCTCTCGGCACGGGAAGACCTCGACCGACCCGACCTCGGCCCCGGCGCGCTGGTCGGCCACAGCGAACTCGCAGAGACGGTCGACTTCGTCGCCCCACAGGTCCATTCGAATCGGCGCGTCCGAAGTCGAGGGGAACACGTCGACGATCGAGCCCCGCACCGCGACCTCACCACGGTGTTCCACCTGGTACTCCCGCCTGTAGCCCGACAGCACGAGTCGTTCGATCAGCTCAGCGAGATCCACTTGCGATCCCACTTCGACGTGGATGGGCTCCACGTCTTCCACGTGAGGGCCGAGGCGCTGGACGAGAGCTCTGGCAGGTGCAACCACCACGGCCGGCGCCCGTTGAGGGTCGCGCAGCCGCCACATCACCCGCATGCGGCGGCCCATCGTCTCCACCGACGGGCTGACCCGCTCGAAGGGCAGGGTCTCCCATGCCGGAAACAGCTCGACCTCACCGGCACCGAGGAAGGTGGCCAGATCCGACGCCAGTCGTTCCGCCTCGGCGCCGGTAGGCACGGCCACCAGGATCGGTCTGCGGTCACCCGTGAGCGCAAGGGCGCCTACGACGGCCGCCCTGCCGCCTTCCGCGACGGCCACAGTGGCGTCCTTGAGCCCCGCTACCGCGATGAACGCCGGATCGTCGGCGACCGCCCGCAGCAGCGACGTGAGCGGCCCGGCCATCAGCGTGCGTTGAACCGCACCATCGCGGCTTCGGGTCCGTCCACCACGATCGCCTCCACCGCATCCGCGGCCTGCGCGACGCTCACGGCGAGCGCCCCAGCCTCGCTCTTCGGTGGCCGGGTCAGCACGTGGTCGACACCACGTTGCGCGCCGCCAGGCGGCTTGCCAACCCCGATGCGAACCCGCACGAAGTCGTGGGTGTGGAGGTGGGCCACGATCGAACGCAATCCGTTGTGGCCCGCCAGACCACCGCCGACCTTGAGCTTCAATCGCCCTGGCTCCAGGTCCAACTCGTCATGTACCACGACCAACTTGGCGGGGTCGTCTATCCCGAAACGCCTCATCAGCGGGGCGACAGCGCGTCCCGAGTCGTTCATGAAGGTTGTGGGCACGGCGGCGGCCACGCGGGCGTCCCCGATGCGCAGCTCAGCCACCAGAGCCGACGCGTCCTTGGATGCCTTCAGGCGCTCGCCGTGGCGTGAGGCGACGAGCTCCACCGCGTCGGCGCCCGCGTTGTGGCGGGTGTGGGCATACTCCTTGCCCGGATTGCCCAAGCCAACCACGAGCAGGTCCGAGGGTGTGCCGCGGCGAGGATTACCGGCTCCCCGTCGCCCAACCACGCGGTGGCTCAGGCTTCGTCGGCGCTCTCAGCGCCGTCCCCACCGTCTTCGCCGCCGGCCTCGGCTTCGCTGCCCCCGTCCTCGCCGGCGTCGGCATCGGCTGCCTTCGCTGCCGCTCGGGCCGCAACCATCGCTGCACGGGTCAGCGAGGCTGTGACCACGGTGGCACCGGGGTCGACCTCGGTGGTGACCCCTGGGGGGAGTTGGAGCTCTCCAACCGAGATGGTGTGGTCGATCTCCAGATCGCTGATCGATATCGAGATCGAGTTGGGGATCGAGTCGGGCCGCACCGAAACCAGCAACGAGGTCATCACATGGTCGACCATGCCGCCGTTGGAGGTGACCTTCTTCGCTTCACCCTTCAACATCACGGGGACGGTCAGAGCCATCGGCTTCTCGGGGTCGATGCGTTGGAGGTCCACGTGGATCGGATCGCGCCGCACCGGATGGCGCTGGATCTCCTTCACGAGCGCGTACTGGCTGGCACCGTCGTAGCTCAGCTCGAGGAGCGCGTTGATGCCCGCGGGCGTGGTGAGCGCCCGGCGAAGGTCGCCGCGGTCGATGGTGACGGTCGCCGGCGCCGCGTCGAGCCCGTAGACGGTCCCGGGGATCTTCCCCTCCGTGCGCAGACGCCGGTTCGCGCCTTTGCCGGTGTCACGACCGGTGGTGGCGGAGAGGGGGACGACGTTCATCGGAGGCTCCTGGAAACTGCTCAACGGCGCGCGACAGGGCGTCAGGCCGGTCGATGATGTTATCGGGGCGCCACCGGCGGCCACCAACTCGCCACCACGCCCGCCCCGGCCGAGCTGGGAGAAGACCGCGACCGATCCGGTGGTCCCCTCGCCCGGTTCGCAAGGCGCGCTCAGCTCTGGTTCTGGCCGTCGAAGATCTCCGAGACCGACGTGTCCTCGAACACGGCGTCGATCGCGTCCGCGATGATCTTCGCAGCCGACAGCACCTCGATCTTGTCGAGCTGCTTCTCGGGCGGAAGCGGCAGCGTGTTGGTGACCACGACCTTCTCGAGGACCGAGTTCTTGATCCGATCGATGGCCTGCCCGGAGAACACTCCGTGGGTACACGCCGCGTACACCACCGAAGCGCCGTGGTCGGCAAGCTGCTCGGCAGCGGCCACGATCGTCCCCGCCGTGTCGATCATGTCGTCGATGAGCACGCATGTGCGGCCCCGGACCTCGCCCACAACGTCCTTGGCCACCACGGTGTTCTTCTCGCCTCGCACCCGCCGCTTGTGGACGATGGCGATGTCCGCGTGGAGTTGGTTGGCGTAGCGCTCGGCCACCTTCACCCGACCCGCGTCGGGCGACACCACCACCAGGTCCTCGGGCAGGTTCTCGGCCATCCAGTCCACCAGAACAGGCATCGCGGTGAGATGGTCGACGGGACCGTCGAAGAAGCCTTGGATCTGCCCAGAGTGAAGGTCGACCGACACCAGACGCTTCGCCCCAGCCGCGGCGAGGAGGTTGGCGATCAGCTTCGCGGTGATGGGTTCCCGGCCCTCTGCCTTGCGGTCCTGGCGGGCGTAGCCGAACATCGGCGCCACGACAGTGATGCGCTTCGCCGAGGCGCGATGCGCAGCGTCGACCATGATGAGCTGTTCCATCAGGGCGTCGTTGATCGACATCTCAGGGCTCGAGCAGTGACCCTGGAAGATGAACACATCCGCGCCGCGGATCGACTGGCCGAAGCGACAGTGGATCTCGCCGTTGGCGAACTCCGAGATGTTGACCTCCCCCAGGTCCACACCCAGGCACTGCGCCACCTCTACTGCAAGCTCGCGGTGACTTCGGCCCGCGACCAGATGCAGCCGCTTCTTCGTGACCAGTTCCAGCTCCAATGCGGCTCCCTCAGCCCGTGGCTGTGGAATTGTAGAACGGACCGGTGCGGTGGTTCGCCGGGATGTCCGCACCCGGCGCCAACACCGCGTACGGGCCAACGTGGGCAGAGTCCCCAATGGTGGCGCGGCGACCGGTGGAGTTCTCGACCACGCAGGCCGAACCCACCCGGCAGTCGTCGAGACGGGTGTTCGGCCCGATCTCGGTGCCGTCCCCGATGGTCGTGTCGCCCTGGAGCAGCGTGCCCGGGAACAGCGTGACGTCCTGGCCGACCCTGACGGTGGTGTCGACGAAGGTGTTGGTCGGATCAAGCATCGTCACGCCGGACCGAAGGAGCCTCTCGTTGGTGCGTCGCCTGAGTTCCGCCTCCGCCACGGCGAGTTGCAGCCGATCGTTGACTCCCGCCGTCTCGATCGGATCGTCCACGAGCACCGATTCGACTGCGTAGCCGGCACCCGAGAGGACCTCGATCACGTCGGTCAGGTAGTACTCACCCTGGGCGTTGTCGGGCCCGATGCGACGCAGAGCCGGCGCGAGCACCGACCGCCGGAAGCAGTAGACCGAAGTGTTCACTTCGTCGATGGCCAACTCCTCCTCGCCGGCGTCCTGCTGTTCGACGATCCTCACGACGCGGCCCTCCTTGCCTCGAACGACCCTTCCGTAGGCCGAGTCGCCGCTCACGCGCATCGACAGAACCGTCGCCGCAGCGTCGCTGTCGCGATGGCGTTGGACCAGGCGGGCGAGGGTCTCGCTGCGAAGCAACGGTGTGTCGCCGGGCACGACCACCACGTCGGAATCCTCCTCGTCGTCAGGAAGTCCGACCAGACCTATGAGGGTCGCATCGCCGGTGCCTCGCCGCACTCGCTGCTCGACGAACTCCAGCGCGAATCCCACGTCCTCCTCGCCGACCTTCTTGGTGACCCAGTCGGCCTTGTGCCCCACCACGATCGTCGCGACATCGAGCCCACATCCGGCGAGCGCGTCGAGCACGTACATGAGCATCGGACGGCCACACAGCCGATGGAGCGGCTTGGGGCGTTCCGAGCGCATCCGTGAGCCCTCGCCGGCGGCGAGAACGATCGCGTGGGTCGGAGCGTGTTCAGGCATTGTCGAAATCCCCTCGGAACAGGCTCGCGGGGCAGGGATCGAACCTGCAACCTCCGGATCCAAAGTCCAGCGTTCTGCCAATTGAACTACCCGCGAATGACAGCCCCACCGTAACCCGCCTGCCCGACACGCAGGATCAGGATTCGTCCAGGTGATGGGCGAAAGCCCCTGCAACGCCCTCCCAGAACCCCAGGCCCCATCCGAGGTGCATGGCTGCGAACGCCAGCGGAACCGCTCTGCGGGCATCGCGACCCGAAACCTTCGGCAGAGTCGTCGCGGTCGCCGCGGTGAGCGCCACGATGTAGGGAACCAGAGCGGCGATCGCCCAGCGAGGTCGCCACGGGGCCACCGCCACACCCGAGGCCATCAACACGACCAGCGCCGGGGCGGCGAGGTGGCGCGGCTTGGTGGAACCGGGGTGGAGTCGAACGACGCTCGCCTTGCCTCTCCCGTATCGACGGTATTGACGCCAGAACGCCCGGATCGAGGGCCGACATTCCCAGGCGATCGCCATCGCCGGGTCGAAGAGCAGTTCACGGCCGGTCTCGCGGACCCGATGGTCGAACTCGTAGTCCTCGTTCGTGGGCAGCGACTCGTTCCAGCCACCAACCTCCTCGACTACGCGCCTGGCGTACGCACCGAAGGGCACATGGTCGACCGTCTGGGTTGACGTCCCGTGGTGGTAGGTGGAGTTCCCCACTCCGAAGCGCGAACCCAATGCCGCGGCGATTGCCCGGCCCTTATCGGTGAGTCCAACGGCATCCTTGCGGCCGCCGACGCCACCCCAGTCCCCGGAGCGGAGGTGGCCCATGGCCCGCTCCACGTAGTCGGGCGCAACCGTCGAGTGCCCATCGATCCTCACCAGCCAGTCAGCTCGCATCACCCTGACCGCCTCGTTGAGGGCGGCGGGTGGAACACGGCCCGGATTGTCGATCAACCGAACCCTTGGATCCACCGCGGCGTAGGAGTCGACCACCGCCCGAGTGCGGTCAGTCGAACCCCCGTCGACCACCAGCACTTCGAGGCTGGGGTAGGTCTGTCCCAGAACCGAGTCGAGGCACGCCGACAGGGAACGCTCCTCGTTGAGTGTCGGGATGACGACCGTGACCAGGTCGTCGCAAGTCACCGCCGACGGCCGAGCAGGGTGGGAATGGTCCGAAGCGTGATCACCAGATCACGCCACGGCGACCAGTTCTCGATGTAACGGTTGTCCAAGCGCACCCGAGCCTCGATCGAGGTGTCGCCCCAGTACCCGTTCACCTGCGCCCACCCGGTGATGCCGGCGGGGACGCGATGGCGGTGGTCGTAGCCGTCGATCTCGGTCGCGAACTGTTCGACGAAGTAGGGGCGCTCCGGACGGGGACCGACGATGGACATCTCGCCCCGAACGACGTTGAGCAGCTGTGGCAACTCGTCCAGGTGGGACTGACGCAGGAAATGGCCGAACTTCGTGACACGGTGATCCTCATCCACGGACCATGTGGTGCCGTGGTCGTCGTTCACGCGCATGCTGCGGAACTTGAAGATCTCGAACGGGCGACCGTTGACACCGACGCGTACCTGCTTGAAGAACACGGGACCGGGGCTCGAACGCTTCACCAGCAGAGCGCACAACAGCATCACAGGGGCGCTCAACACGAGGAGCATGATCGACACCACGAGGTCGAGAGCCCGCTTGAGGGGCCACATGCTGTGGCCACGACCCGGCCGTCGCAGAGCAACGAGCGCGAATCCGTTGACCTCGTGGCCCGCGCCCCCCTGGCCGAGGCCGAGCTCGAAGAAGCGAGGCACGGTGTAGAACTGCACCGGCAGGACCGCACAGCGCCGAACCTGGGCGACAAGCTCCGTGTCGGTTGCGGCACCGAAGGCCAACACCACGTGGCGGACCCTGGTGGTCTCCAGTATCTCGAGGAGGTTCTCGGGTCGCCCGATGATGGGATATGGCAGCCGCTCGTCGAATCGGTCGATGAAGCCCGAGGGGATCAGACCGAACTCGGGGTTCTGCTCGAGCGCCTCGGCCAGCTCGACGCCCACCGGCCCGGACCCCACGATGAGTGTGTCCTCCAGGTCGTAGCCGCGACGGCGGGCAAGCTGGATCAGCTTGAACATCAGCACGCGGGACGCCATGACGCCGAGCACCGAAACACCCACGAGTGACAGGTACACCGATGTGGTGAACTCGCTGATTCCAGCACTCGCGGCACCCGTGCCAGGAGTGGCTGTGACGAGTTCCGCGAAGCCGAGGGCTGCTGAGACGATCGGCGTGAGCGTCAGGGCAGCCGTGAGTATCGGAGTGAGCGTCAACCGAGTGGCGATCTGGAAGAACGACTCGGCCGGGCGCGTCACTACCCTGCCTCGACGGTAGGTGGGGAGCAACGCGATGAGCGAAAGCGCGAGATACACGATTCCGTAGGACTTCTCGAGACGACCGTTGAAGCTGACGAACGAGCGAAGGACCGTTGCAAGAATTGCCGCGTCCAAAGCGATGGAGGCGAGCATCCACAACGTGCCGATTGCTCGACGTTGATCCTGGGGCTTGGTGTTGCTGCTCGACGAGGAAGAGGGTTCAGCGGCGGCGAGCGGAGGTGCCGCCCGGAGAGGAGAGACGGGCCGCGCGGGATACGCAGGTCGGGAGCGGAGTGACTCAGACTCCGCGGAGGAAATGCCCAGCATTCAGCTAACGCCCCCTGTCGTAGCGGTCAGAAATCACAAGCCACTTGGGACGGTGTTCAGTCGCCCCGCACGCCTCGCCTGGCCACACCCCAGTGCCTCGGAGTGTACGCCCGAACAACTACAGGGATCAACCGCTTCTCGGCAGGGTTCTCAGCCTTCGCCTGGGCGAACTTGCCCGCCGCGTTCAGCGCTTGATAATGATCGCCCCAACCGGGTTGGTGGACACGGCACGCAGAGCGTCGCCGGTGAAGCGCGCATCGCGGACGGCGGTAGCCCCCTCGGTCACCACCACGAGCGTCGCGTCGGCCATCGAGAGCAACTGATTGCTGGGGACCGGACCAGGCACCTGCGGGCCGTCCACGACGACGACGTAGCGGCCGGAGAGCCCCCCGAGCACCTGGTGGAGGTTGGAACGCATCCGTAGGAGGCTGCCGCTGCGGTTCAGCCCCGCCGGCATGACTCGGATCATCCCCGACGGCGGCACCATCCCGCTCAACAGCGCAGGGGTGTGGCCGTTCTCCAGGCGCAGCAGGGTTTGGTCGACCCGCAACTCGCCGGTGAGGCACTCCGCCAGGCCGGGCTCGTCCACTGCACCGACGAGTTTCGTCAGACCGGTGTGCTCCAGGTCGGCGTCGATCAACGCCACCGGCTGATCGAAGTTGCGGGCAATCGCACAACCCAACGCGAGGATCAGCTTCGAGCGCTCCAGGGTGGAATCGGGGCCAACGACCACGAGGCGATGGATCGGCCCACGCACACCCAGCCGCTCGATGGCTGCCAGCACCCCGAGGACCGCATCCTGGGGGTTGGCGTTGCGACCGTCTCCGATCGCCGGCAGCCGGGCGAGGACGGGAAGATCCAGCGCGTCGCCAACATCTCGCGCCGAGCTGATGACCGGCTGACGGTATTGGCGGATCGTGGCGACCACGAAGGCGATGACGAAGCCGAGTACAGCCCCCCCGATCAGACCCATGTACCACGGCACGTACACCTTCTCGGTGACTGGCGTGGAGTAGATCTCGTTGAAGATCGGACCCGGAATCCTCTGCTCGATCGGCAACTCCCGCTGCTGCCGGAAGATCATGTCCCGCAGGGTTGGAGCGATCTGCCCGCTGAGCTCCTCGGCCTGTTCGAGGTGTGGTGCCTCCACCGTGATCTGGAGGATGGCCGATTCGGGGGGGCTGTCAACCGAGATCATCCCCATGATCTCCGACACGAGGAGGTCCGAGCCGGTCCGCGCCTTGAGCTCGGTCGCGAAGCCCTTGTCGCCGATGATCGCCCCGAAGGACATGACGATCGTGCTGTTGTCCGTGGGGTTGGAGCCCGTGACCACCAGCAAGGTCCGGGTAACCGCGTACTTCGGCGGAACAGTCAGGGCATAGCCCATCGCGGCGAACCCCAGCACGAGCGAGCAGATGCCGATGGCCAGCCAGGTGTTGCGACTGAAGCTGACGTTCAGCGAACTCTTCTCCTCGACCAGCATCGGGTCGGGAAGCGTCGCCAGGCTCATGGTTTCGGTCATGTCGTGTGGTATCCAACCGGCGGCGTCGTCGGGAATTGCCTGAAGTGTGAGGGTACCGGTCGGGCCGGTGAGACGAAAGGCGGGTTCGCCACCGCGGTGTACCGATCGCTATGGTGTCCGCCGCCATGGGTTCTCTGATCAAGAAGCGTCGGAAGCGGATGCGCAAGAAGAAGCACCGCAAGCTGCTGAGGCGCACCCGCCATCAACGCCGCGCCCGCGGCAAATAGCACCGGCTCCGCCTTCCTATCGTTCTGGAGGCACCCATCCCGGTGGCACCCATCCCGGTGGCACGGATGCCGCGACCACCAGCCCCGGGCCTGGGAAGGCCCCTTCGACGAACCACGTCGAGCCGCTGCCCGCTAGGCGCGGTGGCTTTCCGGTGGCGTCGGCGAGCCGATCCCGTGCCTCCGCCAACGCCGGGGTTACCTCAAGCGCGGCGTCGGTCAGGTCGTTACCGGAACCGTGTCCGGGTCCCCCCAACTCATCCCACATCCGGTACACCTCGGGCGTCGGGCTGTGGATCGCCGGCGTCAAGAGGGTGAACTGCCGCGGCAAATGAGGTAGTGGCTCGACCACCTCGCCGATACCTCGAACCCGCGCCCGACCTCCGATCACGCAGAAGGGAACGTCGGCTCCGAGCCCCGCGGCCACATCCAGGTCGTCGATCCCCGCCCATCGCAGCACGGCCGCCGCGTCCGCGCTGCCACCCCCGAGTCCGGCTCCCGCGGGGATGCGCTTGTGGATGCAAAGCCGACCGGTCCGCCCTGCCAGCACCATCGCCCGCGATGCCAGGTTGTCCTCGCCGAGATCGAGCCCGGCCGCGGCCGGCCCATCGACGACACAGCCATCGCCGGGATCGACGCGGATCTCGTCATAGAGGTCGAGCGTCACCATCTCGGCTTCGATCAGGTGCAGGCCGTCGTCGCGGAGGCCAACCACGCGAAGGCTGAGCGTGAGCTTGGCCGGGGCCACGAGTCGCACCGTCTCCGCCGAGCTCACGATGCCTCTGCGAGTCGACACCAATCCTGGGGTGACAGCATCTCAGGTCGCGCGGAAGCGTCGATGCCTGCGGCGGCGAAGCACTCCGGCGAGAGGCCGAGCGAGCGCCGCATCGTCTTTCGTCTCTGGTTGAACCCCTGTCGGACCAGCCGACGCACCTTGTCGGCAGCGACGCCCTGGACAAGCGGCTCGGACAACCTGGTGATGACGACGAGGCTCGACGCCACACGCGGCCGGGGATAGAAGACCTCGGCCGGCACCGCGACCGACAACCGGGCTGTTGCAGCCAGGCCGATCAGCACCGACGGGATGCCATAGATGCGACTTCCCGGCGCTGCGGCCATCCGTTCGCCGACCTCACGTTGCACCATCACCACCATCGTCTCCACTGTCGGCGCTTCGTCCAGAACACGCAGGACCACCTGGGTGGCCACGTTGTAGGGAAGGTTCGCAACGAGCTTCCACGGTCCGTCACCCACGACGCTCGACAAGTCGACCGAAAGCGCGTCACCACAGACCACCTCGACGCTCAGCCCAGGAGCGCGAGCCGCGATCGAGTTGGGAAGCAGCCTCGCCAGGGTCGGATCCTTCTCGATGCAGGTGACCTCGGCTCCGGCTTCGAGGAGCCCCAGGGTGAGCGATCCCAGACCCGGGCCCACCTCCAACACACGATCGCCGTCGATGATCCCCGCGCGGTTGACGATTCCTCGGATCGTTCCAGGATCGATCACGAAGTTCTGGCCCAGGCGATGTCGGGGATGACAACCCGCAAGCTCCAACAGGGACACGACATCCGCCCGGCGGAGCAGCTCGACGCTCATGGCGTGACCGTGGTGGTCGTCGCTGCATCAGGGGGAACGGTCGTGGGCGGCGCAGTGCTCGGCGCGACTGTGGTGACCGTGGCGGGAGGCGCCGTTGCGGCGACGGCGGTCGTCGGGCGGCTCGGCGGTCGAGTGGTCGATGTCGTCGCACGCGATGTGGTGCTCGTCGAGTCGCCGCCATCCTCGACCGGAGGCGGCACCGTGGTTGTCTGTGCCGCGCCGCCCAGCTCATCACGCTCCGCCTTGGCGTTAGCCGAGTCCGAGTAGCGACTCGAGCTCTTCGGAAGCCACGCGGGGTCGATGTCGAACCGGTATGCAGAGGTAGGCGGCGGCGCCACAGAAGTCGTCGTCGCTCGGCCGGCTCGGGACGAGGGGCCGCTCGCGACGGTTCGGTCGGAGTCTCTCCCGGCCCACCACATGGCACCGAGCGTCACGATCGTCACCACAAGGAGCAACAGCACCCGCGGCGGCACCGGAGCGCGATGTCGCGTGTGGCCGAGAGAGCGGATCGGGTTCACTCGGCACCCTCCGGCAGGTCGAGCCGATAGAAGGCCGATGCCGTCGCGGTGGTCGACTCGGCAACCTCCTCGGGCCGCAGACCACGGAGCCGCGCGATCGCCTCACCCACGAACGTCACATTCCCCGGCATGTTCGGACGACCGCGATGAGGCACCGGGGCCAGGTACGGCGAATCGGTCTCCACCAGCATGCGATCCAGTGGGCAACATCGAGCAGCCTCTTGCAGCTCTCCCGCCGCGGGGAAGGTGACGATGCCACTGAATGACAAGAGCGCCCCCATCTCCAGGCACTCCTCGGCCTCCTCAACGCCGCCTGTGAAGCAGTGGAACACGGTCCGCTCGGGTACGCCCTCCGAACCGAGCACCGCGAAGGTGTCCGACCATGCCTCACGCGAATGAACCACCAGCGGGAGCCGATGTGTGTTCGCCAACTGGATCTGCCGAGCGAATACCTCCCGCTGCACCGGGGCCGGCGAATGCATGTAGTGGTAGTCCAGCCCGCACTCCCCGACCGCTACCACTCGATCGAGTCCGAGCAACTCCTCCATCCCGTCCATGCCCCCGGATGCTTCGTGGGGATGCACGCCCACAGTCGCCCATACGTCGTGATGGATGGAGGCCCTGTCGATGGCACGACGGGACGAGAGCAGATCGCAACCCACGTCGATCAGGGCCCTTACACCCGAATCCCGAGCCGAGCGAAGCCAGTCTCCGGAGCGCGCCTCGTCCGCCGGGAAATGGCAGTGATGATCGATCCAGCGCATCGACGAGGCTCAGTTCTCCATGAGCGTGAAGCCCACAGGACCGGCGACCGCCGCCTCGAGGGCATCGGCGACCGTCCGTGCGTCATCGACGAGCGTCCACCCGTCGAGCACGAGCACCACTCCGAGATCGACTGCCGCCAACGCCGAACCCACCGGCAGCGGACCGGAAACACCCGGGAGGTTGAGGATCACGACGTGGTGGGTGGCCAACAACGCCACACCCGCGGCGAGACTCTCCTCGGCCACCTCGGCGGATTCGGGCATATGGCCGAGAGCCACGACGCCGACGGGGATCTCGCCCCCGAGGACGCGCGCCCAACGTGGGACCGACCAACGACGGATCGGCTTGATCATCGTTGCGAGTTCCTGAGGGTCGGCTGCGGCATCGAGGATCCCGCGTCGGTGGCCAGGGCTCCTGAGTCGACTCGGATCCAGGTCCACCAGCACCACGGGACAGGAGGTCGCTGCCGCGCTCGCGCACGCCAGGCTCCGGGCGAAGCGGCCGCGAATGCGGCGGGTTCCGGTTCCACCGATCGCGACCGAATGAGGCGCGTTCGCTGCCATCGCCGCCAAGGAGTTGGCGAAACCCAGAAGAGCGCGAGCCGATCCCTCGGGCCGACGACGGTCAGGCCGTGGAACTCCTCCAAGGTGATCAAGGTCCAGCAACTGCTCCAGGTCCTCGCGATCGGTGGCGCGCAACGATTGGTGGGCAAGCAGACCGACCGTGACGAGACCGAGCATGCCGAGCATGAGGCCCACGATCGAGTTCGCCGCCACCCGCGGTTGGGTTTCGGAGATGGTCGCGCGTTGCCCACCCGAGGGCTGTGTGAAGAGCTCGATGTAGAGCGGCCCGCTGTATTCAGGAGCATCACCCCTCGCGATGTTCAGGCCGTTGCTCTCCGTGAGGGTGAGCGAGCCGTTGCGAACCCGATCGACCACCTCACTCATCGCGGTCGAAAGATGGGCCGTCAGCCGCTCGACCACCCCTCTGTCGGGGCCTGTGACGGTGATCAGGGCGATGGCACCGAGGTTGGGTCGCGTCGCGTCGACCATGCGATCCAGTTCCTCGACGGACGCCGCCACCCCCGACTCCCTCTGGAGCTCGAAAAGGAAGGGCTTCGACCGGGCGATCGCCGTGATCGCCGTCACGCGTCGGTCGGTGATCTCAATCCCGAGACTTGGTTGCGGGTCGTTCAACTTGAGCACAAGCAGCGCCAACTCGCCGTGGTACTGCGTGGATCCCATCACCTTGGTACCGATGCCGAACAGTGCCACAACAAGAAGACCGACGATCATCGCCGCCCGCGCCATGGGCCATGGAAGCCGGAGATCGAGCGCGGCGCGAGGTGGACGGCGGGGCCCCTGTGGCCGCAGCCGGGACTTCTCGATCGGCTGTTCGGACCGTTCAACGAGGGCCATCGGACCGTCCGACCGCTACGCGACCCTCGCGACGAGTGGCGCGATCGGTGACCGCATGGCGGACGAAGTACGCCCCGGACAGCCCTACTGCGGCCCAGGGCAGCTTCTGGTTCAACCCCGTGGCGAACGGTGCCATGCCGATGAAGCTGACGATGATGCCGAGTCCGATCCACGCCACATCGCCCCATTCGGTCCTGAGCATGTCCCGAAGGTTCTTCGCGGCAACCGCGAAGGTGCCGAAGTACAGGACGAAACCCACGATGCCGAGATCGAGGATCGCCTGGAAGAACAGGTTGTGCGCAGGAATCGTGTTCGTGTTCTTGAAGTCCTCCTGCCGCGCCACGTCGAGCGACGCGCCGGTGGCCTTCTGCAACAGTTGAAGTGCCTCCTTCTGGAATCCACCAAGCCCGAAGCCGAGCACCCAGTGGTCACGCAGCCCATCCATCCCCGCAGCCCAGATGTCGAGGCGACCGGCCCCCCGATCGGCGAAGAACCCCAAGAGGGAGAACCGCTCCGCATCGACGAACCCTGCAACGAGGAAACCCCCGAGGATGCCGACGAAACCCAGGACCGACCATTTTACGCGTTGACGGATTGAAAGCCCTGGGCGAAGCACGAAACAGAACCCGCTGGTGATGGCCAACCCGATGAGGCCGCTACGCGAGCCGGCCGAAAGCGTCGCGAAGAAGAAGACGGGGATCGCCAACGCGAAGAAGGTTCTCCACCAGCCGTCGGACCGACGTACCAATACCACGCAGATGGGCACCGACATCACGTTCAGCGCCGCGTATTGATTCGGTCCGCCGGTGAACCCGAAGCTGCGGTACCCGAGTCCGTAGTGGACCAACATCGACAGGCCGCCGATGACCACCCCCACGATGATGAACGAGCGAAGTAGCCGCATGATCTGCGCAGGAGATTCGACGAACACTGCGAAGAGGACCGCGTAGCTGATCCCCAGGAACAGCGCGAGGAACTCGGACAACCAGCCCCCGGCCTTGGCACTCCACATGAGGCTGAGGATCGACCACATCAACAGCAGCATCGTGGGGAGCCAGACCCGCGGCTGAATCGCCGGAAACCGCCAGCTCGACGTGAGGATCCGCGCTGCCGGCAGAGCGATCGCCAAGAACGCCACCGTGCGACCCGAGTTGATGGGGCCAGGCGGCAAGGCCTCGAACCACATGACGTACATGGCGATCGGAAAGAGCGCATTCGGTTCGTTCCAGAGGAACGCGGCGCCCACCACCACGATCACGAGTCCGACTATGACGAAGACCGCGAGGAGGCTCCCCGCGATCATCGCCAGCGCGGCAGCGACGACCACCGCCACCGCTGCGGCCAGCACCGCGCGGACCCGACTCTTGCTCGTGTCCGGATCGAGGGACACGATGGGCGAGGTCAGAGGTCGTGTTGCTGTCATCGAAGCCACGTGGGCCGCAGCCGGCCCTCGGAGAAGGTACCCGGCCACCGCTCCGCCCCCAAGCCACCAAGCCAGCCGAAGGGCCCTTCCGATGTCTCAGGGTGCTTCGACGACGGCCGGTACACTCCCTCAGCGCCGCCCGAACGCGGTGCCCCGCCGATGACTGACCCACCGACCACCGCAAACCCTCCCTCGACATCACTCGTCACCGGGCTCATACGAGCGGTCCGCCCGAAGCAGTGGGCCAAGAACGTCTTGGTGTTCATCGCCCCGGGAGCAGCGGGCCTCTTGACCCACCACGACGTGTTGATCTCCGCCGTGTTCGCCTTCTGCACCTTCTCACTGGCAGCCGGTGGCACATACCTGATCAACGACGTCATGGATCTCGAGTCGGACCGACGGCACCCGACCAAACGCAACCGGCCGATCGCGGCTGGGATCGTCCCCGTGCCGCTCGCCATCGCACTCGGGACCCTGTTCGTGGTCGGCGCAACCGCACTCGGCACACTACGCACCTGGCAGTTCGGCCTGATCGTGCTGCTCTACGTGCTGCTCACGACCCTCTACTCGGCAGTCCTTAAGCATCAGCCCGTTCTCGACCTGGTCGGACTCGCAAGCGGGTTCATACTCCGCTTGCTCGGCGGCGCCAAAGCGGCAGAGGTCGCCATCTCCGACTGGTTCCTCATCATCTCGTGTTTCGGCGCGCTGTTCATCGCCACCTGCAAACGTCAGGCCGAACGACGGGACCTGGGCTCGGAGTCCGGCTCTCTCCGGGCAACGCTGGCGGTCTACACCGATCAGTACCTCAACTTCCTCAAGGCGGTGTCCGCTGGCGTGGTGTTGGTCGCGTATTGCGAGTTCGCACTGGAGCGGGCCCACGAACACCCGCCATCGGCGGTCTGGATCGAGCTGTCGATCATCCCTTTCCTCGTGGCGTTCTTCCGCTACGCGCTGCTGGTGGAACAGGGCCACGGCGCCGCGCCCGAAGAGGTGATTCTCGGCGACAGGCAACTCCAGGTGATCGGACTCGTCTGGGTCGCGCTGATGGGGTTGAGCGTCTATGTCCGCTGAGCAGACTGCGAGAGGTCGAATCCTCCACGGCTGGGGTGTCACGTCACCCACCTCGGCGTCGATCATCGGGTTGGATCAGCTCGATTCCGTAGCCACGGAACTGAAGGGCGACGCCCCGCGGGGAGTCATCGCCCGTGGCTACGGCCGGAGCTACGGCGATCCCGCCCAAAACGCTGGGGGAACCGTCGTGGACGCGACCGCGGCGAGCGGGCTCGTCTCCGTGGACCTCGAGACCGGAACCGTCGTTGCTCGATCCGGCACGAGCATCGACCAGCTCATCAGGTGGCTGGTGCCGCTGGGCTGGTTCGTTCCCGTCACGCCGGGGACACGCTCGGTCAGCGTCGGCGGTGCGATCGCGGCCGACATCCACGGCAAGAACCACCACCGGTCAGGCTCGTGGTGCCGCCATGTGCGGTCGTTCCGGATGATGCTCGCCGATGGCTCCGTTCTGGACGTGGACCGCGAATCGAATCCCGATCTCTTCTGGGCAACCTGCGGCGGGCTGGGCCTGACGGGAGTCATCCTCGACGCGACGATCCACATGAAGCCCATCGAGACGAGCTGGCTCAACGTCGACACGGACCGCGTCTCCAACCTTGACGAGCTGATGTCGCTGATGGCGTCGAGCGATCGCGACTACGAGTACTCGGTCGCGTGGATAGATCTCGTGGCGAGTGGAGCGCGGATGGGCCGGGGGATCCTCGACCGCGGCCGTTTCGCCACCATCGAGGAACTCGGCCATCGTCAGCGGAACCGCGCGTTGGAGTTCCACGACCACGAGGTGGCCACGTTGCCGCCCATGCCGAGCGGGTTGGTCAACCCGCTCACGGTCCGGGCCTTCAACGAAGCGTGGTACCGGAAGACCCCGAAGCAGCGACACGGGCACCTTGCGACGATCAGCCAGTTCTTCCACCCCTTGGATCTGGTACGCGATTGGAACCGCATCTACGGACCCCGCGGCTGCATCCAGTGGCAGTGCGTCGTGCCGATGGACAGCGGAGACGTGATCGAGACCGTGGTGCGGAAGTTGAGCTCGACGCATCTCTCGTCGTTCCTTGCAGTGCTGAAGCTGATGGGCCCCGGCGACGGCGCCTATCTCTCGTTCCCACAGGAGGGCTGGACGCTTGCTCTCGACGTACCCGTCGGCGCCGGGATCCACTCGGTCTTCGACGAGCTCGACGAAGCGGTGGTCGAGGCGGGCGGACGGCTCTACCTGGCCAAGGACGCCCGCATGCGACCGGAGCTGATGCCGCTGATGTATCCCCGCCTGGAGGAGTGGCGGGAGATCCGTCGAGGCGTTGACCCCGAGGGACGGTTCCAGTCGGACATGAGTCGCCGGCTTGGCCTGTCCTGAGACACCTCGGCTCAGAGATCGTCGGTTTCCGACTCCCGGGCCACGAGTTCCGCAAGCGACACATGCGGGCGCGGCCCGAGATGTGAGATCACCTCTGCGGCGGCCAAGGCTCCCAGCTCGGCACACCGACGAAAGGGCTCACCGCGGCTGAGGCCGAAGAGGAAGCCCGCCGCGAACTGGTCGCCGGCGCCGGTGGTGTCCACCACCTCATCGACGGGGAACGCCGGCACCGAGACGACTTCGTCGGCCGTGACGACCACCGCGCCGCGCTCGCTGCGGGTGATCACACTCAGGGGACAATCCCGGCGGACCGCTTCGATGGCGGCATCGACATCTGGGACCTCGTAGAGGCCGAGGATCTCCGCCTCGTTCGCGAACAGCACGTCGACGGGGCCGGCCACGAGCCGACGGAACGCTGCCCGGTGGCGTTCGACGCAGAACAGGTCCGACAACGTGAGCGACACCTTTCGGCCGGCCTCGTGCGCGACCAGCGCGGCCTGCTCGAAGGCGGCCTGAGCCTCGGGTCGGTCGAACAGGTACCCCTCGAGGAACACCAGCCCGGCGGCCTCGACGACCGACGTATCGATCTCGTCGGCGGAAAGAAGCGCTGATGCGCCGAGGAAGGTGTTCATGGTCCGTTGGGCGTCGGGCGTGACGAGGATGAGGCAACACCCCGTTGCCGGTCCGTCCTCAGCAGGCGCAGTCGAGTACCCGACTCCGAGGGAGCGGATGTCATGGACGAACACCCGCCCGAGCTGGTCGTCTCGAACCCGTCCTATGTAGTGACACACCCCACCGAGGGACGCAATCCCTGCCATCGTGTTTGCTGCGGATCCTCCGGAAACCTCGGTCCCCGGGCCCATCGCGTCATAGACCTCCGCCATCCTGGGCTCATCGACGAGATCCATCGCCCCTTTGGTCATTCCCAGCCGCTCGACGGTCTCGTCCGCCTCTTGGCTGAGCACATCGACCAGCGCGTTGCCGATGCCGAGCACTTCGATGGTGGGGGCGGGTCGATGGGTCACGGCGGCGGACGTTAGCGCCAAGCCGTACACCCGCCGGCGGGCGACGCCGTACCGCCCGGCCACGACATCGACGGCGTCCCGCCGCGTCGACCCACCCGATATCAGCGCTTCGAGCTCGCTGCGCAGGAGGGCGTCGTCGATGCCGACCTCCGGCGCCGCGTCGAGGACCACGACGTGCTCACCCCGAGGCTCGGCCATTGTCGCCACGGCGGCCGCCTCCCCAAGCGTCGTCCGCCAGATCTCCTCGTGCATCTTCGTGAGCTCCCGGGCGATCACGACCCGGCGTGTCGGCTCGGCCACCTGGGCGAGCTCTCCGAGCGTCCGGGCGATCCGGTGGGGCGCTTCGAACACCACGGTGGTCCGGTCGGCCTCGGCGACTGCGCGAAGTCGGCGGGAACGCTCTGCACCCTTGCGGGGCACGAAGCCCTCGAAGATGAAGCGGTCGGTGGGAAGACCGGAGGCGACCAGCGCAACGAGCACCGCACTGGGGCCGGGCACGACCTCCACGCGGAGCCCCGCGTCGAGCACCGAGCGCACCAGCAGATGACCCGGATCCGACACGCCGGGCATCCCCGCGTCGGACACCAACACGACCGCCTTCCCCTCGCGCACTCGTCCTACGAGGTGCTGTGCGACCTGTCCTTCGGTGTGGTCGTTGAGCACCACGAGCTGCGGCCGGCCGATGCCGAGGTGCGACAGGAGCTTCCCGGTTCGACGCGTGTCCTCACACGCGATCACCTCGGCGGCGCCGAGCACCTCGACCGCCCGTGGGGAAATGTCGCCGAGATTGCCGATAGGGGTTCCCACCACACGCAGTGGTGGGGTCATTTCAGCTCCAGCCGGTCGCCGGCCGCGACCCCCCACGTGCGGAATGCGCCCGCTTCAGCCTCCAACACACGACGAGCGGCCCACACAGGCCGGGAGACCCTCCTGCGCCGCATGGTGATGATCCGCAGGACCACGCCGTCGACATCGCAGAACGCGACATCGATCGGGAACCTCATCCCGAAAGTGTGGACCGAACGCACCCCGTCCAACACCAGTACCCCGTCGATCCCATCGCGTCCCAGCAGACCCCGGGCCCGTTGGCGACGCGTACCCGCCACCTCGGCGCTGGCGAGGACGACATCACCACGCACCAGCCAGTGGGCCGGATCAGACGTTGAAGCGGAACTCGACGACGTCGCCATCCTGGACCTCGTACTCCTTGCCCTCGACACGAAGCTTTCCCGCGTCGCGGGCCCGTGACCAGGACCCCAGCTCCAACAGCTCGTCCCAGCGGACGACCTCGGCCCGGATGAAGCCACGCTCGAAATCCGTGTGGATCACACCGGCCGCCTGAGGTGCCCGCGAACCCGCTCGGAACGTCCAGGCCCGCGACTCCTTCTCGCCGGTGGTGAAAAAGGTGCGCAGGCCCAACAGGTGGTACGCGGTCCGCAGGAAACGGGCAAGGGCGCCGTCGCCGAGGCCGAGGGCTTCGAGCATCTCGACACGCTCCTCCTCGTCGAGCAGAACCGCCTCTGCTTCGAGCTGCACGCACGCGGCGATCACATCGGAGCCGGGGCCGAGAGCCCCCGCGACCTCCGCGGCGATGGCCTCCGCGTCGTCGAGTTGCCCTTCGTCGATGTTCACCACTGCCATCGCCGGCTTGTTCGTGAGCAGGAAGTAGCCACGCAGCAGCGAGCGTTGCTCGTCGCTCAACGCCGCCCGGTACAGCGGTGTGCCGGCCCGGAGATGATCGATCGCCACATCGAGCGCGGCCACCTCGGCGGTGAGGGACGAATCCGCACGTGCCGCCTTGCGCCGCTTTTCCACCTGCTTGTCGACCGACTCCAGGTCGGCGTAGACCAACTCGACCTCCAGCGTGTCGAGCTGGTCGATGGGATCCGCCGATCCCGGGACGTCGACATCGATGAAGGCCCGCAACACGAACACCACCGCATCGACTTCGCGGATGTGGGAGAGGAACCTGTTTCCGAGTCCCTCGCCCTGCGCTGCGCCCTTCACCAGGCCGGCGATGTCGACGAACTGCACCGACGCCGCCACCACGTTGCGGCTCGCGGACATGGCGGCGAGCCGATCGAGGCGGGGGTCGGGAACCTTCGCCACCCCCACATTGGGATCGACGGTCGCGAACGCGTACGGCGCGGCGAGCGCGCCTCCGCCTGCGAGTGCGTTGTACAGAGACGACTTCCCCGCGTTGGGTAGTCCGACGAAGCCAAAGCGTTCCATTCGGAGCCGGAGGTTAGGATCCGGCCTCCCGCCGGTCGACTCGGCAGTGGAGGAAGCCGATCGTGGCTGACAAGGCCCCAACCACACCTGAGCGAAACACGGCCGGCTGGATTGGCCGCACCCTCGACACCCGGCGGGGTGGCACCTCACATGTGGACGCGCTCGACGGCATCCGGGGCGTCGCGGTGGCCATGGTGTTCTTCGTCCACTATCACCCCTGGATCGGCCACTACCTTCCAGAGGGCGGATCGATGCACGAGCTGAGCGCACGGCTCGCCGACATCGGCAACGCGGGAGTCGACCTCTTCTTCGTCCTGTCGGGTTATCTCATCTACGGCGGCCTGTTGCGCCGCCCACAGCGCTTCGCCACGTTCATGCAACGCCGCCTCCAGCGGCTCTATCCCACCTTCCTCGTCGTGTTCATCCCGGTTCTGCTGATCGAGCTGGCCCGCGGCGCACCAACCCTCCAGGGCGGCGCGGGGCTGATCCCGAATCTGGTTGGCAACGTGACGCTGCTGGCCGGGTTCCTCCCTTTCGACCCGCTGATCGTCGTGGCATGGACCTTGAGCTGGGAGATCGTCTTCTACCTGTTGACTCCTGCGGTGTTCCACCTCGCGAGACTCCGTGAGAGAACTCGAACACAACGGCTGCTGATCGTCTCGGTCGTGTGGGGGGCCCTGTCGGTGTCGGGCGCGATCCGTGGGGTGGGCAACGCCCGGATCCTCATGTTCCTCGGTGGGGTCGCGGTCGCCGAGTGGGCAGAGGCCCGTCGCGGCAAACCCGATCGCGACCCCCGCCGGCTCCGAGCGATCGCGACCGTCGCCGCGGTGGCCGTGCCGGTAGCCTCGTTCGCGCTCACCTACGGCGGGGCCTATCGCGGCGAGGACATCGCGTACGGCAACCAGGGTTGGGCGGCATGGCTCCGACTCGTGATGCTGTTCGTGACGTTGCCGATCATCGTGGCGGCCCTCATCGACGGCCGCGGCGCGCTCGCTTCGTTCGTGAGCCGCGGGGCCCTACGCGGGCTCGGGATCATCAGCTACTCGTACTACCTGATCCACGCGTTGGTGATCCGGTTCCTGGGCGAAGCCGCCATCAGCCTCATCGAACCGACCCAGCACCGCGCGGGCCTGTGGTGGTGGGTCGCGTTGGTGCCCACATTTGCGGCGACCGCCGCAGCGGCGTTCATGCTCTTCGCCATTGTCGAGCGCCCCTGCTCCATCGACGGCGACCCTCCGGTGACGGTGATCCCACCCCGGATCCTCCGCTGGCCTTGGCAACGGCGCGCCGGCGTCTCGCCCCGGTGAACAGCGGGCCACGAGACCCGCGGGCCGCAGCCCTCGCGGCGATCGACCGAGCCGTGTATCTGCTCGACAGGGGTGCAGCCCAGCCACAGAAGGTGCGGGCGTTCCGCAACGCCGCTGCGGTCGTGGCCGGCCTCGGGAGCGACGAGCTGCGCCGGCTGTGCGAGACGGCGACGATCACCGGGCTCGACGGCATAGGCCCATCGACGGGCGGCGTGATCACGGCGGCTGTCACCGGGTCGCCGTCGCCGTATCTCGACCGGCTCGAGATCGAGACCGCGGTACCCCTCGGCGAAGGAGCCGAGATCCGAGCCGCGTTGCGGGGTGACTGCCATTGCCACACCATCTGGTCCGACGGCGGAGCGTCTGTGCAGGAGATGGCGACCGCTGCACGGCAACTGGGCCACGAGTACCTGGTTGTCACCGATCACTCGCCGCGCCTCACCGTGGCGCACGGGTTGAGTCCGGAGCGCCTCGCCTGCCAACTGGATGAGATCGCCCGGCTCCGCGAGCGCGTCGCGCCGATGCGGATCCTGACGGGCATGGAGGTCGACATCCTCGAGGACGGCTCCCTGGACCTTCCCGAGGAGCTGCTCTCGCGACTGGACATCGTCGTCGCGTCGGTGCATTCGAAGCTCCGGATGGCGGCCGGTGAGATGACCCGGAGGATGGTCCTGGCGGCCGGCAGTCCCCATGTGGACATCCTCGGACACTGCACCGGCCGGATGATCCGCGGCCGGGGGCGTCCTCCGTCGGACTTCGACGCCGATCTGGTCTTCGCGGCGTGCGCTCGGTTCGACACGGCCGTGGAGATCAACTGCCGGCCCGAGCGCCAGGACCCACCCGACGACCTGTTGGCCCGGGCCTTGGAATGGAACTGCCTCGTGGCCATCAACACCGACGCGCACTCTCCCGGACAACTCGAATGGCAGGCTTCCGGTTGCGACAAGGCCGCCCGCCACGGGATCGATCCGGCACGCATCGTCAACACGTGGGGCGCCGAAGAGCTCCTCGGCTGGGCACGCGCTCACGCCGGCTGAACATGAGTGTCGAGCAGCTCGCGTCGCGCCCGGAATCGCTCGACGGCGTCGCCACCACATAGGCTCGGGCGGCTATGTCGAAGCGCACGACCAAGAAGAAGATCAACGCCCGCCGCAAGAAGGCGAACCACGGGCGCAAGCCCAACGCGGGGCGCAACTCCTGATCGACGGGGGCGTCTTGGGGACCGCTCTCCCCCACCCTCCGCCGGTGACGCTCGACACACGGTGCAACTGAACCGTAAGGTGCGTCGTCACTACTGAGATGCACCGGAAGGGAGCAACGATGCACCTCACGCATCCGTCGCGGATCAACACACGTCGACTTCGTGGCACCGCCGCAGTGGTCATAGCCACCATGGGACTGTTCGCCGCCTCTTGCACGAACCCGGCTCCCCCAGGCGGTTTCACCCTGAATCTCCGGGCCACGAAGGTCACCAACGTCCGCTTCAACGGTGACTGGCCCACCACCTTCTGGGACAGCGACGCCGAGGAGGAGCCCTATTTGGTGCACCTGGGCCTGCGCGTCGGGCTCAACCCCATCTCGGTCAAGACCAGTGTCACCTCCACCTACCTCAACGGCGGGCAGTACATCGGCAAGATTGGCGCCGGTGAGTCCATTCCCGGCCTTCCCGGTGACGGCCTCACCTGGACCGGTGTGCAGCTCCCCGACACCGTCGATCTGGCACAGGGCAAGCCTCTGGAGATTCTCGGCACAGTCGAGTTTCTCTTCGACCGCGATCAACTCGTACCTCTCGGCATCGCCCAGATCCTCCAAGGTGTCAGCCAGGTGATCAACGCGGCGCTGCCGCCCATCTTGGAGAACCAGGGGATCCCGTCCACCCCCCAGGGCATCTTCGACCTACTCGGGGCGGTCCTGCCCGGAGTGTTCGCAACGGTGGTGGGTGCTGTGCAGGCCGTCGTGGGCAGCCTCGTCGGGTCCGACACCTTCATCGGGTTCCAACCGGTGATGTTCATCGCGGTCGGCGGCGGGTTGGGCGACTTCCTCAACGGCTCGCTCCCGTCGCTCATGAACCTGGTCAACACGGTGCTGAAGGCCATGCCCGACAGCCCCCTGCCCAACGGGCTACCGCTGTCGCTGGGCGTGGCACGCCACGGTATCGACATCACCTACGGCACGGCGCCGGCCACCTCCGTCTACAAGGTCCGCTACGGCTGGACCTGAAATTCCTCCTCAGTCGCCATCGTTGCACTCGACGCGCGTCGGCCGGCTCCTGTAGCGTGACGGAAGGCACCAGGCGCGAAGGGGCCCTGGGGAGAGCGGTGGATCGAGCCGGTTCACCAGGAGGCAGACATGCACCGTAGGAAGTTGGGTCGTGGAATCGCGGCCATCGCCATCCTGGCAGCGACCGCCTTGGGCGCCGCCTGCACACCCACGCCGGGAGGACCTCAGCCACCGGCAGTGCCCTCGGGCAGCTTCACGTTCAAGGCCATCAGTGCCAAGAACACGTCGAGCAACGACGAGTGCGGTCTCCTGTGCCTCGACAACGACGAGCCGTACCCCATCAACATCGGCTTCACCGTCAAGATCGGCCAGGCGAACTCCGCCACCGCACAGGCTGTCGTCGGTACTCCGGCGTGGGACTGGTGGAACCTGTTCGACCAGGGTCCCGACCAGGGCGACACCTACACCTTCGCCGCCGGCGGAGAGCAGGCCCCCGTCACGATGTCGAACATCCCGCTGCTCGACATCGTGGATCTCGCCTGGACCACCAACAAGCTCACCGTTGCAGGCGTGTGGTCATGGGCATATGAGGGCGATGTCGACCCGATCGGCCCTGCCGGTATGGCCACCACCATCGCCAACGCCATCAAGGCAGCGCTCAACGCCACCCTCGCCGTCGGAACCCTCCCCAACGACCCGAACCAGATCGTGAACATGATCATCGGGGTCATCACCAGCAACCTGTTCCCCACCATCGGCAGCTTCTTCGCCGGGCTCGTCCCGTGGGGCGATGACGCCATGGGGAGCCGGATGTACATCGGCCTCGGCGTGCGGGGCACGCTGAAGTCGATCATCGACGGCACGGTCGGCGCCGTGACATTCCCCTCGGTGGCGATCCCGGTGGTCTCCTCGCCGCCCGACATCAACGGCGGAGCGATCTTCTCCCTCGGGAACCAGTCGTTCAACAACCAGGCCATGACCAACGGCGGTGTCCAGGGCCAGCACGACTACGCATTCCAGTTGACCCAGAACTGACCAGCCCGCTCGGTCGAGCATCTTGGAGCCCCGGGCCGCCTGCCCGGGGCTCCGGTCGTTTTCGACCGGAAGACGGCGGGTGGATGCATATAGTTACCCGTGGGTAACATCAGGGGATGGCCGACTACCGCGCACCCGTCAAGGACGCTCTGTTCACCATCCGCCACATCGGCATGCTCGACGAGCTCGCCAAGACCGAGCGCTTCGCTCACGCGGACGCCGAGACGGTGGCAACCGTCTTGGAGGAGCAGGGTCGCTTCATGCAGGAGGTGTTCGCCCCCGCAAACGCCATCGGCGACCGCGAAGGCCTGAAGTGGAGGCCCGAAGGCGTCACAACCCCTGAGGTCTTCAAGGACGCCTACCACAAGTTCGTGGCCGCCGGTTGGCAGGGTCTCAATGCCGATGCCGACTACGGAGGCGCCGACTTCCCCGAGGTAGTGGCAACGTGCGCCTCGGAGTTCATGACCGCCGCGAACGCTGCGCTCACGATGTGCCCAGGCCTCACCACCGGCGCGATCGAAGCGCTCCAAGCATGGGGTTCGGAGGAACAGAAGGAGCGGTACCTCCGCAAGCTGGTGACCGGTGAGTGGACCGGCACGATGAACCTCACCGAGCCCCAGGCCGGCTCCGACGTGGGGCTGTCCACCACGAAGGCCGAGCCCCAGCCGGACGGCTCATACCGGATCACCGGTACGAAGATCTTCATCAGCTTCGGCGAGCACGACCTCGCCGGGAACATCATCCACCTGGTGCTCGCACGCATCCCAGGCGCCCCGGCCGGAACCAAGGGCATCTCGCTGTTCCTGGTTCCCAAGTTCCTCGTCAACGACGACGGGTCCCTCGGCGAGCGCAACGATGTCCGCTGCGTGTCCATCGAGCACAAGATGGGCATCCACGCGTCGCCCACGTGCGTGCTCAGCTACGGCGACGAGGGCGGCGCTGTCGGCTTCCTCATCGGCCAGGAGAACCAGGGCATGCGGGCGATGTTCACCATGATGAACAGCGCCCGCCTCGCTGTCGCCGTCCAAGGCGTCGCGCTGAGCGATGCCGCCTACCAGAAGGCACTCGCCTACTCCCAGGAGAGGGTCCAGGGCGTCGCCGTCGGCAGCGGCTCCAAAGAGCCGGCTGCGATCATCGAGCACCCCGACGTGCGACGCATGCTGCTGTTCATGCGCAGCCACATCGAGGCATGCCGGGCTCTGATCGTCTACAACGCCGCCGCCCTCGACCTGAGCCACGCATCGAGCGGTGAGGATGCCGAGCGCTGGCGTGAAGTCGCAGAGTTGCTGACCCCGGTCTCAAAGGCGTGGTGTACCGACGTGGGCGTGGAGGTCACCTCCACCGCGGTTCAGGTGTTCGGGGGTATGGGCTACATCGAGGAGAGCGGCGTCTCCCAGCACTTCCGTGACATGCGCATCGCCCCCATCTACGAAGGCACGAACGGGATCCAGGCCATGGACCTCGTGGGACGCAAGCTCCCGATGCGGATGGGCGAGGTGTTCGCCGAGTTCGTCGCGCGGATGCGGGAGATCGATGAACAGCTCGCAGCAGGTGGCGACGAGCTGGCAACCATCCGCACCAACCTGGCCGCGGCGATCGACTCGCTGGAGCGTTGTGCCAATTGGATCATGACCAACGGGCTCGAAGACCCAAGGAGGGCACTGGCTGGGGCGACCCCGTTCCTACGCCTCTTCGGCATCGTCGTGGGCGGGTGGTTGCTGGCCCGCCAAGCACTGGCAGCGGGAGCCGAGTTGGCCGACGGAAGCGACGACGTGGCATACCTTCGAGCGAAGATCACCACGGCCCGCTACTACGCCGACCATCACCTCCCTCAGGCCGGGGGCCTCGTGTCAGCAGTGCAGGCGGGAGACGCCGACCTCTACGCGGTCGATGGTGGGTCGCTCGCCAGCGTCTGACCGCTCCCCAGCTAACCTGCGGCCGACATGCTCGACCACGTCTTCACCGATGCGATCGGTGCGTTGCGCGATGCCCTCGAGAAGGCCCTTCTCGAACGTCAGGCCTTCGAGGAGCGCTTCCAAGCGGACGTGTTGCTGGGGGACCTCACCTGGGAGACCTCCTACTCGCTACCCGGCGAGGGCGTGGCTCCCCAGGTCCGCTGTGACATCACGCTGGAGTGGCTCACCTGGTCCCAGACCGCCTACCGCTCGTGGTACATCGAGGAGGAGTTTGGCGAGCCGCCTCGGATCGAGATCGAGGTGCTCCTGCGAATCCAGCGTCTGGCACAACCAGCCGATGTCGAGTTGGTACTGCCCGCGCTGCCACCGGAGAGCCCACCCATAGGCGCCGAATCGCTGCGTCGATCAGGCCCCCGTCTCGAGGTGATCTACAGCGAGGACCTCGGCGAGGTCGAGCACGCCATAGAGGTGTCCTACGAGGGCGCCTACGAACTGGAGGAGTCGACGCTGTCGGACGGTTCGGTGCTCGACGATCACTTCTCGGCCATGGGTGGCTGGATCAGCGCGACGTTGGTGCGTCTCGGCGACATCCGCCTGGAGTTCCTCCCGCCGATCGAGGACGAGGACTGAACGTCGCCGCCCTACCAGGGCTCGGGTAGCGTCGGTAGCCGTTCGAACTCCGGATCGCGACCCTCGCCCTTGGCGCTGAACTCCTCGAGCATGTCCCTCGGCTGGAACATGCCCGACTGCCATCCGGCCATGTAGCGCAAGCTGTCGGCAACCGTGTGATCACGACTGAAGTTCAACATCTCCTTCGTGCCCCATGTCGCCAACGGCGAGTGACGGGCGATGCGACCCGCGATCTCCAGTACGCCCGCAACCAGAGCTTCGTGGGTGTCGAACACCTGATTCACGAAGCCGACCTCGGCGGCACGGGCGGCCGGAACCCGATCGCCGGTGTAGGCCCACTCCCGGGCCACGCCGTCGGGTATGAGCTTCGGCAGCCGCTGCAAGGTGCCCACATCCGCGGTCATGCCGATGTTGATCTCCTGAACACAGAAGAAGGCGTCAGCCGACGCGTAGCGGACGTCCGCTGCACAGACCATGTCGATCGCCCCGCCGATACAGCCGCCGTGGATCGCAGCGAGCACCGGGATCCGGCAACGCTCCAGCGCCGTGAAGGAGTCCTGGAGGTGTTGCACCGCCAGCCACATGGCCGCGCGGCGACGGCCCTCTTCCGAGACGCCGGTGTCACCCAGCAGCCCACCACCACCGGACGCGAACACTCCCAGGTCCATCCCCGCGGAGAAGTGCTTGCCCGTCGAGGAGATGACGATCACACGGCTCTTCGATCCGGCATCTATCTCCGCGATCAACGCCGGTAGCTCCGCCCAGAACTCGGCGTTCATGGAGTTGAGCGCCTCGGGACGCTTCATCACCACATGCGCGATGTGATCGGAGTGCGTGATGTCGAAACATGTCAGAGCCATCGCTGGAGGGTACCAGTGGCTCTACGCTGCCGATCCGGACGCAGCTGCGACCCGACGGACCCACCAGAAGGATCCCCGTGACCGACGACGTTCGACTCCCCCGCACCATACGACCGCTCCGCTACCGGCTCGAGCTCGACGTGGATCTGGAGGCAGCCCGCTTCGACGGTGACGTCACCGTGTTGCTGGAGGTGCTGGAGCCGACCGATGTCATCGTCTGCCACGCTCATCACCTGGACATCAGCGAGGTGGCCGTCGAGGGCGCCACGGTTCTCGGCCATGAACTGATCCCCGAGATGCAGACTCTGCGAATCCACCTCGATCGCACCCTCCCGACCGGCTTGGGGTCCCTACGGATCAAGTTCACGGGGGAACTGAACGGCCGCCTTGTGGGCTTCTACCGCTCGAACTACGACGACGATGCAGGAAGCCACACCCTCGCCGTCACCCAGTTCGAGGCGCCCTTCGCTCGGGAGTGCTTCCCGTGTTGGGACGAACCCGACCGCAAGGCGACCTTCGAGGCACACCTCACGGTCGACGAGGGGCTCCTTGCCATTGCAAACGCGGCGGAGGTTTCGCGCCGGGAGGTCGGCGCCGGCCGTGTGCGGGTGAGCTTCGCCGAGACGATGCCCCTGCCAACCTATTTGGTTGCATTCGTGGTGGGACGACTGGAAGCAACCGAACCGCGGATGGTGGAGGGGGTACCCGTTCGCATTGTCCACCGGCCCGGACAGGGCCACCTGTGCGACGAGGCCCTCGCCATCGCAGAGCACTCCATCCGGTGGTTCAGCGAGTACTACGGCATCCCCTATCCAGGCGACAAGCTCGACCTGGTTGCCGTGCCCGACTTCGCGTTCGGAGCAATGGAGAACCTCGGCTGCGTCACCTTCCGAGAGGCGCTGCTCCTGTTGGACCCCGTCGAGCTCACCCAGCCGGAACTGGAGCGAGCCACGCTCGTGATCGCGCACGAGTTGGCGCACATGTGGTTCGGCGATCTGGTCACGATGCAGTGGTGGGACGGCATCTGGCTCAACGAGGCGTTCGCGACGTTCATGGAGATGGCATGCGTCGACGCGTACCGCCCCGAATGGGGGGTGTGGCGGACCTTCGGCATGGCCCGCCGGGAAGCCTTCGAGACCGACGCACTCGCATCGACCCGCCCGATCCACTACGAAGTCAACTCACCCCAAGACGCCGAGGGGATGTTCGACATCCTGACCTACGAGAAGGGTGCCGCCGTTCTTCGGATGATGGAGCAGCACCTCGGAGAGGCGGGCTTCCGCGACGGCATCCGGCGCTACCTCGCCAAGCACAGCTATGGGAACACCGAGATGAGCGACCTCTGGGCAGCTCTCGACGAGGTCTCCGATGCCGGGGTGGGAGCCGTGATGGACAGTTGGATCCTCCAGGGTGGGCATCCACTCATCACCGCCACAGTGCGAGACGATGGACTCGAGTTGGCTCAGCGCCGGATGTCGTTCATCGGCGGCGGCGAGCCCGAGCGCGCCACCTTCGCGGTTCCCATGAGGATCCGGGCGACAGTCGGCGGCTCGGAGATCGAGCGGGCGGTCTTGGTGGATTCGGCGACCCAGTTCGTCGACTTGGGCGGACACCCCAGCGAGATCAGCCTGAACGTCGATGCGACGGGGTTCTACCGCTGGAGGCTCGACGACATGCCAGCCGTCGTCTCGCTATCCACCTCGAACCCCGCGGAGCGCTTCGACGTCGTCGACAGCGCATGGGCGCTGACCCTTGCAGGAGAGCAGTCGCTCGCGGAAGTCGTTGCGACCCTTCGCGCCGTGCTCCCCGACGACGACCCTTCGATCTGGCGGCGATCCGCGGCGATCATCCATGCCATCGCACTACTTGGTGGCCCCGCCAACTCAGCGCTCGTCGAGGATTTCACAGCGGCGCTCGTCGAACCGCTCCTCGCCGAGGTGACCGAGCCGGAACGGCGCGGCATCCTGTTGCGAATCGCCGGACTCGACGGGAACTCGGATCGCGCCATCAGCGAGGCCAGGGCGCTGTTGGCCAATGGATCGGAGTCCCATCCCGAGTTGCTCGCTGCGTCGATCGACATCGTGGCCGCACACGGAACTCCCGCCGACTACGACCGGTTCGTCTCGCGCTACCGCGAAGCCGACTCGCCCCAGGAGGTGCTCCGCTACCTCGGAGCACTCACGCACCTCTCCGACCCCGAGCTTTTCGGCCACTTCCTGGATCTGTGCGCAGCCGAGGTCCGCACACAGAACGCGCCCTACACGCTGGCCCAGGCCATGGCCAACCGCCACCATGGCGTCGCTGCGTGGAACCTGGTCCGATCGCGCTGGGACGAACTCAACGAGCGCTTTCCCTCCAACAGCATCGTGCGCATGGTGGCCGGTGTCCGATCCATCTTCGACCCCGCTGCCGCCGAGGATGTCACGGCGTTCTTCGCCACCCACGAGCTTCCGCAAGCAACACAGCCCCTCGCGCAACATCTCGAGATCGTGGCGGTGCACCAGGCGCTCCGTGCCCGGGAGCTGCCGGCTCTCGTAGAGACGCTCAGGAGCTGACCACGAGGGAGCCCACCAGCAGCAGCTGCGCTACGTGATAGGTGACGATGATGACCAGCCGCGACGCCGGGATGGCCTTGACGAAGCGGGTCCACCCGATCGTCAGGTCCGACAGGTAGAAGAGCAGCGCACCGACGGCGCCCATCGCGTTCGTCGAGCCGACCGCGCACACCACCATCGCGGAGATTGCACTCACGTAGACGATCACGGGCGCCACGAGGCGCTCATCGGTGCCTCGCACGCCTCGCAGAAGGCGGGGGGCGATCGTCGTGGCGGCGACGATCATCAACCCGGCACCGACCCCGACGGCGACGCCGTCGAGGCCCTCCACCACCAGGCCCGCCATGTAGGCCAAGTGGCCCACGAGAAAGGAGACCAAGCCCGGCACGAACCACCGCTTCTGATCGGCAAGCATCAGGAACACATCGCCGAAGAGGGAGAACACAAGGGCGACGACGAACCACGAACGCGTGGACGCCGACCGCGGTTCGAGCACGACAGCAGTGCCGATCAAGACCACCATCGTCAGTGGCTTGAAGACGTACTCGACGCCCCGCCGGGCCAACCCGACCGCCACCCAATCCCAGACTGCAACCACCACGGTGGTCGCCAGCAGGAAGGTTGCGGTGGGGGTCATGCCGACTCCGACTTCAGCGGTTCGGTCCCACGGGGTGCGGGGGAGGGGTCAGTCCTCGATGCTCAGCGCCTGTTTGGGACAGCGCCGCACCGCATCTTCGATCCGGCCGCGAAGCTCCTCGGGTGGGTGTTCATCCAGCAGATAGAGGAGGTCGTCGTCACGCACCTCGAACACCTCCGGCACGACCGACATGCACACGGCGTTGGACTCGCACAGGTCGTAGTCGACGACAACCTTCATCGGGGTACCCCTCTCAGTGGTCCGCGGTGACGCAGAACCTAGATCACCACATCCCCCTGCCCATGCCCAACCAACCCCAAACCGGGTGATCAGCCAAGCTTGGGTGGAGGCGCGGCGCCCAACACCACGTCCTTGAACCCCTTGAGCGGGGTGATCTTCGCGGTGGTCTTCGCCGCGATCTGAATCGTCTCGCCGGTCGCAGGGTTGCGGCCGGTCCGTGCTGCGGATTCGCGCTTGGAGAACTTCGCGAACCCGGTGATGGCCACCGGGTCGCCGCCGGCGACCGTCGCCAACACCACGTCGGTGAAGCCGTGAAGGACGGCATCAACGGTCTTCTTGTCCATCTCGGTGTGTGACGCGATCGCGTCAACCAGCTCACGTCGGTTCATGACAACTCTCCTCACGTACTCACGATTGCCCGAACATCTTCATTCATGAGCGGTGCAAAACGGCGGATTTCGCGATCCGCGTCCGCTGTCAGGGCTTGTCGGACCCCACCACCCACATGGCGAAGAACTGCGCGGCACCGCCGTAGGCGTGGCCGAGAGCGAGGCGCGCACCCTCGATCTGATGGTCGCCGGCCTGGCCGCGAACCTGCATGGCGGCTTCGCCGAAGCGGATCATCCCCGACGCTCCGATGGGGTTGGTCGACAACACGCCGCCCGAGCAGTTCACCGGCAGGTCGCCGCTCATCTGCGTTGCGCCGTCCTCGGTGAGCTTCCAGCCATGGCCCACCTCGGCGAAGCCCAGGCTCTCGAGCCACATCGGCTCGTACCACGAGAACGGCACGTACATCTCCACCACGTCGATCTGGCGGCGCGGATCGGTGATGCCTGCTTGAGCGAACACGTCCGCCGCGCAGTCCTGGCTCGCCTGTGGGCTGACCTGATCGCGACCCGAAGCCATGGCCGGCTCCGAGCGCATCGACGTGCCGTGGATCCACGCAGGCGACACACCGGTGCTGGCCGCGGACGCCTCAGCTGCCGCTTCGCCTCCCAGCACCAAAGCGATGGCGCCGTCGGAACTGGGACAGGTCTCGGAGTAGCGGATCGGCTCCCACAACATGAACGAGTCCTTCACGGAGTCGTAGGTGACGTCGGGCTCGTGAAGGTGCGCGTAGGGGTTCTTCAGGGCGTTCAGCCGGTCCTTCAACGCCACGAGAATGCCGATGTCGTCCGGCGCCCCCGAACGACGCATGTACTCGCGGATGAAGGGAGCGAAGTAGCCGCCGGCACCCGCGACCAACTGCTGTTGGAACGGTAGTGGGAACGACAGGGCCCACATGGCCTCCGAGCAGGACTGCATCTCCCACCCAACGGTCAGCACCCGCTCGTGCACCCCCGACTGGATGTGGCCGGCGGCCACGATTGCCGTCGAGCCTCCCACCGAACCCGCCGTGTGCACCCGGAACAGCGGCTTGCCCACTGCACCCAGCGCCTCTGCGAGGTAGCCCTCGGGCATCATCACGCCCTCGAAGAAGTCGGGTGCCTTGCCGACGACTATGGCGTCGATGTCGTCCATGCCCAGGTGCGCATCGGCAAGCGCCCGATAGACCGCTTCACGCAACAGGCCTGCCAGCGACACGTCGCCACGCACCGCGGCGTACTTCGTCTGGCCGACACCGATGACCGCAACACGGTTTCCGCTCATCGTGGGTCTCCTTCGAGCACGGCGACGAAGTTCTGCTGGAGGAGGTGGCCGCTCGTCGCGTGCGCGACTCCACGGTCTGCCTCGCCGTCCTCGATACGACGGAACACCTCACCGAGACGAATCAGGCCTGCGGCCATCATCGGGTTGGCCGCCAACGCACCCCCCGAGGGGTTGAGCACCGTCGAGTCGCCGAGGCCCAACGCCGTGGCGAGGATCTTTTCCTGATGGGTGAACGGAGCATGCAACTCGGCCACGTCGACCTTGCCTTCCGACACACCGGCCTTTGCCGCCGCGAGGGATGCGGAGGGCGACACCGTGAGGTCACGGGCCCCGAGGTTGTGGCTGTCGATTCGGTGGTCGATTCCGCGGATCCACGCGGGGCGCTTGGACCACTCCCGCGCCCGGTCACCGGCCGCCAACACCACCGCGGCGCCCCCGTCGGTGATCGGCGGGCAGTCATGGCGACGCAGCGGGTCCGACAGGTAGGGGGCGGCGAGCAATTCGTCGAGGGGGTCCGAGCCCCGGAGCTGAGCGTGGGGGTTGCCACGGGCCGCCTCGCGGCTTCGATGCGCTATGGCGGCCATCTCGGCCTCGTCGATGAGCCCGGCGTCGATCATCGCCCGAGCCTGCAAGCCCGCCAACGCCACCGAGTCAGGCCACAGCGGACCGTAGTAGTAGGGGTCGAGCTGGCGACTCAATACCCGTGGCAGATCGCCCGGTGAAGCCTTCGAGTATCCGTAGACCAGCGCCGTGTCCGCGTGGCCGGCCTGGATCTTCAGCCAGGCCTCATACAGCGCCCAAGCCCCGTCCATCTCCACATGGGACTCCTGGATGGGTGGGAAGGCGCCCACCGCATCGAGGGTCATAACGAAGCTGAATGCCTGGCCGGCCAGGTAGTCGGAACTGCCCGAGCAGGTGAAGCCGATGTCCGCGATGGTCGCGCCCACCTGATCGAGCGCCTGGCGGATCACCGGCTGGATCAACTCGACCTCGTTGCGCTCCGGTACCGCTCGACGATGATCCGTTTGGGCGAAGGCAACTATCGCCACGTCACGCTGCGGAGCCATCACATGTGTCCCTTCAGCAGTTCGGGCGCTACATCCGGTTCGTCGAGGGGCTTCCAGTACCGGATGTTCTCGAAGCTCGTGGTGAGCTCTTCATCCGGCGCCCACACCGCCTGCACGCGCATGCCGATGCGGACCTCTTCGATCGGGATATCCAACAGCGTGCCGTAGACCGAGACGGCAGCTCCGTCGATGAGCACCAGGGCACTGACGAAAGGCGTCGGCGGAGCGTTCACGCCGAAGCCGATATGAACGATGCAGAAGGCCGCCAGCGTCCCGCGGTCGGGCAACTCGACCTGTTCGGTGGTGGGCAGCCCCACCACCGGCGACATCCCACGCGGCGGGACGTACACGTCGCCGTTGACAGGGTCCTTCTCCCCCAGGATCCTCTTGTCACGCAGACCCCGCAGGAATCTGCTGGGGGCGGCCCCCGGCGTGTAGCGGTACAGCATCGAAGCCGGAACCCGGATCCGCTGCACCGGCTCGGCGACCTCGGCTACTGCCGCCGGCACGACGGGTTGGGGTTGTTCCCACAGACCGGCGGGAAACGGCGTGACCTGCCGGTCGTTGTCGGCGGGGGGCATCACACGCCTCCTTCGACCGGCTCGAACGCGGCGATGTCGGTGATGAGCCCTTCGCGCTCATCGGCCCATCGGATCCGTACTCGATCACCGGTGACCACCTCTCCGTCGACGACGTGCAACATCGACGTGTCGGCACCGTCCAGGCGGATGAGAGCAAGGGTGTGAGCGCCGCCGAGCGGCTGGCCGTCACGGGGAGTGGTGACACGGGACCAACTCGTCACGGTCCCTTCGGCACCCACCTCGACCATCTCGGTGAGCGGCTCGGAGGTCTGGGGGTCGTACTCCACCGGGGGGCAAACCACCCGCCCGTCGACCCCACGGATACCGAGCACCCTCTGCTCTCGAAGTCCCGTCAGAAAGGCTCCGATCACCGGGCCGGTGGTCCGGTTGAACGGGTACTCGATGACGAGGGGAGCTTCGAGCATCCCGCTAGCTCCCCCACTGTCCTCAGCCATGTGCAGCACCTCGCGGTCGTCTCGGACCCCCTGTCCAGAGCGGGCGTGATGGTAGAGCACGAGCCGGATTTCACGCCTACTGGCCCAGCGGACGCCGCCGTCTGATCGCCTTGTCGATTGCGTCAGCCACAAGGACAGCGGGAACCGCCATCGCGGCGACGAGAAACCCGGCCGCGGAGGGGGGCCGGTGACCGAGGGTGCGCGCCAGCGGACCGATGAACAGGAAGCCACAGAGGGCAACCACTTCACTTAGCACCGCTCCGACCAGGAGGCGGTTGCGGAACCAGCCGAGCCGACCCGGCCGCAGGATCGTGGAGCGACACGCGAAGGCGTTGGCGCACTGGCCCAGCACAACCGCGCTGAACGCCGCACCCGAGGCCGTCGCCAAGGCGGAACCCGTAGGAAAGGTGTCGCCGGGTCGCCAGCCGCTGAACCACATCGAGGTCACGAACGCCGCGATCTCGACCGCCGCCTCGACCGGCCCCAGGACCCCGAATGCCCGCCTCATCACGGTTCTGTCGAAAAGGTGCCGTCGCAGGGTGGCCTTGCCGCGTTGGGGATGTGGGCCCTGCGGATGGGATGGCTCGGCACCCAGCGCCAGCGCCGGCAGGAGATCGGTGCCGATGTCGAGGCACAGAACCTGCAACACGCCGATGGCGAGTGGGAAGCGTCCACCGGTGATGGCCCACAACACGAACGGGGTCAGCTCGGCCACGTTGTCGGAGAGGTGGTAGGTGAGGAATCGGCGGATGTCCGCGAAGGTGGCCCGACCCTGGTCGACAGCGGAGACGATCGTCGAGAACTCGTCGTCCAACAACACCAGGTCGGCCGCGGCTCGGGCCACGTCGGTACCGCCGCGCCCCATGGCGACTCCGATGTCGGCCGCGTGCAGCGCCGGTCCGTCGTTGACCCCGTCGCCGGTCATTGCGACCACATGTCCCCGCGCCTGGAGGACGGTGGCGACCCGGAGCTTGTCCTCGGGCGCGATCCGGCTGATGACCGTGCCGTCGTGGTCGACCAGCCGACCCAGCGCATCGTCCTCTGCGGGAAGGTTCATCCCGTCGACCACGGGGTCGAACCGCCTGTGCAACCCGATCTCCGTGCCGATCGCCGCAGCGGTGAGGGGGTGGTCACCCGTCAGCATCATGAGCGAGATGCCGGCATCACGACACCTGGCGATGGCCTGGGCGGTCCCTTCGCGGGGAGGATCCCGAAAGCCCAACAGCCCCACCAGCGTCAGGCCGTTCTCGGCCGCGTCGGGGTCGGTGGTCGACAACGATTCGTCAGCCTCGAGCACTCGTGACGCGACGGCGAGCACACGGAGTCCGCCGCTTGCCATCGCCGCGACCGCGTCGTTCACACTGCCGGCAGCCCCGCTGCAACGAACGACGACGGCCTCAGGTGCCCCCTTGACCGCCAGACCCGTCTCCCCACCAAGCTCGACAAGGGCACTCGCGCGGCGACGATGCGGATCGAAGGGGTGCAACTCCACCACTGCCCGCTCCCGCAGAAGGGGTTCGGCACCGCAGCGGCGAGCCAAGACGTCGATGGCAACCTCCATCGGATCGCCGTGGGCGACCCAACGGCCCTCCACACACTCGGCCCATCCCACCGATGTCCACCACGCCGCTCGAGCGAGGTCCGAAACGGCCTCCATGTCGGTGTCCGACAGGTCGAGTTGCCGGGTGGGGTCGTAGCCCGCGCCGCCCAGTTCGATCATCCGTCCGTCCACCCATACCCGTGTGATGGTCATCTCGTTGCGGGTCAGGGTGCCGGTCTTGTCGGTGCAGATCACCGTTGCCGATCCGAGCGTCTCCACCGACTCGAGGCGCCGCACCAGACCGTTGCGGGCCGCCATCCGCTGGGCGCCCATCGCCAGGGACAGCGTGACGGTGGGGAGCAGTCCCTCGGGAACGAGCGCGACGGTGACCCCGATCGCGAAGAGGAACCCGTCGCCGGCGGGTGTCCCCACGAGCAGCGACACACCGAAGAAGGCGGTCCCGACCACCACAGCGATGAGCGCCACGATGCGGACCACCCGGTCCAACTCGATTGCCAGAGGCGTCTTGCGGTGCCGTTCGCCCTGGGTGAGCGAAGCGATCTCCGCCAGACGCGTGTGGGAGCCGGTGGCCGCGACGATCGCCTCGCCCCGCCCTTGGGTCACGAACGTTCCGGCGTGCAGGCGGTCGCCAACCGCGACCTGCTCCGGCACGCTCTCGCCGCTCAGCAGCGACGAGTCGACCTCGAGACCCGCCGCTGCAATCAGGTCCAGATCCGCTGAGACGCGATCGCCGTCCGCAAGCAGCACCACGTCATCGGTGACGAGCTCGGAAGCGTCTATCTCCACCTCGATCCCGTCACGCCGGGCGGTGACCCTGCGAGGGAGCAGATCGCGCAGCTTCTCGGCGGCTCGCTCGGCGCGGCTTTGTTGGGCGAAGGCGAAGATCGCGTTGACCACGATGACGATGAAGATCGCGATGCCCAACTCGGCCATCCCACCGACGATCGCCAGGATCCCCCCCACCCAAAGCAGCAGCGCGAAGAAGTGGGTGAGCTGAGCGAAGATCTGGCGGATCGCGCCCGGACGCGGGGGTTCGGGAATTCGGTTGGGCCCGTCACGCTCCAGTCGCCCCGCGGCCTCGCCTGCTGTCAGGCCGGCGAGAACGGGGGGTGACTCGGTGGCGTTCACCCCGAGGCGGCCACCAGATAGGCGACGGCGCTGTTGAGGGTGCGGAGCTGTGCAGCGTCGGCCTCGGCCAGCTCGAGACCCGTGCGTTCGTGGAGGGCGTCGAGCAGCGACAGCAGATCCATCGAGTCGAGATCGGCCTCCTCGGCCAACGACTCGTCGGGATCGAGCTCATCCAGGTCGGTGCCCGGGGCGATACGTGCCAGCGCCTCGGCGATCATCGAGCGCGCCTCGTCTGGGGTCATGGTGGGCCTTTCGTTCAGAGCTTGCCGGGTTGTGCCAACAGTGAGCCGACTTTGGAGAGGAAGCGACCACCGATGCGGCCGTCGGTGGCCCGGTGGTCCGCGGCGAGAGTGACCCGCACGGTGGGATGCACCTGCGCGCGACCCTCGGTGGCTACGACACGGTCGATCACTCCGCCGAAACCGACGATCGCGACCTGCGGCGGGTGGATGACGCCGTAGATCTCCTCAACTCCGTCCTCGCCGAGGTTGGTCACCGTGATCGTGGCACCCGAGAGCTCCGAGGAGCGGAGGGCACCTCGCCGGGCGCGCTCGACGACGTCGCTCAGAGCAGCCATCGTCGACTCGACGTCGAGCCGATCCGCGTCGCGGATCACCGGCGCCAGCAGTCCACCCCCTCGCAAGGCGACGATCACGCCGAGATGCACTCCTTCACCGGCGACGAAGCGGCCGTCAACCCAGGATCCGTTGAGCTCGCCCACCTTGCGCGCCGCCAACGCAACCGCCCGCAGCTCCAATGCGGAAAGCAGGATCCGCCCCGCGGGAGGGCGGCCGGCGTTGCGTCCGGCCAGCCAGCCCACCGAAGCCGCCAGGTCGACGGTGTGTGCCAGGTAGTAGTGGGGGATCTCGCGGTTGGACCGTTCCATCGTGCGGGCGATCGCCGCACGCATCGGATCAAGCGGTGGAGCCTCGCTGCCGGCCACGCTGGAGACCTCGGGCAGGTCGCGGGCCAGCACCGCGCCGGCGGGGCCGCTGCCGCTGCCGCTCAGCACGGCCAGATCGACACCGCGTTCGGACGCCAAGCGACGCGCGTAGGGCGACGCAGCACCACTGCGAAGCGTTGCCGGCCGAGTCCTTCGCGCCGCCGCCACGTCGCTGCGGTGCAGAGGGCCGCTGGGGTCCGCCGGCTGGAGCGAGGCGAGATCCACCCCCAGCGCTGCCGCGTCGCGTCGCACCAGCGGCGACAGGACCCGTCCCGCCATGGAGCGTTGCGGGCTCGCCGCACGCGCAGGTGTTGCCTTGGTCGCCACGGGCTGCTCAGCGGCCCGTTCTCCCTCGATCCGGGCGAGGGGCGTACCCACGGCCACGGTGGTTCCCACGTCGACGAGGAGCTCGGCAACGGTGCCCGCTTCGAACACCTCCACCTCGATGTCGGACTTCTCCGTCTGGACAACCGCCACGATGTCGCCGCGGCGAACCACGTCACCTGGGCCGACCCGCCACGCCACCAGAGTGCCCTCGTCCATGTCGGCGCCCAGCGACGGCATCCGGAACTCACCCACAGCAGGCCACCGATCAGCCCACCACGGCCCGGACCGCGGCGACGACATCGTCGGCCTGCACCAGTGCCGCCGCCTCGAGGTGCTGGGCGTATGGAATGGGCACCTCGGCGGTGGCCAGGCGGCCGACCGGCGCATCGAGGTCCCAGAACGCCTCCTCGCCGATCTGCGCCGCGACCTCGGCGCCTATGCCCCCAGTGCGCCACCCTTCCTCCACCACCAGCGCGCGATGGGTACGGGCCACCGACTCCAAGTAGGTGTCCGAGTCGAGCGGCCGCAGCGTTCTCAGGTCGATGACCTCCGCCGAGATGCCTTCGCCGGGCAACACCTCGGCCGCTTCGAGGCTGCGGTGCAGACCCGAACCGTAGGTGACGATGGTGATGTCGGTGCCGGGCCTGCGGACCGCGGCCCGGTCCAGGTCGACCGGCTCCAGTTCCTCGGGCAGGTCGTCGGTGATCCCGAACAGCGCGGCGTGCTCGAAGATCAGGACGGGATCGGGATCTGCCAGCGCGGTCCACAGCATTCCCCTCGCGTCGGCGACGGTGGCCGGGGCGACGATTCGCAACCCGGGGATGTGCGCGTACCAGCCTTCGAGACTGTGGCTGTGCTGCGCGGCGAGTTGGCGGCCGGCGCCCGTGGTCATGCGGATCACGAGCGGCACCGCGAACTGGCCGCCGGACATGTGCAGCAACGTGGCGGCGTTGTTCATTATCTGGTCGAGGGCCAACAGCGAGAAGTTCACCGTCATGATCTCGACGATCGGGCGCAGCCCTCCCATCGCCGCGCCGATCCCAGCGCCGACGAAAGCCGACTCCGACAGCGGCGTGTCCCGCACCTTGTTCTCGCCCAGCTCCTCCAACAGCCCCAACGACACTGCGAAGCAGCCGCCGTACGCACCCACGTCCTCGCCCATGAGGAAGGCCCGAGGTTCGTTGATCAGCGCGTGGCGGAGCCCGTCTCGTAGCGCCGCCCTATAGTCGAGCTTCACAGCGCGCCCCCCTTCACCGGGGCCGCCGAAGCGGATGCCACGGCAGTGGAGCCGTCGGAGTAAACCCAGCGTGTGAGCTCGGAGACCGGCTCCAGCTCCGACTCCTCGGCGAAGGCGATCGCGTCGTCCACCTCCGCTTCGACTGCGCGGTCCATCTCGTCGAAGGCGCCCTCCCCAAGGATGCCGCGCTCCTCCAGGAGTGCTCGCCAGTGGGTGATCGGATCACGTTGCTTCCAGGACTCGATCTCGGACTTGTCGCGGTAGCGGTCGGGGTCGTACATCGAATGGGCCCGGAACCGGTATGTCCTCAGCTCGAGGAACACCGGGCCGCCGCCGGCACGCATCGAAGTGAGGGCGCGGCCTGTCGCGGCGCGCACTGCTGCGACGTCCATTCCGTCCACCGACCACGCCGTCATGCCATACGAGTTCGCCTTGGCGACCAGGTCGACCTCGGCCTCGGAGCGGGCAAGTGCCGTGCCCATCGCGTAGAGGTTGTTCTCGCACGCGAAGAGCACCGGCAGGTTCCACAGCGAGGCGAGGTTCATGGTCTCGTGCCACTCGCCTTCGGCAACGGCGCCTTCACCGAAGCAGCAGACCGCAACTGCGTCTGTTCCGTTCCACTGTTCCGCGAGCGCGAGTCCCGCAGCGACCGGAAGTCCCCCGCCGACGATCGCGTTGCCGCCGTAGAAGCGGGTCGCCGCGTCGAACAGGTGCATGGAACCGCCACGGCCGCGGCTGCATCCCGTGACCTTGGCGAACATCTCGGCCATCACTGCCCGCATGCCGACCCCCTTGGCGATGGCATGGCCGTGGTCCCGATACGTGGCGACGACCGCGTCGTCGGGTCGCAGATGGGCGGCTATCCCTGCTGCAACGGCCTCTTCGCCGACATATAGGTGGAGGAAGCCTCGGATCTTGGCGGCCGAGTACAGCTCGACGCAGTGTTCCTCGAAACGGCGGATCCGCAGCATCATCTCCAAGAGAGCGACGGCTTCGGGGGCGTCGATCCCTTCGAGCGGGTCGATGCTCATGGCCGGGCCTCCTCGTCGTCTCCCGGTGATCGCTCCAGTGTGGAGAGGTCGCCTTCGGGAAGGCCCAGCTCACGTGCGCGCAGCAGTCGGCGCATGATCTTGCCGCTGCGGGTGCGGGGCAGATCGGTGGCGAAGTCCAGCTCGCGTGGCGCCACCGCCGGGCCGAGGCGTTTGCGGGCGAAGCCGATCAGATCGAGCGCGAGCTCGTCGGTGGGCACCTGATCGGCCTTGAGGCTCACGAACGCCTTGACGATGTTGCCGGCCACAGGGTCGGGTTTGCCGATCACGGCGGCTTCGGCGACCGCGGGGTGCTCCATCAGCACGCTCTCCACCTCGAACGGACCTATGAGGTGTCCGGCCGTCTTGATGACGTCGTCTGCTCGGCCCACGAACCAGTACCAGCCGTCCTCGTCGCGGGTGACGAGGTCGCCGGAGAGGTACCAACTCCCGACGAAGCAGCGCCGGTAGCGCTCCTCCTCGTGCAGGTAACCACGGAACATCGACGGCCATCCACTTCGCAGCGCGAGCATGCCCTCGGTGTCCGAGTCGAGGATGATCTCGGGTCCACCGTCGGCGCCGATGACCGCCTCGCCGTCGTCGCCGACCGACACGATGGCGACCTCGATGCCGGGCATGGGTCGACCCATCGAGCCCGGCTTGATGGGCGACACCATGTCGTTGAACACCATGATCCCGCCGGTCTCGGACTGCCACCAGTTGTCGTGGATCGGCAGGCCGAGCACCTCGGCGCCCCACACGACACCCTCGGGGTTGAGGGGTTCGCCCACCGAGGCGATCATGCGCAGCGCGGAGAGGTCGTGGGCGCGGGGCAGCTCCGGGCCGACCTTCATGAGCATGCGGATCGCGGTGGGCGCGGTGTACCAGACCGTCACCCCCTCGTCCTGGAGGATGCGGTACCAACGCTGTGCGTCGAAATCGGCCTCGTCCACGATCGTCGTGACGCCGTTGGTGAGCGGGGCGATGATGCCGTAGGAGGTGCCGGTGACCCATCCCGGGTCCGCGGTGCACCAGAAGACATCGTCGGCGTGCAGGTCGAGGGCATAGCGGGCCGTGACGTGATGGGCCAGCACTGCACCGTGTACGTGCACAGCACCCTTTGGGGTCCCGGTGGTGCCGGAGGTGAAGTGCAACAGCGCCATCTCCTCGGCCTCGGTGGCTACCACCTCGTGTTGATCGGAGGCCGCGGAACACAGGGCTTCGAAGCTGCGAACGCCCGGACCGAGGGAGGCGGCGGTGTCGTCGTCGGCATCGACGATCAGCACATGGGCCAGACCATCGAGACGGTCGCGGAGCTGCGCGACCTTCTTGCGGTAGAGGGTCGCGGTGGTCACCAACACCTCCCCGTCGCCGCGCGACATCCGCTGCCGGATGGGCTCGGGACCGAAGGCGGAGAACAGTGGGCAGAACACCGCTCCCGCACGCAACGAGCCGAGCGCAGCCACATACAGCTCAGGCGCTCGGCCCACCAGCGCGAACACCCTGGCGCCACGACCCACGCCCAGGTCGCCGAGCGCGTTGGCGAACCGAGCGGTGCGGCGGTCGAGCTCCGCGAAGGTGACGTCCTCGGTTGATCCGTCCTTGCGCAGGAACCGCAACGCCACGTGGTCGCGACGAGCCCCGCTCGCGTGGCGGACGACTGCCTCGTACGCGATGTTCCGGCCACCTCCGGCCAGGCCGTCGAGGCGTTGTGCCTCACTGTCCCAACTGAACGACTCACACTCCTCCTCGTAGTCGACCAGGTTGGGCTGGGGCCACCCGGCCCGGACCGACTGGAGGATCGTGCCCATGCCCCTCAGGGCGGACTCCTGCCTCACCATCGCCCCATCCTCATGGCGAAGAGGGGCGCGGCTCCAGGGCACTTGGTCCTCGGCGACGAGGCCCGCGGACACTAATGGGGCGCGTGAGGGCGGACAGCCCTGGAGATGGGGTTGATCAGACGGCGAGCAGGTCGCGTGCGCCAGTGTCGGAGCTGGGGTGACGCAGCTTCGACATGGCCCGAGCCTCGATCTGGCGGATGCGCTCCCGGGTCAGGTCGAAGTGCTCACCGACCTCTTCGAGGGTGCGCGGTTCGCCACGGTCGAGACCGAAGCGCAGCTTGAGGATCTGCCGCTCGCGGTCGTCCAGTGGCGAGAGCAGCCGGCCGATCTCCTCGGGCAGCAACGCCAGCGCGGCTGCCTCGACGGGAGACTCGGCGGAACGGTCCTCGACCAGGTCGCCCAGCTCGGCGTCGCCGTCCTCGCGCAGTGGCTCGGACAACGAAAGCGTGTCGGCTGCGTAGCGCATGGCCTCGGAGACCTTGGCCTCGGGCATGTCGAGATCGGCGGCCAACTCGGCCAGGGTCGCCGGACGGCCCAGGGTGGTCTCGAGGCGCCAGCGTGCCTTCTGGAGGCGCGACAACACATCGCCGGCGTGAACGGGGAGGCGAATGGTGCGACCGGTGTTGGCAATACCCCGGGTGATGGCCTGGCGGATCCACCACGTTGCATAGGTGGAGAACTTGAAGCCCTTGCGCCAATCGAACTTCTCCACCGCATGGATGAGGCCCAGGTTGCCCTCCTGCACCAGATCCAACAGAGGCAGGCCGGAGGCCTGGTACTTCTTTGCGATCGACACCACCAGACGGAGGTTCGACTGCACGAAGGTGCGCTCTGCGTCTTCACCCTGACGGATCGCCCGGCGCAGCTCACGCTTGCGGGCCGCGGTGACCGACCCAGCCTGCGCTTCGAGTTCGGCACGCGCCGCCACCCCGGCCTCGATAGCCTGGGCCAGCCGCACCTCGTCGTCCTTGGTCAGGAGCGGGTAGCGACCGATGTCGCTCAGGTACAGACGAACGAGGTCTTCCTCGTCGCGCTCCGGACGCTGCTTTGCCATGTTGCACGATCCTCTTGGGGTCAGCGGTTTGAGACGGGTCGCATCCCCCGTTGGGGACGCGAACAGAGCCACCCGGGGACTGTGGCCGGTTCTTAATGGTACGAGTGCCGTCAAGATCTGCCATATCGAGCGACAGGAGTCACACAGAAGTGGCGAAAACCCCTCTTGCCGGCATGTAGCGAGCGTTACATACTGTCTGTAGCAATCGTTACAGGAGGGAAATGGGCACGCAGAGTTCACGCAGTGCGATCCTCGACGCCGCCACCGGCCTGATGGCCGAGAGGGGCTTCGCGGCCACCTCCATCGGATCGATATGTTCGGCGACGGGTCTGGCACCCACCGCCATCTACTGGCACTTCGGCTCGAAGGAAGGGCTGCTGGCAGCGATCGTCGAGAGCAACGTCTCGCTCTGGTACGCCGAGCTCGTCGAGGCCATGGGCGGCGAGCTACCCGAAGACGGCCGCGATCCGGCGATGCCGACGCCCGATCTCGGACGCTTCTTCGCCGTCATGGTCGATGCCTACCGCCGTCGACCCCAGGCGCTGCGGTTGATGCTGTGGCTCGGACTCGACCGGGGCCACCCCGACCCAGAGGTACGGGCCGCGGTGCGAGCGGCGCGCCACAAGGCCACCGAGTTGATCGCGGCATCGATCTCCGATGCCCTGGGGCCAACGGTTCCCACGTCCACGTTGAAGGAGGCGTGCGAGCGGCTCGCCCGCCTGATCCTCGTGCAGCTCGACGGCATCTTCGTCGCTCACGAAGTGGACGACGACATCGACCGCCTCGACGAGCTCTTCGAGCTCGCCTACACCGCGGTCGTCGCGGCGGGCATCGAGCTGCTGGATAAGGCGACGCTCGACCCGGCCGCCGTCTCGGAGTGGCAACGAAGCCGATGACCACGCCACCGATCCCCACAACGACCCCAACCGACGTGGTGACCGTCGCCGCTGGGGTCGATCTCGGCAACCACATCCGCCAAGCAGTCTCGGAGGGCTACGGCCTGGTTGCCAGGTCCTCCACCGGACAAGCCCGCCATGGCCGAGGAACGGTTTCCGGCGGCGCTCGGCTGCTGGACCTCTCCGCGCTGCGCCGAGTGCCACTCCTCAGCGCCCGCGAGCGCGTGGCGATCGTCGAGGCGGGCGTCACCTACCGGCAGCTCCAGCCGCTGCTCGACGCCGAAGGCCTGCGGCTGTGCCACCCGCTGCTTCCACCGGCAGGCAAGTCGGTGGTTGCCTCGCTGATGGACCGAGAACCGCCGATGGCTCCCCGACATCACTGGGACTTCACCGACCCCATGTTGTGCGCCGAGCTGTGGTTCGGCACCGGCGATCGCTTCCGCACGGGAAGCGCGGCGGGTCCGGGCGCCACTCTGGAGGAGCAATGGCGCGCGGGCATGTTCCAGAAGAACCCCCTCGGCCCCGCGCAGACCGACCTGGCCAAGTTGGCACAGGGCGCTCAAGGATCACTCGGGTTCGCGACCTGGACCTCGGTGAGGCTCGAGCTTCGTCCCGAGATCCGGGCCGACCTGCGGATCTGCTGCGAGGACCTCTCCAGGATCGCCGGCTTCGTCGCGGCGATCACCCGCAGACGCCTGGGCGAGGAGATCCTCATCATGGATCGGTGCCAGCTCACGCGGATCGCCGAAGCTCTTGGCGTGTCCGCCGGCGAGGCGACGCACCGCTGGAGCCTGCTGCTCACGGTCGGCTCACTGCCCCGCCGGCCCGAGGAGTCGATGGCGATGCAGCTCCGCCAGATCGAGGAGCTGGCGGCAGCGGCAGGCCTTCCGCTCGAGCACCTCGCCGGCACCGCAGACCAGGAGCTGATGATGGCCGTCACTTCGCTGCCCGAGCTTCCGGCGAAGATCGAGGACTGGAAGCTCGCCGCCACAGGCGGATGCAGGGAACTGGCCTTCCTCACCACCCTTGATCGGGCCTTACCTCTGGTCGATCACGTCCGCTCCCGCTGGTTGGGCCTCGGCATCGGAGAGGGCTCCATCGGCACATACCTTCAGCCCCTCAACCAGGGTCGAACCTGCCACGTGGAGCTGAGCGCGTTCGTCGCCCCCGCCGAAGCCTCGACCCTCGACGACACCACCGCGGTGCTGGTGGAGGAGCTGATCGACGCTGGGGCGTTCTTCAGCCGACCCGTCGGCGCCGCGATCGCGCCCACCTTCGCCCGTTGCGGCGATGTGGTGCGGACCCTGCACAAGGTGAAGGCAGTCCTCGACCCCCACGGCGTTCTCAACCCGGGCGCGCTCTGCTTCGACCCCGCGATCGCCGCGGCGGCCTTCGAGGAGGTGAGCTCGTCATGAGCCTGGAGTCATACCGTTGCGACATGGAGGGCTGCTCACGTTGCTCCTCCTGCAAATGGATACCGCTGGCGCAGATACGCAGCCAGCGGTGGTCCCAGGTGTGCCCTTCGGTCTGGCACAACGACTTCCACGCCTATTCGGGCTCCGGAAAGCTCAACGTGGCACTGTCGATCCTCGACGGCCGAAGCGACTTCGACGAGTCCGCGGCCGACATCTTCTACGCCTGCACCATGTGTGGCGGCTGCGACGTGGGCTGCAAGGTCTATCGAAACGACATCGACCTCACCGACACGTTCCACGAGGCGCGGGCCCGAGCCGTGGAGCTGGGCTTCGCCCGACTCGAACACCTCCAGCTCGTGGAGAACATGCGCGCCGAGAACAACGTGTTCGGCCTGCCCCGTGACGAGCGGGCCGATTGGGCCGCAGACACCAGCCTCCTCGATGCCAACTCCGAGCAGGTGGACATCCTCTTCCACGTGGGCTGCCGGTTCTCCTACGACGAGTCCCAACGCGACGACCTGCTCGCCGCCGTCGAAATCCTCCGGACAACCGGCAAGCGTGTCGGCACCAGCGGCACCGCGGAGGCCTGCTGCGGGCAGCGCGCCTATGAGTGCGGCTTCGACAGCGAGCTTCACAACTTCGGCGACGACATGGTCAATCGGGTTCGCACCAGCGGTGCGTCAATGGTGGCCGTCGCCTGCTCGGACTGCTTCGGAGCGTTCAACTACCTCTACCCCCGCAACGGCAAGGACCTGGGGGTTCCCGTCCGCCACATAAGCGAGATCGCCGCGGAACTCGCCGCGGATGGATCGCTGGTGGGAGCCTTCTCCACTCCGAACGCCACCGCGGCGGCACGACCCCGTGTGGTGACCTATCACGATCCCTGCCACCTGGGGCGGCGTGGAGAGGACTACGCCGGCGAGTTCGACGGACCCAAGATCGACCGCCCCGACAACACCCGCCGCGACGGACGCGGGGGCCGCTACGACGCACCGCGCGACGTGCTGAAGTCACTTCCCGGAGTGACCTTCGTGGAGATGCAGCGGGTGAGGGAGTTCTCCTGGTGCTGCGGTGCCGGGGGTGGATGCGCAGAAGGCTCGGAGTCCTTCTCGATCGCGGTTGCGACCGAGCGCCTCGAAGAAGCCCTCTCCACCGGCGCCGACACGCTGGCCACAAGTTGCCCCTGGTGCGTCACCAACTTCACATCCGCCCGCGAACAGATGAGGGCGGACGGCGATCACCGCGAGATCGAGATCATCGGAATCAGCGAGCTGGCCGCCCGACAGATCTCCGGCGAGGTGCCGGTGACGATCACAACCACCGCCACCACCTGCGAGGAGGCCGCGACATGAGCCTTGCAACCGATCTGATCGGAGAGCCGATCGGCGCTGACGCCCTCTCCGACCTTCGTAGCGCAGTCGGCGAGCGCTGGGTGCGGACCGATCCCCACGTACTCGACTCCTACGCCGCCCAGCCGTTCCACAAGGTGGAGGTCGGCGTGTGGATCCACCGTCCGATCGCGGTGGTGATGCCCGGCGACGCCACCGAGGTGGCGGCAGTGGTGAAGGCGTGCAACCGCCACCACCTGCGCTTCAAGGCCTTCTCAACCGGATGGGGCGCCCATGCCGGAGCCGGCTTCGACAACGTCGTGCAGATCGACCTGCGCCGGATGAACCGCATCCTGGAGCTCGATATCGAGAACCGCACCATCGTGGTCGAGCCCTACGTCACCTGCGCCCAGATCCAGGCCGAGGTGATGAGACACGGCCTCAACCTCCACATCCACGGCGCGGGGTCGAACTGCTCGCCGTTGGCGAACGCCACCTCACACATGGGCATGGGGTTCTCGTCGATATCGATGGGCTACTCGCCCCGCAACCTCATGGGCATCGAGTGGATCCTGCCGACCGGGGAACTGGTCCAGGTCGGCTCGTTCGCGACGGGTGCCGGTTGGGTGTCGCCCGACGGCCCGGGCCCGAGCCTGCGCGGCGCCATCCGGGGCTTCGCCGGCGCCGATGGCGGCATCGGCGTGTTCACGAGGGTGGGCCTGAAGCTCTACCCGTGGTCGGGCCCGGCCGAGATCGAGGTGTCCGGCGGATCCTTCAGAGGTATGCAGGTGGAGATCCCACCTCTGAACGGGTCGTTCATGTGCATCTTCTCGAACCTGGAGGACTACGGAGACGCCCTCTACGACATCGGGTACGCCGGGATCGGTTACGCCCAGTTCAAGGCGGCAACCGGACTGGGCCTGGCGATCGGCGAACCCGAGCTGTTCCGTCGCATCCGTGACGAGCCCGGGTTCCGCGAGCAGGTGAGGGCCTTCGAGAACCAGTTCATCGTCATCATCGGGGGCCACACCCAGGAGCACTTCGACTACGAGGTCGCGGTGTTGGGTGACATCGTGAGCGAGCACAACGGGACGATGAACTCGACCGACGGGCTGATGGCCACCGGAAGAGGGGGGCTCTGGTGGGCGGTGATCCGCAACTCGATCGCGCCGGGCATGTTCCGCCCCACGGGCAACTTCTACTCCTCGATGGGCGGAGACGAGGCCATCGCCAACGCCCTCAGACAGGCCACCGTGGGCGAGGAGTTGAAGGAGGGTTTCATCGCCGAGGGGTCGTGCGCGGACGACCTGGTCGACAACGCCCACACCCTGCTCTACGAGAACGGTCTCTACGCCCACACCGAGGAGTTGGTGCTCTACGACCACCGCGACCGGGAGCAGAACCGCAAGCTGAAGGGTCTGTCCGACACCGTCATGCACTCCATCGTGGAGCGGACCTTGGGCGGCGGTGGGTTCTCGTTCTTCGCCGGCGCCTACGCGCATGAGGTGCTCGGGCCCCACATGGAGAACTACCACCTCTGGCAGCGGCGCCTGAAGAGCGCACTGGACCCCGAAGATCTCTCGGACTCGAAGTACTTCATCAACAGCGAGGGCGTGGAGGCGGCGGGCCATGGCTGAAGATGGGCAGTCGCCGGCGGTCATCGTCGCTCCCACGGTGGTCGTTGCGGGGACCTGGACCACGGATGGATCACCGGATTCCGCTACCGCCGCAGTACTCGGGTTCCTCGGTGGACTCGCCGCAGAGGTCTGGGGCGCGAACCTGGGCCCCCACCGCGATCAGCCGGGACTTGCGGACGCACTCGGCGAAGTGGCCCGCTCCGTCGGCGCATCCGCTGTGGTACTGCCCAGCGGGGCGGGCTCCGAAAGCCTCGCAGGGCTGGTCGCAGCCAGGGAGCGCGGCACGGTCTCACTCGACACGAGAGCCATCGCGGCAACCGCCGACGGCCTGACGATCCGGAGACCTTCATACGGCGGCGCCTTCGATGTCGAGATCCTCATTCCACCGACACACTTGCTGGTCGCGACGCTGGACACGCCGGCAGCGGACCATTGCGATCCCGTCGCACCACAGGGCATGCTCGCTCTCGAAGTACGCCCGGGGGACACAGAGCTGATCGAGCAGGTCGAGGACAGCCACGAGCTCTCCATCACCGGTGCCGGGCGAATCGTCGCCGGCGGCCGCGGCGTCGGCGGGCCGGAGGGCTTCGCCGAGTTGGCGATCCTCGCCGAGGCTCTCGACGCGGCACTCGGCGCCTCGCGTCCGCCATGTGATGCGGGATGGGTGCCCGGGCGCTACCAGGTCGGCATCACCGGCGCGCGGGTCGCACCCGATCTATATGTCGCCGTCGGGATCTCGGGGTCGGTGCAACACAGGGCAGGCATGCAGTCCTCGCGCACTGTCGTTGCCGTCAACAACGACCCCGAGGCACCGATGCTCGACTACGCGGACCTCGCGGTCGTGGGCGACTGGCGTGAGGTGGTGGCCGGGATGATCGATGAGCTGGGGGCACGGGAGGCAGCGACGAAGGGGGCGGACCGATGCGGGTGATCGTGACCATGAAGCAGGTGCTCGACCCCGAGGCCCCTCCCTCCCTGCTCGCAGTGGCACCCTGCGGCTTCGAGGTGTCGGGGCGCGGCGTGGGCCCCCGACTGGATCCGTACTCGATGCACGCACTGGCGGCGGCCCTGGAGTTGCGCAACGCCGGACACCCGGTCCACATCCACGTTGTGGGGGTAGGCCCCTCCCCTTCGCGCAACCTCTACCTGTGGGCGTTGGCGAGCGGAGCCGACCGCGTCAGCCTCCTCGACACCGTGAGCGATCCTGTTGCCTTCGGCGACGCCTGGGCGACCGCATCGCTGCTCGATGCCCTCATCCGCACAGTCGCACCCGAGGGCTTCGATCTGGTTCTGTGCGGTCGACGTGCCGCGGACACCAACGCCGGAGCAGTCGGAGCGGCGTTGGCAGCGCTGCTGGAGGTGCCGGTGCTGAGCCTGGCGCGATCCGTCCAGGTCGATCGGGCCGCCGGCGACAACAGCGGCAGGGTCGTGGTGGATCAGCTGAGCGACATCGGCGCCAACAGGTTGGCCTGCCCCATGCCGGCGGTCGTGACGGTCAGCCACGAGGTGGGTGAAGTTGAGTCGGTCCCCTTCGCCAAGGTGGTGGAGGCAAAGAAGATGCCCTTCGAGGTCCTCTCTCGCTCGGATGTCTGCGGCTCCGGCATCCTCGACCCGATGCCCGCGACACCCACGCTCCTGGGCATGCACGCCCGCGACGACAGGCGATCCTGTGAGCTCATCGCGGACCCCGACTCCCGCGAGGCCGGCCGCATCCTCGCGCGCCGCATTCGGGGCAACTGAGCCGGACTGCGTCGGCGAGGAGCCCCTCAGCCGAACTTGCGTACGAATCCGCCCTCGGCCGACGGATTCATACGCAGGTTCCGCGGCTTTGAGGGTCGGCCGAGGCCGGTCTGCGGGGACACAGCGACGCCACCGAGCGGGCACGCAGCGCACCGAGCCACACACCGAGCCCGTAGCTCGCGTCGTCGAGCGTCGACCAGGCGATCCACGCGAGCGGCGCCATCGTCTCGCGTCTCCGTCGGCGGTCGACCATGGCAGGCAACACCGCCACCACCGGCAGGATCCGGCGGGCACGGCGGGAGAACACCGCGGCCGCGACCGTCAACGGCCACCACGGACGAACGAGAGCCCTGGCTGTTTGCTCGCCCGCGGCCAGATGGCCTCGGATGCCCAGGCGCAACGCCACCGACGGCGGCACCCCTGTGAGCTTCGGGATCAAGGCGGCCGAGGATGTGAAGAGGGCGAGCGCAGCGGCAACCGGGTGCCCGCATGCAAGCGGTCCCCACACAGCCACCGACCAGGCCGAGGCGACCAGCGGCCGTGCGCTGCCCGGATGTCGCTGCTCCAACACAGCAGCAGAGGTCCCATATGCCATGCGTCGCGCAACCCAGCCGCCCAGCGGTGCACGTTCGGGGGGATCGCGATGCAGGACCGCGGAGGACGGTTCATAACGGATGCGCCACTCGGCCTCATGAAGCCTCCAGAGCAGATCCACGTCCTCGCCGACCCGCAGCGACTCATCGAAGCCGCCGACGGAACGAATCGCCTCGGTCCGTGCCACCACTGCTGCCGCCGGCAGGTACGACACCCGGCCGCCGGGGCGAACCGGCGAAGCCCTCGTTCCCAGATCCAACGGCGAGCGGGCGGCGTCGTAACGGGCGCGAACCGTGGGACCGCTCGGAGCGCGAACCCGGGGGGCCACGAGGGCCACCCGCTCCAACATCAGCAGGGACCGAAGCGGACTGTGCCAGCCCGGTCCCACCTCGACATCGGAGTCCACGAACGCCACCAGCGGCGTCTCCACCAGTGCAAGCCCGGCGTTCCTCGCCGCCGCGGCGCCACCCGCTGAATCACGGCGGATGACCTCTGCGCCGGCCGCTGCGGCCACCACGGCGATGGCTCCTGCATCGGGGGACCCGTCGTCGACCACGATGATCCGCTCCGAGGGGTGAGCCGCCCGCAGCTTCAACAGGCCGACGCCGAGCTGCTCGGCACGACCGTGGGTCGGCACGACGATGGTGAGCGCGTCGGGCGAGTCCCCGCCCCCCTCCACCATCTCTTCGGTATCGACGACGAGCTCCACCACACCCGCATCGACGAGGCGCCATGCCAAGGTCGTCTCTGCTCCGGGCTCCGGCCTTGCGCCGCCGGCCCAGCGGTCGAGCGCAGCGGTGCCGGCACCGGTCAGGCGGAACAGCCGTGCCGGTGACCCGCCCAACACCACATCGCCGAAGCGTCGGGTATCCGATGCGACCGCGACGCGCATGGTGGAGCTCGCCTCAGATCGTCATGCCGGTGTCCACCGGCAGGGCGATGCCGGTGACACCCGACTGCTCCTCCGCGCACAACCAGGAGATTGCCGATGCGATCTCCTCCGGTTCGAGCAGTCGCGGGATCGCGTGGTGCACCGCGAAGGATTCGAGGTCATCGAGGCCGTAGAGCGCCGCGGACGCTTCGAGGATCCCGGTGCGTGTCGATCCGGGACACACCGAGTTCGCCGTCACCCCCAATGGTCCCAGCTCCGCGGCGAGGCTGCGGATCAGACCGATGACCCCGTGCTTGGCGGCGCAGTACGCACCGATGGTGGGGTGCCCGCCCATCCCCGCCGCCGATGCCACCGCCACGAAACGACCACTGCGGGGCTTGGGACGCTGCAACATGGCCGGGATCGTCGCCGCCGCGGTCCGCCAGACGCCGGTGAGGTTCACGTCGATGTTCGCGTTCCACGCATCGTCATCCAGCTTCCAAGCCACCTTGCCGCCCGCCATCACCCCCGCGGCGGCGACCGCCACGTCGAGTCCCCCGAAACGATCGACGGCGACCGCCGTCGCCTCCTCCAGGGATTCCGAATCGCGGACATCGGCGATCACGGCCACGGCATCCGGTCCACACTCGGCGACGACGGCATCGAGCTCGCCGCGGGTACCCAACGGATAGCCCAGCGTCGGGTCGTCCTCGCAACGATCCACGGCGACGACAGCCAACCCGTCCGCCGCCAGGCGACGGGCGGTCGCCGCGCCGATGCCGCGGGCCGCACCGGTCACAAGTGCCACACGTTGCGACGATGGATCCGCCGTCTCAGTTGCCATCGCCCCACTCTTGCACCTCGTCGTGGATCCGATCACAGATCCGGGCGAACCACTCGGCGCCCTCGCTGGGATTGGCGCCCATGGGATCTCCCAGCACGCCGTTGGGTGCGACCGCCATGACGCCTGCGGCGACGACCTCGTCCCGGATCGCTGTCCACGGACGGGTCTCGCCCGCCTCGGCACGATCCAACCGAACCAGCTCAGGAGCCAGATGCAACAGCAGCGACGTCTCGACCCGACCGGCGTGGGCGTCCCCTCCGACGATCCCACAATGGGTCAACAACACCCGCCGGCTCTCGGACCCGCAGCGCTTCACCGCCAAGCGCAGCGCCGAGGAGTTGCCGCCGTGCCCGTTGACCAACACAACCCCGGCGAAGTGATCCGCTGAGCGGACCAGCTCGACGACCGCTTCCTCCAGCACGTCGTTGCCCAACGACAACGTGCCGGCGAACCCGGCGTGCTCGCCGGATGCCCCATACGCCAACGCCGGTGCCATCAGCGCGCCGCAGCGGTCTGCGACGCGTCCTGCCACCGCCACAGCGATACGGGTGTCGGTGTCGAGGGGAAGGTGCGGGCCGTGCTGTTCGACGCTGCCGACGGGCACGAACAAGAGGGCGTGCGCTGCTGCTGCATCGGGCCAGGTGAGCGACCCGAGCGAGCTCACAAGTCGTATCCCCAGTCACGGAGCTGCTGGAGGATCGCGTCCGCCGCCTCGGCGGGCGGCGCTTCGATGACCCGCGGCGGGTTGCGATCGACGAGCGCTCCAGTGAGCGTGACGATCCGCTCCCGTGGCGAGCCCACCGGAGGAGCGACGATTCTCGCCCGTGGGCTCCAGGGGCCGGCGGCGATCACATGGGGTTCGGGGCCATGGCCGCCATGGTGGATCACATCGACGCGGCGGCCAACGGCGGCCGCCACTGCCGGCAGGGTGGCCCGTCGAAGTCGGGCAACGGATCCCTCGACCGACAGGACCGAAGGGGCGCGGAGCCGAAGGCGTTCGGACCTCCCGCCGCCGAGGCGCCTTGTTGCCTCGACCACACCGGGACCGACCGCTTCCACCTCGACCAGGCCCAGCCCCTGCGCGGCCCCGAGGTGGTGGGCCACCAGCGCGGGCGTCGCGCCCGACCCGCCGTCGAGCGAGATGTCGCCGCAGAGCACCACGTCGGCACCCTCCAGCACCGCTGCAAGGGCGGCCGCCACGTCGTCGGCTTGCACCCTCACGACCCGATCCACGAGCTCACCGGCGGCAGACAACTCACGAAGCGCCGCTTCGGCCTCCGCGGGACCCACGGTCACAACCGTGACCGACCCGTCCCAGGCCTCGGCGAGCCGTAGCGCCACCTCGAGCGCCGCTTGGTCGGCTGCGGAGAAACCCCCTCCGCGGACATCGGTGGACACCTCACCCGTGAGCGAGTCGATCTCGGGGCGGAGGTCCACCCATCGCACGCATACTCCGAGTCGCACGTCAGCTCCGCCTGAACACGACACCGTGGCCGCCGTCGGGGTAGGTCCAGGTGATCGCACCCTCGGTGTTGCAGACCATGTAGCAGGTGCCGCACTCGAAGCACTGCTCGTAGTTGAAGAGGATCCCACCGTCGGAAGTTGGAACGAACAGGTTCGCCGGACACGCCACCACACACGCCTTGGTGCTGCACCCGCCGCAGGAGTCGCCGTCGACTCCGATGTGAGCCCGCTCACCGACCCGGAACTCGACGAGGCCCATGCGGTCCTCGAAGGAGATGGGGAGGTAGTCGCTCATCCGTACCCCTTCAGCCCCGCCCACGCGTCTCGCATCACCTCACGGAGCTTCAGCCCCGAGGATGCGAGCTCGTCACGGATGATCCTGTTGAATCCGGGCTTCGGCGTGGGGTTGGTCACGGTGAAGATGCGCTCGAGGACGTTCGCCGCGAGCTGCGGATAGCTGCGCTGCACGCGGGGGCTCATGATGAGATCCGCCACATCCGCGAGCTTGCGGTGGTCGCTGAGCACGAAGTCGCTCTCGATTCGCCTGCGATAGCCGGCAAGACCCGATGCTGTCGTGTCGCCCAGCCGCAACGCCTCCGCCGCGGCACGGCCGGCGGCCATCCCCGAGCCGATCGCGAAGTTCACGCCCTCCAGCCAGATGCCGGCGGCGAGGCACATCGCGGCGGCGTCACCTGCGACCACCATGCCGTCACAGATCAGCTCGGGCATCATCTTGAAACCGCCCTCGGGTATTAGGTGCGCGGAGTACTCCTTCACCTCTCCCCCGTCGATGAGCGGGGCCACCGCTGGGTGGGCTTTGAGCTGAGCGAGGAGCTGTTCAGGCCGCTTGGACTGCGCGGCGAGGGCGGGGAGCTGCAACACGAGGCCGACGGCGACCGTGTCGAGGTTGGTGTAGAGGAACCCACCGCCGGGGATCCCGTCGGTGCAACCGATGATCTCGTAATCCGCGCCCTCGATGCCACGGAGCCCGAACCGTTCGTCGATGACCTCTTTGGGCAGCGAAATGGTCTCTTTGACACCGAGGGTGAAGTGTTCGGCCTCGGTGTGGGTGTAGAGGCCGGCCTCCTTGGCGAGCAACGAGTTGACCCCGTCGCAAGCGATCACAACCTCCGCCCGGACTTCGCCGTCGTCGCGGTCGGTACGCACCCCACAGACCTGCCCTGCGGCGTTCCGGAGCAGGCCGACCACGGTGGTGGAGCAGATGAGTTGCGCTCCGGCGTCGGTGGCCTTGGAGGCGAGCCACTGGTCGAAGTCGGGCCTGTAGGCGGTTGCGCCGTTGTATGGCGGCGCCCCCCACGAGTCGGTGCGGAAGTCGACGGTCAGGGCCTGCGTGGGGGTCGTGATCATGGTCGCTCGTCGGGTGACCCAACGCTGGATCGGCGCCTCCTCCCACCAGCGGGGGATGATGCCGTCGAGCACGCGCCCGTAGATCACTCCGCCGTACATGTTCTTGGCACCCGGGAACGGACCGCGTTCCACCAGGGTGACGCTCAGCCCGGCACGGGCCGCGGCGATCGCCGCCGCGCTTCCGGCAGGGCCTGCACCCACGACGAGGACATCTGTTTCGATCATCGACCCAACCGTGCCGCGAGCTCGGCCAACACCCCAGGCGCGTCAGCGACCACCGCCAGATCGGCCATCGCCATCATCGGGCAGTGCGGGTCGGTGTTGATCGAGATGATGTGGTCGGGGTGGCCGAGCCCCGCGGTGTGTTGGACGGCGCCGGATATCCCGAACGCGAGGTAGAGCGCCGGATCCACCACCACGCCAGTGGTGCCGATCTGGCGGTCGTGGCCCACCCATCCGGCGTCGGTGACAACGCGGGTGGCGCCCATCGCCGCTCCGAGGGCTTCGCCCACCGCGGCGAGGCGCCTGACCTGCACGTCAGGACCTTCGTCGGGGTCGTGGAGCAGCCCGGCGCCACCACCCACGAGGCGTTCGGCCTCGGCGAGGTGCACCGTCGCGGGATCCGGCGGCAGCACTTCGAGCACCTCGGCATCATGCACCTCGTCAGAGACTTCGAGGGGCAACGCCGCGGTGAGCACCACCTCGGCGCCGGGGGTTCTGATCACACCACGAACCCCGGGCTGAAGGGTCGCGACGAAGTGCCCCTCGGCCGCGATCGTCTGTTGCACCCGACCGCCTTGGGTGAGGACCGTGACCTTCTCGGCGCTCACCTCCGTAGCGTTCGCGTAGAGCGGCCGGCCGAGTTTCGCCGCCAGCCTCGGTGCCAGGTCCCGCCCGTCGGGGGAGGCCGGCAGCACGACGTAGGGCGCGGAGCGCAGCGCCGGAGCCAGCGCCTCGGCGATCGCGCCCGGACCGGCGCCGGGGTCCAGCTCCGCGAGCTCCGCCCTGGCGCAGATGCCTGCCAACTCACCAGCTGCCGGGCCGAGCACCGAACCGACCAGAATCGTGCGTCCGGCGGCCTCGGCGACGGTCTCGTCCGCGCCGGGCGGTAGCACGCCCTCACGGATGACGACGACCGCGACTGGCCTCGGGGTGGCGGGGTTGGCGCTCACACCGAGCGATCGTACGGGGCGAACGGGGACCGCAGGACCGTGCATCTCCCGAACCCCCGCCGGAGCCTTCCGGGGACCGTCCCCCTTGGGGTGAGGCGGGGCAGCTTTGCTACCCTCCGGGGGCCGGAGTTGGACTGGTTCGACTCCCGGCGGCGGTCAGGGCAACGACGCCCCCTGCCGCTGAATCCAGTCAGGAACCACACCCCGAATGATCCGTCTGCTCCTTCCACAGATCCAGCGTTTCGCGTGGGGTTCGACCACCGCGATCCCAGAGATCCTCGGCATGGAGGTCAACGGCGAGCCTCTCGCGGAGGCATGGTTCGGCGCGTCGTCACAGGTCGCACCGGGTCCTGTCATCGACCTCACCGACGGGCCGAGGAACGGGGACTGGCCGCTGCTGGGCGAGCTCGTGTCCGACAGCCCGCGCATCGTGTTGGGCGACGACGCCGAGCGTGGCGTGGACGGACACCTCCGCTTCCCCTTCCTGGTGAAGTTCCTGGCTGCGGCGTGGCCCTTGTCGATCCAGGTGCACCCCTCAGTCGAGCACGCCCAGGCCGGTTTCGCCCGGGAGAACGCGGCTGGGATCCCCCTCGATTCACCCGAACGCATCTACAAGGACCCCAACGCCAAGCCTGAGGCCATCGTGGCGTTGGAGCCGTTCCAACTGCTCGCAGGATTTCGCGACCCCGTCGGATCCGCGGAGCTGATCGACGAGCTGGGCATCGCTTCGCTCGCCACGGCAGCCGAGGCGTTGGGAAAGGGTGGAGCAGCGGGCGTGGAGGCTGCGTTGCGCCACCTCTGTGGGCTCGGGTGCGACGATGCCACCAATGCCGTCGCTGAGATCGTCACGGCCTGCGATCTGGCGTCAGGCGGGGACACGACACACGCCGAACAGTGCCGATGGGTGGCGCGTCTGGGTCGCGACTTCCCCGCTGACGTCGGCGTGGTGTTCGCCCTCCTGATGAACCACCTGCACCTCGATCCCTTCGATCTGGCGTTCGTACCCGAAGGGATGGTCCACTCCTATCTGATCGGCTCCGGCCTCGAGGTGATGGGCAACTCCGACAACGTGGTGCGCGGCGGGCTCACCATCAAGCCGACACATCTCGACGAACTGCTCCAGGTGGTCGACTTCGAGCCCGGTCTGCCGAAGGTCGTCCGGGCAGACGGCGACGCCGCGGGTTCCTACGACATCCCCTCCGACGCGTTCGCGCTCGACGTGATCGACATCCGCAACGGCAGCGCCACCCACCATGCCTCCGACGGCCCCGAGATCATCGTGACCCTGGAGGGGGCGGTCGACGCCCACCACGACACCGAAGAGGCCGCTCTGCCGTTGTCGCGCGGCGCCGCAGCGTTCGTGGCCGCGGGCACCGGCAGGTATCGGTTGGCAGGCGATGGTCGTATCGCCCGCATCACCCTCCCCCGCTGAGCACCGTCACCGTCCAACCCCCACCACCCAACCCCACCACACCGAGCCCCCACCCCACGAACCCCTCACCCTCCACCCGAACGGGGCGAGGCAGGCGACCGAATCGGTAGCGGTTTTCGCCCAGTTCGAGAGATGGGTGAAGGCGGCGCTCAGGTGAAGAGTGCGAACTGCTCGTCGAGTGTGGTCGCGAGGGCCTCCTCCTTGACGAGCCGAGGTTCGCCACACGGGACGCCGGCTCCTCGGTGTCTGCGACGAGTTGATCGGCCATCTCCGCCCGCTGTTCAGGTGAGTCGAGCTCCGTCAAGTCGGCCGGCGGCCAGAGCTGCTTCTCGATCTGATGCCAGCCGGTCCATTCCTGGCCCTCCTCCATGTCCGCCTCACGCAGGTCGAGGCGTGGGTCGAGGTCGCCGAATGATTCCGCCACCGGCTCGATGCTCTCCCAGTACATGCGGGTCGGCGCGTACAGGCGGCGCGCCTCGTCGTCGTTGCCCGCCTTGGAGGGCAGGCTCACCTATCACCAACACCCCCGAACTGGGCGAAGAGCACGACCAGACCGGTAGCGGCTTTCGCCCAGTTCGGGGGTTACCGTGCAGCAGTGGCCCATCCCGCCCTCCGAGTGGTCGACCTGCACCACGGCTACCGCGATCTGATCGTGCTCGACGGTGTGTCGCTCCAAGCAGCCGACGGTGAACTAGTCGCCCTTCTCGGTCCCAGTGGCTCCGGCAAGACGACGCTGCTTCGCTGTATCGCCGGCCTCGAGCGGCCCAGTCTCGGATCGATCTCGATCGCCGGGGCGCAGGTCGCCGATTCTGCCGATGGCACCTTCATCGGTCCCGAGCACCGTGGGCTGGGCATGGTCTTCCAGGACGGGGCTCTGTTTCCTCACCTCGACGTGAGCGACAACGTCGGCTTCGGGCTCCCCCGCGGCCAACGCAGGGGCTCGCGGGTTTCCGAGGCACTCGAGATGGTCGGCCTCGGAGGCTACGAGCACCGCAACGTGGCATCGCTATCAGGCGGACAACGCCAACGCGTCGCACTGGCGCGGGCGCTCGCTCCCCGACCGGCGCTGTTGTTGTTGGACGAACCGTTCTCGAACCTCGACGCGCTGCTACGCGCCGAACTGAGAGCCGAGGTCCGCGACCTGCTGAGCGCCACCTCCACAACAGCGCTGTGGGTGACCCATGACCGCAGCGAGGCATTCCTCATCGCTGATTCGGTGGCGGTGCTCCGCGACGGACGTATCGCCCAACAGGCGTCACCCCGCGAGCTGTACGACCATCCTGTCGATCCGTGGGTCGCCGAGTTCGTCGGCGACGTGAACCTCGTTCCCGGGGTCTCAGACGGTGCATGCACCAACACACCCGTGGGGAGGCTGATGTTGCGTGAACCGTTACAAGGGCCAGTGCAGGTCCTGGTCCGGCCCGAGCAACTCCGACTGACCACAGCCCCAGAAGGCAACCTCTGGCACATCACGGCAATCGACTTCGAGGGCCACGACCAGGTCGTCCGCCTGAATGGGCTTCTGGACGGGTTGCTGGTGCGCTCCCGCGACCGGTCGTGGTCGGTGGGAGATGTGGTCGGGGTTGGACAGATCGACGGTCTCGTCGTCACCGGCTGGCCGACACACGGCTGACCCCGGCCGGTCCCTCCTGCCTCAACCCCCCGGTCCCTCCTGCCTCAAACCGATTCATGAGGCACAGCGGAGCGGTTTCCGGCCCGTCCTGCCTCATGGCCGAGTTTGAGGCGCAGAGGGTCGGTGGTATGAGGCACAGGGGGTCGGTGGTTTGAGCTCACACCGCGGCGCCGGCGCGCTCGCCTTCGATGACCGCCGCGTGCGCACGTCGCGGTGCGACGCAGTCACCGACGCGGTCCACGTCGAGACCGGCGGCACGCAGCTCGAAGTAGAGCTGCTCGGCGGGGACGGCCGGCACTGCGCACACGATCCAGTCCGGTGTCCGCTCGACCATCTGGCCGGTCGGGTGGTGCTGGAGTTGGAGGACTCCCTCGACCAGCGCCATGGGCACGAGCTCGGTGCTCTGCGCGATGCCCTTGGCTCCGGCCCGGATCCACCAGGTCTCCATGTCCAGGGTGATGCCGAGGTCTTGGCCGACGACCATGCCGGATGCGATCACCTCGACCTCACAACCCCGATCAGCCAGCAACTCGGCCACGGAGGTGGCGTGGTGGAAGCCGATCTCGTCGATCACCACCACCGAACCGGAGGGCGCCGCGACTCCCTCCAACACCTCACGGATGTCACACAAGTTCGGGGCGTCGCCCGCCCACCACGGCCTGGCCGCGACCGCCCCCGTGGCGACGACGACCTTGTCGGGTCTACGCCTAACCACCTCCGCCGAATCGAGGGTCACCCCGAAGCAGATCTCGACGCCCAACCGCCTGCACTCCGAAACCTGATTGCGGACCAGATCACCCAGCTCGGCCCGGTTCGGCACGCTCGCGGCCAGCCGCACCTGTCCACCAGGCTGACCCTCACGCTCACAAACGGTGACCCTGTGGCCGTTTCGGGCGGCAGCGATAGCCGCTTGCAGTCCGGCCGGTCCCGCTCCCACCACCAGCACCTCACGAGGCGCTCGGGTGAGCCGAGCTTTGCCCACGCCTTGGGATTCCCTCCCCGTTCGCGGGTTCTCGATGCAACCGAGCCACCGGTTGAGCCCCATCCTTCCCACACATTCCTGGTTGCACGAGAGGCACAGCCGGGTGTCGTCGGTGTGGCCGGAACGGGCCTTGGCCACGAACTCGGCATCGGCGATCTGGCCCCGGACGACACCGACGAGATCGCAGTGACCATCCTCCAACGCCCGTTCCGCCTGGATGGGATCCTTGAACCTGCCGACCCCGACCACCGGAAGGCCGACGGCCGCGCGGATGGCCGAGGGGATGAACGTCGCGTAGCCCGGTGTGATGTGCATCGAAGCCTCGATCATGAACAACGTCGCTGTTGCTACGCCGATCGAGGTGTTGATGTAGTCAACCTGTCCGGTGGCTTCGACCATTCGCGCCACCTCGACCGCTTCTTCGATCGTGGTGCCACCCTCGATCAGCTCGTCGCCGCAGAGCCGGACACCGAGGGCGAGGCCCGGGCCGATCGCGTGGCGGACGGCATCGACGAGCTCCAACAACAGGCGCGCCCGATTGACCAACGTGCCGCCGTAGTCGTCGATGCGGCGGTTGGTGGCCGGCGACAGGAACCCCCGCACGATGGAGCTGTGGGAGCACTGCAGCTCGATGCCGTCGAATCCGCCTGCCGCACAGCGCGCCGCCACCGTCGCGTATCCCTCGATGATCTCGGCGATCTCGGCGCGCGACACGGCCTTGGGCACCTCGCGGAACAGCGGATCGGCGACCGGTGACGGTGCCCAGACCGGATTGCGGCTGAACATGGAGGAGGCCTGGCCGCCGTTGTGGTTGAGCTGGGCGAAGATCGGTGTGTTGTGCGCATGCACCGCATCGGTGATGCGCCGGTAACCGTCGAGGACCTCGGGCTTGAACCCGTGGATCAGCTTCTCGTAGGGCCAGTCGGTGGGGTGAGTGGAGTGCTCTTCGGTGATGATGAGCCCCGCCCCGCCGGCCGCGCGCTCCGCGTAGTAGGCGGCGTGCTGCTCGGAGGGCAGTCCGTCCTGGGTGGCGTAGTTCGTCAGGTGCGCCGAGAACACGACACGGTTGGCGACGGTTACCGGGCCGATCCTAAGCGGCGACCACAACAGGCGCTCAGCCATGCTGCGAACTTCCCATCGGCACTCCGTCGCTCAGTCGGCCGATCCCGTCGAGAGCTAGCGCCGCGCGGCGACCCTCCAGGATGGCTTCGTGGATCGTGCGTGGCGCAACGCAGTCTCCGGCCCGCACTACACCGACGGCGGCGTCGAAGGTGGTGTCGGGTAAGCGGTGCCCGGCGTCGACGACCACCGCTGCACGGAGGGTCCGGCGTTCACCCGAGAAGCGGTCCTCCAACTCGACGCTGCCCTTCTTCACGGCCCGCAGGATGCTGCGGCGGTGCAGTTGCACCCCCGCCTGATGCAGACGCGCGTTCGCCGGCGCCAGATCTCCCGATCGGGACAGCTCGTTGCCCACGATGTTGTCGGGCGTGACGAGGTGGACCGAGCGGCCCTTCGAGGCCAACAGCTCCGCGACCGAGATCCCGATCGGTCCCCCGATCGGGTCCCAGATGAGGACGTCTCCCTGCGGTGCCGCTTCGGGAGCAGCCAGCAGCTCCGCAGCGCTGCGCACCACAGCCGCTCTGGTGACCGTGTACTCACGACCGCCTTGCACCGAGCCGACGGCGACCACCACGTCACCGCTGAGCTCCTCAGGGGAGGCTGAGCGGCCCAGCTCGATGACCACACCGGCGTCGCGACACTCCGACTCCAACCACTCCGCGATCGCCGCGAGCCGCTCGCGACCCGACCCCGACGCCGCTGTCCGCAGCGCCCCGCCGAGACGATCGGAGCGCTCCACCAGCCTGACGTTGTGGCCGCGGCGGGCCGCGACGCGTGCCGCCTCCATCCCGGCGACGCCGCCGCCGATCACCAACACATCACCGCTGCCACGACCGACCGATTCGTCGGGGTCGTCCAGCTCGTGGCCGCTGCGAGGATCCACGACACATGTGACGATCGGGTTCCTGGCGTCGCGCACACTGCAGGTCTGGTTGCACAACAGGCACGGACGCACCCGCTCGGGCGCGCCGGCGGCGACCTTGGCCACCAGCTCTGCGTCGGCGAGCAGGGCCCGGGTCATCTCGACACCGTCCGCTCGCGCACCGTCTCCGACAGCCCACTCGGCCTGGCCGATGTCGACGATCGAACCCTGTGCGATGACCGGCACAGGCGTTCCCGCCGCCGACAGTGCGTCGCGGATCGTGGCGGCGAGATCGAGGTTGAACCCCGCCTCGGTGTGGCCGTCGGGACGGGTCGCGGCAACCGAGAAGATGGATCCCCGCACCACCGTGAGGGTGTCGACGCGCGCATCAGGTTCCGAAACGAGGGCCACCGCCACCTGGGCAGCCGACTCGGGGGTGAGCCCGGCCCATGGAGCCAACTCGTCGCAGGAGAGCCGCAGGCTCAGCACCGCGTCGGGACCGATCGCCGAGCGGATCGCCACGAGCACGTCGCCGGCGAAGCGCAGGCGGTCACCACCCCACTCGTCGTCACGTTGGTTGGTGAGCCCCGAGAGGAACTGGCGGACCAGCGAATGCTGTCCGGCATTGACCTGCACACCGTCGCAGCCCGCCGCGACCGCCGCCGCGGCGGCGGCGGCGAAGCCCTCGACGACGGCTGCGATGTCCTCGGGCTCCATCCACTTGGGGACCTCGCGTGTGTTCACCTCCGGCACGCGCGACGGCGCCCACAGCGGCCCCTGGCTGTACGCAGACGACCCCTGACCGCCGGCATGGCTCAACCCGGCAAGGACGAGCGACCCCTCCCCGTGGCACGCCGCGGCGATCGCGGCCCAGCCCTGAGAGCACTCCGTGGCGAGCGGCGCCCGCTCGTAGGGCCAGTCCGAAGGGTGGACCGATGCGTCCTCGACCACGATCATGCCGACACCGGCCGCGGCGCGGCGGCGGTAGTAGGCGACATGGCGCTCCGACAGCGCACGACCCGCACCGAGGTTCGTCTCGTGGGCGCCGAAGAACACCCGATTCCGGGCGGTTGCGGGACCGATCGCCAAAGGCGAGAGGAGTTTCACCGGCTTCGGACTGCGGTGCCGCTGCGCCGGAGGGTCACCGGAACCCCCGCCGCGGCCCGCCGCGAGTGATCGGGCGATGACTGCGGCGTTGACCCAGGTGCGACCGCTGCCAGCAACGGTGCCGCATGGTCGTGCACGCATTCGGGGTCGGGGTCCGACAGGTCGAGGCCCACGAAGAACTTCGCCGCCATGCACCCGCCCTGGCAGGAGTCGTAGCTTCCGCAGGAGGCGCATGCGCCCGGTGAGTCGGGCTCACGGAGCGAGCTGAACAGTTCGCTGCGCCGCCACACCGCCGCGAATCCCCCGTCGTCACGTACTGAGCCCGCTCGGAACTCGTCGTGGATCACGAAGGGGCAGGCGTAGACATCGCCGACGGGGTCGATCAGGCAGACCACCCGGCCCGCGCCGCAGAGGTTGAGCCCCGGTAGCGGATCGCCCAGAGCCGAGAGGTGGAAGAACGAGTCGCCTGTCAGCACGTTCGGTCGATCCAGGAGCCAGCGGTAGAGCTGTCGCTGCTGGGCCTGGGTTGGGTGCAGGTCGTGCCACGAGCCCACCCCTCGACCTGAGGGGCGCAAGCGGGTAACCCGCAACTGCGCACCGTAGCGGTCGGCCAAGGCCACGTAGCCGTCGAGCTGATCCACGTTGTGGCGGGTGACGACGAGGCTGATCTTGAACGGCCCGACCCCGGCACCGGCAAGGTGATCCATCGCCGCGATGGCGGCCCTGAACGATCCATCCCCACGCACAGCGTCGTTGACCTCGGCGGTGGCTCCGTCGAGGGAGATCTGCACGTCGAGGTAGTCCAGCGCGGCCAACCGCCGTGCTGCGGCGGGGTCGAGGTAGGTGCCGTTGGTCGAGAACTTCACACCCACCTGATTGGTCGTCGCATACTCGACGACGTCGAAGAAGTCGCGGCGCAACATGGGTTCGCCGCCGCCGATGTTCACGTAGAAGACCTGCATGTCACGGAGCTGGTCAACCACGGCGAAGCACTCGTGGGTGCTCAGCTCTCGCGGGTCGCGACGACCCGAGGACGACAGGCAGTGCACGCACGCCAAGTTGCAGGCATAGGTGAGCTCCCAGGTGAGACAGATCGGCGCGTCGAGCCCGGCACGCATCTGGTCGACGAGCGTCTCGCCCTTGGTGACACGCCCCACTGGGGCTGCGACGTCAAGCGGCACAACCACTCTCCCCGGCCACGGCGATGATCATCTCCGATTCCTCCAGCGTTGCGAGTGCCCGCTCGAAAGCGGCCCAGCGCCCGGCATCGATCTCCGCGGCTTCCAACGCGGCCGCCACCGAGGTGGCATCGTCGAGCCCTTCCACGACGGCGAGGATCTCGGGGGAACGCAGGAAGCTCAGCCGGCGGTTGCCGAAGTGGTACGCGAGGGCGCCGAAGGGCTCCGGACGAAGCGCCACCTGGGGGTGGAGCCGATAGCGCTGCTGGAGATCCATCAGGCAGTCCGCCGGCGAACCAGCGGCCGGGTCAGTAGACCCCGCACATCCCGTCGATCGAGATCTCCTCGACCAGCAACTCCTCTTCGACGAGAGGGGGCTGCGCGGCACCGGCCGCACTGGTCCGGGTATCGGTGTCGATTGGTTCGGTCTCGTTGAACAGCTCGGTTGCCATCACGGGCCTCCTCGATCGGTGGGCGCCGCAGTGTACCGTCGCCGCCGCCCACCGCCGCCGCCCGGGGATCACCTGAGCGCGTCCCCGGACGGACCAGGATGGAGGGCTGTGACCACGGGCGACGACATCGAGCAGCCTGGCCCCGTGCCCGAGTGGCTCGTGGCCACAGCCGAGTGGTCATGGCGTCTCCTGGTCGTCGCCGCAGCCGTCGTCGTGGTCGTGTTCGCGGCGACGTTCGTGAGCGTCGTGCTCATCCCGGTGATCGTCTCCGTGTTCGCGTGCGCCCTGCTGGAGCCAATCCGCCGCCGGCTCATCCGTTGGGGGGCGTCGCCCGGCGTGGCCTCCGTCGCGGCGTTCACCGTGGGGATCCTGCTCATCGCCTCGGTCATCGCTCTCGCCGTCAGCCAAACCGTCTCGAACTTCGACGAGCTCACATCACAGTCCCAACGCGGTATCCGGCGGCTCGGCGACTCGTTGTCGGGGCCCCCGTTCCGCCTCAACACACAGCGGATCGAGCAGTCGCTCGAAGAAGGGATCGAACACCTGAAGGAGAACCCTGCCCGCGTGTTGTCGGGGGCCTTCTCGGTGCTCTCCACCACCGGTGGGCTCGTGGCGGGCGGACTGCTGGCCACGATCACCACCCTGTTCTTGATGACCGACCGCTCGCGGATCGTCCGTGGCATGCTGGGCCTGTTCTCCCGCGGGTCACGTCCACACGCCGCCAGGGCGGCCGACGCCGCATGGGAGGTTCTCGTCTCCTACGTACGGGTCACGTTGACCGAGGCGCTCGCAACCTCGATTGTCATCGGAACCGCCGCGGCGATGGCCGGCCTACCGATCGCGTTCGCGCTCGGTGGCCTGGTGTTCCTGATGGGCTTCATCCCGATCGTCGGCGCCATCCTCTCCGGTCTCATCGTGGTGCTCGTCACCCTGGTGACGCAGGGGACCACCGCCGCGATCGTGTTGGCGATCGTGATCCTGGTGGTCCAACAGCTCGACGCGAACGTGCTGTACCCGTATCTCACAAGCAGGAGACTGTCGATCCACCCGCTGTTGAGCCTTCTGCTCGTCTCCGCCGGAGGAGTGGCCGGCGGGTTGTTCGGAGCGTTCGTGGCAGTACCCACCGCGGCCATGATCGGTGCCGCCTTCATCGCCATCACACGACCGGAGGGCCCTTCCACCGCCGACATCGAAGCCGAGGCCGCTACCGTGCCGGGATGAGCGACACGTCGGTCGGCGACCTGCCCTGGCAAGGCGACGCATGCGGCCTCGTCGAGGCCTTCCGCAGCAGTCGCCGCAGTCCCTCCGAGGAGTTGGAGGCAACCCTCGCGGCGATCGAGCGATCCGACCTGAACGCGTTCGCGTTCCTCGATGTCGATGGCGCACGCGCATCCGCGGCGGTCGCCGACGTGACGCTCCCCTTCGGCGGTGTACCCCTCGGGATCAAGGAGCTCGACAAGGTCGCCGGTTGGCCCGACACCGAGGCGTCGATCCCCCTGTCCGAGCGGAAAGCCACCTACACGCTCACCCACATCGAACGCCTCGTCGCAGCGGGCGCTGTTCCCGTCGGCATGACCACGGCGTCGGAGTTCGGTGGAGTGAACCTGACCCGGACGATGCTGCACGGGACCACCCACAACCCGTGGCGGCGGGACCACACGCCAGGCGGCTCCTCCGGGGGGTCCGCCGCCGCGGTGGCAGGAGGCCTTCTGAGTCTTGCTACAGGCGGCGACGGCGGAGGGTCGATCCGCATCCCCGCCGGCTTCTGCGGCCTCGTCGGCCTCAAGGCCACCTACGGGCGGATTCCACGTGGCCCGCACTTCGAGGTCGGTGCGCTGACCGTCACCGTGGGCGGACTCACCCGGTCGGTGCGCGACACCGCCCGGTGGCTCGACGCCACCAACGGTGCCCACCGCCACGACCCCCATTCGCTGCCCCGGGTCGAAGGGTGGGAGCGCGGGCTGGGGACTCATCTCGAGGATCTGCGCGGCCTACGGGTTGCGGTGGTCGACCGCTTCGCCGGGGCCGTGGTGGGCCCGGCGACGGCCGAGGTGGTACGCAACGCTGCCGAGCAGCTCATCGCGGATCTGGGGCTGCGACGCGTGGATCTCGACGTGGCGATCCCCAACGTGGGGGCGGCCTGGTCCCTGGCGAACCTTGCATCGGTCTACGGCGACCTCGGCGACGCATGGCCCGCCTGCGCCGGAGACCTCACCCCCGAGATCCGCTACTCGCTCGAATGGGGCGATCGCAGCCACTACGACATGGCGGCCCGCATCCGCCTCGAGCAGCGACGAACCGCGTTGTTCGAGGCGATGGCAACGATGTTCGACCAGACCGACCTGGTGATCACCTCGTCCAACCCGGATACGGCCTTCGCCGCGGACGGCCCGCTGCCCCACGTGTTCGGAGGAATCGAGGACACACCCGCCAACAACGGCAAGTTGACCATCCCGTCGAACCTCTACGGAAACCCCGCGATCTCGATCCCCGTCGGCTTCCTCGACGGGCTCCCCGTGGGAATGCAGGTGCTGGCGCCCCACCACACCGAGGCCCTCTTGTTGGACGCCGCGTGGGTGGTCGAAAGGGAACGGCCCTGGCCACTCGTGGCTCCCTGAGGTGGCGCTGTCGATGAATCGGTGCTGACATGGCGCCTCCAACGGCGCACCCGAACCGCCGTCCGTGACCAAGGGGGTCAGCCATGAAGAGCCGCGGTGCCGTCTTGTGGGGAATCGGCGAGGAATGGGACGTCATCGACATCGACATCGACACACCCGGGCCCGGTGAGGTACTCGTCAAGACGAAGGCCGCCGGTCTGTGCCACTCCGACGAGCACCTGGTGACCGGCGACATGTTCATGCCCCACTACCCGTGCCTGGGGGGCCACGAGGGTGCCGGCGAAGTGGTCGAGGTAGGCCCCGGTGTCACCACCGTGGCACCCGGCGATCACGTGTCGATGTCGTTCATCCCGAGCTGCGGACGCTGCAAGTGGTGCGTGAGCGGCCGGTCGAACCTGTGTGATCTCGGCGCGCAGCTCTTCGACCTCGGGATGATCACCGACGGCCGGATCGCGCACCGTAGCGGCGACACGACCTTGGCGCGCATGTGCCAGATCGGCAGCTTCGCGGAGCACATGTTGGTGTCGGAGGCCGCGGTCGTGAAGGTGGAGCCGGACCTGCCGTGGCATGCGGTGGCGCTCGTGTCCTGCGGGGTTGCCACCGGTTTCGGCTCGGCGGTTCACCGCGCCGCGGTCGAGCCGGGCGACACAGTCGCAGTGGTGGGTATCGGCGGAATCGGCATCAACGCGGTGCAGGGAGCGCGGATCGCCGGAGCGAAGCGAATCGTCGCCATCGACCCGGTCGAGTTCAAGCGCGAGAAGGCAATGGAGTTCGGCGCCACCCACACCTACGCATCCATGGCTGAGGCCACCGCGGCGCTGAGCGATCTCACCTGGGGCGAGATGGCGAACAAGGTCATCCTCACCCCCGGCGTGATGAAGGGCGAGATGATCGAGCCGGCTCTGACCATGACCGCCAAGGGCGGCACCTGCGTGGTGGTGGCCGTGGCCAACATGTTCGAGACCGAAGCCACGCTCAACTCCTTCATGCTGGCCATGCTCAACAAGGAGCTGAAGGGCACGTTGTTCGGCTCGGGCAATCCACGCGTGGACATCCCCGCGCTGCTGTCGATGTACCGCGAAGGGCAGCTCAAGCTGGACGAGCTGGTCACCACCACCTACTCGCTCGACGAGATCAACAAGGGCTACGAGGACCTTCGCGCCGGGACCAACGTCCGCGGCGTGATCCTGTTCGACTGACCCGCCCGGGAACTCGTTGGTTTCGGGGGTATCGGGGACACCGCTCGCGCTCACCGTACGATGAAGCACCGTGGCTCCGACCGTGATCGCAGAACTTGACGCGCTTGTGGAGGAGCGCCCTGCGACACGACGGCCGCGGCCGGGCCTTCCCTACCTCCCCGGCATCGACGGGCTGCGCGCGATCTCGGTCCTCGCGGTGCTGGCCTACCACGGTGGGCTCGGTTGGGCTCCGGGAGGGTTCCTCGGCGTCGAGGTGTTCTTCGTGATCAGCGGCTACCTGATCACCTCGTTGCTGGTCATCGAGCACAGGAGAACCGGGCGAATCGGCCTGCGCGAGTTCTGGCTGCGGCGGGCCCGACGGCTGTTGCCGGCCCTGTTCACCCTGCTCATCGGTGTGTTCGTCGCCTCGCTGGCAGGCGCCCCCGACGCACTGCGACGCCTCCGCATCGACATCCCCGCGGCGATGCTCTACGTGAGCAACTGGGTGCAGATCGCCCATCAGGACTCCTACTTCGTCCAGGCAGGTCGACCGCCGCTGCTCCAGCACCTGTGGTCGCTCGCGGTCGAGGAGCAGTTCTACGTGGCGATCCCGCTGCTCGCGTTCGTCGCCCTCCCGCGACTTCGACGAGGAGCGGTCGCGCTGATCGCCCTGGGCGGCGCAGCGGCCTCCGCGATCGCGATGGCGGTGCTGTTCAACCCCGACGTGGACGCCTCGAACCTCTACCTCGCCACCCACACACGGCTGTCGGGTCTGCTCGTGGGCGTCGCGTTCGCACTCGTGTGGGCGCCGTGGCGAGTGCAGGCGGCAACCCGCGCCGCACGGTCAGCGCGTTGGGCGCTCGACACGACCGCGGTGGGCGGACTCGCGGTGGTCGGGTGGGCGATCCTGCGGGTCAACGAGTTCGACCCCTTCATCTACCGAGGGGGACTGGTGGCGGTCGATCTGGCCACCCTCGCCGTGATCGCCGCGCTCGTCCACCCCGGTTCCCGCGCAGGGCGACTCCTCGGCTTCGGACCTCTGCGATGGATCGGGCAACGTTCCTACGGGATCTACCTCTGGCACTGGCCGATCTTCCAGCTCACCCGGCCCGGCCTCGACCACCGACTCGGAGGCCCGGCCACCGCCTTGATGAGGCTCGGACTCACCGTCGGCGTGGCAGCGCTGTCGTACCGGTTCATCGAACAGCCCATACGTCACGGAGCACTGCGGCGTCGATGGAGCGAGGCGCCCGGTAGGCGGACACGTGATCTCGGCATCGCCTTCTGCGCCCTGACGTTGACCGGAAGCCTGGTCGCTTTCGGACCCAACCTGCGACCCGACCCTCTCGCGGCCGACCACGCCGAGGACACGACCAGCGAGGACGCATCGGTGGCAGATGTCCTCCGTGATCTCACGGGCACGTCGGAGCGCTCAACCGAGGCAACGACCACGACCGTCTCCGACACCACCACCCTCGCCCCCACCACCGCTGCGGCAGACCCCGCGGCGACGAGCCTCGACCCGGCCACGACCCTGGTTGCACCCGAGCCGACCACCACCCTTGCGCCCGAGCCCACCACCACGACCGTGCCACCCACCACCACCACGTTGTCGCCGGCCGGGATCCGGGTGACGATGATCGGCGACTCGGTGATGCTCGACGCGAAAAAGCCCCTCCAGCGCCTCGTACCCCAGGTCGCGGTGGACGCCAAGGTGTCACGACAGTTCAACGACGCGGGCACCCAGGCGGTTCGACTCGCCGGCTTCGGTGCACTCGGGCCCATCGTCGTGGTGCACCTGGGCACCAACGGGCCCATGTCCGACGCCGCTCTCGATCGGCTGCTCACAGCGCTCGCCAACCGACGCGTGATCCTGGTGACCGCGAAGGTGCCTCGACCTTGGGAGGCGCTGACCAACCAGCGGCTGATCGCCGCTGCCGACCGTTTCGACAACGTCGAGCTGCTCGACTGGCACGCACTCGCGGCACCTCACCCCGACTGGTTCGTCAAGGACGGCACCCACCTCCAGCCAGGTGGCGTGGTGGCCTACACCGATCTCATCCTCAAGGCCGTCCAGTGAAGTCGGTCGCAGTCAACGACGAGGGGCTCGTCGCGGGGCTTCGCTCCGAGATGGTGGGACGAACTCGGGAGATCGAGGCGATCGTGGCGATGCGCGCCACCGGACGCCACGTGCTCATCGAAGGCCCGCCGGGCACCGGCAAGTCCACCCTGCTGCGTGCGCTCGCGGAGCTCGATGGGCGGGGTTTCGAGTTCGTGGAGGGCAACGCCGAGCTGACACCTGCACGCCTCATCGGATCCTTCGACCCCGCGGCTGTGCTCGAGTCCGGCTACAGCCCCGACGTGTTCATCGACGGACCTCTGGCTGCGGCCATGCGCGACGGATCGCTCCTCTACATCGAAGAGATCAACCGGATCCCCGAGGAGACGATCAACGTGCTCATCACCGTGATGAGCGAAGGCGAGCTGCACGTACCGCGCCTGGGCGCGATCGAGGCCGCCGAGGGTTTCCAGATGGTCGCGGCCATGAACCCCTTCGACGCGGTTGGCACCGCCCGCATCTCCTCAGCGGTCTACGACCGCTGCTGTCGGCTCGAGATGGGCTACCAGAGCACCGAGGAGGAAACGCTCATCGTGGGGCGGTCGGCGGGATCTCAGATCGCGACGGTGGGCACCGGCGTGGTCGGGCGCGTCGTGGAGTTGGTGCGGGCCACCCGGACTCACGCGGACCTTCGCAGCGGGTCGTCGGTTCGCGGGGCAATCGACCTCACGCTGCTGATGGCGGAACTGGCTCGCCTACGCCGCCTTCCACATCTCGACCCAGGGGTGAGCCGCGACGCCACCCAGCTGGCCCTTTCGGGCCGGGTCCGGGTCCGCGAGGGCTGCGGTCGAAGCGCCGCCGAGGTGATCGAGGAGCTCTGGCGGAGATGGCTCGCTCCCGCTGAGGGCGATGACCAGGACAGTCCGGAGGCGTCCGACCCAAAAGCCTGAACCCGCCGCCGGGGGCCGGGCTGGATGACGGGCATGGGGATGCGGTGGCGGAAGGCGACGACGCCCAAGCCGCTGTGGCAGAGGCGGGAAGACGGACCACCTCGCGACGCGACCTGAGCCGCCAGAAGGGGTTCGAACAGGTTTCGCCTGAGCTCGGCGTGCTCGACGCGGACGCATTCGACGAGCTTCTCGCGGAGGACACCGACTCCGCCCTGGCCCTGCTCGGGGCGATGACGGGCGCCACCGACGAGACGCTGCGCGATCTCGCCCGACGCCTCGCCGGTCGAGTGCTGACCGACATGGCTCGACAAGGTACGGCTCGACGCCGCGGGGTCGGTCGGCTCAGGCGGGCGCGAGGTGAGGAACCGGGGGACGTGGACGTCGACGCCAGCCTCGACGCGATCCTGACAGCGCGGGCCGGGGGCGGTCCGCTCCGGGCCGAGGACCTGGCGGTGACGACGTGGCAACGGCCCGACACCGCCCTGTGCCTGTTGGTGGACCGATCCGGCTCCATGCAGGGCGAGCGACTTGTTGCCGCAGCGCTCGCGGCGGCCGCCACGCTCTACCGCCACCCCGCCGACTGCTCGGTGGTGGCGTTCTCCGACCAGGCGATCGTGCTCGCCTCACAAGGTGAGTCCACCGCCACCGAGCGCGTGATAGGCGACCTGCTGCGCCTCCGAGGGCACGGCACCACCGACCTTGGCCTCGCCTTGCGCGTGGCACACGAGCAGTTGTCGCGCTCCCGCGCCGCTCGCAGGGCTGCGGTGCTGCTCTCCGACTGCCGCGTCACAGCCGGCGGTCCCGCTGTCGTCGCTGCCGCGGCCTTGACGGAGCTGGCGATCATCTGCCCTGCCGAGGATCGGGCAGACGCCGAGGCGTTGGCGGCTGCGGTCGGTGCGACCTGTGTCGGGCTGGCGGGCCCAACGGATGTTCCCGACGCCCTCGCCGCCGCCCTCGCCAACGCCCCTCGCTGAATCCCACCCGAACTGGGCGAAGGACCCGCCCGATTCGGTTGCGGCTTCGCCCAGTTCGGGGTTGGGGGGGTGGTCAGGGCTGGTCAGGGTGGGAGATCCGGCGGGGAGGGTGGCAGGCTGGCCGCCATGACCGACTCGACCGATCTCGTCGCGCGCGCCTCTCAACTCCTGGCCCTTCATCACTCAGGCACCACCGTCGTCCTCCCCACCGTGTGGGACGCGTGGTCTGCAAGGACGATGGTCGCTGCCGGATTCGCCGCCCTCACCATCGGGAGCCACCCCATGGCCGATTCACGCGGCCAGAAGGACAACGAGGGCATGACACTCGCCGACGCACTCGACGGAGCTCGCCGGATCATCGGCTCCGTAGAGGTCCCGGTGAGTCTCGACGTGGAGTCGGGATACGCGACGCCTGCCGCGGAGCTTGTCGAGCGCGTCCTCGACGCCGGGGTGGTCGGCATCAACGTCGAGGACACCGTCCACAGCGAAGGCAAGCGGATGCGCAGCGCCACCGAGCACGCCGACTACGTCGGCTCAATCCGCCAGGCGGCCGACGCCGCCGGAGTCGAGCTCGTGATCAACGCACGAACCGACGTGTTCCTAAAGCCGGAGGGCACCTTCGAGGATCCCCTCGCCGAGGCCATCGAACGCCTCCGCGCTTGTGAAGCAGCTGGAGCGCGTTGCCTCTATCCCGTGAAGGCACCGGGTTCCGATGCGCTCCGCACCCTCTTGGACGAACTCTCCACGCCGATCAACGTCATCGCGCATCCGCTCAACGGATCCGCTGCCGGGTCACTCGAAGATCTCCGCGCTCTGGGCGTACACCGGGTGAGCTTCGGGCCGCTCCTCCAGGCCGCCGTCACAGAGCCGCTCACAAAGATCGTGTCCGCCTGGGTCTGAGCGAAACCTGGCAACATGCTCGCTTGGCTCGTGCGCTGCGCCTGCTCGCCACCGTTGTGCTCGCCTTTGCCACCGTCGCGTCGGGCGTCGGTGGTGTGATGGCGGTCGTGTTCGGCGCGACACCCAAGGGCGACGTGTTGGACAACGGATCGGTGCGTGTCCTGATGATGGGTGTCGGCATCACACTCATCCTCACGACCGTCGCCGGCGGCTACGGCCTCCTACGCCTCTGGCGCAGGTAGCCCTGTCGGCTACTTGATCACCCCACGATGACAGCCGTCGAGAAAGCGCTCCACGTATTCGATCGTCCGCACGGTTCGTGCCGACGGGAAGATGTCAAAGGCGTGTTGCGCACCGTCGAGTTCCACCCAGACGACCGCGGACTCCGAGACCTCTCCGAGTCGCTGCGCGAAGGGTCTTGCGGCCTCGATGGGGATGAGCGCGTCACGGGTTCCGTGGATGATCATCATCGGCGGCGCATCCGGCCGTACACGGCGGATCGGCGAGTACTTCTCGAACGGTGTCGGGTCGTCGCTGAACCTCGAACCGAAGACCACGGGTTCGAGGAAGGTCTCGCGGTATCCCTTGACCATCAGCGAGGTGTCCGCCATGTCGTAGGCGCCGTAGAAGGGGACCGCCGCCTGTACGGAGGTGTCGGCGTCCTCGAACCCGGGCTGGAACTCCGCGTCGTTGGCGGTGAGCGCGCACAGAGCCGAGAGATGACCGCCGGCCGACCCGCCTGTGACGCAGATGAAGTCGGGATCGATCCCGTAGTCATCGGCATGGTCGCGGATCCACGCGATTGCCCGCTTGCAGTCGATCAGATGCTCGGGCGCCCGAACCCTCGGCGAGAGTCGGTAGTTGACGTTGAAGCCGACCCAGCCGTTGGCGGCCAGGTGGTTCAGCAGAGGAATGCCCTGCTCGCGCTTGTCACCGACAGCCCAGGCGCCTCCGTGGATCTGAACGATCGCGGGACGCCGTTCGTCGGGTCGAGCCGAGGTGAGGGGCTCATAGACGTCGAGGCGAAGTCCACGGCTTTCAGGGCTGAATGGGATGCCCCTGGACCTGGAGCGGCGGTTCCTGCCTCCATAGAACAGAGGCACCACCGCCCCGGCACGCACGGATGACGGACGGTCGCGGATGGTCTGATCATCGAGCCAGGGCGCCAGCGCGGCATTGAACTGCTCATCGGTGCGGCGGCCCTCAACAACGAAGGACGCTGCCGCTCCTATCGCCGCGAGCTGAGCGGCCACCGCCGCCTTGCCCGATGCGCTGCGGTGCTCGCCGCGACGGATGGCGCCAACGGTACGGACGGCGTTGAGCGCCGCCCAGGGCACCGCCGCTTCGGTGGCCCCCCAGCTCATGAAGAACGACGGCACCTGGAAGTACCGGCTGTAGCGCGCCGGTCGGCGGCCGTTGATCGCCGCCAACAACGCCCACGCGCTCTGGCGCTCGAACCGGGGTCGCGACTTCCAAGCCGCCAGCGGTGAAGCCATCGTTGGATGCTATAGGCGGCCAGGAAGCATCGATGCGTCTGGTGCTGCACAATGGGCGCCCTCGCACGACGACGCGCGATCGACCACAAGGGGTTTGGATGCAACGACTGAGCGGCCTCGACGCATCGTTTCTCTATCTGGAGACGCCCACGAGCCACATGCACGTAGCGATGACGGGCATATACGACACATCGACGATGCCCGGCGGCTACTCGTTCGAGGCGTTCAGGAACCACATACGCGAGCGACTTCATCTCGTGCCGTTGTTCACCCGACGGCTCGTCGAGGTGCCGTTCCAGCTTCACCACCCGGTGTGGGTGGAGGATCCGAACTTCGACCTCGACTACCACGTGAGACGAATCGCGGTCCCAGCTCCCGGTGGTCGGCGCGAGCTGGCCGAGATCGCCGCGCAGATCGCGTCGATCCCCCTTGACCGCAACCATCCGCTGTGGGAATCGTGGGTCATAGAGGGCGTGAAGCAGAACCGCGTCGGGTTCGTGTGCAAGGTCCACCATGCCGCTATCGACGGTGCCGCGGGTGCCGAGATCATGACGGCGCTTTATGACCTCGAGGCCGTCCCGCCGCCCCGGCCCGCACCTGAGTTGGCGGAGCCGGAGCAGGTGCCGACGGACCTCGAGTTGGTCACCCACGCCCTCCGCTCACGGGTGAGGCGAATACCGGGAATGGTTCCGTTGTTGGGCCGGACGCTCCAGAGCGTCAACAACATCGTGCAGAACCGCAGGGATCCCGAGGGCAAGGTGGGCGCGGTCCCACTCACTGCTCCACGAACGCCGTGGAACGCGGCCATCGGCCCGCAGCGCCGCGTGGCCTTCGCCCGGGTGGGCCTCGAAGAGGCCAAGGCGGTGAAGGACGCGTTCGGCGTGAAGCTCAACGACGTGGTCCTCGCGATCGTCGCAGGTGCATTGCGTGAGTATCTCGAGCGTCGAGGCGACGGTGTACCGCTCGACCCACTGCTCGCGGTTTGCCCGGTGTCGGTCCGCACCGAGGAGGAAGTGGGCGAAGGTGGAAATCGTGTCTCGGCGATGTTCACCAGCCTGGCCACCGACATCGACGATCCCGCCGAGCGCCTGCGCCAGATCGCAACCAACACGGAGGGTGCGAAATCGGAGCACAACGCGCTCGGCGCGAGGATGCTGACCGACTGGGGCGAGTTCGCAGCACCACGCACCTTCGGTCTGGCGTCGCGTCTCTACTCGTCCATGAACCTGGCGGACCGTCACCGCCCGATCCACAACCTGGTCATCTCCAACGTCCCTGGACCGCCCTTCCCTCTGTATCTGGCAGGTGCCGAGCTGGTGGCCGCGTACCCGATGGGGCCGATCATGGAAGGGGCGGGGCTCAACGCCACGGTTCTCTCGTACCGGTACTCGATCGACTTCGGCTTCATGGTCGACCGCGATCTGGTTCCAGATGTCTGGGACCTAGCCGCAGCCGTGGGCACCGCGTTCGAGAGGTTGCAGGAGGCTGCCGCCAAGCAGCCACCTCGACCGGCCGCCAAGAAGGCCACGACGAAGAAGGCTCCGGCGAAGAAGAGGACCGCCGCCAAGAAGGCGCCGGCGAAGAAGAAGGCACCGACAACGGCGAGCTGAGCTCGTCCGAGCCCAGCTGGAACGTGTCCTAACTTGGGTTGTCATGGCCTTCAACATCGCGGACATCTTCGAGCACACAGCCGACGCGATCCCCGACCGACTCGCCTTGGTCGACGGCGATCTGCGTCTCAGCTTCGCCGAGCTCGACGCGCGCTCGAACCGCATCGCGCACGCGCTGGCCGAGCGGGGTGTCGGCGTGGGCGATCGGGTCGGGATCTACGCCCAGAACAGCCACGAGTGGATCGAGGCCATGTACGGCGTGTTCAAGATCCGCGCCATCCCGATCAACATCAACTTCCGCTACGTGGAGGACGAACTCGCCTATCTGCTGGGAAACGCGGACTGTGTGGCGTGCATCTTCGACCGTCAGTACGCGCAGCGGCTGGCCGCGGTGCGCGACAAGGCAGCGACGGTCAAGACGTTCGTGTGGATCGACGACGGAACCCACGCCGACCTTGGCGGACTCGACGCCGAGTCCTACGACGAGATCTGTGCGGCTGCGTCACCCGAGCGCGGCTTCCCAGAACGATCCGCCGACGACCTCTACGTGCTCTACACGGGCGGAACCACGGGCATGCCCAAAGGCGTCATGTGGCGACAAGAGGACGTGTTCTTCGCCCTCGGCCAGGGCATCGACGCGATCTCCGGCGAGCGGGTCGATGCACCCGACACGATGGCGCGCAAGGCGGCCGCGGGGTCGGGAGGGCTGGTGTTCCTGGTGATCCCACCGCTCATGCACGGCGCCGCGCAGTGGGGGACGATGGGCCAGATGCTTCAGGGCAACACAGTTGTGCTGTTGCCCAAGTTCTCCGGCGAGGCCGTCTGGCGGCTCGTCGAGAGGGAGGGGATCAACTCCACGATCATCACCGGTGACGCCATGGGGCGCCCGATGATCGAGCACCTGTTGGAGGACCCTTCGCGCTACGACACCTCGTCGCTCATCGCTGTGGCCTCATCCGCTGCCATCTTCTCGACGACCGTCAAGGAGCAGTTCCTCGAGCAGTTCCCCAACCTCATCATCACCGACTCGGTCGGGTCCTCGGAGGGAGGCTTCAACGGCTTGCGTATCGTGGCAAAGGGCCAGGCGAAGCAGTCCGCCGGTGGGCCCAGCATCCAGCCTGGCGCCGATGTGGTGATCCTCGACGACGACCTCAACATCATCCCGAGCGCCACCGTGGGGGTGACGGGCAAGTTGGGCCGGGGCGGCAACATCCCCCTCGGCTACTACAAGGACGAGAAGAAGACGGCGGAGACCTTCGTCGTGGCCGCAGACGGTCGCCGTTACGCTGTCGCCGGCGACATGGCGCGATGGGAGGCCGACGGCTCGCTGACGCTCCTCGGCCGGGGATCCACGACAATCAACTCCGGCGGCGAGAAGATCCACCCAGAGGAGGTCGAACAGGCGCTCAAGGACCATCCCGCCGTGTTCGACTGCCTCGTCGTCGGCGTGCCCGACGACCGCTGGGGCCAGACAGTCGCCGCAGTGGTGCAGTTCCGCGACGGCCGACAAGCGGAGCTGGATGATCTGGCGAACCACGCCCGCAAGTTCATCGCCGGCTACAAGGTGCCCCGCGAGCTCCACGTGGTCGACGAGATCGTCCGCTCCCCCTCGGGCAAGCCTGACTACCAGTGGGCCACGAAGCTTGCTCGTGGCGACCGGTGATCGGCCCGGCTTCATGACATCGCCCGAGCCCGCCGCGTCGACCCAGCCCCTCGGCGGGCTCGCTGCGGCCGAGGACGGGACCTACGAGGTCGAGGGACGAGCAATCCACATGCCGGTGCGGGTGCGGTCGGCGCGGATGGCATCGGCCATGTTCCTGGTAGACGGCGATTCGGCACAGTCCCTCCTCGCGCATACCGGCCTGGTGGTTGCGAGACGCTCGAAGGGCAGGGCAATGGTGTCGCTGGCCCTCGTCAAGTACGTCGATTGCGACCTCGACACCTACGACGAAATTGGACTCGCCTTCGTTGTGGATGACCCTCCGGGCGCGCCACCGCTGCCGAGAGGCGGCGTGGCCACCTACCTGCACAGGCTGCCGGTCAGCGAGTCGTTCACCTGTCACGCGGGAAGAGGGATCTGGGGGTTCCCGAAATGGGTCGCACCCATGTCGATCTCCTTCGAGCGCAGCTCGGTTGTCGCGTCGCTCGACGGCGAGGTGGGGATTCGGATTCGAGCCGGGAGGATCCCCGTTCCGCCCCGTCCTTTGACCATGGCCTGCTACTCCAACACCGAGGACGGCTCGATCCTCCGCACCGAGTGGACCACCAACAACCGGGCCACCCGACTGCGCCTCGGAAAGCGCTCCGCAGAGGTGACCCTGTTGGGCAGCGGTCCGCTCGCAGCCGACCTTCGCTCGCTGGGCCTACCGGCGTCGCCCGTGCTGTCGATGGTGGCGGGTCAGATGCGCGCCACCTTCGCTGCGCCGGCCTGCATCAAGCCCGGTTGATCACGTCTCGCGCCTGCTCGCCGTCGCCATCGCGTCCACTCGCCGGCGCCGTCCCATTCTCAGCAGGCTCAGACCGAAATACCGGCTTCCCCCTGCCGGGAATCGGTTTGGCCACCCGCCCGCCGAGGCCGCTCAGGAGGCGTCGCCCTCGCTCGCCACGGTCTTCGCCCATCGGTAGTCGGCTTTTCCCACCGGTGAGCGAACCACTTCGGGCACCACGACGAGGCGACGGGGCACCTTGTATCCGGCGATTGAGCTCCGCGCATGGGCGACCAGATCGTCCAAACGCACCGACGCTCCCGCCACTGGCTGAATGACGGCGCAGACGACCTCACCCCAACGCGGGTCGGCCACGCCGACGACGACCGCGTCGTACACATCGGGGTGCGACTTGAGGGCGGACTCGACCTCCTCGGGGTACACCTTCTCGCCACCGGTGTTGATCGACACCGAACCCCTGCCGAACAGGGTAATGGCACCGTCCTCCTCCACCGTTGCCATGTCGCCGGTGATCACCCACCGCCGGCCGTCGACCTCGACGAAGGTCTCCGCGGTCTTGGCCGGATCGTTGTGATAGCCCAAGGGGATCCGGCCGCTCAGCGCCAGGCGGCCAATGACCCCCGATCCGGGTTGCACCTCGGTCCCGTCCTCGGCGAGCACCGTCGTGCCGGTTCCGAGGCGCTGGAAGCTGGTGAGTCCCTTCGACTCGACACCGGGCTGGATCCGCTGGCTGCCCTGGGCGCCGGTCTCCGAGGACCCGAACCCGTCGGTGATCATGGCGTCGGGCATCATCTCGTGGAAGCGGTCCTTCAGGTACGCCGACAGTGGTGCACCGCCCGACCCGAGCGCGTACAACGAGGAAACCTCATACGGCCCGTTCGCCTCCCAGTCATCCACGAGCGGCCTGGCCATGGCGTCGCCGACCATGATCAGCGTGTTCACGTTCTCCCGGGCCACCGTTGCCCACACTGCCGATGGATCGAACGAGCCCGGGGTCAACACCACGCGGGCACCGCAGTAGAGCCATGACAGGGTGGTCCACTGAGCGGCCGCGTGGATGAGCGGTGCGAGCGGATAGGCGCAGAACTCGAAGTCGATGATGCGGTCGAGGATCTCCGAAGGCTGCTCAACAGGGCCCTGGAGACGCATCGGGTCTCCGCCGCCGACGCAGGCGAAGAACGCGTCCTCCTGCCGCCACACCACGCCCTTGGGCATGCCCGTGGTGCCACCCGTGTAGATGATGTAGGGGTCGTCGCCGGATCGCTCCGGAAAGCCCCGATCAGCAGGCTGCGCAGCGAGTGCGGCCTCGTAGTCGGCTCCGGTTGCAAGGGTGTGGCGAATCGCGGGCACCGACGGCGCCGCCTCGGCGACGCGGTCGGCGAACTCGGGGTTGTGGATGAGGGCGACGATGCCCGAGTCGTCGAAGAGGTAACGCAATTCGTCCGCTACGTAGCGGAAGTTCACGTTGATCGGCACGGCACGGATCTTGAACGCGGCGAGCATCCCCTCGAGGTACTCGGTTCCGTTCATGAGGTAGAGCCCTACGTGATCGCCCGCCGCAACTCCGACCGACAGGAGGTGATGCGCCAGACGGTTCGCCCGGGATTCGAGCTCGGCGTAGGTGAGGCGTCGTTCGCCGCAGATCACCGCGACGCGGTCCGCGACGCGCTCGGCGACCGCCTCCCAGATATCAGCGAGGTTGTAGTTGGAGAGATCCCCCATGTCGGCGGAACCTACCAGACCCGCGCGCGGGATCTGACGGTGCGTCAGATCCCAGCGATCATCGCCCGAGCGGCAACCGATCGGCAGGCTTCGGTGATCGCCTCGCCGAAGGACGCCAGCACCGGCGAGGTGTGACCCTCGTCGTAGCGTTGGATCTCGGCGGTCGGGATTCGTAGCGCGAGCTTCACCTGCTGGGTGGGATCCACTGCACGATCCTTGGTGGTCACGATCACCGTTGTGGGCACATCGACATCGGTGATCCACCTCCGCGACGAGAAGGTCGCGATGGCGTTGCCTGCTTCGAAGACCATGCGGAGATCGTGGCGACGCATCTCACCCGCCGCCCACACCCGCATCGAATCGGGGCGCTTGCCGACCGCCCCCAGCGGCACTCCCCTCCACCCCGGCACGCTCGTGATGAGCTGGGTGGTACGTGTGCTCCCGGCAGCCATCGCCATCATCCCGACGAAGATGAGACGTTGTTGCATGGCGGGGATGAACGACGCGCTCGTCCCACCCAGCACCATTCCGCTGACAAGGTGGGGGTGCTGGCGCCACAGAAGCTGCGCAACGGGTCCACCCATCGAGTAGCCGCACGCGACCACCGGACCCTCCCCCAGCTCCTCCAACAATGCCGCGCAGTCGTCCGCGCAATCGCCCAGCCGGAAACGCCTCCGGCTCTTGATGCCGCGGCCGTGTCCACGGAGGTCGGGCGCGATGACGCGGAAGTGCTGAGCGAGGGGAGCGAACGCCTGGAACCAGTTGAGACCACCAGAGGCGACCCAGCCGTGCAACAACAACACGGTGGGTGCATTCGGCGACGGCCCTTCGACGATCCGAACGAAGGTGGTGCCGCGCCCGGGGAGCTCGACGCGGCGGCCAAGTGGCAGATCGAGGCCCCTGACCCCTTCGGGGATCAGCTCCTGCCCATCGAGCGGATGGGGCTGCGGCTCAGCCACGGTCCCCGAAGAGGAGCCGGGTGGCGTCCTCGAGCTTGCGTGTGACCGAGGCGTGCGAGTCGACCCCGCTGAGCCACGACACGAGGGCCGACAGCCACACCGCCTCTATCACCTCTCCCACCAGCTCGTCGCGAGGAATGGTGGGCTCGCCGATGGCGACGATGATGATCGAGCGCATCGCCCTGCGCATCTCACGCACGGCGGGGATCACGGTCTCGTGACCGGAGGTGAGCGACCGCAGCACCGCGAGGGTCAACTTGGGCTCCCGTTGAAGGGTGGCGTTCACCCGCCGCAACACGTCGAGCACACGCTCGGCGGGGTCGGCACCCATCGGTGGGCGTAGCACGAGGCGTTGTGCCAGCTCACCCAACTGCCCGAGGGTGGCGGAGACCAACAGATGTTCCTTGGAGGGGAAGTAGCGGTACAGGGTGCCCAACGCCACATCGGCTTCCACCGCGATGGTTCGCATCTGCACCGCATCGAAACCGCCTTCGGCCGCCAGGCGCGTGGCTACCTCGAGGATCCGCTCCTGGCGGGCGAGCTGCGATTGGGTCAAAGACACGGGCACTCCACGCCCCTTCATCGTGCCACGAAACGAGAACCTGTTCTAGGAACCTCGCCTGGAGGGCTCGCCGGCGGCGACCTTGTCGAATCCCCATGTGGGATCTCGAGTCGAATTTCTCAAGCCCCACCCAGGGCGGACCGATCAGTTCTTCGGCGTCGAAACGGCGTCCCAGCACCGCACCAGACACAAGGACATCCACAATGCTCAACTACGACTTCGTCAAGGCATACCTGGCCTCCAAGGTCCGCTCCGAGCGTGCCGCCTCCCTCGTGGAGTACGCACTTCTCGTGGCACTGATCGCAGTGGTCTGCATCGTCGCCGTCACCACCCTCGGCGAGAACGCTGCCAGCAAGTTCGACTCGGTCAGCGACGCACTCTGATCAACTGATCGCACACCAACACGAACACGGGCGGGTCGCCATGGCGGCCCGCCCATGTTCGCGTCCGGGCGCTGGTGAGATCTCCACCCCCGGATAGGTCGAACGACCTATCAACCCCGAGCCCGCGGTTTTCGATACCTCTGGTGCAAGCACCCGAACCCGGGTGCAGGCACCTCACCACAGCACCAGACACAGCAAGGACCCCCGGATGCTTCTCAACCTCGATTTCGCAAAGGCGTTTCTGACCTCCAAGATCCGCTCCGAGCGTGCCGCCTCCCTCGTGGAGTACGCACTTCTCGTGGCACTGATCGCAGTGGTCTGCATCGTCGCCGTTACCACCCTCGGCGAGAACGCTGCCAGCAAGTTCGACTCGGTCAGCGACGCACTCTGATCAACTGATCGCACACCAACACGGGTTCGGGCGGGTCAGGACGACCCGCCCGAACTCATTTTCCAGCCGCCGCAAGTCAACACCACCGCCACCACAAGCACCACCCCCAGGACCCGCACCATGTCCACCCGCCTCGCAGTGCTCCTCTCCCCCTCCACGCGACCCGGACTTTCGCCCCCTTCCGAACGCGGCGCATCCCTCGTCGAGTACGCGCTCCTTCTGGCGCTGCTCGCCCTGGTGTGTGTCGCCGCGGTCAGCACCTTCGGAAGCGCGACCGCCAACTCCCTCAATTCTTCAGCAGGACTGCTCTGAGTCCTCTCTGAGCTCGGCAGCCCTTCGGTTGCCGCGACCGGGTCGCCCCGTGGACGACTGCTCCCCTGTTAGGGAGTACGGAGCGACCCGGTCACGATCTCGATGCCGGCTGGAACCGGCGGATCCATCGGCAGCGACAGCGCCGGACCCGGCTGTCCCACCACACAAGCCGTACCCGGCTCGCCGGCGATCGATCCATCGATCACCAGCCGACCGTCACGAACCGAATAGCGAACCTCGTCGATCACGTCCCCTGCGCTGACGCAGTCGAAACGCACTCGAACCACCGAGCCGTCGCGGGCACGATCGGCAGCGACCAGCGTGCCGACGCGAAGATTCGTCGAGGAGACGGCTACCGACGGATCCCCCTCCGGCTGGACCGGATCCACCGGAGCGGAGTTCTCTCGACGCAGCACCACGATGCCGTCGACCTCAGGCAGGAGCGAGTAGCCCGGCGGGACCAGCGATTCGGGCTCGGCATGTGTGGGCCCAGCCGTCGGGTCGTCTCCCCCCGCCGCGGGCACCGGAGAACGGACTTCGGGATCATCTCCGGCGAATACGGCAAGCGAGACCGCTCCAACGACCAGCAGCAAGGTCATCGCTGCACCGGCGATCCAGCGGTGTCGCCGACCGGCCTGCAACCTGAGCTCGTCGTGGCGCCGGTAGGTGCGCTCCAAAGCGGCGTCGAGATCGATTCCACGGAGGTCGAGATCAGACATGTGCAGCACCTTCCAACGCGTCGTGGCCGAGCTCGGCACGCAGCGAGCCGAGCCCCCGATGGACGTGGGTCTTGACCGAGCCCGGGGAGATGCCCAGGGCTGCCGCAGTGTCCGCCTCGCTGAGGTCGGAGAGGTAGCGCAACACGATCGACTCACGCTGGCGCCGTGGAAGTCGCTTGAGGGCCGCCGCAAGGGCGAGCCGCTCTGTTGTGGCGTCCTCCAGATCGACCACGCCGGGGGTCATGGTCCGACCCTTCCGACGCATGAGGTCGATGGCCTGGTTCGCCGCCACCCGCAACACCCAGCCCGCGACACGGTCGGGGTCGAGCCGATCCCACCGGAGCAGCGCCCGGGCCATCGTCTCGGCCGCGATGTCCTCGGCCGCGGCCCTATTGCCAAGCATCCGCTCCGCGAGCCGCAATGCTCGGGGATACAGATCTCGGAACACCTCCTCGAAGCCGGCCTCGGGGACAACCCGTCTCGAAAGCTGCATCACCTCCATCATGGGTGCATACGTGCCGGCAGTGGTGGAGGTTGACCTGGATCGGGAACTTTTTCCCAGAAACCGCCGTTCACGGGGGATCAACCGATGCAGTAGCCGACCGATCCGCTCTGTGACGCCGTCACCTGCCGACCGAACGCGTCGACAGCTGCCGCCCACACCGTGTAGGTACCCTCGTCCAACGGCTGCCACGAGGCCACCCAACGGGTCGAGGACTGTTGGGTGACGCTCAAGGTCCCGGTGGTGGTGGCCGCTGCGACCAGCTTCCATGTGATGTCCACCGACACCACCCCAACCGAGGTTGTCACCACGATCTCGTCGTTGGCCCCACAGGGGCCGGGCCCGACCAGCGGGGGAACCAACAGGCCAACGCTTGGCAGCGACGGCAGGGTTGTGATCGCCGCGGTGGTCGGGGGAACCGTCGGTGCAGCAGCGGGCGGAGCGGTCGATTTCGGTGCGGTGGTCACGGCAGCGGTGGTGGGCGTCTCGGGCACGGTTGTCGCCGGCGGTGGGGTCACCGAGGGGGAGGGCGGGATGGCCGTGGTAGGTGCCTGCGCCGAGGTTGCAACCGTGCCGGCCACTACCACGGTCGAAGTCGGTGGGGTCACGGTGGAACCCGTCGCGACACGTTGGGCGCGATCCCGGTCTGCGAGGGCGAGGGACACTCCGAGGCCGACTCCGACCAACACCAACACGGCCGCAGCAGCGACCAAGCGGCCCTGCCCTCGCTTCGGGTCCCCTGGCGCCGGGGGAAACCCCTCGCCACCCCACAGGGGTTGGCCGCCACCCACGACAGCGGCACCGAGCACCCGGCCCCTCAGCTCCTGTGGAGGGGCGACGAAGCGGACCGGCAGCGTCTCCGCGAAGGCCACGCCGCTGAGCACGGCCACGGGCACCTTCCGGCGCCGCCGCTCGCATCTCGCGCAGCCGTCGATGTGTCGAGACACCCGCTTGCGCCACAGCACCGAGAACGAGCCGTCCCATCCCGCCAGCAGCTTCTCCAGCTCCGCGCAGTCGGCCCGGCCCTGCCTCGCGACGAGGAGCGCTCCGACGGACCGTCCCAACCGTTCCCGCATGCGATGTGACGCCTGATGGGCCGCCGCGACATCGAGGCCGAGAGCGTCGCCCAGTTCTCGGCCGTCGATGCCGCCTGCGAGGGTGAGCTCCATGACCAGACGGTCCCGATCGTCGAGGCCCGCCGCAGCCTCCCGAACGAGTCGCATCAGATCATCGGGCTCCGCCCCGGCATGGGCCTCGGTGAGGTCCACCAGATCGTCGAAGCCTTCGCTCATCACCTGCTCCCGGCCGCGCCGGCGAGTGCGTCGGTACACCTCGTTGCGGGCGACCGCGTAGAGCCACGAGCGCAGCTTCGAGCGGTCACGGATCTGGTCGAGATGCTCCGCAGCGGTGAGGAACACCTCCGCGGTCGCATCCGCGGCCTCGTCCGCGCTCCTGAGCATGTGCAGACAGAGGTCGTGTATCGGTCCCGAGTAGCGGTCGTAGATCTCGCCGAGAGCGCCCCGGTCTCCATCGAGGACCTGTTCGACGAGCTGAGCATCAGAGACGGGTTCCATCGCTGTACCAGCGAATCCCACAGAGGGGCCTTCGGTCCAGTGATCCTCACGACTGCTCACGGGTGACGATGACGGCGAATGATCGCGACGCCCGTTCCGGCAGCCATGGTCGCCACGATCCCCAACAACACCGCCACCAGCACCGGCGACACGGAGGGGTCGGACTCATGCGCATCGGTTGTCGCCTCCGCATCCGCTGCGATCTCCTCGGCGACAGGAAGACCGACGGTCGTTTGCGGGACCGTTTCGGTCGTCACCTCGGCAGTCGCCTCGCCGGCGGCTTCTGTGGCGGTCGAGACACCTGAGGGGTCGGCGAGGCTGTTGGCCGACCCACTGCCGCCCTTGTTGGAGCCGGAAGTCTTCACGGACGGCTTCTCGGGCGCCGACGGGGCGCCGGGCGCGGACGCGGGTTCGGGGATCGGAGCCGGTGCCGCTGGGGGTGCAGCGGGCTCGGGGGTCGGCTCCGGGGTGCCACTGGGTGCGCCACCTGGGGGCGAGAGGGGCAGGAGATGCTCGAAGATGATGGGGTTGATGGGTACGAGAGTGACCGACGGTGGGACGCTCGGCGTGGGCTCCTCCGGCGGGCAGAGGAAGCAGAGGTCGCCGAGGTCGACCCGGGGAGGCACCTCCGGAAACGGGAGGGCGCTTGCCTGAGCGGCGAAGAGGACACCGGCTCCACCCGCCAGCAGCGTGGCGGCCAGAAGGCGGCGCACCAGTCGAGTTGTGGTTCGGTCTACGGATCCGTTCATGTCGATGACTCCTTGATCATGCGACCCCTTTGGTCGCTGTCGGAGTGCAAGAGCGCGTCGCTACCGCGTCCTGACGCTTTTTCGTCGAGAACCTGACGACTGTCTTGCGGCGGCTCGTTCCGCAGTCGAACATCGTCGGGTGTTTCGCCGATCCCGACCCGACCCCCTGGAGCAGATCCGACCCGACGCGCTCGGCGCCAGGTGGGCGATCCCCCTTCGTGCGGCGCTCGTCTCCCGACAGCGGTTCGGCCAACTCGTCACCGGCGTAGGGCCGGGACCGGTGCGGACTCATCTCGACGAGCTCTCGGCGGAGGTGGACGCCGCCGTGCTCGCCGCGTGGGAGCGGGCTCAGCAGGCCGACCGCGTCGAGGCGACCCTAACCGGACTCGATCTGACGACGGCCTCGGATCGGCTCAAGGCGGCACGGCGCACCCACGGCGAACTGGTTGGTCGAGGCGCGACCGACGCCGACCTCGCCGCGTCGAGCGCCGCTGTCGGCCAGGAGGCTGAACGGTTCGCCACCCTCAACCGCCTCGTCAACGAGCTCGACGACCTCTCCGATCGACTCGGCCGCCTCGCGGCGGATCTCGACGCCACGATCGCTGCTGCGGCCGAGCTGACCCTCGCGCAGTCACCCTCGGATCCGTCCCTCGCGCCGGTCGCGGCACGGGTGAGCGCGTTGCGTGCCGCCTTCGACGAACTCGGATGAGCTCCTCCGACTGAGCGAGAAGTTCACGGGGTCGGGGCTGAACAACGGAGTGGTTCCCCAAGGAACGAGCCGTCCTGCCTCAAAGTCGGCCATGAGGCAGTGAGGGTCGCTAACCGGTCCTCTTCGCCTCATGAATCGGATTGAGGCATGTGGGTCCGCTCCCCTTCACGAACTTGCGTACGAATCCGGCCTCCGGCGACGGAATGGTACGCAAGTTCAGGGGATCCGCCTGGCCAAAGGCGACCACCATCCCCTCCAACCATGCGTCTGGTTCAGTCGAAGTCGAAGATCTCCTCGATGAAGGAGCGGCGCTTCTTCCGCTTGTCGTAGCGCTCGTCGTGGCGACGGTCGTCGTAACGACGATCGTCGTAACGGGGTTCGTCGTAACGGGGCCCGTCGTAGCGGTGGTCGCGCTCGTCGTGGCGGGATGATGCGTTCTGAGGCCGGGGCGGCGCCCCGTATGCGTCCTCGCCACCTCCACGCAGCACAGCCGGCGCGGCTCGCTCGATGATCTTGTCAAGCTCGCCCCGATCCAGCCACACCCCTCGGCACTGGGGGCAGTGGTCGATCTCGATGCCCTCCCGACTCGAGATCACCAGGTTGACATCACAGACAGGGCACTCCATGGACCGAACCGTAGCGTCCTCAAAATGCGCCACCTGCGCGCACCGCGGAGATGAGGATGCCCGTGTTCCAGCCGATGACCAACGTGTAGCAGCCGACCGCCGCGAGCACTGCCCGGTCGGCCAGCTTGGAGCTCCGGGGGGATTTCAGGAGCAGCAGTCCAACACCGAGCGCCATCGACAACTTGAGGACGTAGGCCGCGTAAGGGTCGTCGATGACCGAGCGCATCACCGGGTTCGCCTCCACCCCACCGGCACCGATGATGAGCTTCGTGGTCACCACGTCGAGGAAGTTGAGGCTGATGAGGGCGGCCACCATGACCCACCGTGCAACCGGCACCGTGGAGACCACGCCCTCAACGCCTTCCCCTGGACCTCCGACGCCTGCCTCTCCCCGCACGACGCCGAAGGTACCGAGACGATCCGACCTTGACAAGGCGACTCGTCAGCCTGCGATTCCGGCAGCGAACTGCTCGGCCACCTGCGCCGGGCTGAGCACACCGGCGAAGAAGGAGGCCTCGTCGATCGAACCGCCGAAGTACTGGCTGATCGGCGCGGGGTTGCCAGAGAAGTTGCGACCGAACACCGTGTAGAAGCCACCGAGGTTCGCGTACCCGACCCGGTGGTATCCCACACCCGGATCCTGGGGCGTCGCCAGCGGGGCGGTCGCAGCCAAGGCGCCATCGACATACAGCGACATCGTCGCTCCGTCGTAGGTGGCCGCAACCTGGTGCCAACGGCCGTCCCGCAGCGAGTAGGGCGAGCGGATGTGCACGTAACGGGTCAGGTTCACCGCGTCGGAGCGCATGGCGAAGACCACCTTGCCGTCGTTCTCCATGAACACCACACGGTCGGTGTTGGTGCCGGCGCCGGACTGTGCGTCGGAGAAGCCCAGGAGGTCGCCGCCCACCTGTGAGGTCGTCTTGAACCAGACCGACTGACTGAAGGTCGCCGCAGCGCCCTGAGGAGCGGACGATGCGATGTAGCCGCTCGAGCCGTCGAGGGCCATCGCCGCGTTCGACGAGTCGACACCCGCCACGCCGGTGCTCACTCCACCCTGGGCGACACCGGTGCGGCCGTTTCCGGAGCTGTCCGCAACGGTTCCAGCCGCATCGGCGAGACGCCAGTAGGCCGAAGGAGCAGCAGCGAGCACGACCGTATCCACCGAGGCCGGGTCTGCGCCCGAGACCGTCACGGTGTTCGAGGCCGGCGACGAAGCGCTCGTCGTAGTTCCATCGTTGGCACGAACGGTGTAGGTGTGGGTCGATCCGGCTGCAAGGCCCGAGTCGGTGAAGCGCAGCACGGGCTTGGAGAAGGGCCACGACTCGACCACCTGGGTGGCGATCGGCGTCGAGCCACCGTCGCGGTAGAGACGGTAGGTCAGGGTGCCGTCGTCACGGTCCGAGGTTGCCGGCACGGCGATGTCGACGACACCGGCGTTGGTTGCGGTCGCGATCGGTGCCGGGGGCGCTGCGGGAGCCGAGTTCGCGCCGCTGGGGGTGAACCTGGCCACGCCCTCCTGTCCCACACCGTCGACCTCGTCGAAGTCGCCACCCATGAAGAGCTGGGTTCCGTCGGTTGCCAGCACTCGGGGTCCGATGCCCTGGATGCCGTTGCGTTCGACGCCGTTCGTGTTGGGTGTGAAGTGGCCCTGCACACCGTCGGATGTCCGGAAGGCCGTCATGCGGAACCACTCGAACTCGAGCCAGTTCCTGGTGCCCACGTAGCCGCCGCGTTGGCGGCCGCAGTCGTGTTGGTGCGACGCCTTGTAGATCCAGTCGCCGACGATCTCGATGTCCTGGGCGGCGCCGAGGCACTCCGCGTTCCAGATCAGCGAACCGTCGGAGATGTTCGCGGCGTAGATGCCCTCGAAGCATCCGGGCTCGTCGCCCTCGGCGGTGACGTAGGCCACCGTGCCTTGCGCGAGGATGCCCGTCGCCGATGAGCTGCAACCGCCGTTGGCGGGGCGGGCAACGATGCCGGTCGACGCCCACGGCATGATGGTGCCGCTGGAGGGGTCGAGCGAGGCGACACCACCTTGGATCACGCTGTTGGTGTTGTCGAAGGTCCCGCCCACGATCACCCGGCTGTTGTTCGGAGCGACCGCGATCGTGCGGACACGCCCGTCGAAGGATGCGGAGAAGCCCGTGTCGACCGCGCCGTTGGCGGGGCTCACCTTGGCCATGCGGGTCTGGGTGGTGTTCTTCAGCGTCGTGAAATCACCGCCGACGTACAGCGCGTCGGACGTGGCCGCCAGGGCGATCACCGATGCGTTGGCATTCGCCGAGAAGGCGGTATCGAGGGTGCCGTCGGAGGTGCGAACCGAGGCCAGACGGTTGCGTGCGGTGCCATCGACAGTGGTGAAGGTGCCGCCCACGAAGAGCCGCGATCCGTCGGCGGACAGCGCGAGGGCGCGTACCTCGCCGTTGAGCTCCACGTCGAAGGATCCGATGAGTTGGCCGTTCGACGCGTTGAAGGCCGCGAGGCCGCTGCGCGCGGTCTCGTTGGTTCCGGCGTCGGCGCCCGAGGGGCGGACCGAGGTGAAGTTGCCGCCCACATACGCCACCCCGCCGCCTACCGCCAGGGCGTAGACGGTGCCGTTGGTCTGGCCCATCGAGGCGGGGGTCGCCTTGAGCGACTGGTCCGCAACCGGGGTGGGCGGCACGGTCGTCGTGGTGGTCGAGGTCGTCGTCGAGGTGCTCGAGGTCGTGGTCGTGGTCGACGAGGTGCTCGAGGTCGTCGTCGAGGTGGAGGTGGAGGAGGTCGTCGTCGTGGAGGAGGTCGTCGTGGACGTCGTCGTCGACGACGGGGCAACGGTGGTCGTCGTGGTGGCGGGAGGCGGCGACGGAGGCTGGCAGGCCGCCGCCAGCGAGGTGAGGGCCAGTGCCGTGACCATCAACGGTTTCCTGATTCCAGGCATGCGACAACGCTCCATGGTGAGTCGGCCCGCGGGGACGGGTCACATGCGACGGTACGAATGTCTCGGTTCAGGTCAAGGCAGCCGGGTAGGACCACCTAGATGATTTGCACCGGCGGGGTCGCCCACACGCTGAAATGGGGCGATGACCGACGATCTCACCCTGATCCGTGAAGCCGTCGCCGCCACCTGCGCCCGCTTCGGCGACGACTACTGGGCATCAGCTGAGCTCGAGCACCGCTTTCCCGTCGAGTTCTACGACACGATGGCAGCCGGGGGATGGATCGGCATCGCGATTCCCGAACGCTACGGCGGCGGCGGCCGAGGGGTCACCGAGGCGGCGGCAGTCCTGGAGGAGGTGGCCGCGTCGGGGGCGTGCATGAACGGCGCGTCGGCCATTCACCTGTCGATCTTCGGCATGCACCCGGTGGTGCTGCACGGCAGCGACGATCTGCGTGAGCGGTTCCTTCCCAGAGTGGCCGACGGGTCGATGCACATCGCGTTCGGAGTCACCGAGCCCGACGCCGGCACCGACACGACCAGGATCGCCACGCGGGCCCAACGCGACGGCGACCACTACGTGATCACCGGCCGCAAGGTCTGGACGACCAAGGCGCTGCAAGCCGACCGCATCCTGCTGCTCACCCGCACCACACCTCTGGCCGAGGTGAGCCGACCCACCGACGGCATGACTCTGTTCCTGGTGGACCGCCATGCACCCGGCGTGGACGCCCGCGCGATCCCGAAGATGGGCCGCAACGCCATCGCCTCCTGTGAGACCACCTACGACGAGGTGAGGGTGCCCCTCGGCGACCGTGTCGGCGAGGAGGGCAAGGGCTTCCGCTACCTGCTCGACGGGCTGAACGCGGAGCGCATCCTCATCGCCGCCGAAGCCGTGGGAATCGGTCGGGCCGCCCTTCGTGCTGCCGTTCGCTACGCGAACGAGCGGGTCGTGTTCGACCGTCCGATCGGCAAGAACCAGGGCATCTCGTTCCCCCTCGCCCAAGCTCACGCGCAGCTCCGGGCGGCCCAGCTCATGATCGCCGAGGCCGCACGGCTCATCGACGCCGGTCGGCCATGTGGCGAGGAGGCGAACCTCGCGAAGTACCTGGCGGCGGAGGCCGGGTTCTTCGCAGCAGACCGGGCGGTTCAGACCTTCGGGGGCTTCGGTTATGCCACCGAGTACCACGTGGAGCGGTACTTCCGCGAGTCACGCCTGCCGCGCCTCGCACCCATCAGCCAGGAATTGGTGCTGGCCTACGTCGCCGAGCACGTACTCGGCCTGCCCCGCGGCTACTGAGCTGCTCCCCCACCCATGCGGCGGAGGATGTCGTCGACCTGCTTGGACGGCAGCATCGCCCCGCCGTCGACCACGATGTTCTGCCCTGTGACATAGGACGACGCGTCCGACAAGAGGAAGACGACCACCGCCGCAACCTCTTCCGGTCTGCCCAGGCGCCCCGCGGGTGTGCCGGCACGCAGCTCGGCCTCCACCGCCGGATCGTCGGCCAGGAACTGGTTCAGCGGCGTGCGGACGAACCCCGGCGACACGCAGTTCACCCGGATCGCGGGACCGTACTCGAGAGCGGCCGACTGGGTGAGGGCGACCACAGCGGCCTTCGCAGCGCTGTAGGGCCCTTCGCCACGGGTCGGCCGCAGTGCCGACACCGACGCCATGTTCACGATGGAACCGCCACCGCCCGCCTCGAGGAGGGGAACCGCCGCCCGGATGCCGTGGAACGTGCCGTAGAGGTTGACCCCCATGATGAGGTCGAACTCGGCATCGGTGTAGGCGTGGAGGGGCTTGAGGTTGCCAACTCCGGCGTTGTTGAACACGCCGGTGATACCGCCGAGCCGCACCGCCGCTTCGTCGAACGCGCGGCGCAGGCCGTCGGGATCTGCCACGTCCGCCTGGAGATCAACCCCCTCCGCAACCCGGTCGACGGTGAGCACCGAGGCACCCAGGTCGCGCAGCAGCGCGGCGGTGGCGGCGCCGATCCCCGAGGCGCCACCGGTGACGACGATGCCATGGCCGCTCATGTCGGGACCCTGGCTCACGCTGCACTCACCCCGCCGTCTGCGCACAGCACCGCACCCGTCACGAACTCCGACGCGTCCGACAACAGCCACACGATCGCCTCGGCGACCTCCCTTGCGGTGCCGAGTCGCCCGATCGGCGCCAACCGGCCCATCGCCACCAGGGCGTCCTCGTCATGGCCGCAGAAGTCCTCGAGCATCGGCGTGCGGATCACACCGGGGGCGACCGCGTTGACGCGCACCCCGGTGCGCGCCCTTTCCACCGCGGCGCTTCGGGTGAGCCCGATCACTCCGTGTTTGGACGCGACGTAGTGCGCCAGGTTCGCGAACCCCCGCATGCCGGCACCGGAGGAGACGTTCACGATCGACCCACGCTCCATGTGACGCAGCTCCTCTCGAAGGCAGAGGAACACGCCGGTGAGGTTCACGTCGAGGACGCGCCGCCATTCGCCGAGACTCAGATCGGTGATCGGGCCGTAGGCGCCGTTGACCCCGGCGCAGTTCGCCGCCAGGTCCAATCGACCGTGCCGCTCCACGATGCCCTCGAAGCGCCCCACGACCGCCGCCTCGTCGGTGACGTCGAGATCCGGCAGGTCGAGCACCTCGACGATGGCGCCACGGGCAGACAGCAGCTCCGCGGCGGCGGCACCGATGCCCGAAGCTCCGCCGCTCACGACGGCGACCCTGCCGGTCAGGTCGACGGTGGTCACTACCGATCCGAGGTCGGCCCGTCGATCACGACGTTGGGTTCCTCGCAGATCACGTAGCGCACCCTCGACATGTCGAGGAAGCGCAGCTCGTCGGGGGCCACGATCTCCTGATAGGCGGGCTCGGAAGCGAAGGCGAAGAAGTCGTCGATGGACCGCAGCCATTGCACGGCGACACCGTCGAGGTCATCAGCGGCGGACAGGGGGTTGTCGGGCTGGTGGCGTGGGTGCTGTTCGTAGCGGACGAGGTATCGGGCGAGCTCGGGGATCCCTGCTATCAACGGGCCGTGCCGCTCCCGCCAGTGGGTGACGAACTCGTCGTGGGTCAGCTCCGGGTTGCGGTGCAGGAAAGCGAACAGCTTCACCATCGGTATCTCGTCTCCATCATCCACTGCCGAACTGGGCGAGAATACCGACCTGATCGGTGGCGTTTCCCGCCCAGTTCGAGGGTTTCAGCGTGACCTCACACGAAACAGCCGAGATGGCGGAGATGACGGAGATGGCGGCGTCGTTCGAGCGATTCGCCCGTCTCGAGTGCGAGGAACTGCCTCTCTACCGCCGACTGACCCTCGGCGCCGCCGAGGACCCCGAAATGCTGAAGTTGCTCGCGATCGCGCCGCGGGGCCAACGCCGGCCGAACCTCATCCTCGCAGCGGTCCACTACCTCCTGTTGGACGGCGCCGACGATCCGCTCGCCGACTGGTACCCGACGGTCAACCGCGGAGCACCACAACCGACCGTCGATCCTTACCCGGAGTTCCGACGATTCGTCTTCGAGCACCTCGAAGAGCTCGCGCCCATGTTGGCGAGTCGGTCGACCCAGACGAACGAGGTGAACCGCTCGTGTCTGTGGTTCGCCGCCTGGAGAGCGGCCGCCACGGATGTGGCGGACATGCCGCTGGCTCTGGTGGAAGTCGGCGCTTCCGCAGGCCTGAACCTGTTGGCAGACCGCTACCGATACGACTTCGGTGATCGCATCGAACGAGGCGATCGCTCGTCAGAGGTTCGGCTCACCTGCGAGCTGCGCGGCCGCGTCCCACCCCTCGATGCGCCGCTGCCTCGCATCGTCGCCAGGCACGGCATCGACCTGGATCCCATCGACGTCCGCGACCCTGACGCACTGCGGTGGCTTCGGGCATGTGTGTGGCCTGAACAGCCGGATCGCCATGCCCGCCTCGATGCAGCAGCGAAGACGGCCGCATCCGACCCCCCGTCGGTGATCCGTGGAGACGCGGTCGATGAGGTGGCCGATGTGATCGAAGCGTTTCCCCTCGACGCTCATGTGGTGGTCATGAACTCCTGGACGCTCACCTACCTGGAGCGGTCGCGTCGGGAAGCGTTCGTCGCAGCGCTCGACCTGATAGGCGCCACACGCACGCTCACCTGGGTCTCAGCGGAACACCCTGGCTGTCTGGCTGTGTTCAGGGATCCGAAGCCAACCCTCGAACCGGCGTCGCGAACGCTTGTGGGCATGGTCCGTTGGCGAGACGGAGCCCGCATGGTTGACAACGCTGCAACCGTCCATCCGCACCTCCGGTGGATGGAGTGGCGACGGTCGTCGAACTGCTAAGAACACCCCGTGGGTGAGGTGAGCGCGTGGCGTCGGGTCCAGGTGGCACTCGCCGGGCTGGCCGCGGTCGTGGTCGTCGGCACCATCGGGTATGCGTCGTTCGGATTCGGAATCCTCGATGCGCTGTACCAGACCGTCACCACGGTGTTCACGGTCGGGTTCCAAGAGGTGCATCCGTTCAGTCCCGGCGCCCGGGTGTTCACCATCTTCCTCATCATCGGCGGTGTCGGGGTCGCTCTGTACGCGTTGGGCTCGATGTTGGAGCTCCTCATCGAAGGCCAGCTCCGCGAGATCGTCGGGAGGAGACGAATGGAACGGGACATCCACCGGCTCGAGGGCCACACGATCATCTGCGGCTGGGGGCGGGTCGGCCAGACCATCGCGCGCTTCAGCGGCGGCGTAGGTGAGTCGGTCGTCATCGTCGACCGCGACCCCGACCGCCTGGCCGAGTGCCTTCACCCGTCGGTTCTGGGAGACGCGACCGATGACGAGGTGCTCGAACGCGCCGGCATCACACGGGCGAAGGCAGTGGTTGCCGCTGTCGCCGACGACGCCGCGAACCTGTTCATCATCGTGAGCGCGCGAGCGATCAACCCCGACGCGTTCCTCGTGGCCCGCGCCCGCTCCGAGCGCAACGAGTCGAAGATGCTGCGCGCGGGCGCGAACCGGGTGGTGAACCCCCAACAGATCGGTGGCGCCAGGATGGCCGCCTTCGTCCATCAGCCCCACGTCGCCGAGTTCCTCGACGTGGTGATGCACGACGGAAGCCTCGAGTTCCGACTCGCAGAGCTCCTCGTCACCGCCGATAGCGCGATCGCGGGCCAGACGCTGCGGGACACGATGCTCCGCCAGCGCACCGGGGCACTCGTGCTCGCGATCCGCACACCTGCGGGCGAGTTCGTCACCAACCCGCCTGCGACAACCGCGCTGGAACCGGGCCATGTGCTCATCGCCGTGGGCACCGAGGCCCAGCTCACCGAACTGCGCGCGGCCGCCGGCGGAAGTCCCGCATCCTGACCCGCCGTCCCGCACCCCCACCGCCATCCCGCACCCCCACCGCCATCCCGCACCCCCACCGCCATCCCGCACCCCCACCGTTCTGTGATGCAGATCACGACGCGGGCGT
>JADLFH010000049.1 GCA_020845705.1 Microthrixaceae bacterium | reverse complement strand
TGTGGTCGGCCAACTCGAAGTAGCGGCAACGGATCGTGGAGTTGGTGCCGGAGGTGCCGCCGGATCCGTCGGTGTGTGACCCGCCCGACACCGACACCACCCCACCATCCGAAGTCGCCACGCCGGTCACGACCGTGTTGCTGTCAAGCATGTCCTCGGCTCCCGCACTCGGAGTCAGGGTTGTTGAGCCTGCCAGGATGAGAATTGCTATTCGAAGAAGCCGGGACACTCCGCCTCCAGCGCGTCGTGTCCGTTGAGCTCTGCCCACTTCCATCTCCCGCCTTCCAATCTGAGGGTGACGATCGCTCGAAGGATCGCGACCTCGTCGTTGACTACCGCTCCACCAGGGCCTCGAACGACCGCGTCGTCGAGTCCACAGATTTCGATCTCAGCGGTCTCTCCGCTCAGTAGTTGGATCCCCTTTAGCTCCTGCCGGTGCCGGGAGTCGGGAGGATAAACGGATCGTTCGCCAGCGTCGCGTCGTCGCCCCAACTTCGTGCGCCAATGCTCGAGCATCGGCCCGGTGAGCGCGATGGCCAGCCTGGGGTCGTCAGGGTTGGGTGCAGCGATAAGGGAGTCGAGTACATCGACCGCGGCCTGGTAGTCGGCCCACACCTTCTGCACGGTGTCGTGATCGAACCCGAAGCTGGGGACGGTGGTCGTGGTGGAGGGGACGGTGGAGGTCGTGGGCGTTTCGGTGGGCAGGGGGATCACCCGGTCCGAACGCGGCTCGCCGCCGCCGCCGCACGCGCCTGCCACCATCGCGACTGCGAGTGCCGCCGCCGGTCCCGCCATCGTCCACCGCCCTCGGCCACCCATGGGCGGAAAACGGTACCGCCCACTCCCTCCGCCCTCCCATTCTGTGATGCGGATCACGACGCAAGCGTCGTGTCTCGCATCACAGAAGCGGTGGGGGGAGGGGAGTGGGGCCTAGAATCTGACGACCCGTCAGATTTGGGCCCAGGCGAAGGGAAACGCACCGTGGACTTCGAGTTCTCCGAGGAGCAGAAGGCGTACGCGCAGCAGGTCAAGGAGTTCTGCGACGCGCACGACGACATCGACATCTTCGACGTCACCCGGGAGAACATGGCCCAGATCGTCGATACGCCCAAGCGCCGTGCCTTCATGAAGGAGCTCGGCCACCAGGGCTGGCTGGGTATGACCTGGCCCAAGGAGTACGGCGGCTCCGAAGGCGAGGGCGTCTACGAGTACATCCTCAACGAGGAGCTGGCCGGTCGCGGCGGCCCTCAGATCGGCAAGGGCGTCGGCATCATCGGCAAGACGCTGATCGCGCACGGCTCCGACTTCCTCAAGCAGAAGTTCCTGCCGATGATCCTCGAGAACGACGTGGAGTTCGCCGTCGGCTACTCCGAGCCCAACGCCGGCTCCGACGCCGCATCCATGCGCACCAAAGGCGTACGCCACACCACCGAGGACGGCCGCAGCGGCTGGCTGGTCAACGGCCAGAAGACCTGGACCACATCAGCGCACTTCGCCGAGTGGTACTGGTGCGGAGTCCGCACCGACCCCGACAACAAGCACATGGGCATCACCCTGATGCTCATTCCCATGGACGACCCGGGAATCACAATCAACGGGATCTGGACCATGGGCGACGAACGCACCAACGAGGTGTGGCTCGACAACGTGTTCGTGCCCGACGAGTACGTCGTCGGAGAGGTGAACCACGGGTTCCGCTACATCAGCCAGGCGCTCGACCTGGAGCGCTTCACGATGTTCACCTACGCGCCCATCAAGCAGCGCCTCGACCTTCTCACCGACTACGTGCGCGACACCGAGCGCGACGGCGAGCCGCTGAAGAACGATGCGGTGGTGCGCTCCCGCATGGCGAACCTCCACACCGAGGCCGAGGTCGCCCGCGTGATGGGCCTCAAGTTCGTGGCCGAGGCGGTGAAGGTGGAACACGCCGCCAAGGCGGGCAAGCCCTTCCAGCCGCCGACGGTCGTGGCCTCGGAGTACAAGCTGTTCGCCACCGAGCTCTCCAAGCGCCTGGCCTCGGCATCGATGGACATCGGTGGGCCGGGAACCCAGCTTCGGGTGAAGACCGAGGAGGCGCCGATGGCGGGGCGTTCCGAGTCGACCTACCGCTACACCGTGATCGACACCATCGGCGGCGGTGCATCGGAGATCCAGAAGAACATCATCGCCCGCCGCGGCCTGGGGCTCCCCAAGAACTTCTGATGTCGACAGCGGCCCTCGAGGGCGTCCGAGTGCTGGACCTTGCGTCGGTGGGTCCCGGTGCGCGCGCCTCGCGCATCCTCGCCGACTACGGCGCGGCGGTCACCAAGGTCGGCGCCGTGCCACGCGCCGGGGCCGTGCAGATCACCCCGCCGTACTACGCCTACTCGGGCAACCGAGGCATGACACGGGCGCTGTTCGACCTGAAGTCAGACGACGGCCGCGGCGCGTTTCTCACCCTCGCCAAGACGGCTGACGTGATCATCGAGAGCTTCCGGCCCGGCGTGGTCGACAAGCTGGGCGTGGGCTTCGCGGCGGTCAGCGACCTGAACCCGCGGATCGTGTACTGCTCCACCAGCGGATTCGGCCAGACCGGGCCCCGCAGCCGTTGGGCGGGCCACGACGTCAACTACCTCGCCACCGCCGGGTTCCTCGACTGCACCGGCCGTCAGGCCGACGGACGCCCAGCGCTTCCTGGCGCCACCGTGGCCGACATCGCCGCTGGTGGCATGCAGGCCGCCATGGCCACGATGGCCGCGCTGTTGCGTCGGGAACGCACCGGGGCGGGCGAGCACCTCGACGTGTCGATCGCGGACGGCGCCTTCGCCCTCATGTCGCTGTACGCAGACGAGTACCTCGCCACAGGCGTAGAGCCGGGCCCGGGCCACTACATCCTCACCGGCCGCTACGCCTGCTACGACACCTACACCTGCGTGGATGGCAAGCACCTGTCGGTCGGCGCCATCGAGCCGCAGTTCTGGGCGAACCTCTGTCGCCTCGTGGGCCTCGAACAGCACATCGCGTCCCAGACCGACGACGCCGCGCAGCAGCAGATCCGCGCGGACCTCGCCGCGGTGTTCGCCACCCGCACCCGCGACGAGTGGGTCGCCGAGTTGGCCGCGGCCGACACGTGTGTCGCCCCGGTCAACACCGTCGCGGAGGCGATCCTCGACGAGCAGTACGTGGCGAGGGGTCTGGTCGCCGATGCGACCGCCCCCGACGGCACGGCATTCCGCCAGGCGGCTCCCATCTGGGCGGGTACCGTCGAGACCGACGGCCCCTACGCCATCCGCGACCCCCAGCTCACCGACACCGCGGAGCTGCTCGTCGCGGCCGGCGTCGCGCAGGAGGATGTCGACCGAATGAAAGAGGAAGGAGCGATCGCCTGATGGCTGAAGACGACGGCGTACCCCCTGAGGTCGCCGAGCTCATCGGTGTGCCGCAGTACGCGCAGACGGCCGACTTCGCGGTCGAGCGCAGCTACACCTACAACACCTGTGCCGCCACACAGAACGGCAACCCGATCTTCTGGGACGACTCGGTGGCCGAAACCGTCACCAACGGTCCCATCGCCCCGCCTACCACGCTCTCGCTGTGGATGCGCCCGCACTTCTGGCAGCCGGGCGCGGCAGGCGAGCAGGTGGCCCTCAAGGTGCACTTCGACCTGAAGGCGGCGTTCGATCTTCCCGAGGCCGTGATGACCGACAACACGATCACCTTCCACGAACCGGTGCGGCCCGGCGACCGCATCAGCAACCAGCAGGTTCTCAAGTCGATCAGCGGCCCCAAGACGACCAAGCTGGGCACCGGCCGCTTCTGGGTGATCGACGTCGAGTACCACAACCAGCGCGATGAGCTCGTCGGCGTGGAGAGCTACACCGGATTCGGGTACCGCCGCGACACCGAAGGGGCCAGGCCATGACCGCGGCTCTGATCCTGTCGCAGGTGGCCGTCGGCGACACGTTGCCCACCCTCGCCGTCGACGTGACGCCGACCACCGTGGTCCTCGGGGCCTTGGCAAGCCGTGACTGGCGGCCGATGCACCACGACTACAAGTTCGCCACCGAGCGCAACGGCGTGGCCGACATCTTCCTGAACACACCCAACCAGGCAGCGTGGTTCGAACGCTACGTGACCGACTGGACCGGGCCGAAGGGGCGCCTGGGGCGGATGACGTTTCGGATGAAGACCTCCGTCTTTCCCGGCGACCGCATGGTCTTCAGCGCCGTGGTCACAGCCGTCGAGACCGACGACGTCGGCTGCGGTTGGGTGAGCCTCGACGTTTCGCTGACCGTGGGCGAACGGGTGGCGACGACATGTGCGGTGCGGGTGGCCGTGCCCGTTGGAGAGAACGACAACCCGTGGCGACGCCGCGGCGATGACTGGAAGGTTTGACACATGGCGCTGAACCTCGACTTCACCGAAGAGCAGGAGATGCTGCGCGAGATGGTGCGTGGCGTGCTCACCCAGTACTCGCCCAACGAGGTGGTGCGGCAGATGGAGGACGATCCCGTCGGCTACCCCACCGACTTGTGGCAGCAGTTCGCGGAGCTCGACCTGTTGGGCCTGTTGCTCCCGGAGGCCCACGGCGGTTCGGGCATGTCGATGCTCGAAGGCGTCATCCTCTACGAGGAGCTCGGCCGCTCCCTGGCGCCGACCCCGCACTTCGTGAGCTGTGTGCTCTCCGCAGGTGCACTCGCCGCCGCCGGGTCAGCCGAACAGCAGTCGACGTGGCTGCCCCGCATCGCCTCCGGTGAAGCGATCCTTACGCCCGCGTGGTTGGAGCCGGAGAACAGCTTCGGCCCCAAGGGTGTGCAGGTGCGCGCCGTGCCCGACGGCGACGGGTTCACCATCACCGGCGCGAAACGACACGTGCAGTTCGCCTCGTCAGCGAAAGCGTTCGTGGTGCTGGCCCGCACCGGCGACGCCGATGACGACATCGACCTGTTCCTGGTGCCCACCGACGCGCCGGGCGTCACCCTCACCCAGCTCATGTCGATCAGCTCAGACACCCAGTACCGCGTCGAGTTCGATGGCGTGAAGGTGGCCGCTGAGGACCGCATCGGTGGCGCTGGCACCGGGTGGACCACATGGTCGAAGGTGATGGCCGACGGAATGATCCTCGCCGCGGCGCTCGCGGTCGGTGGTTCCGAGCACGCCTTGGACATCACCGTGCAGTACTCGAAGGACCGTGAGCAGTTCGACAAGCCTCTCGGCGCGTTCCAGGCGCTGTCGCACTACATGTCGGATGCCAAGACGCTGGTGGACGGGGCGAAGATGCTGACCTACGAGGCGGCGTGGGCGCACGACCTCGGTCGTCCGCTCGATCGGCTGGCGCCGATGGCGAAGTTGTTCGCGTGTAATACCTACCGTGACCTCACCGCCATGTCCCAGCAGGTCTTCGGCGGAGTCGGCTTCACCCTCGAGTACGAGATCCAGCTCTACTTCCGCCGAGCGAAGCAGCTCCAGATCTCCTGGAACGACACCCGCCGCTGCGAGGACCTCATCGCCGCCGCGGTCCTCGACGCAGCCTGAGAGCGGTCCACATCGCGGGTCGTGATCCGCGAGGATCTTGACCCGATGGCAACCGATCCGATCGACCTGGCAGCGCGTCTGCACGGCGCCACAGCCGTGACGGTGCGCGGCAAACCCGAGGTGGTCCGACTCGCGATCGCAACCCTGCTGGGCGGTGGGCACCTGTTGCTCGCCGATCTACCGGGTACCGGCAAGACCTTGTTGGCCAAGACGCTGGCTGTCGCGATCGGAGGCAACTTCCGTCGTGTGCAGTGCACGCCGGACCTTCTGCCGACCGACATCACCGGAACCTCGGTGTTCCAACCCGCCACCGGCGACTGGACGTTCCGTCCCGGGCCGCTGTTCGCGAACGTGCTGCTCGTCGATGAGATCAACCGGGCATCGCCCCGCACACAGGCGGCGCTGTTGGAACCGATGGAGGAACACCAAGTGACGGTCGACGGAGCGACCCGACGGCTGCCGGAGCCGTTCCTCTGCATCGCCACCCAGAACCCCCACGGCCAGATCGGCACGTTCCCGCTGCCGGAGAGCCAACTCGACCGCTTCTCGGTGGTCACCTCGCTCGGGCTGCCCGGCCGCGACGCCGAGCGCGAGATCGTCGCCGGGTCAGGCGGTACCGAGGCCCTCGCAAGGGTGCCTGTGGTGACCACGCCCGACGAGGTCTCCGCGGCGATCGCGGCAATCCACCACCTTCACGCGGCGCCGGCAGTCGTCGAGTACCTCCTCGACCTGGTGGACGCGACGAGGGCTCACCCGGGGTTGACCTCGGGCGCCTCGCCTCGCGTGAGTGTGGGTCTGTTGGCGGTGGCCCGTGCCCACGCAGCGGTGTGTGGCCGCAACTACGTCACCCCCGACGACATTCAGGCAGTGTTCGTTCCCTCCGTCGCTCACCGGGTCTCGGTGGGCGGTCATCTCGACCTGGCGGCCGCCGCCGCGGCGCTGGCCGACATCGTCGTCCGGACCCCGGTTCCACGCCAGTAGGCGGTGACGAGATGTCGTGGCGAGCCAAACCCACCGGGTTCGGTCTGGTCGTGGCGGCGGTTCTGGTGGCGGCTGCGGTGCTCGGCGGGGGCGGCACCGACCCTCAGGCGGGGGGCCTCGTTTGGACGGCTCTCGCCGCGGCCGCATTGACCGGTGTGGTCTGGCCGATCCTGGTGGTGACGACGGGCCGGGTGACGCTCTCGGTGCGAACCCGTGACCTGACCGTGGGAGAGGCGGCGGTCATCGAGGCGAAGATCGCTGCGGTGGGCGGGCAGGTCGAGGTGTCGCTCGATCTCGGGCGGGTGGCGCCGCGGCGCTGGTGGAGCGTGGCAGGACGTGTCCCGGTGGTGTTGGACCCGGTGACCCAGCGGCGCGGGGTGCTCCACCACATCGAGGTCGAGATCCGTTCGAGCGGGCCGGTCGGCGTGCTCCGCGCATCGCGGCGGCGCACCGTCGCCATGTCGACGCCAATTTGGGTGGCACCCGCACCTGTCGAGCAGCGTTGGGAGGTGGCCGCTTCGGAACGCCGGGCGACAGAGGGCACCGCTCGGCTGCCCTCGCTCAGCGGCGACCTCGTGCGGTCCGTGAGACCGTATGTCATCGGCGATCCGGCGCATCTGGTGCACTGGCCCACCTCTGCGCGGTCGGGAGAACTGGTGGTCCGCGAGTTGGAGCCGCCCGGCGACCTGTTGATCGCGATTGTCGTTCAGTTGGCCGGCACCGATGATGACGACGACGTTGCCGGCCGTGCCGCGGGTCTGGTGGAGGCCATCTCCGCGGCGGGCGGGTCGGTCGTGTTGTGCACCTGCTCTCCGTCAGGGCCGCAGGCCACCCCGATCGACTCGCGGCTGCACGCCGGTCGTGTGTTGGCCGAAGCCGTCGCCGGTCCGCCAGGGGCTCCGCCGCCCGGGGCAGTGGTTGAACAGGTCGGCTGGGGAACCCAATGACCACGGTGCTCGGACGTAGCATCGCTCCCGAGAAGGTGCCCGACGACCGCCGGGGTGGGATCGCAGCGCTGGTCCCGCTGTTCGTTGCGACGGCCCTGTCGGTCGGTCTCGCGGCCCGGTCAGTGCCGGTGCAGCAGAACGCTGCGATGGTCTCGATCGGGGCCGGGACGATGGTGGCAGCCCTCGCGATCTTCCTGTTGCAGTCGATACCGGCGCGCTGGGCGTCACGAGCAGTGGTGTTGTTGGGCGCCGCGATCATGGTCCGCTACGGCGAGACGGGCGGGGTGGGAGCGTTCAGTTCGTTCAGGTCGCTGTGGTGGGCGGGGGCGACTGTGGCCGCGTTCGTGCTGGGGGCTCGTCTGGAGTCCGCGTCGGTGGGCATGGCGGCGCCCGAGGGCGACGGTGGATGGCGTCGGCTCGGGGTGGCCCAGGCGATTGCTGTGCCGGCCGCGCTCGTCGTCGCCGCGGCGCTCACGTTCGGTCCCCGCGTGAGCATGTGGATGTCGCCGACCGCGGCACGAGGCGAGCCGGCCGACGTTCGCGACCGGGTGTTCAGCAACCCGATGATCGCCGGCGAGATGATGGACGCCGGAAACCGTCCGCGCCTGTCGGATCGGCTGGTCATGACGGTGCGTTCGGCGCGTCCGTCGTTCTGGCGGACCGCAACGTACGACCGCTTCGACGGGCGCCGCTGGACCCGCTCCAACCCGGGCGCAACCATCATCGCAGACGGGGCGGTGACGACCCCGGCCGACGACCTCTCGGCGCGGTCGGGGGAGGTGCTGGTCCAGCGCATCCGTCTCGACTACGCGTACGCCGAGGTGTTGCCGGTGGCGCCCAGTGCTGTGTCGGTGGTGTCGGAGTCGCTGCTCGCCCAGTGGGAGGACGGCACGATCCTCGCGGCGGACTCCGCGATGGGCCGCGGCACCAGCTACACAGTGACAAGTCGTCAGATACCGGTGACACGCGCGGCCCTCGACGCCGCGGACGCGACGGACGTTCCGACAGAGATCCTGCGCCGCTACGCCAGTCGGCCGCTGGCGTCGGATCGGGTCGCCGGCCTGGCGGAGGAAATCGCGGGGGGGCTGAGCGGGACGCGCGCGAAGGTGGACGCGCTGATCCGGTGGATGGGGGCCAACCTCACCTACTCGCTGGATGCGCCGCTGCCCAGCCCCACAGGCGACGTGGTCGAGGAGTTCCTCTTCGAGACGCAGCAGGGTTGGTGCGAGCAGATCTCCTCGGCGCTCACCGTGATGTTGCGAACCCTGGGCATACCGACGCGGGTGGCGACGGGGTTCGTGCCCGGGTCGTGGGATCCTGTCAGCCAGGCGTACCGGGTGCGCGCGAGCGATGCCCACGCCTGGACCGAGGTGTGGTTCGCCGGTGTCGGTTGGGTGCCGTTCGATCCGACCGCGGCCGTTCCTGCCGCCGGCTCCACGTCGAGCGGAGCTCAGGAGGCATCGTGGTGGTGGGACCACGCCGGCGTTGTCCTGGTAGTGGCGGCGTTGGCCTTCGGCCTCGTGGGTCCACTCCAGCGTGGTGTCGGCAGGGTGGTTGGGTGGGTACGGGACCGCCGGTGTCGCCGACGCGGGTCGTGGGCGCCAACCTGGGTGGGTGAGATGGTCTTCATGCTCGAGCGGCGCGGGCGGCGCGACGGCAGACCCAGAGCGCCGAACGAGACGGTGACGGGGTACTCCGCGGTGCTCGCGGACCGTTGGGATGACGATCGGGTGGCCGAGTTGGGCGTCGCTCTCGACGAAGTGTCCTATGGAAGCGGCCTTCCCCCGGATGACCCCCAACGCCGCGAACACATCGAGTCCCTCGCCCGTTCTGTGATGCGAGACACGACGCCCGCGTCGTGATCTGCATCACAGAACGGTGGGGGTGCGGGATGGCGGTGGGGGTGCGGGATGGCGGTGGGGGTGCGG
>JADLFH010000048.1 GCA_020845705.1 Microthrixaceae bacterium | reverse complement strand
GCACCGCTGGCGATGCGGAACAGCAGGGAGTAGCCGATCTGGCCGGCGGCTCCGGTGACTGCAACGCGGAGAGGGGACTTGCTCACGACGATCCTCCAGAGTGGTTTGAGGCGGCCGATCGCTTCGAAACGCGCGCCGCCGGAAAGTGCGGTGGCGAGGCTACCCGAGGCCGAACTGGGCGAAGGAAGCGACCGAATCGGTCGTGTTTTTCGCCCAGTTCGATCAAGGCACCCGGTGAGATCAGGCGAACACCACCTGATCACGCCCGCTGGTCTTGGCCTGGTACATGGCGACATCGGCCCGCGCAAGCGCTTCGGCCAGGTGCTCGGTCCACACGTCGCACTCGGTGACGCCGATCGACACGGTGAGCCGCACCAGCCCCGTCGGCATGTCGATCCGCAGCCCCGCCACGCGTGCCCGCAGGCGTTCGGCGGCCTCCTCGGCACGCTCCCGGTCCGCGCCCGGCATCACCACCGCGAACGCCTCCCCACCGAGCCGCCCAACTACGTCGATGCGGCGTACCTGCTCAGCGAGGGCGTCGGAGAACACCCGCAACACCTCGTCGCCCGCGGCGTGGCCGTGGGTGTCGTTGATCCACTTGAAGTGATCCACGTCGAGCAGCAGCAGCGACATCGGCTGGTGGGTGCGCTGGCAGCGCACGAACTCGTCTTGTGCCTGCTCCTCGAAGTGCCGCCTGTTCGGGATCTTGGTGAGCGGATCCAGGTTGGCCCGCGACACCAACTCGCGCTCCATCCGTTCGCGACGCGTTATCTCGGCACGAAGTTGCTCGTTGGCCCGTTCGGCGGCGACGTGCTCGGCGAAGGCCCGGCGGCGGGTGGCGCCCAGCAGTGAGGCCGCCGCCCAGCCGATGGCGATGGTTGTGGCGAAGCCCAGCGAATGTGCCACCACAGCCGCGTCCGGTGAGTGCCGCACGGCCGCGCTGGCAGCGACCCAGAGTGCGGCTGCCGATCCACAAACCCCGAGTGCGTACGGCACCCGGTTCGGCACCAACACGAGAACGCCCATCAGGATCAGGCCAACCTCCAGGTGGTCGAGTTGGGCCGAATCGGGTTGCATCAGAGCGATGAGGGCGAAGCCGACCACGAGCGCGGCACACGCCGCCGAGATGAACCCGTGGCGCGTGATGGTTGCGGGCTCGCTTCGCAACAGGCGAGCGAGGCCGAAGCTGACGCACGCGAGCATCGCCCGCAGCACAAGCAGCGAGAGGAACGCAACACCCCAGCCCACGTTTGCCAGATCGGCGAGAGCCAGCGGGATGGAGAACGCGCCGCAGAGGGTTGCTGCGGTGGCAGCCCAATGCGCCAGGTCGTCCTGTGTGAAGGACCAGTAGCGGGCTTCGAGAGACGAGTCATGGAACTCCCCGGTCAGCGACCGGACTGCGTCCGGTTCCCGACCTGTGGTCCTGTTCCGCGTCTGAGCCAATGTTCCGCCTGTCGTGCCCTAGTCGAATCCAACCCGCTCCGTGAGCATACTCGCGCTCTCCGTGCCTTTCTATGGGTCGAGCGACCAGTTGTCAGGAGCGTGTGTTACCCAGCCATGAGTCGTACAAACCGGCGTACACACCACCGGCTGCGACCAGATCCTGATGTGTTCCCACCTCCACCACACGGCCGTGGTCGAACACGATCACCTGATCCGCGACCTCGGCGGTGGAGAGGCGGTGTGCAACCGACACCGTGGTGCGGCCGGCGGCCAGGCGTAGAAGTGCCTCGGAAAGCGCCCGCTCGGTCTCGGGGTCCACGGCGCTCGTGGCCTCGTCCAACAACAGCAGGCCGGCGTCGCTGAGCTGCGCCCTCGCGAGCGACACCAACTGGCGCTCACCCACCGACAGGTTCTCGCCCCGCTCCCCCACCGACGTCGCCAACCCGTCGGCCAAGCGGTCCAGCCACCAGCCGAGACCGAGGCTCCGCAACGCCTCTTCGATCTCCGCGTCGGTCGCATCCGCCCGCCCCAACCGCAGGTTCTCCGCGAGGGTGGTGTCGAAGAGGAACCCGTCCTGGGGAACCAGGCGGATGCAGCCGGCCCGGTCCTTCGCCGACACCTCCCTCAGGTCAACCCCTCCAACGAGCACCCGACCGTGGGTGGGGTCCGCCAGTCGGCACAGCAGTTTCACGAGGGTGGTCTTGCCCGACCCGGTCTCACCCACGACCGCCACGTTCGCTCCCGGCGGGATCGACAAGGAGACGTCGGCCAGCACCGCCGGGCCGTCGCCATAGGCGAAGGACACGCCCTCGACCTCCACTCCCAGCGGCCCCGACGGCAGCGGGCGCGGCGAAGACGGATCCGCGACCTCCACCGGTTCGTCGAGCAGGTCGAGGATCTTGCGCCACCCCGCCAACGCCGCCTGTGTCTGGTCGAGCACTTCGCCGATCTCGCCGATCGGTGTCAACAGGAGATTGGTGAGGAACAACGCGGCCACCACCGTGCCACTCGACAGACCCCAATCGGGTCCCCACCAAACGCCGACGCCGATCACGGTGCCCACGGCCACCGCTCCCACAAGATCGGAGAGGGCGAACATGACCGAGAAGTAGGCCGCCGCTCGCATGTTGGCGCGGTACTGGTCGTCGATCGCGGCGTGGAGCCGACGCCGGGTGGACCGCTGTGTGCCGTACGCGCGGATCACCGCGGCACCCATGACCGACTCGGAGACCTCCGAGAGCGTCGATGCGACAGCGCTCCGCTGCCAGTCGTAGGCGGCCAGCTGCCGCCTCTGGAGGTACCGCATCGCCGGGAGCACCGGGGCGAACACCACCACTGTGACGACCGCGAGTTGCCAGGCGTAGAGCGCCAACACCCCCACCACGACCACCACGGTGACGCTGTTGATGATCCATGACATCGCACCCCACTGGGCGAACTGCGACAGGGTCACGATGTCGCTGGTCACCCTGGTCACGAGTACGCCTCGCTTCGCCTCGTTGTGATGGGCGATGGCCAGACGGTGGATGTGGGCGAAGGTGCGCACGCGCAGGTCGTAGAGGAAGTCCTGTGCGTACCGGACCATCCGCAGGTACACCACTCGGTTGAGCAGCGTCACCGCGACGATGGCCAAAGCGGCGATCGCGGTCGTGCTGTACACGAAGGTGGCCCTGAATCCCCCCACGAAGCCCCGGTCGATGATCTGGCGCAACGCGATCGGCACCACCAACTTGCCGGCCGCGCTGAAAAGCGCGAGGCCGACGCTCGCGCGAACCCCGGCGCGAAGCACCGGGCTGGCAGCGAGGCCCCGACGAAGGACACCGAGCGCGTCGACCGCAGCGTCGCTCACGCCGACTCCGACTCGTAGTCGTCATCGGTCTCGTACGCGCGGACCAGCGCCTCGTAACCGGGGACTGCTTCGATCAGCTCCCGGTGGCTGCCGATGGCTGCCACCCGACCATCGTCGAGATAGGCCACACGATCGGCGATGAGGATCGTCGAGAGGCGGTGCGCCACCACGATCAGCGTGGTGCCATCGGTGTTGCCGACTCCGGCGAGGATGTGCGCCTCGATGGTCGGGTCGACCGCCGATGTGGCGTCGTCGAGCACCAGCACCCGAGGTCCTCGGGTCAAGGCCCGTGCGAGAGCCACCCGCTGGCGTTGCCCGCCCGAGAGCGTCACGCCACGTTCACCGACCACCGTCTCCCAGCCGGCGACGAGCTCGGGAAGGAACCGGCTGACCATTGCCAGCGCCGCTGCGGCTTCCACCTCTGCATCCCCCGCGTCGCCAAGGCCGACGTTGTGGCGGACCGTGTCGGCGAAGAGGAACGGCTCCTGAAACACCAGCGCCACCGCGGACCGAACCACGTCGGGATCGAGGCGGTCCAACTCGACACCACCGAGCAGCACGCTGCCGGAATCGGGTTCGAGGAGCCGGTTGAGCAGCAGAGCGAGGGTGCTCTTGCCCGAGCCTGTAGCCCCCACCAACGCAAGGGTCTCCCCGGCCGCGACCCGCAGGTCGACGCCCACGAGCACCGGATCGTCTCCGTACGCGAAGTGGATGTCGCGAAGCTCGACGCCCAGAGGACCCGGCGGCAACGACGCGGGCGACCCGCCAGATGCGCCCGGCGCGTCAGGCGCCGCGACAACCTCGTCGATGCGGTCGATCGAGACGACCGCCCGGGGCAACTCCTGGAGGAAGTACCCGAAGATCCGCATCGGCAGGCCGAGGATCGAGAACAACAGGCCTGCCTGAACCAGATCACCCGGCGTCGCTGCCCCCTGCTGCACACGCCACCCACCCACCACGAACAACAGCAGGGTTCCCAGGCCCGGAAGCGTGTCGAGAACCGGGTCGAACGCCGCTCGGATTCGACCCACCTCGAGATCCACCGCCCGCAGCTGCTCCGCCCGCCCCGAGAACCGCTCGACCTCGGCTTCCTCCAGACCGAGGGTTTTGACCACGAGCGCACCGTCGAAGCTCTCGTGCGCCACGGCGGACACCTCACCCAGGAGCCTTTGGGAACCGAAGACGGGGCGTTCAACCTTCCGCATGTACCACCGGTTCAGGGCCACCAGCGCCGGGAACAACACCAGCGCCACGGCGGCGAAGGTCCAGTCGACCGCAGCGAGGCTGACCATGGCGAACAGCGCCAGCGCGACCACGCCGATGGTGAAGGGAAGGGGCTTTATGGAGGTGGTCGTCCCCACCACGTCCGCGTCCGCGTGGGCGAGCAGTTCGCCCACCGGACG
>JADLFH010000047.1 GCA_020845705.1 Microthrixaceae bacterium | reverse complement strand
GGCCTGCATGCCGGGGAGGACGTGCTGGTACACGTTGAGGGTGAAGCCGGGGCTGGCGTGACCCAGGCGCTCGGAGACGACCTTCACCGCGACGCCGGCCTTGAGCAGGAGCGTGGCGTGGGTGTGGTTGGATCGGGCCGAGGCGCGGTGCCTGCCTTTCGGTGGGTCCGTTTCCTCGGCCCGTCCGCCGAACCGGACGTGCGGGTTCCCCCGCATCCGGCTCTCCACGAGGCCGTGTCAGTGGGTTAGGTCAGTGCCGTCTGCTTCCATGGGGTCGTGTCGATGAGCTGTCCCCGATAACGCGCCCAGGTGATGGGCACGGCGTTGGGGTCGAACAGGGTCGTCTCGCCCTCGGTCGGCCACCACCCGGGCAGGTAGCGGCGTCGGAGCCACTTCCAGTTGGCACGGGGATGCTTGCGGCGTAGCCAGTTGACGACCCGCGCCCAGGTGTAGGCGCGCAGGTAGCCGAAGGTGGCCTTGGAGACCCCGTGACGGAAGTAGTTGGTCCATCCCCGTAGCACCGGGTTGAGCCGGCGCAGCAGTTCACAGAGCGGTTCGTTTCGCCCTTGGCGGCTCAACGTCTTCACCTTCGTTGTGACCTTCCCGAGGGAGGTCTTCGAGGGGTAGGTGTAGACGAAGTGCTTGGCCGTGCCTCGCTTGCGGTGACGCTGGATGCGCCAGCCGAGGAAGTCGAAGCCCTCGTCGATGTGGGCGATGGTCGTCTTGGTTTCCGACAGGACAAGCCCGACGGTTCCCAACACGGCTGCGACCTCCTGGCGGAGCGCTTCGGCGTCGGACCGTTCGCCGTGGATGACCACGACGAAGTCATCCGCGTATCGGATCAACCGATAGTTGGGGTGACCATGGTTCCGGCGCTTCTTGCGCTGCCAGGTGGTAGCCATCTCGTTCTGCCACGTCTCGGCGAAGTGGTCGTCGAGGACCGACAGGGCGATGTTGGCCAGCAGCGGCGACAAGATGCCGCCTTGGGGGGTGCCGGTGTCGGTGTCCCGCTCGATGCCGTCCTCGGAGAGGACGCCAGCTTTGAGGAACGCCTTGACCAAGGCCACGACACGCTTGTCCCCGATCCGATGTCGCACCCGGTCCAGGAGGGCCGTGTGGTCGATCTCATCGAAGCACGCCTTGATGTCACCTTCGAGCACCCACTCATAGCGGACGCTGGTCAGGTGACGGATCTCAGCGATGGCGTCGTGGGCTCGGCGTCCGGGACGGAACCCGTGCGAGCACGGGCGGAAGTCCGCCTCGAAGATCGGCTCCAACACCAACTTCAGGGCCGCTTGCACGACCCGGTCATCGACCTTGGCCAACGCTGCGGTCTTGAGATCGACGGCGACGACGAGGTCAGATCCGCTCGTGGCATGCCCAACTACCGAGATCGTCCGTGGCGACGAGAGGCCCTCCAGTTCTTGGAGTGCCCGCGCCTGCGAGTCTGCGTTGCCGGAGCCGGGCGCGGTCATCAGCCAGATCGTCCGGATCGGGACGTGCTTCCGACCGCCGCTGCCGGTGCTGCTGTCGCGTAGGGGTTGGACGCGCTGGCCTTCTTGGAACCCGGCGGGTCGAACTTGTCTCCGAACACCTTCGCCCACGCCGTCGCCGACTTCTGGGCGTCGGGTTCGTCGTAGGCGGTGCGGAGGTCTGCCGCGATCACGTGGATGCGATCCCGGAAGTTGCGGTAGGTCTCGTCCGTCCACCGATGGTCGAAGTCGGTGCCGTCGCCATTCGGGTTCGGGAGGTGCGGCCTCATCGACCCCTGGGCCTGCAAGTAGGTGTCGAGGTCCTCAACGATGTTGAGCAGCGCGGTCGGCACGTTGCTGTAACGCCCAGGGTCGACGGCAGACAGTTCTGTGACCCTGGACCCGAGCAAGGTGGTCAGCACCACCGAGCGCACGCCGTTGAAGCTGCCCCGCTCGCGCTTGAGGTACTTCATGAGGCGAACGACCCTCCGGAAGTTCCCGCTGGTGAGCTCGTCACGGCGTTTGACCCAGGCGGTGAAGCCCTGCGGATCCGTCGATCCGAACGTCGGCTCCCATGAGTCGTCGTCGCGGTTGACGATGACACGTCGTCCGTCGGGCAGGGTGATGAACGGGACGATGTCGAGGTGGCACCCGACGCCGTACTCGGGGGCGTACTTCAGCCAGACGCATCGGCACTTCCGGCCGTGCTCCTGCTTGGAGTAGGTCGCGTGCCGGTGCAGGGCGTTGTACACCTCGTTGATGTACCTCGCCGGCTCCCAGCCGTCCTGATGCGACATCTCCAGCAGGAAGTCGGCGTCGAACTCACCATCGGGCTTCGGTTTGATGATCAACCGGTGGGGCCAGGAACCCTGCGGGGTCTTGCCGGTGATCATCGAGCCGATCACCCCGTCGGCGACGAGTGCGTTGTACACCGCGTCGACTCGGCTCTCGAGCTTGTCGATCCGACTCTGGTTCAGGTTGACCTCGTCGACGAGGAACGCCTTGAAGTACAAGGCGTGCTGCATGTCAGTTGATCTCCAATGCCTGTACGTAGGTGTTGTCGACGCGGTCGTAGAGCACGAGCGCCGGATGTACGCCGCGTGTCAGCGCGCGGCCGAGCGCGATGCACGCGGAGAGCGGAGCTGCGCCAAGTACGTGCAGCCGGCAGATCTGCTTGTGGTGGTGCTCGATGTCAGCCAAGACCCCGCGAAGCGCGCGCTCCGCCGACCTGAGCGACTCCGGCGACCCGATCACGTCGTAGTGAGGAGTGGCGTTGTCCACGGGCGCGATGCGGTACGCGGAGGAAGCCCTGATGTCGGCAGGGATCTCCCCGAGGTGGACAGCGGCCGACAGCGAGAGCACGAGTACTGCCTCCTCAGCCTCGTCTCCGGGTGTCAGCTCCCAGGTGAACTTCGTGCTGTCGCCAGAGTCGGGC
>JADLFH010000123.1 GCA_020845705.1 Microthrixaceae bacterium | reverse complement strand
TTTCAACCTGAGTCTGGCTGTCCGCCGCCGTGGAGAAGACCTGTGAACGGCGGGTCGGGATGGTGGTATTGCGGTCGATCTGAGCCGGAGCCACGCCGCCGAGGGTTTCAAGGGCAAGAGTCAGCGGAGTCACATCGAGCAGAAGAATATCCTTCACTTCCCCACCGAGCACGCCCGCCTGAATCGCCGCACCAATCGCCACGACTTCATCGGGGTTCACGCCTTTGTGAGGGTCTTTACCAAAAAAAGCGCGCACGCGGTCTTGGATGGCTGGCATACGGGTCATACCGCCGACGAGCACCACTTCGTTGATGTCGCCTGCATTCAAACCAGCATCCGCCAGTGCCTGCTTGACCGGCGCAATCGTGCGGTCAACAAGGTCAGCAACCAACTGTTCGAGCTTGGCGCGCGTAATGGTCATCACCAAGTGCTTGGGACCACTCGCATCCGCGGTGAGGTACGGCAGGTTGATCTCGGTCTGCATGACCGTCGAAAGTTCGATCTTCGCCTTCTCAGAGGCTTCCTTCAAACGCTGAAGCGCCTGACGGTCATTGTGCAGGTCAATGCCATTATCCTTTTTGAACTCGGCAATGAGGTAATCCATAATGCGCAGGTCAAAGTCATCGCCGCCGAGGAAGGTCTCGCCGCTCGTAGCGCGGACCTGGAACACGCCGTCACCAACATCCAAAATGGACACATCGAACGTACCGCCGCCGAGGTCATATACACAGATGACTTCGTTCTTCTTCTTATCCAAGCCATACGCCAGAGAAGACGCCGTCGGTTCGTTGATGATACGCAGCACTTCCAAGCCTGCAATCTTGCCCGCATCTTTGGTCGCATTGCGCTGAGCATCGTTGAAATAAGCAGGGACGGTAATCACCGCCTGCGTGATCGTCTCACCCAAATAAGCTTCGGCATCTGCCTTCATCTTCGCAAGGATCATTGCCGAAACTTCCGGCGCGGAATAATCCTTGCCGCCGAGTTCCACACGCACATCGCCATTTGGCGCTTCTTTCACCGCATAAGGCACGCGCTTCTTGGTGCGTTCCACTTCGGCATCATCCGCCTTGCGCCCCATAAAACGCTTCACCGAAAAGATCGTATTGGTCGGGTTGGTGATTGCCTGATTGCGCGCCACACGCCCCACTAAACGCTCATTATTTTTATTCATCGCCACCACAGAGGGAACCAAGCGCTCCCCTTCCGCCGATGGGATCACGATCGGTTCGCCGCCTTGCATCACCGCCGCTACTGAGTTTGTTGTGCCTAAGTCAATTCCTATAATCTTCGCAATGAAATAATTTCTCCTCAACGATTGTCGAAGGTCAAAAGTCGAGAGTCAAAACCTTTGACCTTCAACCTTCGACCTTTGACTGATTTTTATTGCGCCACTCTCACCAACGCCGGTCGTACCACACGTTCACCGATCACATAGCCGTTCTGAACCACATCGATCACATGCCCGCTTTCCACTTCTTCAGACGGTTCATGCGAGATGGCTTCATGGAAGTTCGGGTCGAACGCCGCACCCTTCGCTTCGATCTTCTTCACGTTCTCCATATCCAAAATATTTTGGAACTTGCGCGCCACCAACTCAAGGCCGTTCGCCCAGGCATCGTCAGCGGGGCGGTTTTGCAAAGCGCGTTCCAGGTCATCGAGCACGGGCAGCACCTTCTTGATGATGTCGCCTTTGGTCGAAGCCTTGAACGACTCATTATCACGCTCTACGCGCTTACGGAAATTCTGGAACTCCGCCTGAGACCTCGCCCAACCGTCCTTATATTCGACGATCTTCGCTTCAGCCTCTTTCAACTGCTGGATCAACGCCTCACGCTCCGCGTCGCCGGGAGTCTGCTCGGTCGTCTCAGTCTT
>JADLFH010000122.1 GCA_020845705.1 Microthrixaceae bacterium | reverse complement strand
GCGCTGACGAGTGGCGACTACCGCGTGGAACTCGACGCCCCGGCCGCGGTGTCCGTCCTCGGCGCAGGCGAGGTGGCGCGCGCCACGTGCGAGTTCTCCGTGGAGACCCAGGTGCGCCGCGAGAGCGTGGAGTTCGCCGCGGACCGCGGCCTGCTCGCGCGTCTCGCGACGCTCACGCACGGGGTCTCCGTGGAACCGGCGGACGCCGCCGATGTGCTGGCGGCCCTCGGGCCGGGCATCGTGGAGAACCATGAGCGCAAGCAGATCGAGCTGTGGAACTCCTGGCCGTGGCTGGCGCTGATCGTGCTGGTGGCCGGCGCGGAGTGGGTGGTGCGCAAGAAGCAGCGCCTGCCCTGACGATCGAGGGGAAGGACCGAACGTATGAACGGTGAAACGCAACGCATACCCGAGGAAATCGCCGCGACACTGCGGGGCCTGATCTACCGCATGCGCAGGGTCATCTTGCTGCGCGGCCTCTGCACCGTGGCGGCGGTATGGATCGTGGCCCTGCTGGGCGGCATGGCCGTCGACGCCGGGCTCGTGCTGTTCTCACAGTGGACGCGCTGGCTGCTGGCGCTGTGCTTCTACGGCTGCGTGGGCTGGGCCGTGCTGCGGTTCATCCTCAAGCCGCTGTCGACCACCTTCTCGCTGGCCGGCATCGCGCGCGTGATCGAGATGCACCACCCGGAACTGCAGGAGCGCATCAGCTCCGCGGTCGAGCTGATCACCAGCCGCGATGACCCGGGCATCCGCGGCTCCGACGCGCTGATCGCCGAGCTCGTTCGCGAAGCCCAGGCCGACGCCCTGCTCGTGCGGCCGCGCCAGGAGATCTCGTTGAAGGCGCTGCGGCGTCCCGTGGCCGTGGCGGCCGGCGCGTTCGTGATCCTGCTGGCCCTCACGGTGGCGTGGCCGCGCCAGACCGTGCGCCTGGCGCTGCGCACATCGGCGCCCTTCCTCAACCTGCCGAACGTCCGCGCGGCCGACCTTGTCGTCGAGCCCGGCGACACCGTGCTCTGCGCGGGCGAGCGCCTGCGCGTGAATGTCGGCGTGGGCGCCAAGCCCGTCGACGCCATCGACCTC